>JAWXAY010000037.1:0-9560 GCA_034439715.1 Pseudomonadota bacterium
GCTACGTTGAACGATACATGCAATATATGCATTGGGAAAATACAAAAAAGAAATTACCAGCTATTTTTCTGGACCCGATGATGTCTCAAAATTTTTCAGATCTTTAAAAAGTTTTAAATAGAAAAGGCCACACAAAATGGTGTGTGTGGCCCTCTTAGAAAATAAAGTAATATTAGAAAGAATTAAGCCGCTTTTCGAAAGTAAAGTCGGTCAGTTGTCGCGGTAGGAGTAAATTTTCTCCAGCTGGTATACTTACGTTCGTGCGTTTTAACCGCTTTATTAAAAGTACGGTGATACTTAGTAAACTTGCCTTCTAAAAAATTATAATAACATTTATAAAGATAATGAGACAAGAATTTGCTGTACCATGCCATGGGGGCATTTTGTGTCGTCCAGTATTTTTTTGAGAATCGATTGATCTCTTTGTTCATCATTGTCCACCAACCATTGGCTTCAGTCGTATGGATAAAATTACCCACAAATACTGGAATGTTACCAAATGTAAATCCCACTTCGAAGCCTTTTCCTACTGGTTTTTTGTAGGCTTTGCAGGTGTATTTACCATATTTATAGTTTTTGCTCGTCGTCATTTTTTCTCCTTTTTAAAAGATTGATCATAAGAGCCGCAAAACTCTTCGGCGAGATACAAAAAATATTGATACTATTTAAAATTTATTTTTTAGGCGTTTAAGATTTTCTCGACGCGAGACCTAAAATAAGACGCCTCTAGAAAACATGTCTCAACGGCAGGCAAAGCCCAGTTGTCCTGTTCCACAAAAAATACTCTATCCTTAAAGGGAGCGCGGACCTTTGGCCCTACATCGTCGACTAATAGTCCAGGAGCTGCTAGTGGCAGGGCATGCCCAAACCGAGATATTCGAATATCAAATATGTCGCTATTTTTAAGATTTAAAACTGAAAATACTTTTTCTCTGAGCTCGTCTTCAAAACTCTTGCGAAACCGTTCGTAGGCAGCGGGCTCTAGTAGCTTAACTCGATCACCTTCTCTTCCCAAGGGTCGATAGATCGTCAATACCGTGTTATTTGATTTATTAGAGGCAAACGAACCATAAGCCACATCGGTAGACATGTGATTAAAACCTGAAGATTCGATCACGCGCAGCGAGTAAAAAAACTTTTCAATAGGAACATTTAACAATATATTGGCAGTGAGGTAAGGGCGATACTTCATTTTAGAAATCGCCGCTCGTCGCTCTGGTTCAATGTCCTGCAAGACCCTATTTATTACAAATTTGGGGCACGACATGATCGCAGCTTCGCATTCGGTTTCAGTCACCACTAAGGTTTCGTTTTTTAAGTCAGATCTTATCTCAGATCTTATCGACGTCACGAAAGTCTTTTGGCCCTCGACTCTCACGCTAACTACCAGTTCATTGGTGCGAATATTCCCGGGAGATAATACTTTATCTAAATCATTATATAGTGCTTGAGTGATTTGGGCATTCCCGCCCGGAAAAACCATAAGTTCTGTCTGGTCGCCACAGTAAAAGTTAAGTGCGCAAGCGGCACTCACTTCATCGACCGAACCGCCAAAGGCTCCGTAACAATAGTTATCAAGGTACGACTTGATAACTGGGTCTAGTGGGGCCTTTAATAAATTTTCTAAAAACGACAAAAATGAATGTTTATCTAAAGATTTAATATATTCCCACTGAGATTCATCGATGACTGGAATTTCGGGGTAAACTAAGCCATTTCGATTGCTTCCCATATCTTCAAAGTATTTAATAAGTGTAGACCGCTGTTTGGGGTCTGCGTCGATATCTTTAGCTCTCCAAAAATCGTTTTTTAATTTTCCGTCCATGAGTGACGGGTCTTCTGTATCATAACTTTTACCGAGGGTTAATAATCCCAATTGCTTGAACAGAGCTTCAATCTCGCTGCCCTTGGCTGGCTTTACCACATAAGCTGACCCCAGTGGGTATTCCAGGCCACGCCAGCTCTGAGCTTGGGCATTGCCCCCAAGTCGAGGGCCCTGCTCTAGAATTAAAGGATCGTAGACTTTCAATAGACTTGCTGAAAAAAGACCGCTTAAGCCCCCGCCTACGATTACAAGTCGTTTTTTCTCTTTCCGAGTAGGTTTAATTTTGCTGGGATCTCCATCGCGAAGGTATTTGTGAGCGGCTTTGAAAGAATCGCCGTAAAATTTTCTTGGTGAAAGCGCATCGATCGTTTCAATAGGGCCGATATTATCCTTGGGGCTATTTTGAGAGAGGGAGTTCCCTAAAATATTATAATAATCGCCCTGCAAGTAGAGTGAAAATCCCCCTACTCCACAAACTTTAATAAAATTTCTACGACTCAGCTTTGAATCAATATTCATCTTCAATAATAATCAGAACTTAAAAAAATTGTAATTTCAACAAGACTTTTGTCTTGGCTCGCTTTTTTAGTTGTGGGGTTTTAGTTTAAATAGTGTGCAGTTTTTGTAGATTTAGTTTCTTTTGATCTGTAAATTTCGAAAACTGTAGTTTATTATTTCTTTTGATTTTTCGTTCTCAACTTATTTATGTTGATTTACCTTTCTCACCTGTTCTTCCTTCCCTCCATTTCGGAAAATTTCAAGAAAGATGTCGCGCTTGTTTCTAAGCCGCAGGTTTTGCAGCGGTTTGCATTGCTTGCCGGATCTCCTTCGTCGGGTTTAAGTAAACTTCTGTTATCTGATTCCATTTTCTAATATTTTTTGACCAACGCTGTGGATTTTTAGCTCGAGCTTCTTCGTAAATCTTTGTCCGCTTCTGAAGTATCGCGAGGTCTTGACCATGATGCTTCGATGCCGGTGTCACAAAGCTAATTTCACTATGCTGGTGCTCAAAGTTGTACCAACTTACAAAACGATCAACCCATTCCCTTGCTTCACGAAGACTGGCGAACGCACCGTCAGGATACGATGGACGATATTTCAAAGTCTTAAAAAGTGATTCTGAGAACGGATTGTCATCACTCACTTTTGGCCGACTAAATGAAGGAACCACACCAAGCTTCTGAAGCGTCGCTAGCATCGTGGCACCCTTCATGGGGCCACCATTATCAGAGTGTAGTGTTAGCTGATCTTGCTGAACCTGTTGTCGTCCTGCTGCATCCGCAATCAATACAGCTGCATATTCCGCACTTTCACAAGCGTAAACTTCTGAACCCACAATCATTCGACTAAAAATATCCATAATCATGTACAAGAAAAAATACTGACCCCGGATTGGACTCTTTAAGTAAGTAATGTCCCAGCTCCAAAGCTGATTCGGAACAGTCGCCATCACCGCGGCCGGCCGCAAATGCGTTCTTGGCTTCGTATTCAATCGGTGCGCATCTAAATTTTCCCGCTTCAAGATTCGATAAAAACTACTCTCTGACGCTAGGTAAATTCCAAAATCAGCAAGCCTTGGCACGATCTGAGACGGTGGCAAATTTCTGTACTCGGTCGAGTTTGCAATCTCGATGATTTTAATCCGTTCTTCTTTGGTGAACTGTTTTAGCGATACCGTTTTTGGGCCGCACCTTTGATCACACTGATCAGGCGCTTTTTCCCAGCGCTGAAGAGTGCGAACACTAAATTCTAAAATCTTACAGCACTCGCTCCGCCTCGCACCCGCAATCACAGCTTCTTCAATTAATCCCGACAAATGTTTTCGATCCAGCAAACTCACTTTGGATCCTCGGTTCCCCAGATCAAGTCGACTTTTTTTTTGAGAATCAAAATTGCTGCCGCTTCAGCCAAGGCCTTATCTTTTCTTAAAAGCTCTTTTTCTAGATCTAAAATTTTATAAACCATTTCGCCGCGCTCAGTACGCTTATCTTGTGTCTCCGGCTCTAGAGACTTTTGCATCTTCTCGCGCCACATTTCGATGTGATCTGCGTGAACGCCCTCTCGCCTCAGATATGCACCCTGATCTTCAACAGCTAAACTGTCAAAAGCCATCACGGCCCTAAATTTTTCTTCCGGTGTCCAATCTTTTGGTGTTCGTGCAAGTGGTTTCATGTCGTCAGTTCTACCGTACTTATTAATCCATTTATATATCGCAGTTGCACTTAAGGCGTTTTCTCTGCAAAAAACCTCAATTGACTTGCTTCCCCGTGTAAGAAATTTCTTAACCCACATTCGCTTCTGTTCATCTGAAAACTTCCGATATGCCATGACTCTGACCTCAATCGTCCTAAATATTTAAATTAAATCCAACACGACATCTTTTCTGACATATAGGGCTTCGCAGTTCCGCCGCTTCCGTTTACCGGACCCTTTTAATCTTTAACTACTTCTAATATCTACTGCACCTGCGCCCCCTAATTTGCATTTCAAAAGCACAAAGGTACTAAAGCGAAAAACAGGGGGAAATGTGAAACAACTTAAACTTCTTGATCGAAAAGATCTCAGATTTTTTGGCGGCATGCTATTAAATGGACGAAGGAAAAACCAAAGGCCGCTTTCTCATCGGCACCCTATTCATTTAGTGTTGCGCTCTGATAAGGCTAAAGGAACAGCTTCGTTTTTTCGCTTTCGTAAGTACATAGATGATATGATCAATACTCAGGCTAAAAAGTTTGGTGTGAGAGTTTACCAAAGGGCCATTCAATCTAACCACATACATTTTGTTTTAAAAATTCATAATCGTGAGCTCTATCGATATTTTATAAGCGCACTGACAGGCGCCATTGCGCTTCGAATAAGTCGGGGCGCAGGTCTAAAAAAACAGAATAGAACTTTCTGGTTGGCCCGGCCATTTACAAGAATTCTAAACTGGGGAGGAGACTTTAATGGAACCTTAAAATACCTGACGCAGAATTCATTAGAGGCGCTGGGATTTATTCCTTATAATCCCCGAAAAAACTACTACAGCCGATTTTCTGTTGGGTAGGTGGGGCGGGCGGAAGCGTTTTAACCCTTCAAAGATCTACTAATTAGCAACCCGGGGTGACATATCGTCATGGCCCGCGCCGTGATCAGTCTTTTCTTTGTCGGGTATACTTTCGATTTCTTTTTTTGCCTCTTCGATCAAAGTTTCGTAAGGGATTCCGGTTCGCTCAGAGTGAATTTTTAGCGCTGCAAAAAAACCACGAACCATAGCCTCTTCAATAGAAGGTGTGCCCATATTACTATGAGCAAAGAAAATATTTTTAAATGGTTCATTAAAGGCTTTCATACGTTTGAAATGCCCCGTTGAAGCTATATGAATGGAATTGGGCCAAACATTAATTTGCGCGACTACTGGTCCCACTCCTTGCGCTCCGTTGCTTTCATTTATAAACCTTAACCCTTGATTAATTGCTGATTGAGAAAGCCGCAGAATCTGTTTTTCGCTCATATGTTCGAGCGTTAGGTTTTTAGGCAGCGGAACGTATATGGTAGCAACTCCCCGATTATCAGTCCGCTCACTGGATGGCTTTCCTTCAAAATGCATCCAACGACCATCAATTATATCCGTAATTTTCATTTGGTCGTAGCCTTTGTCGTTTCGCACCCAAAGATCATAAGTTTTTGGTACGTGAGGATGACCTTGTAAGTGTAAATTAATGACGATGTAATGACGATATTCTAATTTATCAAGAGCTTCAAATTTTTCAGGTGCCGCGTTTTTATCAAAAGTCTTAATGACAGTGGGAGAAAATCCCAACTGCGAAGCGTACACGACATTTTTAGATCTTACTTTAAATATCTCTCCATTTTTTTTTCTATAATAAACTTGGCTACTTCCATCCGGCATGGGTTCAATTGAGGCTACGGTTGCTTCTGTTCTTACATTAATTTCTTTTTTATACTTCTCCATCGCCTTCAACAGAACTTTAGCAACGGAACCCGAACCCTCGGGCCCTGTATATCGCATTCCAACTTCAGAGATATAAAAGTTTAGAAACATCGCAGCGTTTAGAACGCTGGGGTGTTCGCCACCGGCTGATCGGCCGTAGAGCTGCAATTCTCCGTTGACGTTTTTCATACCCAATCGGGCCTTAAGGCTATCAAACATTTGGGCCCACTGATCTTTCTGATCACCTTTTTTGTCAGGCGCTGTCAGATTGTCATAAAGTTTTTTGGCAATGGGGTCGCCGCTATCTGCTAGATTTTTGATGTAACTCGGCGTTTCCTTTAGCCACTCTAACATCGTCTGGTTATCATACTGTTCAATTTTCTCGGCGTCTTCCATCGGTTGAATAAATATCTCACCTTTGCCATCTAAGTTCTTAAGTCTGTATAAAAAAGCCGCAAAATCTGCAGGCATTTTGTTTAAAACTTTCAAATCCTCCCACCAGCCGATATACAATTTTTTATTCCAAAAGTACGAGTCAATATGTTCAGGAATTTCGTAATTCTCTAGAGTATCCCAAAGCCCTATGTGCTTTGCGATTAGCCGAGCAAACATTTCTGGCTTAGTAAAGTAAGCACCGGCCTCACCAAAGATAGTACCTGCAACTTCATTCCACATGGCGATGCCACCTAAACGCGCCTTATTTTCCAATATTAGAATTTTTTTAATAAGGCCATTTCTTGCTGCATAAAACGCCGAGGTCAGTCCCGCTATGCCACCTCCGACCACAGTTAGTTCTACATCGGGGTATTGAGGATCGGGTGTAGCTTTCGACGTATCGATTAGAGGGCGCACCTTCGACTCATCAATCTGTCCCTTAACTACAACTGGGATGTCGCCCTTTTCTATTTTAATCCACTTCAAATCTTTGTAGCCGTAATTTTCTACAACAAATTTTTCATAATCTGGCTTTTGATCTTCATGCTGGGGCAATAGTGGAAAGAAAGGAATATTTAGTGGCGGATTGCTCCTAAATTGTTGGGCGCAGGTATTGGCATGGCTGGTGCCAAAGGCTAATTGAATAACAAAAATTGAGATCCCAGTGACACAGTTTGCGATTTTTATCATCCGGAGTCCTTTACGTTCAACCTTACACCAATTGGCAGTTCTAATTGCACGGGCTGTGCCAAAACTGGGTAAAAATTCCATTGACTGCGCTAACTTATGCCCTTTTACTTAAGAAATGTCTGAACCACTAAATGAGATTATCCCTTCGCGATATCAGCTGCCTGCTCCTGTGAATAGGTATATTTTAGAAGATCCCCCGACTCTCGGGGAGCAGGTCCCGTTAGACGTCGTCTTCGTTGGCGGTGGTCCAGCTGGGCTTGCCGGCGCTATTGAACTTGCTAGACTTGTCAAAAAAGAAAAAGAGTCTGGCGGCAGTGTCATTGGCAATATCGACATTGGCGTTCTCGAAAAGTCTGAGGAACTGGGCAACCACAGTTTATCGGGAGCTGTAATTAATCCCATGGCTTTTAAAGAATTATTTCCTGAAATGAAAATCGAAGACTTTCCATTTAAGGGACCCGTTGCTGGCGAGGCGGTCTATATGCTGACCGAGAATGCAAAAATAAAACTGCCCACACCCCCCACAATGAAAAATCACGGAAATTATTTAGCCTCGCTCTCAGAGGTAGTGCGCTGGTTAGGAGCCCAGGCCGAAGGCTTAGGTATAAATATCCTCACTAACTTTCCGGCCGACGCCTTAATCGTGCGTGACGGCGCCGTATGTGGGGTAAGAACCACACCTGCCGGCCTAAACCGTAACGGCGACCCCGGCTCGAACTACCTGCCGCCTACAGATATCACAGCAAAAGTCACAGTACTGTGCGAAGGTTCGCGCGGTCCGTTGACTCAATCTTACAGAAAGTGGCAATCCATTTCGGCAGATTCTCCACAAATTTTCGCGCTCGGAGTTAAAGAACTTTGGAAACTAAAAAAACCACTTGATAAAGTAATACATACTATGGGTTGGCCACTACCCCGCGATGCCTTTGGCGGTAGCTTTTTTTATCCAATGGGAAATGATTTGGCTGCACTGGGATTGGTCGTTGGGCTGGATTACCGCGCTCACAATCTCGATGTTCATCGCTTGCTGCAAAACATGAAGGGCCACCCGCTGTTTCAAGAATATCTGAATGATGGCGAAATTATAGAGTGGGGCGCTAAAACAATTCCCGAAGGTGGATTTTATGCGCTACCTAAGCGCTTCCATGGCGATGGTATTCTTTTCTGTGGAGATGCCGTAGGTTTAGTAAACGTTCCGGCGCTAAAAGGAATTCACTATGCGATGCTATCAGGAATTTATGCGGCACGTACTATTTTTGAAGCGCTCAAAAATCAGAATTTTTCGCATGCGACACTCAGTCAATATGACAATAGGATTAAAGAAAGTGTTATCTATCGCGATCTTAAATACACTCGACATATGAGGCACGTTTTTAAAGATGGTTTTTTTATCGGTGGTGCTAAGGCTGCCCTCTTAACAATAACAAATGGTCTTTTTCCGGGGTATAATGGCCCCCATAATACCGATGCCGGCGAAACTAAATTCGTGGCTCCTCCTGAAAGCGCTCCTCTTCCACCACAGCGCAAAGTCAAGACACTCAGTAAAGTAGATGCCGTTTACCTTTCCGGAAATAAAACACGTGATGATATTCCGCCCCACTTAACTACCGTTAAAGATATTCCCAAAGAAGTGGCGGAGTTTTACTCAAGCTTATGTCCAGCGGGAGTTTATGAAGTTCGGGATGGAAATCTCGTCATTAATGCCCCAAACTGTGTGGACTGTAAGGCCACCGATGTTTTGGGCCCAGGCTGGCAACCGCGTGAGGGTGGCAGTGGACCCAAGTACAAAAATATGTAAATTTTGATTAAATGACAGATGATTTTTATTCAGTGCAATAGTAGTCAACCCGCCTTTTAGAATGATTTAGTTCACGGCAGCAAGCGGCTGTCAAAGAAATTTGTAAAAGAAATTGACAGCTGTCAATCACTCTCGAGCTAAAGTAACTAAACTAACTTCGGCAAAAATATAACGATCTAATATTGCGTATGAATTTTGAACGCCAAATGGCACGGGCCGTGCACTAATAGGATCGCAGGAGAACATTATGAAAAAAATTATCATATCTTTAATTACGCTTTTCGTCGCAGTTTCTAGCTTGGCCCAAGACCAAACTAAGGCCACAAAAGAAAAAGAAGATAACTCGTTAGAAGTTCTGCTTAGTATCAATCTCTACCGTCGGCAAGATGAAATTTACTCATCAAAAAACCAAGAGGGATTGGAAAGAATAACGGAAGAAATTCAACGCGGCTCAGAACTTGGAAAATGCTTATCTGGAATATCTGCCGCCACGAAGCTCCTTCGGGCAAAAAAAGTATCTCTCAACGACCAAACCATTATGGTCGGTTGGCAGGACTTATAGTATAGGGGTAGTTATAATTATTTAGTTGTTAGAATGGGTGATCGCGAGAAGACCCTTGTCTTCGAAGACGGAAGGGTATGCGAAGAGCAAGTTCCCATTCTTTTTGATGCGTTCAAAAAAGAAGACCGTGAGAGGGAAGAACGAAAACAAGCAAGCATAGAATTTAAAAAAGAATTTCGTACTAAACGGCCATCGCAACCAACTGCGGCTCACTAAGCACTTCAATCATTGTTGTGGTCTGAGTATTTTTGCGTAGGTAAACCAAATGTGGTTTGCCTACTGACTTTTAAAGCGCACGATTTAGAATAAGGCCTTA
>JAWXAY010000038.1:0-22027 GCA_034439715.1 Pseudomonadota bacterium
GAAATATTAAAAACGATGCAGGACTTCTCGCTAATTACAATAACCAGAGGCAATCAACCGCGCCAATTTAAAGCGGAAGAAATTGCGTGAACACCACATGGATCATAAAATGAAGGAAGCTTTTCTGGATTGAAAAGCTCGTCGGCCTGAGGATGATCCTTATTTAATTGGCATGTTTCGATCCAGCTCTTTCGAATTTCCGCATTTGCCTCTTTCAAAACCGCATCGTTGTTTGAATTCTCCCATAAAACCATTCGCTCTATGATCCGAAATAAGCGCTGCCGTTCTGAGTCGGCTTTCGCTTTATTTACCCCTCTTCCCAAATCGCGTTCATATCCAGGATCATTCACTAGTTGCGAAAATATGACCGCACGCGCAGCTGCGAGTGGTCGTCTGGCCCACCATAGATGCAGAGTGCTCGGGTGACCGTGACGAATAGACTTTTCCTTACCACAGGCAATATTTATCGCATCCAGTGGTAAGGCGACTTCAATTAACTTTCGTGGTCGTTTCACTTCAAAATTCATCGTTTCTCCAAAGTTGTTTCTGGCTTAACAGCTCGACCGAGAAATTGACTCAGGTTAAAATTGCGACTCTCTTCTCCAAAACCGGGTCCATTTTCAAATGGGTTCTTAATGTAAAATGGGCCTTCTGTCGTTTCACCATCTACGATCACAATCGCCAAAATGAATTTATCCTGTTGGTTAAGTGCATACATAATTTCATTCGCGGTAATCGTGACAGTTGATTGTCCTTTTGCCTTACCCTTAACTTCGATGTGTCGATCGGCTGGAAGCTTATCTCCGCGAGCGGCTGGGCGCGCAGTTATATCCCATCCGCATTTTTCTGCAGAAACATCAATCACGGCATGACCAAATGATCGCTCTACTTCAACAACAGCCTGCATCGCTGCAAGTTCAATTCTTTTTCTAGCAGCAGCGTCCACACTAAATGTTGTTTCACCAGATTTTTGTGCCAGCAGCCCAGCCGGAATAACCAATGCGCCGCCGATCACGTTTGGCGTTGCCGAAATGACATTTCTCATTACTGCAATTTCACGTTTGCGCTGCTCTAAACGCGCAGTAAGTTCATCTACTCGGCGCTTGGCATTTTCAGGTTGCATCCTTGGTTGCTTACCAGCAGAAACTTCCTCTTTTAGTTTTATATAACGGTCTGACCAATAATCAATTTCTCTTGTTAGGCGTTCATGAACTGCTGCCAGAATTCGATCAGACTGTGTTTCTCGGCGTTCTTTAATTTCAGCAAAATGGGCTTGAGCAAGGTGCTGTGATGCAAACTCCTGCGCTTTCGCTTCAAGGTCTTGTTTAACCCAAGAAGTGGAAACAACATCTGAAACAAGTTCTCGCTCGGCAGCAGAGATTGGGCGCAAATCAATATGCGGAGCCCAGCCTGCGTTGATTGGCTTCAGTGTTTGGTCAATCGAAACAAACTGGAGCCGTTGAGAAACAGTTCGTTGATTGCCGGAACTTTCACGAATTCCATGATCAAGCATAAAAATAACTCTGGGCTCAATTCCATCGTCCGAAGGATCAATTAAAATTGTACCTTCTCTTAATATCTTGCGATGGTTTTCAAGAATAATGTCGGTGACCGAAGCCATCATGGGGTGGCCCGGATGTATGAGGTCAGCCATCGGCTTACCATCAACTCGAATGTCTTGTTTTTCAAAACAGATGCGCTCGTAGGCTTTAGCTACAGGCGTTCTAGTTTCACCAATGACTCGGTCACGCTCCCGAATAGTTGGTGGAACATTTCTAATTTCCCAGCGGCCATTTTCTCGTGGTTTCATGTCACCACCAAGAGACTCAAGTGCAGCTTTAAAAAATGATCTAATAAAATACGGTTGGAGCTTGCGGGCTTCGGCTTTATCCATGTCATCTTTAACTTTATAAAGATGCTCAAGGCTCATGTGCTGCTCAACCAGCGCATTTCGGCGCATGATCTCTAATAAGTTTTTTGTATCAAGAACACCTTCGATTACCTGTCTCTGTCTTGCGCGCACTTCGGCACTCTCACCATAACGAATCGCCTCTATCAAAAGTTTTTTTAGCGAAATGCCATCAAAGGCCTCACCTAAAACATTGAACACTCTTCCGCCTAAGGCTCTGCTCTGAACTTCTAGCTTTTCTAGAAGTCGCTGAAAGACTTCGCCTTCACGCGTGCCCTTTGCGAGCATATTCCAAAGATGGCACACTTCGGTCTGACCGATACGATGTATACGACCAAAGCGCTGTTCAATTCTGTTTGGATTCCAGGGCAGATCATAGTTCACCATCAAATTGGCATTCTGAAGATTCACACCTTCGCCAGCCGCATCCGTTGCGATTAAGATCAAAACATTTGGGTGACTTCTAAATTGAACTTGTATTTGTCGCCGTAAATCGCGGTTAGTGCCGCCATGAATGGTAACTACCGATTCTTGATTGCCCAGCATTTGCACGATACGATCATGGAGATAATTTAAGGTGTCTCTACTTTCAGTAAAAATGATGAGCTTGCGAAGTCTGCCGGAAGCGTCTTTCATTTCAGGTGTGTCCTGCAGGAGTTTTGAAAGTTCGGTCCATTTACGGTCTTCACCGGAATGAACAACTCTTCGAGCATCTTCTTCTAAATCTTTTAGAATAATAATTTCGGCAGAAAGCTCTTCAATAGTTTGGGCCGCAGTTGCTTGATCAACAACGTCTTGAGTGAGGTTCTCGTATTCTTCTGCATTCAACTCGTCTGCCGCTTCATCCAAATCTTCAGAAATAGTTTGGTCATACTTTGCAAGGATTTCAGAATTCAATTGGCCACGTCGGACCAATTTTAATTCCTCTAGCTTCAACTCTAATTTTTTATGCCTTCGCTTTAACGATTCATAAATGGCGGCGGGACTTGAGGCCAAGCGTCTTTGCAGGGACGCCAAGGCAAAGCCAACAGTGCCTTTTCTCTTTCCATTGTCCTCTATTCTGTCAGCACGATTCATTTCTTCGCGAACGTAATCAGTAACTTTTGCATAGAGTGCAGCTTCAGCGTCTGATAAATCATAAGCCGCCGTATAAGCTTTTCGCTCTGGGAATAGTTTTGTACCGTCGAACTTTAGAAGTTCCTCTTTAACCATTCTTCGCATCATGTCTGTAACATCAACTTTATGTGCTCCCTCGCGGAACTTGCCGTAAAATCTATCACCATCAAGGAGTGACATGAATAGCTGAAAATCTTCCTCTTTACCGTTGTGCGGGGTGGCAGTCATTAGAAGGAAATGTCTGGCTAACGAACTTAATTTTTTGCCGAGCTTGAAGCGATCAGTCTCTTTGAGGTCACCACCAAAATATGTTGCCCCCATTTTATGTGCTTCATCGACAATAATTAAGTCCCATTCGGTGGCAGACAGTTTAGCAACCAATTCTTCATTTCGAGAAAGCTGATCGAGGCGACAAATTAAATGATTCGCCTCTTCGAAATAATTACCCGTGACTGATTGTTCTTGTTTTTCTTTGCTGAAAATTTGAAAGGGCAGACCAAACTTTTCGAGTAGCTCGTCCTGCCATTGTTGCGAGAGCGAGCCCGGCGTAACGATTAGAACGCGTTTTGCATCACCCCTCATAATTAGCTCTTTAATTAACAACCCCGCCATAATTGTTTTTCCCGCGCCTGGATCATCCGCGAGTACAAATCTAAGAGGCTGACGAGGTAGCATGGATTCATAAACTGCGGTAATTTGGTGTGGCAGCGGGTCCACATTTGATGTGTGTACCGCCATCATCGGATCAAAAAGATGAGCCAATCTAATTCGCTGTGCTTCAAGAGCTAGCTTGAAGTAAGTCCCTTCGGCAGCAAAACTCCACGGGCGCGACGCAACCTCAACCAGCGAGATGCTGGCCTCATGGGAGCGGCCAAGCAGTTGCTCATGTATGTGCCCTTTATTGTTTTTGCAAATCACTGTCATAGATTCGGTGCCGACAGGTACTGTTGCAACGATTTGAATTACTTCATCGCCTACCAAACCGCGAACGTAAATATTAGGTTTTAATTCTTCAAGTTTAAGCATAATTAAGTTAACCCTGTATCCTTTGATGAATCGTGAGTTGGGGCTACTGAAGCACCTCCGCTCAAAACCCATTCATCAACATCTGAGGCGCGAAATCGCCAGAGTTTGCCGATCCTGCTAGCTGGAATCTTCTGCTTGTCCAGCCAGCGATAAATCGTTTCCTTTGAGACACTAAGATGTACGGAAATTTGCTCAACACTGAGCCACGGTTCAGCTTCACTCATAATCTTTTGCTCCAAGTTTTTTTGCGCCATTTCAGTATGGTCAATGACAATCCCTGACCAGTAAAGACATAAACAATTACCTGACTCAACGCAGGATATTGTTTGAAATTCATAGATGATTTTTACCTAGGCTCACCAGAGCAAACACCACAACAAAAAGCCTTCTTTTCAGCGTTGATCAACGTTTACTAGAATGAAAATTTTGTGAACTGTAATCGAATAATTAGATTAACTTAGTGTAATCGCGCCAAGCCAGCACAAGTGAAAGCAATATTTATCCGAGAATCGGAGGGGGAAGCTCTTTGATAAATGATCAAAAGTAATTACTTAAATAGCGCTACGCATCTAAATATGGATGTCTTTATGCGATTTAAGCATCAAATTTTACGCAGATAATTCGATAACTTACTGAAATTTGAGACTCAAGTCTCACAATCAAAATTTGAAAATCCATTAGTTTCAATAAGTTGACAAAGAAATAGTCTCATTGTCTAAAGGTGCCATCTGATAATGCAGAATGAGGTGGAAAATGAAAGATCAAATCGTCGGAACATGGCTTCTAGAGCGCTTCTTAATTGAATCTTCAGAAAATGGACTACGCGACTGGGGAACCAATGCTCAAGGTTTATTAATCTACACTTCATCAGGCCACATGAGCGTAAGCATCAACCGAGATGTAGAAAAAAAATCTGCGGTCGAAGCTCAAAATTATTTTGATTCAATACTTTTTTATTCGGGGACATTTGCCGTAGATGCAACAACAGTAAAGCACCAAGTAACTCAAGCTTCTAATCCAACCCGCATCGGGAAAGAACAAATCCGTTATGCGAAACTTGAAAATAATATTTTAACGTTAACATCACCTGACGAGTCGTTTGGTCGTGCGATTTTGACATGGAAAAAAATTGCATGAAATTTTTGATAATATGTTTGTTGAATTTATTATTTTCAGCTTCGGCCTTTTCGCTGTCTGATAACAAGCAGCTAATAAAAGTTAAAATTTCTTTTATGGAAGCATTAGCGCCAAGAGACACGACGTCTTCAGAACGCTTTCAAAAAGAATATGAATACGCGGTACAAACAGGCAAGGACCTGACTCGTGAAAAGCTAAAATCGTGCGGCTATGAAATAACTGAAGAAAAAGTTTTCTATGATGCCAGTGATAACTTGCAAGCCTTTGAGCAAGCAAAAAAATCTGAAGCTTCTGGAGCATGGCTTATTGTTGGACCGCGAAGAAGCAACCATTACCTTTTAGCTGTTAAGGGTGCCCCAGAAACGCCCAGCGTGAGCATAATGGCTTCAGCAAAAGAAGTATTTGAGTTGAATTCGCTACACCTGTCACTGGCTCAGTCAAATCAGCGAATGGCCGAAGTGCTGGCTCGTGAGGTTAAAAATAAATTTAAACCCAATGCCAAATACCTTTCGATTGTCAGCGAAGATTGTGTGTCTTGTGTTGATTTTGCCGAAAGCTTTGATGCCTCTGCAAGGAAGCTAAAATTAAAGAATAGCCACCAATTAAAAATTTCAGGTGAACAGCCTAATATTGATGGTCTTAAAAAATTGTTTCTAAAAGAAAAGCCAGACTTCGTCCTCATTCCAAATTACTCAATGGTGTCTGCATATTTAATGGGAATTATTTCAACGTGGAATCCTAAAATTTATTTCCTTGGCGGAGATGGCTGGGGCGACGCCAAATATGGATTTGTCCACGATTCGCCACAACTCTCAAAAGTTAACGGCATGACAGTGAAGGGTCTGCCCCCTGTTAGTAAGGGTTTAGAATTTTTCGATTTAGGAAAAGAAATTTTAAAGAACCCAAGTCTTGCTTCAGCTTTTCCAGCAAGTGGTTCTGCACAAGCCTTGCTGAAAGCAATTCAAGATGTGTCTGACATTATTTGTAAATATAAGCCCAAAGATAAAACAGAATTTGCACAAAACTTTAAAGAGAACGTTTCGCAATACTTTAAAAACCCGTGGGGCGTTAGTGTTTACAAACTTTCTGAAGGCGAAATTGTTTTCGACAAAACTGTGAAGTGATATGAATAAGCCGCAGCAAATAAAGCATTATATTTTTCATTCTTGGCTTGTTGCTGGGGTTATTGCTTTTTCTGCAAGTGTAATTTTATTTTTTGCACTTGGCTTTTTCAGCTACAACAAGGCTACAGAAATAGCTAAATTGGAATTGGCGGAAAAGGCAACAAAAGCGGCTCGTCGAATTTCTGCTGAGCTTTTATTAGAAGGTCGTGGTTCGCCAGAATCAGTCAGACTGCAAATGCAAAAATATTTCAATATTGAACAAATTGAAATTCTTCCTATCAATCAAATCGCTCAACTTAATAGTGGCAACATACAGGTTCAAGTTCCAGTTCCTAATTTGGAATCTAAATTTTCTTTGGTGGCGAGTATAAAGGGAATTACATATTATAATCATTTTAACTTTTTGCTGCTAGTAAGCTGCTTTTCGCTGATTGGTTTAATTGTGATTTCAGGTCTTTGGATGCAAATAAAATATTTAAAAAGACATGTTATAAAACCTATCGAATCACTTGTGGCTATTTCAACTGGCGAAAAAGTAGCCTGCGACAACTGGCCGACCGAGCTTCAAGAAATATCAGATAAACTAAACCAGTCTTTTCGTGAACGTGAGCAAGTGGTCTACAGCCAAGTTGCACAAGGTGTAATTCACGACATTCGAACGCTATTGCAATCTCTTCAGGTCGCTACTGATTTGGCTTCAGAAAAGCAATCTGAAGAGCGCTTTAAAAATCTACTAACGATATCAAAATCAAAGCTTCCTAATTTGCTAGCAATTGTAAATACAGCTTTGGATGGAAGTCGCGAGATCAAAATTAAATCAACTCTCTCTGATTTAATCAAAACACTGAAAAACTCTATCGAGACTAATCAGGCTATTGCGATTTCAAAAAATATTAAAATTGATTTTGAAACAAGACCGGATTCACTGTTCGCCGCCCACGATCCAATTCAACTTGAGCGAGTATTCACGAATATCTTAAAAAACGCTGTCGAAGCAGTCGAAGATCAGCAACAAGCAGAAAAGAAAATTAAAATCACTTGCGAAAGTATTTTGCCTAACAAAGTTAAAGTCACCTTTGAAGACAATGGACATGGACTTCCGCCAAAAGCTGAAAGTGTCTTCCGGCTTTTAAAAAGTACAAAGACTCATGGCTCTGGTCTTGGGTTGTTAGTCTCACGAAAAATTGTTGAAGCGCACTTCGGAAACATAAAAGCTTCGCATTCAATTGATTTAAAAGGTGCCAGGTTTGAAATTGAGCTGCCGCGTGAGGTTCAATTATGAATCAAGAACGAGTTCCTAGAATTTTAGCTTTAGACGATGATTCTGAATGGTTGAGCCAGATTCCTATCATGTTCGAGGATCACGGCTATCACATTGACCTGTATGCAAATATTGACCAAGGTTTAATGGCTATTGAAAATTTCTTTTATGACGTTGTTCTTTTGGATATGAACTTTATTGGGGACAATCGAACTGGGCTAGAGATCTTTCGTAAAATTGCAGCTAAAGATTCTGAAGTCGATGTCATTGTAATAAGTGGAGAAACTAACCCCCATAAGCTTATTGAAGTCATGAATGCTGGAATAACCCAATTTATACCCAAGCCCGCGCAAGTTGGACAAATTCGTGACTCAGTTCAAAAGTCGATCAGGCGGAAAGAATTACGACGGCATTCAATTATTTTAAATCAATCAAAAAGTGCTGTGATTGTTGGCTCATCTAAAATTATTCTGGACCTTAAGGCAGAAATTGCGAAGGCAGCGCAGTCTGGGGTTAAAGACATACTAATAACTGGCGAGTCAGGCACCGGTAAAGAGGTCGTAGCGCGTTCAATTGCTGAACTTGCTGACTCAGCTAAAAGATTTATTCCGATTCATTGTGCGGCCATTAATGACGGCGTAGCCGAGTCTGAACTATTTGGTCACGTTCGAGGAGCCTTTACCAGTGCTGATAAAGATCGTGTTGGTGCTTTTGAAGCAGCGCAGGGTGGATTTGTATTTCTGGATGAAATCGGAGATATGCCTTTAAACCAGCAAGCAAAACTTCTAAGGGTTTTGCAGGAGCGAAAAGTATCACGTGTTGGAGCAACCGAAGAAAGATCTGTCAGCTTCAAATCAATTTGCGCAACCCATGTTGATTTGAATAAAGCTGTTATTGAAAAGCGTTTTCGTGAGGATCTTGTTTACCGAATTGCGAAGTTCAAAATTGAAATCCCACCACTTCGAAAACGCATCGAAGACATTCCTGAACTGGTTTATCATTTTTTAGCGACTAAGTTTAACAATGAGTTCACGATCACGCCTGAAGCAATTGGACTTCTCCAAAGTTACTACTGGCCGGGAAATGTTCGCCAACTTGAAGCTACCATTGAAACAATGATCTATCGTCGAGAAGGAAAAATTATTCGCGAAAAAGATGTTTGCAAGGCTGTTCCAGATCTATCAAATTTGATAACACCAAAGCAAAATGTTTCTTTTCTTGGGAAAGCTGGCGCGACTCTATTTACCCAAGAGCGCAAAAAATTTGAAAAAGCTATTGTTGATGCTAGTGGTGATCGTACGCTTGCTGCGAAGTCTTTGAATGTATCGAGGGCTACGTTCTTTAGAAGAGCGAAAGAGCTTGGTCTAGTTGCAAATAAGCGAAGTTCGATATGAAGTCCACCATATGGGAATGGATACAAATCCTAAGATAATAATTGAGCCGGTTCCGACCAAGGGCTTGGTTTTATTCTTTCATTTAAACTGTCTGCTTATAAATCCGAAACGTCTATAGATTATGAAGCCAAAATCGACAATAGAGTTTAAGTCCCTTGAAAGAATGTTGGAGTCTGAAAAAAGAGCTCAATATTCGACCTATCGTTTAGAAACCGAATCACCACTTAGTCGTATTTGTGAATCTGGTGATGCATTAGGACCTTTGATTTTTAAAAAACAGATTGGCTTTTCTAAATGGCTGTTAACGGGTGACGTTTTTTATTCGCGATTTAGGCCCGGAGACAGAGTAGAAATGAGAATTCAAAAAATCAATACTGATCGCTCGGTAAATTTATCTTACGATTGGAAGGTTGATGGTGTCTCTTATCCTGCGCCTGGTAAGATTGAGATATTAGTCACAGGGGAAAGACCTTTAGATGCTGAAGGCGTTAATGAGGTATTTCTTTTTAAAAGTTCGTCAGTAAGATTCAATAACTTACTGATAAAAAAGCTCAGTGAAATTTCCAATTCAAATGGCTCTAAAATTTTAGGAAATGATCATTTTAAGCTTTCTACACAAGACTCAAAATTCAAAGAATTTTATGAAAAACTGAATGACACCCAAAAAAGTGCAATAGATTATTTAATTGAAAACAATTTAAGCGGCGCGATCCAGGGGCCACCTGGTACTGGCAAGACGCAATTACTCCAAGCCATTATTACTCTAGCCTTAAAGTCCAACATGAAGGTTTGCGTAACATCTTTTACAAATGCAGCCGTTGATAATTTAATGGGACGAATCGTCGGCGACAATTTTGAACATGATTGGGCCCGAGTTGGAAATTCCGAAAAAATTAAAAGAGAGCTATATCCAAACGTCCGAGAAAATTCGAACTTTGTGTTTCAAAACTTTAAAAAAGAAGTCAATAACTCTAGCTTAATAGGATCAACACTTCATAAGCTTGCGTATAATAAATCAGCGCCCAAAGTTGATTTGCTAGTTATTGATGAGGCAGGTCAGGTGCCAATTTATTTTTGGCCTTTTCTTGAGCTTCTTGCGAAACGTGT
The DNA here is from genome assembly GCA_034439715.1 of Pseudomonadota bacterium. GTDB lineage: Bacteria > Bdellovibrionota > Bdellovibrionia > Bdellovibrionales > SG-bin7 > JAWXAY01. Next base: position 10,075 of record JAWXAY010000038.1, read on the forward strand.
TGTCCTTGTAGGAGATCAATTTCAGCTACCACCTGTGTTTGCAGCGGAACATACAGAACTTCCATTTGATAACGTGTTTTCCTTACTCATCAACGATGAAACGCCTATGCTTGAGACTCAGTACCGAATGCGACGTGAAATTCAAGCTTGGTCTTCTGAAAAATTTTATAAAGGAAAACTTACCCCTCATGCATCAGTTGCAGATCGTGATTTTTTCAACGGTAGCTTTGCGTTGTTTCCTGACGGTTGTGTGGAGTCTAAGAAATTTGACTCTTTGACTTCAGGAAAGTCTTCAAAGAATGAGGCGGATTTTATCAGCGACAAAATTGAAAAAATACTTAAAGACGATTTCAGTTTAAACAATGTGGGTGTGATTTGTCCTTACCGCGCACAGGCAGGCCTCGTAAATTCAGCTTTACAGCATCGACTTGGAGTCAACGAAGCATCTAAAGTTCTAGTTGATACTGTTGAAAGGTTTCAAGGCCAAGAAAAGGAAGCAATATTTTTATCGTTTGGTAGTTCTGGTGACTATCAAGATGAGCTCCGTTTTCTTTCTGATCCAAAACGATTAAATGTTTCAATCACACGGGCGAAATCCAGATTTTATTGCCTATTTGATAGCAAACTCTGGGAACGGTCTCATGAAGCCCAATCTGAGGACCTGAATGAATTTTTGCGATGGGTGACATATGGGAAAACTAGCATTAAACGAGCGGCTTAATACAAAAGTGTACAGCTCAATTCAATAAGTTTCTAATCCGTTCCATTTAGACCGCCAATGATAACTTCTTAAAAATCGAGTGAAACCACATCGCACGAGTTTTCGTTATTTTTTCTGGCATTGATTTTTAAACTTGATACTCCAGTATCATTTTGCACTACGTCAGTGAGACTCGCACTGAGATCCGTGAGACTCAGTCTCACCGTTGAGACTCGATAAAAAAACTAAAAACAAAGTGAAATTATATACTTAACATTTTTAACCACTGCGTAAGCGGATTGGCACGCCTTTGCTCTTATTACCTTTCGAGACCGTTAGAGTCTCACAACAAAAAAAGGAGAAAAAGTGCAACAGAAGAAGCCAGGAATTTTAGAACAGATTTTTTATGAATCTGAAAAATATAAAATTTCAAGACGAAAAGTGAGCGAAGCCCTTCGACGAGTCCGCAATTGGTTTAAAAGAGAATTCAGGGCCAGTGAGCCACTGCCGCCGGAATTTAAAGATTTTCAACTTGAAAAAGAAATTGACAGAAATCGAGCGAAAGATCTATGGCAAAAATATTTTTAGGCCATGAATTTAAAAATATTCAACACCATTTTCGCGAATGGTACGGATCTTTAAGTGTTCTTGAGTTGTCTGCTAACTCAAAACTGATTCGTAAAATTCAAGAGATTGAGACTCATCTTGAGACCATTAAAAAACCTCAAGAAAACAACGAAAAATTTAAAATGAACCTTAGCCAGCTAGAAACTGACTTGAGTTTTTTGTGGGAATTATTAACTCCTACGGAAAAATCTAGAGCGTTAGTTTTTAACAAATTTTTAGAACTTCAAAAGAAAGTTCGAGCTACTTGTGACGTAACTCAGCATAACTTAACAGACAAAGGAATTTAAAATGAATAAGCATAGTGAAAAACATGAAATCTTCACGGGATTTCGCAAAGAAAATGTAGTTGAAGCAAAACTATTAGTTGGTGCTGCCTTTAAAGATGAAGGCACCAGCTATTACAAAATCAGACTCATGATGTTTCCGGGGTATACATACTATTTGGTAAAGAATCAAAATGCCGTTGATAGATACACGGTTTATTCGCGCATGATTGCAGACGATAAAAATAGAAACCAAATCAAATTTTTGAATCCCGTCGGAAACGGAATTTTAGACTCAAAACTTCAAAGCTATTTGGAAGTCAGATTTCCAATGCTTCGAGCTTATGTGTATATGTCACTTTATCCACAAAAACAAAATTACAAGGAGTAAGTAGGATTGAATAATCAAAAGGTTTTTTCTGCTCTTACATTGATTCTAATTATCGCGTTCCCATTGATTGGCTTTTGCAGCGTTGAATCTAGTCTTGCTGCCGTTCAGTCAAAACTGATCGGCACAATATTGCCGCTGGTTGCAATCATAGGGCTTGTGTTCGCAGGCCTTTCATTTGTAGCCGGTAGCCCTAGTGCCAGAAATCATTTGGTCCTAGCGATCATCGGAGCCGCTATCGGATTCGGAGCGCCAAGTATCGTGAGCTGGATTCAATCACTGATTCACTAATTTTAACCAGGGGCTTCCAAACACGGAGGTCCTATTTTTAGGGGTATATAAAATGGAATTAAAAGTTACCGAAGTTAGTCGATGCTTAGATAAAAAGATGATGATCATGGGATTTGAAGTTCCCGACCTGCTTTTCATTTTTTTAACGATGTCGATTTTAAATTTCTTATTTGGAACAACAAATTTGAAAATGCTTTTTGTTTGGCTTCCTAGTGCCGCAATCGCCTTGACGATTAGATTCACAAAGCGTGGCAAGCCGGACAATTACTTAATTCATTGGCTCAGGTTTCAAATAAAACCTGGGGTTCTTGCCGCCTTTCCTGATCCTACAAATCAAACGCCAGCGCCAACTCTTTTACAAAGGAAGTCTGCATGAGTGCAAAATTAGCTGATTACTTACAAGTCTGGGGGCTTGAAGAAAAGCATATTATCTTTACGGATGGTTCATTTGGTCTAGGGTTTAAACTTAAACCGACGGACGCAAGTTGCTGGTCAGTGGACCAAGCTAATGAGTACTCACAAAAATTGATTCAATTTTTGAATGGCTTGCCGCCAGAAATTGATTTTCAACTTGTGAGCGATATCAAAGCTGGTAACGCCGAAATAATGCAAAGACATCAATTGTCAGATTGTTCCGACAGCGATGTTGTTCGGGAATTGACGTCTGCGCGAGTTGAGAAATTTTCTGATCTAGATGCGCGAGGATTACTTCCAAGTCATGGTCTATTCTTATTCGTAAGACGCAAGGCAAATAGTTCTCTGTTAAAAAAAGCGAGTTTCTTTTCTAGGCACAACGATTTTCAGGCAATTGCTGACGACAAATTGAAACACGAGCTGGCAACGAGTGAACGACTTTCGCATGATTTGAATTCAAGTCTTTCAGCTTTAGGACTTGAGCCGGAATTTTTAGATCCAGAGGCACTTTTGAAGCTAATGCATCAGCAATGGAATCCAAATCGAAAAATCGTTCTTGGTTCTGTTAACCCCGATAATCTACGGAGTGGTTTATTGTTTACTGACGTCGGCATTGATCAAAAAGGATTTATGATGAGTGACTATAATTATAGAGTCATTTCTTTAAAGCTTTTGCCTGATCAGACCTATGCAGTTATGGCCGCAAAGCTTCGGGAATTACCTTTTGATACCAGATTATCCTTAACGGTTCATGTTCCGAATCAGCAAAAAGAACTTGAGACATTGCAAACTCAGCGGCGAATTGCATTTTCTATGGTGGCCGGAAAAAAAGTTGGGGTGGCCGATTTAGAGTCCGAAGCTAAATTTCGAGATCTTGAAACCTTGCTTGAGCAAATGGTCTCTCAAGGCGAAAAAGTTTTCCACATGAGTCTGCAAGTATTGGTTCGGTCTACTTCGGTTGAAGATCTAGATAACAAAGTTTCGGAGGTTTTAGTCAAGATTCGTGAAATGGGCGGCGCCGAAGCAATGGAGGAAACTTTAGCTGCTTTTGATATTTTCAGTGAAGCCGCAATTCCAAATTCAAGATGTAAGGAAAGAATAAAAAGAATCAAAACTTCTAATTTATGTGATCTTCTTCCAGTATATGGCCCTTGGAGTGGTCATAAAGATCCGAAAATTTTGCTCAGATCAAGATTAGGTAGTCTTGTCAGTTTCAACCCATTCACCAGTGAGCTAACGAACTCGAACCAAATTGTCAGCGGTGGATCTGGTAGCGGTAAGTCCTACATGACAAATATTTTGATGATGCAGATGATGAAAGAAAATCCGAAAATATTTATCGTCGATATCGGTGGGTCATACAAAAAGATCTGCGAAAACTTTAACGGCCAGTATATTCAGCTAGGCGTTGATACAGATCTATCAATAAACCCTTTCGATCTTGCCGTTGGCGAAACTAAACCAACCAGTCAAAAAGTAAAATTCATTTTAAGCTTAGTTGAAATCATGACTAAGGAAAATGAAAAGCTTCAGTTAGGCAAACTTGAAAAATCCGAAATCGAATCGGCCATTGAAAAAGTCTACGAAGTTTCAAAAAATCCAAGGCTATCGGATTTGAGAAAACTTTTAATTGAACACGATGACGTAAATATACAGCGTATCGGTAAAATTTTAACCAGTTGGTGCGGAAATTCCCCTTACGGCAAATTTGTAGACCAGAAAACTACGCTTGAACTACAGCGATCCTTGGTCTGTTTTGACCTTAAAGGAATGGAGTCTTATCCGGATCTTCAATCGGCGTGTTTATTTATTATTACAGATTTTGTTTGGCGCGAGGTTCAGGCCGACAAATCTAAAATGAAGTTTCTAATTCTTGATGAGTGCTGGAAGCTCATGGAAAATGATTCGGCTTCTCTTTTTATTGCGGAAGTATTCAGAACATTTAGAAAATACATGGCCTCGGCCATTGCTATTTCGCAAAACATTGACGATTTCGCGAAAAGTAAAATTGCTAATGCGATTTTGCCTAATTCTTCTATTAAATGGGTCTTGAAACAAAAGGGAGCTGATAAAGATAGACTCAAAGAGGTTCTTGGACTTAATCCAAACGAAGTAGATCTTATTTCATCACTGGGACAAGAGCGCGGTTCATATTCAGAGGCTTTTTTAATGGCCGAAGACTCAAGAGCCGTCGTGATTATTGAATCAACTCCGCTTGAATATTGGTTAGCTACGACCGACGGCCGTGATCTTGGCAAAATTGAGGATTACAAAAAGCAATACTCTGAAATTTCACAACTTGAGGTTTTGAAGAAGCTTGCGTTCGAATTTCCCAGAGGTATTGCGGCCCATCAGCAGAAACGAAATCAATCATGAAAAAGATAGTCTCAATTTTTATGGCAGTTTCGATTATGACTTCAGCGCCAGCAAAGGCAGATATGTTCGGTGGTGACCTTATCTATCTTGCTCAAATTTTGGCGAACGCAATAAAGCAATTAACCGAATTGAAAAATATGGTTGATACTGGTAAAGATCAGTTGAATCTTTTGACAGAAATTAATCGCGGTATTAACGATTCGTTGCGACTAGCGCAAACAATTGCTCCAAATATAGACCCCGGCATTTATAAAGACTGGCATAACGCAAGTGATGCCCTAGTTAAACTTCAGGCTATCTACGGAATAGTGACGAATTCACCAGACTCAAAGGTTTATTCAGACACAGATCAAAATGTAGCAGAAGCCGTAACTCTAAATAACGATATTTATAAATATACAAAAAATATCGACGAACTTGGCGAAGCAATAAAGGACTACAGTCATGACGTATCCCCTGGTGGCGCTCAAAAGCTCACGGCGCAGACGTTGGGAGTCATGCTTCAGGTATTGAACCAAACACTCAGGACTCAAGCAACTGGTTTAAAACTTCAGGCGCAAACAATGGCTGTGCAAAATAAAAAAGAGAAAGACTCAACTAAACAGTATTTAGAAACAGCAAACACTCTTCGGATCGCTATGAAAAAAGAAAAAATTCAATTCGTAGCGCCTAGATTTTAAGGAGTAAATTATGACTTCAGATATTGCGTGGCTTGCGATCGAAGCCAAAAAGCTTCATGAGATATTTTCAGGATACTTTTATCTTATCGTAACGGTGCTTATGCTTCTAGGGATTGCCATTGAATACTTTAAATGGCCCATCGGCGGTGTGCCAAATTTTGGTACCATTGTCGGTCGTGCATTAATTGCGGCTCTTTTGCTACACGCTTACCCCGAAATTACAAACACGATTGCAGATGTCACAGACGCAATGGCCGCAAGACTTGGCGATTTGAATAATTTTAAAATGATTTTAGATAAGATGGGAGACAAAGTTGGTGAACTTTCTTGGTCATGGGTCAGTTTCAAAGACACGATCATGCTGCTTATCAGCTTTCTAACGTTTTTCATTTTGTATTTTTCGATTCATATCGCGGATAGTTTCTATATTTACGTCTGGGTGATGCTTTATGTGTTTTCGCCACTGCTGATTGCTCTTTATGTCCTACCGGTTACAGCGTCAGCGACATCGGCCTTGTTTAGGTCACTGATCGAGGTGGCCTGTTGGAAAATTGTCTGGTCGGTTATTGCGACCTTACTTTGGAGTAGCGCCTTAAGTCAGATCAATCAAGATGGAACGCAAGTGAGTTTTTTAACAGCTATTGGCTTTAATATTATTTTAGCCGGTTCGCTGTTGTTGACCCCCTTCGTTGTTCACGCTCTTGCGGGAAGTGGTTTATCGACGATGGGTCGAGATTTAAGTTCACTTGCTATCGGCGGAATGACGATCAGTCCAAGTCGTACAATGGGTGTTACAAAAAGTTTAGCCTCAAAAACCATTTCAAATGGGAAAAGTTATTTTTCAAAGCCCGGTTCAAATAAAAATATGAGCCAAAATAATCAGAAACACTCTGCGAATAGTAAATCGCAAAAGCAAATTAAGGCATAACTAGGAGAGTTTTATTATGAAGTACACAGAAGCATGGTCTTCAGTCGTATCGCAGAATTTTAATTTAAAATTAGTCACAGTAGTTCTTGGAGCGTTAACGATTCTTTTGTCAATGGTGACATTGAAGATGACTTTTAAAGATTCAATCATCGTCGAGCGAGGATGTTTTTCAAGATCACTTCAGCCAGCAAAAGACGAGCACTCAAAGCAAGAAATTGAAAACTTTCTAAGAGAGGCCTTGTCGCAAAGATTTGATTCTTTAGTCATGGCTACTGACGGGCTTCTTTCGCCAGATGAGCTGAAGCTTCGAGATCAAGAACAAAAGGAATTTGGAGCTAGAAATATGAAGCAACGCTTAGTTGTCAATTCAGTTTCTGAGACTACTGAAGGCTTTAAAGTAGATGCTGATCGGATGATTTCAGTTGGAGATGTCAGATCCGCATTTAGGTTTTCACTATTAGTGAAACTGGAATCCAAGTCGAGATCTTTTTCAAATCCTTATGGTCTGTTGATTATTTCGACGAAGCAATGGGAAGAAAAAATAAAGGAGTCAAAGTGAAATTAAATAATACAACGAGTTCGGCATTAAGATTGTTCAAAATGTTTCTAATGTATCTAGGTGTAACATTTCTATTGATCATGTTAGCGAATGAGGTCGATGCCAAAACTTCACTCCGAACCGTTAAGTGCGACGAATCAAAAATGATCGAAGTCTATGTTAAGCCAAGCTTCAGCACGATTGTTAATTTTCCTATTAAGCCCGACAACGTCGTTTTGGGTGGGAAGAATCAATTTGCAATTGAGTATATTAAAAATGATATCGCGCTGACAGCTTTGGCCTCGAATTCGAGAACAAATTTATTCGTGTATTTATTTGGCAGGAGATGTGGTTTTCAGCTCATGGCGTCCTCACTGAAACACGACAATTTGATTCTTGTTCGCGACCCAGAAGAAGCAAAAATAAAAGTTCCTTTGAAATAGGCGGTAACGATGGACGAAGAAGTTAAAGTAAGTCTTGTCGGCGATGACGGCCATAAAAGGCGCTGGGGTTTAGAAAACCTGCTCTACCGCAAGGAAGGTCGCAAACTTAGTATCAACGTCAAAGTCACCGCGTGGATGTTTTGTCTTTTTATTTTGGCTGGCAGCGCTTACTCAATTATTTCAGAATTTTTTAAACCTACGCCGACAGAGAATTCGGTTCCAATTGCTTTCACCGAACAAATGGGTTCAAGATCGTCAGGATCGGAAAAAATTCAGATACCCAGTGGCAATTCAGAATTCAATAGACCTGCGCCGACAGGCAGCAAGTCTAAGGTCGTGGTTTATTATTCCGCTCCGCAAGTCATTGGCAGACCCAATTTAGGAAAGATACCACCAGGCACAATGGTCAAAGCAAAATTTATTACAGGGGCCTCCAATGGCCCTTTAAAGGCAATGCTTGTGGAGGCCTTAGCAATCAACGGCGAAGATATCGCTCCTGAGGGAACAACCTTGGTTGGCTCAGGTAGTTCGGGTGATGACAGGCTGAGTGTGCAGTTTACCAAACTTGTATTTAGAGATGGTAAATCGCAAAGCATCCAAGCCCAAGGGTGTGATCTGTCCGATCAAACTGTTGGCGTTAAGGGTAAAAAATTAAGTAAGTACGCTGTTCTTTTGGCAACTGGCGCAGGACTTAATTTTTTGGGTGGTGTTGCTGAGGGTTTGCAGGAGACCCAAGTTCAAAACGGTGTCGCTACCAAAAAATCAGACCTCAAAAATGCTGCCCTTAACGGAGCCTCAAAATCAGCCCTCGATTTATCAACAGACGTTCTATCGGACATGAAAAGTAAAAAATCAGTCATTCAAGTTGAAAGCGGAAAAGAATTCTATGTTCTATTCGAAGGAGAATAAATTTGATATTTAGTCAAAATCAGAAATCAAATTCGACACAGGCAAATACCGATGCCTTTATTAAATTGTGCAAAAATCTTGTTTTTGGAATCGGACAGCCCATAGTTGAGATATTTTACGGAATAAAGAAAGATACAATTCCCTATTTGCCAATCTTAGCCTGGGGGCTGGTATTTGATATTCTAACCCTGAGCCATCTGGATCAAAAAATATTTAAATTTTTAAAGCTTGGTTGGCTTTACCCGCAGAATCCGATCACCTATTCGATTTATTGCTTTTTCGGAGTAACATTTGGCTTTTCGGTATGGGGCGCAATTCAAACCAGAAAGAAAACAAATATGATTCAAAGACTCACTGAAGTTTTTCAAGAGACTGGCCTTAAAAGTCCAATGGGAAAGCTGCCTAATTTTATTTTCGATAAACCAGTGGATGAGCTAGTCAGGCGTCTTCGTATTACAAATGCATTTATGCCAAAGGCAAAGTTTGAGGAGGCCAAGGATCGCTTAGAAAGTTCCCTTCAGGTTTACATTGATGAAATCAGCGAAAGCAAATCTGGCGGAACAGTGGATCTTTTGTATTCTCATTTTGAAATTTCGAAAATGGTCGAGATGACGGATATAAAATCTATTGGCAGACATCGGTTCTTAATTGGCAAGACTAGAGCGAAGACGATCTATTCAACACTTTCGGAAACGCCACACTTATTGATTGGCGGCCAAACCGGCGGCGGCAAATCGACTTTTCTTCGGCAAGTTATTACCACGCTTTATTGCAACAACCCTGATTACAATTTCACTTTGATTGATATGAAAGGCGGTCTTGAATTTCAACTCTTTGAAAATCGTGATCGGATCAAAGTGATTTCGACTCCAAATGACAGTAGTAGCCAGTTTACTATTTTGGATCAATTGCTGACTGAAAGATTTGAACTGCTAAAAACGAATCAATGCAAAGACATCGAAGAATTTCAACAGAAGCCAAAAGATCAACTAAAACTACCAGATGGCCTAAAAGCGGAATCTTTTAAGTTGAATCGCAACATTGTTGTCATTGATGAGGCTGCCGAACTGTTTCTAGCCAGTGGCAAAGTAAATGTTAGTCTGGTTCAAGAGATGACTAGAAAAGTGATTCGCCTTGCAGCCCAAGGGCGTGCGGTGGGAATTCATTTAATCGTCGCAACTCAAAAGCCGGATTCAAAAGCCATCAGTTCCCAAATCAAAGCCAATTTGACTGGAATCATTTCGTTTCCAATGGCAACGCTGGGGGCGAGTTTTTCCATTTTAGGAAATGGCCGTGCCAAAGAGCTACCATCGATTCCGGGCCGAGCTGTTTGGAAATCAGGTCTTGATCAATTCGAAGTGCAGACTGCGTTTCTAAGTCCCGATCAGACCAAAATTGAATTGGATAAAAGCTCGGCGCCAAAGGAAGAGGTTCATGAAGAAAAGACAGTTTAAAATAAATGCGGAAGACATGAATTGCCTTTGGATGCTTTGGCGTTGGAAATTACTTTCGACCAGCGCGATCCACCAATTGGCGTACAACAAGCGAAGCGTCTACGGCTGCTACGTTCGCCTTTTAGATTTGGAAGGCAAAGATTTTGTCATTTCAACAGGTTCCTGGGATATGAAAACAGTGGTCTGGCATTTAGGCGAAGCTGGCTACAAAGCGTTGTTAACTCAATTCAGATCGCCCATTGAGAATGGCTTTCGTTCAGAAAATAAGGATCATGATTTCTGGGTATCAGCCATCCATCTTGGTGAATGGATATCAGGGACGCCCGATGACTGTGCCAATTTTACGGAGCAGGAATTAAGAAAAATTTCGCTAAATGATTATCCAAAATGGGTGCCGCACACCAAAGAGCATCGTCCTGATGGCTGGTGGAAGATCGGTCTTGGCAAACACAATAAAGAAAGCCTCATTGCGCTAGAAGTTGAATTATCAAAGAAGTCACCGCAAGATTACAGTGACGTCGGCGCATTTTATTCAAATGTCATTGATGTAAGCCAAGTCATTTGGGTTGTCAGATCAGAATCATCGAAAAATTATATTCTGAACCACTTAAAAAAAGGTTCTTCAACACAAGCCAGTGAACACAGTTTTGTCCTGCTCGACCACTATATTATGTCCCAATGGCAGTCACAAATTATTGATGGCAAACATCAAGGTAAAAAATTAATTGAGATTCTAAAAATATCTAAGCAAAACGAGGGCAAAACACTTTGTGCCAATTTTGCATTAGACGTTCGAAAATATCCAATGATTTCAAGATCTCCCATCTTGGCGAGTAAAGCCGATTTGGGACTCAGTAGACAGTATTGATAGGAGCACGTTTTGAAGATAGTAATAATGTTAGTGATAACGGTAATAGGATTGAGTTCATGTACGACAATAAATAAGAATAAAATGGATTCAAATAAAGCAATTAATAAAGATGATAATAAATCTCCTTCGTTAACAGCACCAAAGGTTAGCAGGGTTTGGGTTCCCGATAAAATTGAAGGCGATAAATATATTGAAGGTCATTATATGTGGATTTTAGAAAAGACAACGTCATGGAGTCAGTAAAAATGGAAACAGAAAATAAAGAGCAAAAGATTGAAAGAATAGTTTTAGACACTGCAAATGTAACTGCGGTACTAAAGCTATCGGATCAAATTATTTTGGAATTGGGTGATTTAGTTCAAGTCACCCAAAAGGCTGTGGCAAATTTTATTATCCGGAAACGTTCTCAAGCCTTATCATCCCAAGAAATGTCAGAGTTTTTATCTGAAAATTACGATCTAGTTAAGGCCTTGAAACACGCTACACAAAAGGCAATTAAGGCTAAGCACAATGGAGATCATATCGAAATTAGTGATGTTCTAAAATTAATTCAGACACCAAGTGTTAAGTCTGAATCAGCATCCCATAAGGTTCGCGGTAGAAAGAAAAAAGTCATTACGACACCCTCGTCAAATGGGCAAAACAAGGAGCCTAATGGGCAACTCTCTTCATTTGGCGAAGTAACAAATGGCTCTGCCGAGACAGCAAAATCAGATTCAATTTCACAAAAAAATAGTCTAACAACTTCTTCTAAATCACCTTGATTTCCGAGGGAAAAATGTCGAAAATACTTTTATCGGGATTAGATAAAAGTGAGTCCCAGTTCTTTGAAAATCGAATAGTCTGTGAGTGGTTATCATCTGCTCAAGTTGCGGCCTTTTTAGGAATTTCTGAAAATGCACTTCGCATAATGGTTTATCGAAGGCAGGTTAAGTTTTCTAAACTTGGTCGTAGATTGAGATTTCATATTGATGATGTGAACGCTCTTTTTTCTCGGAAGGGATAAAAGAGATGATCAAATCTTATATGAATGGAAAACAAAAGCTCTATGAAGTTTATGTAGCCGAACGC
>JAWXAY010000039.1:0-38611 GCA_034439715.1 Pseudomonadota bacterium
GCTAAAGGTATTCGTGTTGTCAAAAATTTTGGAATTTCTGAATCTAGCCGAAAACCTTCGACAGTCGGCCGCCATTCGACAAAGCCCACTCCAAAAAAACTAAAAAAGACTCTCTTAGGACCCTTTAAGACCTCTAAACGAATAAAACTAGATCTTAAGAACCAAAAATATATGCTTTAAATTGCCTGTGCTTAGCCCTAATTCCTTCTCATCCCAAAGTAATTTACGATTTTTGAACTTACTGCTTGAGTCGCTATAGAAAACTCGTTCTCACAATCAGCTACATTCTGAAAAGGACGTTTCAACAGCTTTATGGAATTAATTTCTGCTACTGGCATCAGTGTCTCCTTTAGAGGGTAAAGATAAACAGCCATCTGCTCCACTCCATTTTTATCCGTATAAGAATATCTTTGCGGTTTGAAACTGAATTGATAGACCGCAACTTTTCGATCTCCGGTTGATCTAAAATCATCGCGAGTAACAGGATCATTTTTAAAACGTATATACTCATCACACATGCCCTTTAAAAAAGAAAGATTAGCCTCGAATCTTCCGTTTTTATATCGGGCACCATCCGTAGAATTAAATTCACGTGAACCGTAGTTTCCGCCTTGACCACTCCAGACAGCGTCCTCTCCGAAATTAACTACAATTGATGGCAATAAAAAACCAAGTGTTCCTTTTTTTAAAAAGAACCTATCGACACCTACATTTTGAATATCATAGCTTTGGCTTTGAAATTTTTCAAAACCAGTAATGGCGAATTTTTTAGTAAAAAGAAATCCCGTTAATGATCGGGCATCAACCGCACTTTGCCCATTATCATCGTGCATTCTCCCTGCCGCATAGGCGCCTTCATGAACTAACAATACAATTTTTTGATCTCCGTCCATCTTGTTCCAGAGGTTTCTATCAATAAGAATAGTCGCTCCCTGACGAGTCGCAATTTGCACGAGCTTGCCTTCTTTAATTGGGGAGAAATCATCTCCAGTTATTCTCAATTCGGTGGCAATCAATCGCCAATCATATTCGCAAAGAGCACTTAAAAGGAGAAATCCCAATTTATGATCCCTTTTCATGACCTCGGTAATTTTTCTCGAAAGTTTATCGAATGGAATATTTGACAAGTTTGAATCCTTAAAATGGTTCTGAATCTTTTCCAGTACTAAAGGATCGGGCGGCATGTTCATATCAAAATACGGATTGTCTTCAATACCGTACTCAACGAGTTCCAGCATTTTCAAATTATCATTTATATAAATACCAATGCCGCCATTACCGGCTTGGCCTCCCGCATAGGCCAGAGGTGAAATAAAAAGTATTGTGAATAATAATAAGATTCTCATAACTGTTCTCCTAAATGTGTTAGCGGAAATAATGATAGTGCTAATTGATAAACTTCATTATAATTGCCATCTTTGTCGGTCGGTTGCATAAATTCACTTATCTCATGTTGAAATTTTTTAAGTTTCTCTTTGAACTCAGGGAGTCTTGTCTTATCGATAGCGATCGTGGTAGAGCTATGCTCACGATTTTCAAAGGAAACATTTTCTAGAGCGCGTAAACTTAACTCTAATATCTCACCCTGAAGCTTCTTCCTGGCGAAACTGGAGTTTTTGCTGTTAGTCCAAGTGTTATTGCGTGAAACGAGGTGCCATTTTTTGCGGTCACGTCGGATAAACTTTAATCGCTCCAAAATCGTTAGACTTACTTCCACCTCTTGCAGGTGTAGCCCTAATCTGTCTGCGATAAACCGAATGTTAGGTTTAAATGATTTTAATTTCATCAGTTCCAATATTGCGAAATAATGCCATGACGAAATAACTTCAAACTCATCGTTGCTAAGATTAAGATACTTGGGCGTCTCGTGAGATTTTTCTACCCGCTCGCGAGTAAATCCCAGTTTCTGTAAAATCTCCTGTGAAATTTTAATTGAAATATCTCGTTTGCCTCTCAATAACTTGGATAAATAGGATTGATCGATTTCTAAATTCTTAGCAAAGGCCCGTAACGAATAGCTGCGGTTTCGGCGACACCGGCTCATAAATTCGCGTTGTAAAGCTTCACGTACATTAACTGAATGTTCCATGACGTCTTAGTAACAGAAAGCATTTGGATAAGCTAACGTTTGTCCTCGAAATTGAGGACAAATTGGTCCTCATGAAATAAATTCATTTTTCTCTAATTTTTATGGTGCTTCAATCAAATATGTGTTTTGAGTGATCGCGGAGTGAGTTGTTTCGATATCGCAATTTCGAAGAAAAAATAGCTTCCGGCATAGAAAATAACCTGTGTGCTGAATTTGTGGTTCCAAAATCACTGGTTTGAAAACCAAACTCCGACTTAAATTACACGGACTTCCAGATAGCGGCCAACATCAGGCAACAAGGGGTAGGGCATTAACTGACTCAGGAAAAAAATTATCGTTTAGAGTATTGACCGCGACGACGGGCACCACGAAGACCGTATTTTTTACGCTCAACCATACGTGGATCGCGAGTTAATAAACCCGCAGCTTTTAATGGTTCTTTAGTCGTTTCGTCCATTGTAACAATGGCGCGGGCGATGCCGAGGGAAATGGCTTCTGCCTGGCCAGTTTCGCCGCCACCTTTTACGGTAATTTGGGCGTCTAATTTTCCTTTATAATTTGTAACAGTTAAAGCCTGCCAAATTGAATAAAGAGAAAAGGGATGGTGAAAATATTTATCAACTTCTTGAGCATTAACTGAAACTTTGCCTTTACCGGGTTTAATAAAAACACGAGCTGAAGAAGTTTTTCTGCGGCCTGTTCCATAAAAAGTTTTTGCTGCTGCCATTTCTCTTTTTCCCTTTAGTTAAAAGTTAACGCTTCTGGTTTTTGAGCTGAATGCTCGTGATTGGGACCAGAATAAACTTTTAGTTTATTAATTAATTTATAAGATAATTTATTTTTGGGAAGCATCAATCGTACAGCTTCTTCAACCACAAACTCAGGTTTAATTTCTTTCATCTTTTGGGCTTTTGTTTCTTTGATCGAACCAAAATATCGTGATCTACGAAAGTAAGATTTTTGATCCCATTTAGCACCTGACATTGCTACTTTATCAGCATTGATGACGATTACAAAATCTCCCGTGTCAGCATGGGGAGTAAAAGTTGGTTTGTTTTTTCCACGTATCACTTCAGCAATTTGTGTTGCCATTCGACCTAAGGTTTTTCCAGTGGCATCAACCACCCACCACTTTGCTACTATTTCGTCGGTTTTAGCCATCCACGTATTTTGCATAAATTCCTCGTAAGGCGCGGTTATCGTTAGCAGATATAGTTATCGAATAAGATTTCTAGTTTTGACGGCACTTAATGTCAAGGTTCAAGAAGATATTTCCTGGAACTCGCTCTCTACGTCTTGACCATATTTAACAGCGCACAGAAAAAGTCCGTGTGCAGGCGCTGTAGTCTTTGCGGCCTGTCTATTTTTTTTGTCCATAATGCTTTGAATTTCAGTGACAGGACGTCCACACCGCTCCGAGTCAATAAGCGTGCCTACAATATTGCGAACCATTTGCTTCAAAAAGCCATAACCTTCAATCGAAAAAACCAAGAGATTGCCATTTTTTAAAGTCCAGTGAGCCTTAGTGATGTGTCTAACAGTGGTCTTCGAATCCGAGCCAGTGCTTTGAAAGCTTTTGAAGTCATGAGTGCCAATTAAGCACTTCGAAGCCTCGTTTAGCCAGCTAAGCGACAATTTTTTTGGAAACCACCAAGTATGCCGACTTTTAAAGGCATCCGAAAACTCTGAGTTTAAAACATAATAGCGATAGGATTTATGACTTTTTGTTCCTAAGGCGTGAAAGGTTTGAGGTGCAATCCAAGCCTTTTTAATTGAAATAGTAAGAGGGGTCATATTATTTAGCGCTCGAACCAAAGGAAAACTTTTGGGGTCGCGATCACATTCAAAATGGGCCATTTGTGAAAGGGCATGAACGCCACTGTCGGTGCGACTTGAGCCAATTACTCGCGTAGGCTTGTTAAAAATTTTTGAGACCACTTTTTCGAGAATACCTTGAACTGTATTGGGGCTGTTTCTTTGTTTTTGCCAACCTAGGAAGTCAGTGCCGTCGTATGAAATAAGTAAGCGTACTTTATATTTGGCTGGCATTCTAGAACTCTACCATGACTCCGACATTAAAGTAATCTGATGAAAAATCAAAAGTTCCACCGAGAGTTTTTACGAGCCTATATTCGGCAGCAAAATAAACGTTATTAATTCCGTATTCTTGATCCAAGCGGATGAGCCCCTTCCAATCAAAAATACCAATATTAAATAATACACCGCCGGCGACGTGTCCGGCGTAGGCTGCGCCAAAGCGGCCCAGTGGCGGTTCGTTATCGTCGCGACTTTCGTTGAAGGTGTAAAGATCTAAACCAGCATCAGCGTAGGGTATTAATGGCTGCTTATCCCAAAACTGCAAATAAAGGACTGCAGATAAACTATTTGGAAACATAATAATTGTATAGCGTTCTTGGGCTTCGTCGCCATTATCGAAACGCCCTTGGCCAGAGGCAAAAAATATTCCGCTGCCCGCTTTTATTCCTAATTTTCCAAAACCAGAAAAAAGTCGCCACTCATAATCGGCAAGTAGAATCACGCCATCTGTTTCGGTGTAAACGTCGTCGTAAGTAATGTTCGGGTGATCTGGGTTAAAAAGATTATTCGGAAAAAAAGTACCCAGGCGCACGCTCGATGAATGTTTGATGCTTGAAGGTTTTACCGTGTAAATGTATTCGCCCTCTTTGGTAATGCGATACAGCCCATCCTTAGCAAAGGGATGTTGAATTTTTTTGGTACCGCGAAATGGCGTACCTTCGATTAATGGGCCCTCGTGTGAGGGGGGAGTCCATGACTTTAATACTTTAACTTCTCTGTTTTTTTGTGTGGCGCCCAAGTCAATTTTTTCATTTTTTTCTTTGACGGTGTCGGGATAGGGCGGCTCAGTTGGGGGAGTGTCCTCATTCGACCAAGTGGACGAGGAAAATAACATTAAAAGAAATACCAAAACAAAGGCCACGGACTGAATCAACTGTTATTCCTTCGGCGGTAAAAAAGCTGAATAAAAAAACCTGTAAGCAATAATGGTAAGAATGAAATAAAAAGAGTCATTGGCAAGCCTCGGGTTAAACTCGACTTGGCAAACAAAACAGCCGGCCAAAGTAAAAAGCGCGAGAGGGAGCGCAGCGATTCGTGTTGGGCAATAAACTGCGCTAGTGGCGGGCTGATTTTATAGTAAAATTTTATAATCGGAAAACTAATAGCGCGGTAGTTTTCTAATAAATAACCGCGAAACCGGCGCAGGGTTACCACTTCTTTCATCATCGGCGTGCCGTAAGCAGCTGTCGCCACTAAACACTGAAAGTCGTCTGATAATAAACCAAACACTTCATCCGGTTTTGCTGAGTGCTGCTGCCCCAAAGAGGGTTGGTGAGAATAAAAGCCTTCGTTTTTAGCTTCGTCAACCGTTGCGGCCAAAAAATAATAGCGAGCGCCATTAATAAGTCCGTCAACGATATCTTTATCTAAACTTATGTCGTCGCCTGAGCCACTGGTGGGTAAATCCACTGCCCCATTCGCTCTGGTCATCGGAAAGGTACTGAAAAATAAAGGGTCAAAAGGCTCGGGCCCCTCGATAAAATAGAGACGTAGGCCGGTGTAGTTAATGCCGTTCCCAGTAGGATAACCAGTTATATACCGAAGTTGATCGCCAACGACATATACTTTTTCATCTCCGGGCAGAACGCCAAAGCCGCAAAGAGGGTCGTTAATACTGGCATCGCTACATCCGTCAATGTGAGTGTCCAGGATGCCCATCGTATTCTGCAGGCGAATTTGAAAGGTGAGGAACTCGTCTCCTGTGGAATTCAGCAGACCATTGTTATCTTTATCAATTCCAATTTTTAAATCGGCCGTACCATTATAAGCGCAGTCGCCAGCCAGGGTGGAGGTGGCATCAACTACTATATTAATGCCATCACAGAGAGTGCCCCACGCAATTTGTAAAGTGCCGGTTTCGCCCTTGGCCGCCGTGGTTGAGCCCGTAGCGACTCCGGTAATCGGCGTATCATTGCTCCTGGTAACAATTATTTTGCCAAAAGCGTCTGCCTTTACTGATATCACCATTATTAAGGCGGGATGAATGCGAGCATTGTTGCAGGCTTGGGTGAAAGGGGTGCCTTCGCAGCTATCGCATACGCTTGAAGGGCTCGCTGAGGTGCAGGTACCTGCTGAGCCTCCAAAAATTTTACCCGTGGTTGTAATGAAATTAGACGCTCCAGTAACGTTGGGAATCGTTACAGCCGACTTTCCAGAAATGGCTGTGAATAAAACTGCGTAAAGTAATAAGGATTGAGCGAGTCTCATATTAATATTTCACCACACCTTAAGGCGAGACACAAGAAGACACCAAATTATGCCCAGGCTTTGCTCAAAACAAAAATATACATTGATAATATCAGCTTAAGTTTACTAGAATTATTTACGAAGAGACATTCGATTAAGGCAGCTTAAGCTACAACGTGATCCACAGACTTGCTTAAGTTGCCTTTTTTTTTAATCCCTAAAATTTTCAAAATGAGATTGAAACTTTTCGATAAGGCCAGCGCGAGAGACCTTGTAGCCCAACAGTTCTTCGACGCTTATCATTGTGTTTGACCTAAATCCACACGGGTTTAGCCCCTGAAAAGCCTGGGGATCATGATCAACGTTGAGAGCTAAACCATGATAGGTCACCCATCGTTTAACACCTATGCCGATAGAACAGATTTTTTTATCACCAATCCAAACTCCGGTTTCGTCCTTGCCGATTTTACCAGTAGCCTTTATGCCTAAATCTTTTAAAACATTGATCACGGCGTCTTCCATAAATTTAATGTGGGCGCGAATACCAATGAGTTTTTTTTTACCCAAAGCATTGGGTCGCTGCAAATTAATGATGGGGTAAATCACGAGTTGGCTAGGTCCATGATAAGTCGCGCGACCGCCGCGCTGGATTTCAGCAGTTGACCCCTCCCAGGCAAAAACATCACCAGGCATAGTACCGCGACCGATCGTTACGATGGGAGGGTGAGAGCAAAAAATAATTTTGTCGTCTGAAGTGCCTGCAACGACGCTAGCTAAGACGCTGAGCTGTTGAGCAAGTGCCGTTTGGTAGTCAATTAATCCCCAATCTAAAAACATTAAGCAGTTACTCCAGGGCGACTCGTGCTTGTCAGAGGTTTCTGGATGATGTGAATAGCGTGGCCCAGTGCTGCTTCGCTGGCCTCCATCATGGTTTCACCCAAAGTGGGATGTGGATGAATGGTAAGGGCAATGTCTTCAAGAGTCGCACCCATTTCAAGCGCTAATGCTGCTTCACTGATTAGATTACTGGCCTCGGGGCCTACAATCAAAATACCAAGTACGATTTCTGTTTTTGCATCAGCAATGATTTTTACAAATCCGTCTGTCTCCATAAGACTCACAGCTTTGCCGTTGGCCGCGAACGGAAACTTTCCAACTTTTAATTCATTGTGACCTCTGGCTTTGCATTCTTCTTCTGTCATTCCCACCATGGCGATTTCAGGATCGGTAAAAATAATCGCTGGCACAGTTTTCACATCGAAAACTCGATTTTCGCCAGAAATAACATCGGCCACAAGTACGCCCTCAAAACTCGCCTTGTGCGCGAGCATCGGTTGACCGGCAATGTCGCCGACGGCAAAAATATTATGTAGGTTCGTTTTTCGCTGTGGGTTTACTTTAATAAAACCGCGCTCATCGAGTTGCAGTCCAATACCTTTCAAATTGAGTTGATCTGAGTTGGGTATTCGGCCAACGGTGACGAGAATCTTTTCAGCTTGAATTTTTCTTTCTTTACCGTTTTCTTCGAGTGTGACTTCAACATCAGATTTTTCTTTTTTATAACTTTTTGCTTTGGCATTTAAAAGTACTTCAACGCCTAGTTTAGTTAATTTTCGCGACACAACTGCAACGCCATCTTTTTCGATGAGACCACTTAGTAAATTGGAAGTGGCTTCGACAACTGTTACTTTGGTCCCAAGTTTGGCGAGGTAGGTACTTATCTCGAGACCAATATAACCACCACCAATGACCACTAAAGTTTTTGGTAACTCAATAAGAGCAAGAGCGCCGGTTGACGACATCACTGTCTTTTCGTCAAAATTGAAGCCCGGAATTTCGATGGGACGAGAGCCCGTGGCAATTACAAAATGTTTGGCGCTGATGGTTTGGATTCCGGTAGAAGACTTTACCGAGATTTCGGTGGCATTTGTAAAACTGGCTTCGCCTTTTATGGCAGTGACTTTATTGCCCTTTAGCAAAAGTTCCACGCCACCGGCCATACGATCAGACACTCCCTGTTTCCATTTTTGTAATGTGGCCATATCAAGCTCAATGTCTTTGATTTTCATTCCCATTGCGGCGGCATCGTATTTAGCGCGATGAAAAAAATGCGAAGCTGAGATCATGGCTTTTGAGGGAATGCAGCCCACGTTGAGACAAACGCCGCCATAATGTTCACGTTCTATAATTACTGTTTTGAGTCCATGTTGGGCCGCACGAATAGCACAAACGTAACCGCCGGGACCTGCGCCGATTACGCAGAGGTCAAATTTTGGATTCATTTTTACTCCTCACATCATGTCCAACATTAACAGGCTGGGATTTTCGATCCTGTTCAAAAAGGCCTTCAAGAAATTAGCTGCAACGGCACCATCAATAAGTCGATGGTCCGCGGTGATCGTAAAATTCATAAATTTAGCGGGATGCCAATCACTGCCAATAATAACTGGCTTATCTGTAATTTTATACATTCCAAGAATTGCGACTTCAGGGTGATTGATAATAGGAGTGGCATAGGTTCCACCAACGCTACCAATATTAGTAATAGTAATAGTGGCGCCTCTCATGTCCTCAAGCGCTAATTTTCCGTCGCGAGCTTTAGTAGCGAGCTCGACAATTTCTCGACTTATCTGGTAGATCGTTTTTTTATCGGCATCTTTTATGACTGGAACTAGCAGTCCATTAGGAGTGTCGGCGGCAAAGCCGATATTAAAATATTTTTTATAAACGATTTCGCTCGACTGATCGTCAATACTGGCACTAAACATTGGGTATTCACGAATGGTGGCAATTAATGCCTTAATGACAAAAGGCAAATAAGTGATTTTGATTCCCTGTTTGTCGGCGAGCGGTTTTAATTGAGTGCGCATTTCGACAAGTTGGGTAACATTGGCCTCATCCATTAAAGTAAAATGAGGTATAATGTGTTTTGCCATCTGTAGGCTTTCGGCAATTTTTCGTCGAATGCCCCGGAATGGCACTCTCTCCTCAGCTCCTTTACCACTTGTAACATAGGCTGGTGCTGTTATTCCCTTGGACACTGCTGCGGGAGCCGAAAACGTGGCATTTAAAGACTTCAAGACATCTTCGCGCGTGACTCGGCCACCATTTCCGGTGCCTGTTAACTTATTGACATCGATTTTCATCTCGCGAGCAAGCCTTCGGGTTGCGGGTGTTGCAAGAACAGAGCTTTCGGCGACGGGTGGATAGACCTCAAGTCCGCCCGAAGATGCAGCTGCCATTATGTTGGGTGCGACCATGACTTGTGTTGGTGAGGGTGCGGGCGCGGGCGCTCGAGGTGCAGCAGTTAATGGTGCCGCAGTTTTAGAATCGCTACCTAACTCAATCACCATAAGCGGCTTACCGATGGGTACAATGTCGCCTTCTTTGCATCTAAATTCTTTTACGCTGCCAGTGAATGGCGAGGGAACTTCGACTGTAGCTTTGTCGGTCATGATTTCTACAACGGGTTGGTCTTCTTTTACCATGTCACCAGGCTTCACCAACCATTTTACAACTTCGCCTTCAGTTACGCCTTCTCCGATATCAGGAAGAACAATATCTTTAGTCGCCATAGATTACACCTCAGTATTTTTCTTTTTCGATATTTTTTTCAATGATGCCTTTTAAAAAAAATTCGCCGGCACGGTAAGAACTTCGCACTAAAGGGCCGCTCGCAACATATAAAAATCCCATATTCTGGGCGATGTTTTGCCATTCAGCAAATTTATTGGGAGTAATAAACTCCTGTACCTTTAAAAGCCGGCGATTGGGTTGAAGATACTGTCCAAAAGTCACTACATCACAACCGACCCGGCGGAGATCCCCTAGAGTTTGTAAAATTTCTTCGTCAGTTTCGCTAAGCCCTAGCATGATTGACGTTTTTGTATATCGGGTAGGGTCAATTTCTTTAATTAACTCCAGAACGCGGAGGGATTGCCTGTAATTAGCCCGAGGATCACGTACGCTGGGAGTTAAGCGCTCGACCGTTTCGATATTATGCGCAAATACCTCAGGTCGTGACCTCACAAGTTTTTCTAGCCACTCGCGGTTTCCTAAAAAGTCAGGAGACAAAACTTCTACGATAAGTTTGGGGTCATTTTTCTTTATGACTTCAATTGTGCGTGCAAAATGAGTGCTGCCATGATCAGGCAAATCATCACGATTAACACTAGTTATTACCACGTAGTCCAGACCCATTTTGGCAATGGCAGAACCTACTTTTTCAGGTTCATCACTATCAATTTTGCCTTTAGGATTTCCAGTTTTTACCGCGCAAAATCGGCAGCCACGGGTGCAGACCTCGCCCATCAACATAAAAGTTGCAGTGCCGCCCCCCCAACACTCTCCGATGTTAGGGCACTGAGCCTCTTGGCAAACTGTGGCGAGATTTAGAGATTTTAAAAGAGCTTTAATTTCAAGATAACGTTCACCAGAAGGAGCGCGGACTTTAAGCCAATGTGGTTTAGACGGAGGTTTAGCTTGATGTTTGATTGTCTCCACGAATCTCCTAGAATGTACGGACGATCACATCGTAATGCGTAGAATTACGATGTGATTCCGTACCTATTTATTTTACGCCGAGGTGGCGGTCAATAATCTTTTTGAAGGCCGGGGGAGGGTAGGCGCCAGGCAAAGAAACACCATTAATCAAATATCCGGGTGTACCTCTAAAACCGAAGGATTTAGCTTCTTCCATATCTTCGGTTATGTTTTTCATGACGGCATCGCCGGCAAGGTCATTTTTCAAGCGGGCCATGTCGGCACCAATTTTTTTGGCAGCAGAATCCAGAAAGCTGGCTCCCTTTTTTAGATCTCGTTGATTTTCAAAAACATAATCATGAAATTTATAGGCTTTTTCAGCACTTTGTAAGGCAACTGCTTCAAAATATTTGGCGGCAGGCATGGCATGTGGGTGACCTTCTAGGGGTAAGTGTTTAAAAATAAAACGAACTTTTGGGCCATACATTTCCATGACTTGTTTCATATTCATGTAACCCTGTTGGCAATAGGGACACTCGAAATCAGAATACTCAATTATTGTAACTTGCGCAGAGGCACTTCCTACGGCCGCTCGACCCTCAGCAATTTTAGGTTTTTTGGGATTCTTAAATTCTTCTTCGCGCTGCTTGCCTTCGCCCTCTTCCATTTCTTTTCGTTTTTCGGCTTGATACTGTTCATAAGCCTGGTTTGCGGTATCAACAAATTTTGCTGGATTTTTCTTTATTACATTAAAAATAATGTCGGGGTTCTTTTCTAAAGCATCTTTAACCATCGATTCAGAAATACAGCCTGACATAAAAAAAGCACTCATAATAATTATTAAAATTCTTAGTGATTTCAAAGTTATCCCCCTTATTAATTCCGTATCATTTTGGCACATATCCTGGGCCCACGAAAAGCAAATAGACAAAAAAATTTGATGCGTTGTGAAAAATAGCACCCAGTTATGCCTAAAGTATGGGCTAGTCTGACCGATACAAAGTCTAGGGAAAGGGTGGCTTTAAAGTGTCTTTGCGCCAGCAGATTAAATACTTTCCATTTATCGTGGGAATCATAGCTTTAGTTGTGGGGGTTCAGATCTCCATTTCATTGGGACAGGGACCAGAGCATGGGAACCGCAATCCTAGTTCATTTCCCACCAATGATAGTCAGAGTTTCGATCAGTTTGATATAGGTTGCTCCCAGAGAGTTGTTTCATTTAAGACCACGAGTGATCAAATAAGAATTAAAGGCTGTTTAGGGGTTCTGGGCGCACCTGTAAAAATTGTCAACCAGGCGACCTCGGTTGAACTGACCATATTAGAAAATGAAGACATGTTTACGACGGATTATTTTAAGTTAAAGCCCAATCAAAATTTTTTAAAAATTAGTTATCGAGATAATATCGAGTTATCGATTCCAATAAATTTCAAATCGGCAAAACCTTCGAAGTAATTGTGTTTAGAATAAAGGGATGAGTGAATTTAGATCCTGCGATAATGTCGCTCATTTCAACGTCATAAAAATCACCGGCAAAATTGGAAACCACGCCGCCAGCTTCTCGGACTAAAAGGGTGCCAGCAGCTGTATCCCAAGAGCTTAAATGCTTTTCCCAAAAACCATCAAACACTCCCTGGGCCACTAGACACAGATCATAGGCTGCAGCTCCAGCGCGTCGAATGCCCCGAGTTTTCAATATTAAGTCAGAAAAAATCGCCACCTGCTGATTGACATCGCCATGATTGTTTGAAAATCCCGTTGCGAGAAGTGTATTTTTTAATTCTTTTCGCTCTGATATATGGATTTTATCACCGTTGAGAAAGGCGCCCTTATTTTTAAGTGCGTAAAACCGTTGTTTTAACATGGGGACGTCTATCACGCCGACTTCAAGAGAACTTCCTACCTTTAATCCAATACTTATACAAAAAATCGGCATCTGATGAACGTAGTTAGTTGTGCCATCTAAGGGGTCTACTATCCACAAAAGCTCATCGCCAACCGGCTTTTGGTCCAATCCAGATTCTTCGCCCAAAAAGCGACTTTCAGGAAAATGTTTTTTTAGGACTTTAGCAATAGCTTTTTCACTTTCAACATCGGCTTCACTGACTAGACCTGCTTTGTATTTCTCAGACACATGATTTAACTTACCATAATGTTCAATAAGGATTTGCTGAGCTACATCGGCGGCTTCAAAAGCCGCCAAAAGTCTTGGGTCGTTTATTGGGCCGTTTCTCATAGGAAGAGAAGAACATCGTGAAGTCTAGGCTTGTCAAGACTTTGACACGTTGATTTAATATAAAGATCTAGCTATCATGAAACAAGAGACAACCTTTAGAAGGAGATTTTATCGTGATGAATCAATTTGGGGGATCCAGGACGGATACATTAGTAAAACTTGTCCTCATATTTTTTATAGCACTTCTTTCGTTTTCTGTAGGCACTTATGTCGGAAAAAACGTCACAGAAAGTCAGTACAAATTGTCTTCGTTAGAATCGTCTTTAAATGATGATTCCGCTCAGGCTAGCAACGATGAGACAACAGAACTTAAAGAAGAAGAGGCCTTAACTGATGAAGACATCGCTAGTTTGACCGATGAATTTGCAAATGCCAAAAAAGAAGACGGTAAAGGCATGGAGCCCGCTGAAGAGATGGCCAAAGATGGTACCAGAGAGGTCGCTTCACATGGAGCTGCCAAGGTGGCGGCCACTCATGCTGCTGTGAATGATAAGTCTCCAGTGGCGGTGCGAGTAGCGGCAGGCAAGTCTCCCACCGAAACTAAAGTTGAAACGCCGAAAGCTGAGGCTTTACCAAAAGAGATCGCTTCGACAACTACGGGCAAGTACACCGTGCAAATAGCGTCTTTTGCCAAAGAAGATGAGGCCGTTAAACGGTCTGAAGAACTTAAGGCCCAAGGCTACAGTGCTTTTTATATTTCAGCACAAGTCAGCGGCAAAACTTGGTATCGCGTGAGTGTGGGATTATTTCAATCCCCTTCAAGTGCAGCTGAGTTCAAAACGGAACTTATGAAAAAAGCCAACATTCAAAGCGCAATAGTACAAAAGATAGTACAGTAATTCTTTAAGCTACCAGCCCCTCTAAAAGCGAGGGGCTGCGCAGTACCACTCAACACTAAATCGCCTGCTCAAAATCTAAAATCAAATCTTTGATATTCTCGATGCCGATCGCAAAGCGAATGAGCTTTGGGGTAATGCCTAGAGCAAGTTTCTCTTTTTGGCTGAGCTTGCCACTGCATGAATTAGCCGGAATTCCAATAAGACTTTCCACTCCTCCGAGACTTGGAGCAATTTTTGGAATCTTAAGCGAAGACAAGAATTTTTCGGTCTGTTTAAGTGATCCTTTTAGTTCAAAGCAAACCACTCCACCGCTACCGACATAGTATTTTTTAGCGCGTTCATAGTGTGCGTGGATTTTTAATCCTGGATAAATCACGCGCTCTACGTCGTTATGCTGCGATAAATGCTCTGCGAACGCCAGAGCATTTTGATTATGTGCTCTTACTCGCAGTGCCAATGTCTTGATACCGCGATCCAGTAAAAAACAAGCGTGGGGGTCCAAAACTCCACCAAATAAATTAGTCATGGTCTTTATTTTGTCTATCCAGATAGAGCTGCCGGCAACTGAACCGGCAATCACATCAGAGTGGCCGTTCATATACTTGGTGCAACTGTGAACTACGAGATCAATTCCTAGCTCAAGGGGCCTAAAATTGTAGGGACTCAAAAAAGTATTGTCGATAACTGAAACAAGTTTATGTTTTTTGCAAAACGCCAAATATTTTTTGTAATCGGGAACAAGCAGCGTGGGATTCGATACAGATTCTATCAAAAAAACCCGCGTGTTTGGTTTTAGGTTTTTTTCCCAAGTTTTTTCATCGTCCATATCGATCCAAGCATAAGTGTGGCCAAGTTGTTCCAGATACTCGGTGGCAAAGCCATAAGTTCCACCATAGAGAGCTGTCGGTAATAACACGTGGCCTTGTTTACCGAGTGTTGCTAGCAAAGTGACGCTCACAGAAGCCATGCCACTCGCGGTTACTACGGCGGCCTCAGCACCCTCAAGAACCGCCAATTTTTTATTAAGTGCTAAGTGATTGGGACCATTATTTAGCCGAGTGTAGCGAATTTTGTGGAATTCGTCTTCTGGATTATTCTCATACGTTGAAGCTTGGTAGATAGGAGTGCCCACCATGCCGTGAGCGGCAGCGAACTCAGCGCCTTCGTGGATCGCAATTGTTTCAATGTGATTAAAAGGGTTTTTATTTGGACTTTTCACTTTTCACATTCTAATCATTGAGTAATGAAAGTCCAAGGGTTTTTCGAAGAGGCCAAAGAAACCATGAAGCTCGGTATGCCCATAATTATTGGACAGCTCAGCCAAATGTTGATGGGTATTACCGATACGATCATGGTGGGACGCCTTGGGGTCGTCGAGCTTGCCGCCTGCGCTTTCGCTAATGGTGTTACGGCGATTTTTTTAGTGTTTGGTTTAGGCATGAGTAATGTTGTAGGACCCCTGATCAGTAAACTACACGGGGAGTCCCGACAAGCTGAGAGCGGTGGCATCCTGATAAATGCACTCGTGGTTTTTACTTTAGTAGGAACAGCTTTGGTGGCGGCAATCGTGGGTCTCAGTTTCTTTTTGGATATCTTTAAACAGCCGCTAGAGGTTATCGCGATCTCTCGAGACTTTTTTGTTTTATTGGGAGTTTCAATTTTGCCTGCAGTAGTTTTTCAATGCTATAAACAGTTTATTGAAGCTAAAGGTAAAAGTTTGCCGCCAATGATAATGCTATTAATGGCGATAGGTATTAATATTTTTTTTAATTGGTTATTTATCTATGGAAATCTGGGCTTTCCTAAACTGGGGATGACGGGATCAGGTATTGCAACACTACTGACTCGCCTATTACTTTTGGTGGCCATTGTCATTTTCGTGCATTCAGGGAGTCGTTACCGCGCAGAACTTATTAGCTTTAATAAAAAACTTATTAGTAAAATTCGGCTCAAAGAAATCTATACTGTTGGAATACCGAGTGGCATGCAGGTGCTGTTTGAGATTCTAGCATTTGTTTTTGCTGCAATCATGGTGGGTTGGACGGGCACAAAACCTCTAGCGGCTCACCAAATTGCCATTACGATTGCCTCATTAACCTTTATGTACTCGTTAGGTCTTTCAATTGCGGGAGGATTGCGCGTAAGTAGTGCGGCCGGACGGCTCGATCAAAAGCGTGCGAGATTTATCGGTTTTGTATCTATCCAAATCGTGGCGATTAGTATGTTGTTTTTTGCGGTTATCATAATTTTGGGAAAGAAATTTTTTCCTCCGCTTTTTGTAGATGACACAGAAGTTTGGGCCATTGCTGAAAAATTATTAGTAGTAGCGGCTCTGTTCCAACTGTTTGATGGAGTACAGGCGGTGGCGGTAGGATTGTTGAGGGGACTCTTAGACATCAAGGTGCCGACTCTTATTACGCTTTTTTCTTATGGGTTTGTGTGTTTGCCATTGGCCTATGTTTTGGGTTTTAGCTATGATCTAGGGGCCCAAGGAGTTTGGTGGGGACTTATGGTAGGCCTGATGCTATCTTCGCTTCTGTTGTTGTGGCGATTTAATGTTTTAACAAAGCGATACTAAAACCGAAACGACATCCCCAACAGAATGGCAACTTCTAAAAAATCAACGCCGGGTTGATTTAATAATTCAAGCTCTAAATTGGCGGCGATTTGCTGATTAAACGGAACAATGGCTCCTGTACAAATTCCCACCAACCATTGACGCTCGCTTTTTTCGGTGACGGCTTCATCATAAAGACGAATGTTTGCGAGATCTAATTTAAAACCAGTGCCGATACCACCATAGGTTTCAATATGTTTCGCCTTAAAAAATCCGTAGCGAGCCCAACCCAAATATTCTTTAGTTGATAGCTTGGTGCCCACTGTGGCATTGCCAACTTCAGACCGACCAACATGGGAGTAGTTAAATTGATAACTCCAAGACCCAAGATCATAAACAATTCCCGCTGAAAATTTCGTGCCATCGGGTAGAGGGTCCTGGCCACGATCCGTCTGAATTCCCGCTTTCAACTCTGCCGAAAATTGGGCTAGAGCGGGGGCCATCGAGAAAAACGACAATAAAACTGAAACTATTAAGGGCATCCGTGCACCTTGTTGGCGCTCTCAAGCTCGGTTTCTTCTTTAGCCATCACCTGGCTTAAAAATTCACAAGTTTTACCACTAGCCTTTTCGTTGGCCAAAAAATACTGCTGAAAAAATCGATTGAGAGACATAGCTTTATCAGATTTTTCTTCATTATTTAGAGCTGTTGAAAAATTCTTGACAGATTTTATAATTTTCTCTGCGAGAAGTTTTCTATGCTCAGCGCCCACTTTTTTAAAATCAGATTCTACCAATTTAACAAAAAACTGAGCAATTGAAGAGCCCCAGGTATAGGCCTTTCTACGCATATTTTTGATGGTGAGGCGTTTATTACAATTTTCCTCGAGGCGAGTGCGATATTCGTCTCGAATATATTTAACTGTGGGAAGGCGAGCTATTGGGCGGTCCAATTTACGATGGCTTTGTCCCGAAATGGAATAAGACATGAAGGCCGGATCACCGGTATATATCCAGGCCCATAAATCAGCCAGGCCCTCATTGAGCCCACTAAAAATTAATTGGTTCAATTCTTTATTTGTGAGGTCTTTTGGATTTTCATTAGGGCATTTAATATCGCGATCCTCGGCTCGATCTGGCTTAGGGATGATCCCATCTAACCTGTGAAATTCAGCGTCAGCCTCAGTCCACTCATTTTGCTCTTTTAAGAAATCCTTTAATATAATATTATGAAAAATAGCATGAAAATATTCATGTGCCAGAATTCCCGCATTCATTGAAATGGGTAAGCCGCTCTCCTCATAAGGAAGAATAACAATTGTATCAAGCGGGCCAATGTAAATAGCGTTATTAGTTTTAGGCAAATCCAATAAATTAGATCTTAATCCCACCGCTATTTTACGGGGTAGTGGTATTAGTGAGGAAAGTTCTAACTGATCCATAAATTGATTGAGCCGTTCAATGTGGGCGTAAACAGTTATTAGGTTGAGAGTTTTAAAATCTTTAGCGACAAAAACACCCTTTTCGTTTGTGAAAAAATCGCCCTGTACAGCTGCACCCGAAAGCGTATTTCGAACTAAGCTGGGGTTGTCCATAAATTCGGCGGCGGCGCCTTCAAACTTATTGATGTTGGTGATCGTCGGCAGTTCCACGGTTTGCAGCGAGTACTTGTTTTCTGCCGTCGGCCAAGGAATTAGCACACGGGTGGGTGAGCCAGTTTTTTTTGGGGCACAGGCTATAAATAATCCGGTCAAAATCACAACAAAGGGCAATCCCAAACGCATTATTCGTTGCATACTTTTAGCCCTTCTTATATCTATTGAAGACAAGTGATTTAGACGCGAGGCATTAAACTAGCTAACTAGAGACAAAAATTCAAGTTTAAAAATAAATAGAGAAAAGTTTGCGTATGAGTTTTGAACTAATTACACAAAATCTGAATCCGCCGCAAAAAGAGGGTGTCGAAAGTATCCTTGGGCCTCTTTTGGTTTTGGCGGGTGCAGGTTCTGGCAAGACCCGTGTATTGACCCATCGAATTGCCAATATAATTGCCCACGGCGAAGCAGCACCTCACGAGATTCTAGCGGTGACCTTTACTAATAAAGCCGCGCGTGAAATGCATGAGCGAACTGTGAAGCTCCTGCAAGAAATTGGTATACCGGTAGCTACTCCCATGTGGATTAGTACATTTCATTCTACCTGTGTAAGAATCTTAAGATTGCACCTCACTGTTCTGGGCTACAACCCTAGCTGGGTTATTTATGACGATAATGATCAAGAGAAGATGTTAAAAAAAGTTATTTCCGACCTAGGAATAAACGAAAAAGTCTATCCACCCGCTGGAGCCAAAGAAAGAATTAATAAAGCGAAATCCATGGGGCTTGGCGTGCAAGAGGTTGGGTCGTTTCCGACCTTTATTATGGACGATAAGACGCTGCAGATTTACGAACGATATGAAAACGAAATGTTTAAGGCCAATGCGCTAGATTTTTCGGACCTTCTTTTAAAGACACACGATATTTTTAAAAAATTTCCTGAAATCCTTGAGCGCTATCATCGTCAGTTCAAGTTTATTTTAGTCGATGAGTACCAAGACACGAATCCTATTCAATATAAGTTAATTCATCAATTGGGTCATTTACACCAAAATGTTTGCGCTGTAGGAGACGAGGACCAGTCTATCTATAGTTGGCGCGGAGCGGACATCGGAAACATTTTTAGTTTTGAAAAGGATTTTGCTAACTGTAAAGTAATTAAACTTGAACAAAACTATCGCTCGACACAAACAATCGTGCAGGCGGCGTCACAATTAATTTCTAGAAATTCTTTGAGAAAAGATAAAACTCTTTTTTCTGAAAATGAAGTTGGAGAAAAAATAAATCTCAATGAGACTAATTCTGAATATGAAGAGGCGCAAAATATTGTCAGAGAAGTTCGCGAGCTTTGTGATTATCATAAAACCAAGCCGCGTGATATCGCGATTTTTTATCGCACTAATGCTCAGTCTAGGGTGATCGAGGAGCAGCTGCGCGCCAACTCCGTACCCTATAAGCTTATTGGTGGCGTTAAGTTTTATGAGCGTCGAGAAATCAAAGACGTTTTGTGTTACCTGCGATTTTTGCTAAATCCCCAAGACACGATTAGTTTCAAAAGAATATTAAATGTACCAAAACGAGGACTTGGTAAAACCACGTTAGATAAAATAGAAGAGTTGGGGGCTCATCGTGCGGCCCAAAACTGGCTAGAAGTTATTGCAGGTGCCATCAGCCAAAAACTTTTTAACGTAGGCACGATAAAAAAACTCGGCGAATTTGTAGAGCTTATCAGGACCATGCAAGTGCTGGCCGAACAATTGATGCCTTCGGATTTATTCCAAGATCTCCTCCACAAATCGGGATATTTAAAAGAGCTTAAAGGCGAAGACACTTTGGAGTCTGGCTTCAGAGTAGAAAACTTGGGTGAATTTCAGAATGCGATTGTCGAATACGAGGAAGAACGCGGAGATGAGGCGAGTCTCAAAGATTTTCTAGAGGAAATGGCGCTTTTGACCGATCTCGATAAGGCGAGTGAGACTGAAGACTACGTGACGCTCATGACTCTTCACATTTCTAAGGGCCTGGAATTTCCAGTGGTATTTATGACGGGGATGGAGGACGGTTTGTTCCCCAGTATTCGCGGCGACAGTGGTTTTTCTGATAATCTAGAAGAAGAACGGCGACTCGCTTATGTCGGCATGACCCGAGCTCGAAAACGTTTATATCTTTCGTTTGCCCGTCACCGGCGTATGTGGGGGCAAGAAAAAGTAAATCAACCTAGCCGCTTTTTAAGTGAAATTCCTGCTACGTTTTTTAGTGAGCCTCCCGCATTTTTGAATCGGCAAAGTTTGCGCGTCGTCGAGCCAGCAAGAACCTTTAAGCCGGCCTACAGAAAAAAGGCGGACTTCTCAGAAACCGTGCAATCAATGCCCACCTACGATGAGTATTCGTCTGATGACTCGTCGAAATCTACTTACCGTAAAGGCATGAAAGTAAAACACCCCACTTATGGTGTAGGGGCCGTAGTACTCATTGAGGGTCAGGGCGAGGATGAAAAACTGAGCGTGTTGTTTTCTAACCACAGTATCAAAAAATTTGTCACTAAATTCGCCCGCCTAGAAAAGGTATAAAAAAACTATACAAGAGCTGTTTTTTATTAGTACCGTTATAGGTGTGATTAACAACAAGGAGTTAGGCATGAAACATTTAAATAGGATTTTAGTTTTTATTTCTTTTTTGATAATGGGACTGAGTTCCGCTCAGGCACAGTTTATGTTAAAAGGTGTCGTGTCGTTAGATAATACAACGGCCAAGTCAACGATCCCGTCAGCTACAGACGCCAAAGAAAATATTACTTTTACATCTTTGGGCGCTGGTTATGTTTTAGGAAATGGTCTGTATCTGGGCGGTATCTATGAAACTAAAACCGATAAAACTGTAGTGGTAGGCACAGGGACATTTGAAGATAATTATAATCAAATGGGCGCCGCTATCGGTTATGTTGTGGGCAATTGGCAATTTATATTTAATTATTTTGTAAATGCATCTAACGAAGATGTCTCGAACAACGAATTCACTGGTACTGGCATGGGTGTAGATTTAGGTTACGGATTTGATGTGGGTAATGGCGTTAAGCTTGGTGTTCAACTTGGTTATCGATCTTTTACTTACGACAAATATAAAGTTGTAGGAGCACCGGAAGTAGCCACAGATTATAAAGTTACCGAACTAGCACCAGCGATTTTAATTAGCTGGAAAATGTAATCTCAGAAAATATTTTTAGAGTCCCTGTGGTCAAGCTATAGGGACTTCTTTTTAATCAATTCAAACTCTTCGGCATAATCCGCAATATCGTCTGGTAGCGCATGTAGCGTGGGACATGGGTTTACGTACTCACCTGAGATGCCGTCAAAACCACAGTAAGTTCGTTTGTTACCAAAATGGGAGGTTTCGAATTCAGGAACAAGCGCTACCTTGCCGCCGCCACCCGGAATGTCGAGCGATAGGTTGGGCATAGCAAGACCTGAAAGTCTGCCCCAAAGTTCACGCTGGATCGCTAATGATTCCTCTACTGAGGTTCTTAAATGATCGCTCCCCATAGAGGGATCACACTGAAACATGTAATAGGGTTTAACGCGTAAATAAAGTAAGCGACGAGACAGCGCCTGCATAATCGCGGGGTGATTATTGACGCCATTAAGTAAAACAGATTGATTAAATACAGGTATTCCGTGATCAACGAGTAGACCTAGCGCTGCTCCAGCCTCAGCAGTTAACTCTTTTGGATGATTAAAGTGAGTCATAAAAAATACAGGCGCGTATTCGCGCAATCCCAGCGCGAGTTCACGCGTGATGCGCATGGGACAAACGACCGGCATACGACTGCCAATGCGAATAATCTCCACGTGTTCTATGGCACGTAGATCTTTTAAGGTTTTTAATAGCAGCTGATCTGAGATTGTCAGAGGGTCGCCACCCGAGAGAATAACCTCTCTGATTTGTGGTTTACTCTTGATATAACTGAGAGCCGCCTCGTACTCATTAGATTTAATAAATGATTGTTCTTGTCCCGTAAAATATTTGCGAGTGCAAAAACGACAATACACACTGCACATATCTGTAATCAAAAATAGCGCGCGATCTGGATAGCGGTGTACGATCCGAGAGACAGGATTATTCTTAGTTTCAGCGAGGGGGTCGGGCATCTCTTGCGTAAAGGCTTGATACTCCATTTGGCTGGGCAAAAGAATTTTTCGGATCGCGGGAGTGGTCGCCAATTGCATATAATAGGGAGTTACACGGACCTGAAAGGGTGATTTTTTATCAAAAAACCGTCGTTCATCCTCAGTTAGTGTGAGGCATTTTTCGAAATCCTGCAGAGTTGAAAGCGAATTTTTAAGTTGCCAAGTCCAATTGGTCCAATCTGATGAATCAATCTTGGGATCTGTATTCGAATTAAAAGTAAGTCGCATGGCAAACACCTACCTAAAGTGCCCTAATACGTCAATTTTGATGGGTATGTGATGTAAATTATTTGATCTTCGGTAAACACCTAGTTTTGTAGCGCTATTGTCCCTGTAGCTGGGACGAGGTCTCAGGATCCTAACACTTGTCTAAAAATTAGACATACCATGTGGGCTAAAAAAATAAGTAATATCAATATGTTATGGTTTTGGCCCTTGGAACGGAAAGTGGATTAACAAGGTGTGTGTGTAATAGTTTTTTATTTTAGGAGATCATATTATGAGAACTTTTAACCAAGCATCAATAAATAGGCCGCTAGTAATAGCACTATTTGTGGTCCTCGCGGTCAATACCTCTATTAATAGATATGTAGTTACTGGCACTACGAGCTTATCTGGCTTATCTGCAGAAAAGATTCGTGAGTCCGAAGGCACAATCTACGCCGATGTTGAAGTAGACGGAGTTAAAAAGAAAATCAAAATGCGGATAATTCGTGTAGTAAATCAGGACGACACGGGACAGGCTTTGGTGCGTTATCGTATCAAGCCGGTGGCAAAAGATTTGGCTGCGGCCTACGGATTGTCGGATGATGTTTACACTTCTTCTGAAGAAAAAAAACGACTTGAAAACTGTAATGACTGTTACTTTGATTCTGGGTTCGAAACAAGTGCCGCATATGTAGCAACAAAAGACATTAGGGCAGTGGATACTTGGTTAAAGGCTGCTTTAGAAATGGCGGTAGGAAAAACAGGCGAGACAAAGCACTTAGACGACTATGTTGCAGAGGTTAAATCTCGAGGCAAGTCCAAAGATTCGAAAGGTAAAAATGCTGACGATTCTCAAATTGATAAAGAAAAATCAGCGGCGCAAAAAAAGTTAAATGAGCGAATTTATAATTGTGAAATTGCAGAAGACTCTAAAGTCGACGACAGCAAGGAGAAGTACGAAAAGCTTTCTGCCGAAGAAAAAATTTCTTGCTACAGCAAAAGAATAGATGACCTCGCCTCAAAACATGGCGAAAAAGATGCCAACGGTAAAAAAATTACCGATGGGTCAGTTAGCAAATTCTATAAAAAATTAGAAGGCCACTTATCAAAATGTTTGTCTGATAAAGAAAAACGAGAAGACAGTGGTTGCTTAGAAGTCGCTGAAGACCTTAAAGATAAATTAATCGACCACGAATCAAGTGGCGTTCACAGAATGGGTCATCAAGTTGAAGGCTTAATGGCTCGAGGTCAGGTAAAAATTGAGGGTGCAGAAATATTATCACAACTGTCAGTATTAAATAGTTCTTTAAGAAGTGCCGAGGCAGTTGCTCAGAGGACAGGAAATTTTGGACAGGTTACAAGCCTACAAACGCGATTACAACAGTTGCATCAGTACCATTTGCAAAGGCAACTCCCGGTACCTGGCAACGCCGCATTTTATTTGAACCAAATTGAGCTTGATCCCGAAATTGGTCTGGGTGGTATGAACTCGATGAATGAGACTCAAATGTTAAATTCACGTATCGAAGAACAATTTATGGCGGCGGCAAATCCTCGTCACCAACAAAGTCGTTACGGCCCCAATGGCCCTTATGGCAACAACCGAATGGGTATGATGAACGGCATGATGAACCCTGGTATGCCACGTCCTGGTATGATGGGTCCCGGTATGATGGGTCGCCCCCCCATGATGGGAATGAATGGTGGATTTAACGGTGGAATGAACGGACCGGGAATGATGGGTCCGGGAATGATGAATCGTCCCCCTATGATGGGCATGAATGGTGGTTTCAACGGTGGAATTAACGGTGGTTTCAATGGCGGATTTAACGGTGGCATGAGGCCAATGGGTCCAGGCGGGCCTTATCAAAATGGATATCAAGGTCAAGGATTTATGAACGGTGGAATGAACGGTGGAATGAACGGTGGAATGAACGGTGGAATGAACGGTGGAATGAACGGTGGAATGAACGGTGGAATGAACGGTGGCATTGGCCCCGGCGGTTACATGCGACCTTACTCACCCTACAATCCTATTCCAGCAGCGCACTCAATGTTTATTGCTCCAGGTGGTGGACTGTTTGGTAACGGTGGCGGCGGGTTTGGCGGCGGCGGAGGCTTTGGTGGTGGTGGCGGATTTGGCGGAGGTTTTGGTGGCGGAGCCTACATAGGTGCCCACACAGGCGGCGGCGGATTCAGACCACTTTTTTAATTTACTAAAAGCTAATTGCAGCCTTTGTAGTTAGAGCAAAACTTATCTCGGTATCGAAATTGTTGGTGCCCCCAGCAAAGGCTTTACCGGGAAATAAAAATCCCATTCCATTGTACCACGTGAGTCGATCATGTGGCTTGTAGTTAAGCCAAACATCAAACTCATAACCTAAATCAGTATCAGTGTCATTGCCGACCAGTGGTTCCGTGTTCAACTGTCCAAAGGCTACAAGAAATCCCAAATCTAAATTTGGTTTCCAGTGGTAAATGGCCTGTGGAGCTAAAATCAAAACGTTACTTAATGCCTCTTCGTCCGCAAAGGCAGAAGCTGATGTATCGCCTGCCACAGTAGGAACGCTAGCATTGCGCGCTAAATTTGTACGAAAAATATTTGCCTGTCCTAAGACTCTGTTGCCGAGTAACATTGCCACGTCATAGTTTTTATCAAAGATAAAACCTTCATATTTTCCATCAGTCGAAGGATCATCGCCACTGGCATAAACTGAGTGAAGTGACCAACCCCACTTAGAGCCTTTTGGTGTATAATCCAATTCTAAGGCAAGGCCCACTGAATTAATTGTTACTTCTTCGATTGTTGTCTGTACACCGGTTGATCCCGTATTAGTTGCCGCCTCAAAACCCACGCGCAGAGTTTCAAAGTTTCTTTCGTAAAAAAGATTTAATCGTTGCGAAGCCCAATCATCGGGTCGAGTGTTGATAGCGCCACCATAAGCGTCGCCAGGAGCAGTCCCTTTAGGAGCATCGTTACTGGAGGGGGCCGCGACACGAGACTCGTAAAGAATTCCAAATTTAATATTAGTCTCAGCATTATGGTAAGAGATATCTAACATATATTCATTAATATCGTCGGCGAGATTGTATTTACTTTCGGAAACTTTGGCAAAGATAGGCGTGAAGTTGAAGTTTCCTAAGCCCATGGTGAAGCTCAACATGTCTTTGGAGTCAAACCAGTGATCAAAAGCTCCTTGCCCCGCATTGTGAGAAATACCTAAACCAAACCCGAACATTTTGCGACCAGCGATAAATTGTCCGTACTCAGAGATAGCGCTTAAGTAAAGCTCCGTGGCGACAAAATCTTCGTCCTTCTGATTTTGTGTAAGTACGTTCGAATTAGAATCGTTAGTGGTTGGGGTTGGGCTGGCAGTCCCTAAACCAGGGCTCTGTCCAAAAGTTTGGCCCATTTGCGAATTGGGATAGTTAGCATTATTAAAAAGATCAAATCGGGAATAAATATTGAGTCCGTCGGCAGCGATTATTTTAGGCTTTAAATAAAGGTGATGAAGAATATATGAGGTGTCACGCCTAATTGAATCCAGCTCGGCATTTTGCATTTGAAAACCTTCGAGGCGATAATTGCCGGAAAAGTCGAGTACGAGGGCTTGGGATTTTAAACTAAGACCAAATAAAACTATAGTAAGCAAAAGTTTTTTTGTGTTTCTCATTTTTCTAACACTCCAATAATATCAGTTTCACGCAGGACAATATATTCGTCGTCTCCTATTTTAATCTCCGTTCCGGCATACTTGGCGAAGAGGACCCGTTCTCCCATCTTAACGGAAGTTGGTCGCAGATGACCCTTGATCGATTTGTGGCCGGGTCCCACGCAAACTACAGTTCCTTTATTGGTTTGCTCTTGGCCAGAGTCGGGAATGAATAATCCACTGGCAGTTTTGGTGGCGACATCACTTCGTTCGATTAAAACTCGGTCATCAAGTGGTACAAACATATTCGACATATCGGTCGTTGATTTCATTTTTGTTGTTTTTGGCAGTTTTTTTAATTGTTTTTTTACCGGTTTTTTAACTGGTTTTTTTACTTGTTTTTTCTTCTTAGCTTTGGCCACGTTTCCCCATCTCTTCAGCAACATATTTTTTATACAGAATGTCCCATTCAGGACTTCCTTCAGTTACGCCACGTTTTAACGATAAAAGTTTGGTTCGAATTTTGGAATCCAAGTCACCCATATCTTTTACGAATTCTATAATTGCTTTTTTTGCTACTCTCAACGCAAAATCATCATCGGAGTAATCAATAAGGTCGTCTTCCCAGATTCCATCGATTATGATGTGAGCTAAATGCGATTGCCGATCTTCGGATAATATCACAGTATTATGCCCTTTTGTTTAGCAAGCTTTTTTTTGAGAAGCGGGAACATCTTATAACGTTCAAAATTATTTGGATTTTGCCGTTCAAGTTCATCCATCATTTCATTAACTTCTTTTTCAAGGACAGTTTCTTTATCAAATTCTTCTTTGACCAATTCGACTGCGCGCTTAAAAACTTTGTCTTCAGTCGTTTTGAATTGAGCCACATTGTTCGATTTTAGTGCATCAAAAATTTTACGAACCATTTTTTCAATTTCCATACTTGAAAGTTTCATACCTTTGACTAAACGGAGATGCCCCTCTAAAGTCAAGTTTATCGTCAATTATGAAGCGCTTTATTTTACTTACGATTTTAACACTAACGCTCTTTATCATCGGGATTTTTTCCTGGTTGCTCTTCCTTAATAAAACCATCGCTTCGAGGTTAAAAGAAAGGCAATTTGCTCCACCCATTGAGTTGTATTCTGCTCCTGAAAAAATAATTAAAGGTCAAACATTACAAAAAGATTTTCTATCTTCTACTCTTGTACAACACAAATATCGACAAAGAGATGAAGGACAAATTTTACGAGAAGGTGACTATGCCATTTTGGACCTTGAGCAATGCCTTCAGGTCTTGCCGGAGTCTCTTCCTGATGGCGTACAAAAATGTGTGTACATTCATAAAGCGACGACTTGGCAACTAATAGCTATTGGAGAAAAAGAAGTTGTAGTGGAAATTTTTGAAGGCGAAAAATTGGAACCCAAACTTTTTATTGAATTAGAGCCAGAGCTGTTTGCTCAGTTTTACGGCAACACGCCTGTCATTCGTAGATTGGTAAAAATCAATGATACGCCGCCAATCTGCTTAGAGGCACTTTTAGCCATCGAAGACTCGGGATTTTTGGAACATAGAGGTTTTAGTGTTGGTGGAATGGCGCGGGCGATGTGGCGAAATATTCGTCGCGGAAGTGTCAGTGAAGGGGGAAGTACCCTGACGCAACAACTGGTCAAGAATTATTACTTAACCAGTGAGAGGACTATTAAAAGAAAAATTACTGAAATAGGGATGGCACTGGTGCTCGAGGCCCATGTCAGTAAAGATGACATTCTTGAAACTTACCTAAATGTTATTTACATGGGCCAAAACGGACCTTTTCAAATACGGGGATACGGCTCGGCAGCTCGACACTATTTTTCTAAAGATCTCGAAGAACTCAATCTTTCAGAGTGCGCGCTAATGGCTGCAATCGTGAATGGGCCTGGGATTTTCAATCCCTTCACGAAACCTGAGAAAGCTTTAGCACGTAGAAAATTAGTGCTCGAGCGAATGGTAACGCTTAAAAAAATTACTCAGACCGAATTTTCTGAGGCGTTAGCCACCAAGCTACCCAATCGGCCTCCAGCTATTCAAACTGAAACCGCGCCGTATTTTGTAGATGCGGTGATGAACCAAATGGTCCGAGAAAAAATAGATACGGAAAAGGGTTTACGGGTTTATACCACTCTCAATAGACGGGCCCAATTTCTAGCAACAAGTGCGGCAGAAAAAGGTTTAGATAAATTAGAAAGGGATTTTAAAAAAATTAAAGAGCGTAAAGAAAAAGGTAATCTTTTAGAAACCTGTCTCATCTCAGCCGACCCTAACTCGGGGTATATTCAGGCGTTGGTGGGCGGTCGTGGGTACAAGGTAAGTCAATTTAATCGGGCGATTATGGGTCACCGGCAAGTCGGCTCCATCATGAAGCCGGTTGTCTTTTTGACAGCCCTTGAGGGTCTAACGCCAGAGGGAAATCCTTATACCCCGCTCACTATTATCGAAGATAAAGAATTTAACTATCGCTATGAGGGTCAAAAGTGGTCTCCCCAAAATTACGATAAAAAATTTCGCAATAATGTTCCACTTTATGTCGCACTAAAAGATTCTTTAAATGCCGCGACTGCGAACTTAGGAATTCAAGTAGGTTTGCCCTCGGTGATAGACGTGGCCAGGCGCTTAGGAGTTGATTCTAAACTTTTGCCGGTGCCGTCGATTACCCTGGGCGCGTTTGAGCTTTTTCCCATTGAAGTTTTGAAAGCCTATACCACTATTTCTCGGCAAGGTTCAAAAATTGATCTTTCGTTCATTCGCCATGTCGAAGATTTAGAAGGCAATAAGGTGTACTCTCACAATTACAAAGAAGAGCCTTCAGTCTCTCGAGAAGATGCTACCGTTTTAACGGGTATGATGAAACAGACACTACAAACAGGCTCAGGTCGCGCCGCTAAATATTATGGCTTTACGCATCCAGCTGCGGGTAAAACAGGAACTACCAGTGACACAAAGGACGCTTGGTTTGCGGGTTTTACGCCCTATCACGTTGCGATCGTGTGGATTGGTTACGATAATAATGAGTCACACGGACTAACGGGGGCCAGCGGCGCTCTGCCGATTTGGGCAGAGTACATGAAAAATTATGCGGGACAATACCCACCCATCGACTTTCCTTTACCTGATGGTGTGGTCAACGCGACAGTCCCATTTACGCCGCCGCCACAAGACGATGGCAAAAAAACAGAGTGGCCTGAATCTATTGAACTTTACTTTAAATCAGGCACAGAACCGGGAGCGGAACTTGATCAAGAGGAGTGACTACGCGCCGACTTTTTACGTCACCTCAAGGTCAAGAACAGTCACTTATCAATAAGTTAGAGATTTCAGTGTCTTTTTGACACCTTATCGTCATTTTAGGTTATATTTTCGAATTGGTGAACGGCCTCAAACCGTTGAGAAATCGTTATTATTTTGGCGCGGGGCTTGCTTATATTTGCTCTGAGCTCCGAGGATTTTTGAGTGAAACTTAAGATACCTAAAATCGAAAAGCTAGAGAAAATTCTTGTGAGCAAAAGCTTTCGTTTTCAGGCTATTCGCTGCGCTATTTCACTATTAATTACCGTTTTGCTTTATCAGTTTTTTTCTCTGACGGGAGTTGAAAACTACCTCTACGATTTACGTGTCATCTACAAGCCTGTTTCAAAAGTTTCTGACACGGTAGCAACAATTGCAATCGATCAAGAGACCGTGCGCGATATGCGCCGCAGTCCCAATGCTAAAGATCATATAGAGTTTTTAAAACTATTACTGGCGCAAAAACCTAAAGCCATCGTTTATTTAATTCACCCTAAAGAGTTGGTCGGCGCTTATGAGGAATTGCAAGAATTTGGGGAGTTAGCCTCAGGGCTTAATAACTTTATCGTTGTGAGTGAAAAATTAAATCTCAAGGGAGAAGAAGGGCGTCTAGAAATGCCGCCGCCTTTTACCGGAATCAAAGTGGCCATCGGCCCGAAACTAGCTGATAGAAATAGTTCTGGAGGAGACGGTGTTACGCGGCGAATGTTAGTTTCTTATGAAGGAAAAATGGCTTTTCATCCTCATTTCGCAGGAATTACCAGAGAAGAAGGAGTGCGGGGCCTTATTTATGACGATGAGTTTAACGAAGCCTTTATAGATTATCACCCTCAAGGCACTTATCGGGCGCTTAGTTTTTCATCTGTATTAGAAAATAAAATCCCTGCCAGTCAATTGACGGATAAAATCGTATTTGTTGGTCGCGATACTTTGGGTTCCAACAAAGACTATGTGCAAACTCCTTACTCTCAAGATCAAATGGCTATGACAGTATTAGAGTTACACGCGAACATGATGGATACGATGATATTAAATAGCTCGCCCATAAAAGTAAATTACTGGATAAATATAGTAGCGACTTTATTGTTTTCTTGGCTAATCGTTTACGTTGTTTTAGCGCTTAAGCCAAGCCGTGGACTTTTAATTCTCCTTGCCAGTGTTTTAGCATATGTCACCTTATCGTGGAGCCTACTGTCTTTAGCCGGCGTTTGGCTAGGAATGGCCCATACTTTGATTGCCATGTTTGTCTGCTATTACTTTTTAATTCCTTATCGATTAATTTTAGAGAACAGAAAAAGTTGGGAGCTCTTTCAGAGAAATAAAATACTCTCGCAAGTAGAAGAATTAAAATCAAATTTTCTCAGCATGATGTCACATGACATAAAAACGCCGTTGGCACGAATTCAAGGCATGATCGATTTAATAAAAAGAGAGACGGTCGAGTTAAATCCCAAACAGACCCAGGCCCTAGATACTATCACCCAATCATCGCGAGATTTGACAGAATTTATTACCTCGATCCTCGATTTAGGAAGAGTCGAAAGCCAGGGAATTAATTTACACTTTTCATCGAGAGACATAAATTCGCTGGTTCAAGAAGTGATCGAAAAATATGATTTTTTTGCGAAAGAAAGAAACATCGAAATCATTGGCGAGTTTGAACCCATGTTTAGTGCGAAGGTTGATGTGGAATTGATGCGCCAGGTATTTAGCAATCTCATTGAAAATGCTATCAAGTATAGCCCCGAAGGTACTAAAGTTCTGGTCACTACCGAAGAATCTAACGGCGAAGTAGTGATTCAGTTTGCTGACCAGGGGATTGGTATTTCAGAAGATGAACAACAAAATGTTTTTATGAAATTTTATAGATCAAAAGAGGCTAAAAACTCGAAGATTAAAGGCACGGGTATTGGGCTTTACTTAGCCCGTTATTTTGTAGATCTTCACAGAGGACGAATTGATGTTGAAAGTCGACCCGCGCAAGGCTCGACTTTTTCGGTGGTTCTGCCTATGGAACAATAAATGACAGAAAAAAGTTAGAAGGAGAACGTTATGATAAAAGTTTTAGTAGTTGATGATGATGCCGGATTGCGATTATCAGTCCGAAACGCTTTAGAGGCTACGAAAGGCATTCAGGTTGACGAGGCGTTTGATGGCCTTAATGCGGTCGAAAAGGTAAAGGCCAATGGTCGCTTTGATGTGGTGATTCTCGACATCGATAT
Source organism: Pseudomonadota bacterium (assembly GCA_034439715.1). Classification (GTDB taxonomy): domain Bacteria; phylum Bdellovibrionota; class Bdellovibrionia; order Bdellovibrionales; family SG-bin7; genus JAWXAY01. The sequence continues at coordinate 31,679 of JAWXAY010000039.1, forward strand.
GCCGAGGCTTTCTGGCTTTGAAGCCATGCAGGCTATTAAAGAACATGATCCAGGTATTATAGTTCTTATGATGACGGCCTATGCGACGATTGACGATGCGGTGAGAGCCGTGCAAGAGGGAGCCTTTCATTATATTGCGAAGCCGTTTAAGGGAGAAGATCTCATCGCCTTAATTGAACGAGCACGATCAGCGCACAATTTGATATCAGGAATTGCCGCGAGTGCGCCAATTTTACATGAATCAGGTCGTAAAATTATTGGCAATACAGAACAAATGCAAAAAGTATTTAATATTATCCATAAACTTTCTAAAGTGGACACGCCTGTTTTAATTCGTGGAGAATCAGGTACTGGTAAGGAGCTCGTGGCTCGAGCTATTCACTTTAACTCTCCTCGAAAAGATGGTAAAATCGTCGCTATAAATTGTTCGGCCATTCCCGAAAATCTTTTTGAAAGCGAGCTTTTTGGTCACGAAAAAGGTTCGTTCACCGGTGCTGATCAAAGAAAAATTGGAAAATTTCAGTTTGCGGAGGGTGGCACATTATTTTTAGATGAGGTGGGAGATATGCCTGTACTCATGCAGGTGAAACTTTTGCGCGTATTGCAAGAAAAGGCATTTACTCCTGTCGGTTCAAATCGTGAAATTGATTCCAACGTGCGCATTATTGCCGCAACAAATCGCCCACTCGAAGAAATGATTAAGGATGGAAAATTTAGAGAAGATTTATTTTATCGATTAAATGTTTTTCCGATTTATTTGCCAAATCTTCGTGAAAGAAAAAATGACATTGAGCACTTGGTGCACATGTTTATCAAAAAATTTAATGCTTCACATAGTAAGCGTATCGTAGGCATTTCAAGTGACGCTATTCAGTGTCTAAAAAAATACGAGTGGCCTGGAAACATTCGTGAACTCGAAAATATAGTCGAGCACGCGTTTATTTTGGAGACTTCAAATCAGCTTACTTTAGGATCGTTGCCAGAGGCCCTTCTGATGACGACTGGATTTCATGCAGTAGCTCAAAGAATGCAGGTCAGCTCGGGTCTTGATTTCGCGGATGTCAATGGTTCTAATGATGAAATTTCTCAGGACGATGATTTGTCTGGCGGTGGCCAATTAAGAGACCAGTCCAACGGGGACGGCAGTCGCGAAAGCGGCAGCTCAGCGGAGTTTGATTTTAATAGACAAAAAGAAACTTTTGAAAAGGAATTTATTATCAAGGCGTTAAAGGCTTTCAATGGCAGAATTAATCAAACAGCTTTGCACGCAAATATTCCAAAAAAGACTTTACTACGTAAGATTGAAAAATACGGGATAGTGCCCAAAGATTACGCGGTACCGAAGTAATTCATTCGAGGTTTTTTTTGATTGATTTGCGGACTCGGGGGCTGTTAGCTTAGCCGACTATGCGATTTATTCCTCCAGAAGCATTTACCCATCGAGAGTTGGCTCAAGCCTTGACTTGGCTTGGAAATCAACCCGATCACATTCAAAAAGCGGTACAGAATAATAAAGAAGCCTTAGTTAGTTTGTTTAAAAAATCGATGAGAAATGGCAATGGTGAGTTGCCAACAAATCTCATGAGTGCTCCACCAAGTTCTGATGCTTTTCGCAGCGATTTAAAGAGTCTAGCTCAAGGCCTTCGGCAGTTTGAGGAGCCGGCCAGCTTTAAGACTGAGCTAGAACCAGAATCTCGAGAAATCTCCAGCCAGCCGGTAGTCAAAAAAGGCCAGGTTGAATTAGATGAAAAATCGTGGGCATTGATTCAAACAGTCAAGTTGGAATTTAATTTGAGTCATGAGTTTGAGGCTCTGCGGATGCTTATTACTTTGGGTTTCGACAGGGCCAGCGCCATTTTTCCTAAATCAAAATTGCAAAATTAATAAAAATTCTGCTATCTTAAAGCAGATATGAATAAAGAAAGTACCGTGAGTTACAAAGACTCGCTTAATTTACCCAATACAACTTTCCCAATGAAGGGCGATTTACCTCAAAAGGAGCCGCTTGCGATTGAAAAATGGAAGAGCCTGGATATTTATCAAAAAATGGTAAAACAAAACTCCTCACTTGGAGTTTTTACGCTTCCGGATGGGCCTCCTTATGCCAATGGCAATATTCATATGGGTCACGTGCTCAACAAAACTTTAAAAGACATTGTAATCAAATACCGAAATATGAGTGGGTTTTCGGCAGCGTTTATTCCCTGTTTTGATTGTCATGGACTGCCAATTGAACACGAAGTTAACAAAAAACTGGGCGAAAAACGAAAGGGTCTTTCAGCAAAAGATGTTCGTGAGTTGTGCCGACAAGAAGCTAACAAATGGGTTGGTATTCAGACCGAACAATTTGAACGCTTAGGGATTCTAGCCGATTGGCAGCACCCATTTAAAACCATCGATAAAGATTATGAAGCTGAAGAAGTGAGAGAGCTCGCACGAATTTACAAAAAAGGTGTGCTTTATCGTGGCAACAAACCGGTCTATTGGTGCTGGGCTTTACAAACGGCTCTCGCTGAAGCCGAAGTTGAGTATCAAGACCACAGGAGTCCTTCGATATTTGTAAAATTTTATGTAAATGGCCCGACACCATTTGGGAACTTCAAAAAGCCCGTGGCCTTTGTGATTTGGACCACAACTCCTTGGACATTACCTGCGAACTTAGCGGTGGCTGTAAATCCCGATTATGTTTATCAGGCCTACGATTCGGGCGAAGAAATTTTAATCATAGCAAAAGAATTAGAAACTGTTTTTAGCAAAGAGGCCGATTTAGAAATTTCTGCTGTGGGGCCAGAAATTAAAGGTGAAAAATTAGAAGGTATAAAAACTAAACATCCTTTTATTGAGAGGGCCTCTCCGGTTATTTTGGGTTCCCATGTAACTCTTGAAGCGGGCACAGGGTGTGTTCACACGGCACCTGGACACGGGCAGGAAGATTACGTTGTTGGATTAAAGTATGGCCTACCTATTTTAAGTCCGGTCGATGAAGCCGGAAAGTATACCGCTGAATATTCGGAGCTAAAGGGCACATTTGTTTTTGATGCAAACCCAATTATTGTCGAAAAATTAAAAAAGAGCGGTCATTTAATTTCAGCAAAAGAGATCACGCACAGTTTTCCTCATTGTTGGCGTAGTAAAACGCCCCTGATTTTTAGGGCTACCCCACAATGGTTTATTCGTATGGATGACCCTAAATATAATGTGCGAGAGTTAGCTCTTAAGGCCATTAATGGCGTTAAGTTCTCTCCCGATTGGTCGGTCAATCGCTTGCGTTCCATGATTGAAAATAGGCCCGACTGGTGTTTGAGTCGCCAAAGGCTTTGGGGAGTTCCAATTCCCGTTTTTCATTGTGAAAAATGCGAGGAGGCAATGACCTCACCTGATATCATGAATAAAGTAGCTGACAAAATGGAGTTGGCTGGCGGTATCGAAGCCTATTTTGAACAGTCCATCGAAAGCTTGATAGGCAAAGAAAAATGCCAAAAATGTGGCGGGCAAGTTTTTAAAAAGGGACAAGACATTCTCGACGTTTGGTTTGACAGTGGGATCATGCATTCAGCGCTCCAACATCACACCAAAGAATTGCGCTTTCCCGCCGATGTTTATCTTGAAGGTAGCGATCAGCATCGGGGTTGGTTTCAGACGAGCTTATTAACTTCGATTGCTTGCTACGGAGATTCGCCGTTTAAAGCGCTTGTTACTCATGGCTTCGTCGTAGACGCTGCTGGCAAAAAAATGAGCAAGAGCGTAGGCAACGTGGTGAACCCTGAAGAATGGATCAAAAAGCTGGGCGCAGAAATTTTGAGATTATTTGCTGTGTATGAAGATGTGGCGCAAGACCTGACCTGTGGACCTGACATTTTTACGCGACTGACGGAGGCCTATCGTCGCTTTCGAAATACCATTCGCTTTTTACTCGGTAATATTTCTGATTTTAATGTGGATCGCGACAGTGTGCCCTATGAAAACCTTTTACCACTAGATAAGTGGGCGCTAGCGCAGCTTAATCAAGTTGTTGAAAAAACTACCTTGGCTTTTGAAAACTACGAGTTTTACAAAGTTTATCATTTGTTAAATAATTTTTTTGTCACAGACCTTTCAGCTACTTATTTAGATATTATTAAAGATCGACTTTATACCGGAAAAAAAGGCGGCGTCGGCCGTAGATCAGCTCAGACAGTTCTCTATGAACTTACGGTAAGTCTGGCTACTTTGATGGCGCCTATTACTTCGTTTTTGTCAGAAGAAACTTTGCAGCATATGACTACTTGGCGGGGGGGGAGCAAGCCCGAGAGTATTTTTCTGACGCCCTTTCCTAAGGTAAGTCCCGAGTGGCGCCAGCCTGCCCTCACTGAAGAGTTTGCGGAAATTATCAAGGTTCGAGGAGAGGCTTCTAAGGCACTTGAGGAGCTTCGTAAAAATAAAACCATTGGAGCTTCTCTCGAAGCCAAGGTTAAAATAACAGCTGACGGAAATCAGTTCAAATGCCTCGAGAAATATAAAGAATGTCTTGGTGAATATTTTATTGTATCGAAGGTGGAATTAAACAAAGGTGCGTTTTCAGTGCAGGCAGAAAAGTCAGACGGAGAAAAATGTCTACGCTGTTGGGTTTATGATGAACTTACCCCAACGGCACATCAATACCCCGGTGTTTGTCCAAAATGTTTAAAGGCGCTTACATGAAAAAATTTGTTTTTTTGGCGACTATTGGTGGCTTTATAGTTTGCTTAGACCAAATGACCAAAATACTCATACACACCCAATATGATCTGGGCGAGTCGACCACAGTTATTCAGGGTTTTTTTGATATTACCTATGTGCGAAATTTTGGCGCTGCCTTTGGATTCTTAGCAAAAACTCATCCTGGTTTTCGAGATACGTTTTTTATGCTTATGCCGCCGACGGCACTTATGATCATTCTATTTATCCTAAAGGGCGTCGAAGATAACGATAAAATTCAAGTGGTAGCGCTCTCTATGGTTTTTGGCGGAGCCGTCGGTAACTACATTGATCGGTTACATCTGGGATATGTCGTTGATTTTTTAGATTTTTATGTGAGTGATACTCACTGGCCCGCTTTTAATGTGGCCGATATGGCCATTGTTTGCGGAGTTGCAATTCTTTTAGTATTAATGTTTTTTCAGGCGAAGCCACAGATAAAAAAAGTGAATACTTAATAGATGTATCCCTTTGTTCACATCGGATCGGTTGCGCTACCCACATATACAGTTATCATTAGTCTCATTTTTTCGTTGAGTGTATTTTGGCTGCTCCATCGGGCCCAGAAGTTAAATAGGGATAGAGGAGTAGCATTAGATCTTGGCTTAGTGATTATGATTTGTGGATTTCTGGGTTCCCGAGTTTTTCATGTTATTTATGAAGAGCCTAAGTATTATTGGGAGGAACCGGCAGATATTTTTAAAGTGTGGCAAGGGGGGTTTGTTTTTTACGGCGGATTTCTGGGAGCCTGGTTGGGTGGGATCTGGTTTTTAAAGAAAAAGCGCCAACCAATTCTAGTTTGGCATGATTTGCTTGCGCCGATAATCAGCCTTGGGTACAGCCTGGGGCGGCTAGCTTGTCTGGCGGCGGGTTGTTGCTACGGCAAGGAAACTTATTTACCTTGGGGAATTCGCTTTCCATTGGGTGTCGAGGCGCCGACTGGTATAAGTCTTCACCCTACCCAGCTTTATTCCAGTATTTGGGAGTTTTTAGTTTTTTTCGTTCTCATTACGTTAGAGAGCAGGCCACTAAAGAACAACAGGATACCGGGGGTCCTCTTTGCTATATGGCTTACTCTTCATGCATTGGGTAGACTGGTTATGGAATATTTTCGAATGGACGCAAGAGGGCCAAGCTTTTTGGGCTTAAGCATATCCTCGCTGATTAGCCTTATTCTATTGGTTTGTGCTGTCGCGCTGTACATCCGCCTAAATAAGATTGCTAAACGTTAAATTTTCTTAGTACTATTTATCAATGCACCCACTGCTATTCGAATACAAATTCATAAAATTACACACATACGGATTTTTTATTGTCGTAGGATTTTTATGCGGACTTTTTTTAATTCGCCGTAAGTCCAAAAAACTAGGTTGGAATTTAGAGAATGTCTCTGATGTGGCTTTTTGGGCGCTGCTCGGTGGATTTGTTGGTGGCCGAGTTTTGTATATCTTTACCCGCTGGAGCGAGTATTCAAAAGATCCACTTGAAATGTTTAAGTTCTGGGAGGGCGGCCTCGTATTTTACGGCGGCCTAATCGGCGGCACCCTAACTTTAATTTGGCGCGCGAAGAGATATAAAATCCCGATATTACAATTTATTGATTTGGTTGCGCCTAGTTTGGCACTTGGGCATGCCTTTGGTCGCATCGGTTGTTTTATGGCCGGATGTTGCTTTGGTCAGTCTTGTCCTGCCGATAATCCATTTGCCGTGATTTTTACCCATCCTTTGTCAATCGCGCCGCTCAATCAGCCACTGCATCCCGCTCAGCTCTACGATGCTTTTAATGCGCTCACAGTTTTTTTTATTCTTGAGTTTTTATATCCCCGCCGAAAATTTTTGGGCCAAATGTTTGCAACCTACGGCATTTTATATTCAATAGGACGATATTTTGTTGAGAGCTATCGGGGCGATAAAATCCGCGGATTTTTGATTGAGAATGTGCTTTCCACTTCACAATTTATTTCGATCGGGATTTTTTTATTCTCGGCATTCCTATTTGTTCACTACAAGCGATTAAATCGTAAGGCTTAAGAACTGATACCCTTTGTTGGGTATACCGGGTGAGATTTAAGGGCCATTTTCACAAAATAAGTTTCTAACTTTGTTTAATTTTTTCCATAACGCGTCGAAAAAATAAGTGAAACCTTCCAATTTTAAATTCTCCTTGTTGATTCTCGATTGCGATGCAATCGGGAATAGGTAACGAGCTTGTCGCAA
>JAWXAY010000040.1:0-5519 GCA_034439715.1 Pseudomonadota bacterium
AAATATTAAAAACGATGCAGGACTTCTCGCTAATTACAATAACCAGAGGCAATCAACCGCGCCAATTTAAAGCGGAAGAAATTGCGTGAACACCACAGTGATGTGTTTTCCAAAGAACTCATCGAAACGTGGACTGAGTATAAGTACAAACACGAAATTCAGCCCATGGCGATGCGTCCGGTCCCGTATGAGTTCTATTTGTATTTTGATCTTTGAGGTGCCCGACACCTATTTGGGTCTACAGCGCGTTAAAGAAGCCGAGAGAACTCTCGGCTTCTTTATTTAAAAGTACTTATTTCGCATCCAAAAGATGACAATTATTTGGAATTGCTCTTACCTTTATTGTATAGCGGGTCTCTGGAATAAATCTAGAAACACAATCTTCTATGGCCATTGCGTTCGCTTCACCTGGCGAAGCTCCATAACCTACTGTTGTGCCAAAAAAATTACTTTCAAAATATTTTCCACTGCCAGCACCACAACTACAACTCTGACTATATTTAGTTCCCTTCTCTGCTTTAGATTCCTCTTCACGCTGATTAATTTCAATTAGCTTTTCGTATAACTTGATATTTTCCTGTCTAAGACGGGCTAATTCCTCCTGGAGATAAGAGCCCTTCGATGTTTCGACAATAGTAGTGTCAGCTTGTGAAAAGCTGGACACAAATATTACCAGTAAAAAAACTTTAAACGATATATTCATAAGAATCTCCTTTTTTATATAGATGTCTTCTGAACAAGATAAAGGAATACGCTTAAAATTGAAATGCACAAAAGTGCACAACGGATCAAATAGGGGCCTAAAACCACGCGGCCGCGCTTGCCGAAATTTGCGTTTCTAATCTCTTGCCAATAACAGTTTTGGGCAACCTTTCTCTATAAGTCCTACTGGTTCGACCTAGTTGTTGCGATTATGGGGTCTAGTGTTCGCATTGCTTCAAGAAAACATTCCATTGGAGAACAAATGAAAAATATTATTTTAGCAGTTTTAGTGGCCGCTACGTCGATAAATGCAACTGCTTACATCTCTCAGTTGAAGGTAAAAGGATTATTTTAGAACCTATGACTCAAAAAGAAGTTGATAAGAATGCTCTTGAGACAAGTGATAAAATAAGAAAGAAGCAAAAAAGTGTCTTCAAGAAACTTGCCGAGTGAAATACTTTACATCTCATTGGATGTAGTACTCGAGATTCATAAACGTCAGCTTCAAACCTACGGCGGTAGTGATGGGATAAGAAATGAGTCTGGCCTCAAATCTGCCGTTGAAAAATTTCTGCCGATCGTCCACCGATCGTCGGCGAGATTCCAAACTCAGTCGCACTCATCCGTGGTCGACGAGCCGCGGAGCTGGCGCGCTAGTTCAGCTCCCATGCTCTGCACTCCCGCTTCCTGCCTCACCGGCGTTTTAGCGCGCTTCACCCCTCATGCGATCGCCTAATACGAGTGGAATTTTCTGGCTGCTCCGTGGTCAGAAATGGAGTGGTTTGAGGAGTTCCCTTCCGGATCCTGGACTAACTTTTGCAAAGTACTCTTCCTATCAAAAGGGAGTCATTTTATGAGATTTAGCCGCACTATTGTTTCCAATATTTTTGGTTTTTAGTGACGACTATTGTTTTCGCAGACTTGGCGTTTGCGCAATCGCAATATGTTAAATTTGAAAAGATTGAAAACCTAGAGGGACAGCTCGCCGCAGCTGAGAAAAGCAGTGTCCAAATCAACATTGAAACAGAAGATGGTGTAGGGCATTGTACCGGAACTTTCATTTCTAACGAAGGCCTGTTATTAACCGCACGCCACTGCCTTTTTGATGGCTGTTTAATCCCCATGCTTTCAACTCCTGAAAAGCCATTCGATGCGGTAGTTACCTATCCCTACGAAAATTTTTTCCAAGGTAAAACCTGCCGTATTCAGATCACGGGCTTTGATTACGAGGACGCCGAAATAATTGCCATTGGCGGTAAGGGTTTTGTAGATTTGAACAAAGAAGAAGGACAGAATTTTGAATCGCTCATATTGCAACGTCGGCCGAAACTTTATAAAAAATGGAGTGATGAAGGCTACTTTCTTGAAGGCGACTATATAGTTTTGAGAGTTGATAAATCCCGATCTCGGTCTTGTGCAAAACTTAGTAGTGCAGAAAAAAATGCCGTTCAGCCCGTTACATTATTTTCTTATCCCATGCCCACTGAGCGGCCGAGTGGCGACAACTCCGATGGAAAAGGTAAATTTATGTCGTTGGGACAAACCAAGCTGGATTATAAGAATGAGTGTACAAATTATAATTTGGGTACTATCCAAAGATCTGCAACAGACTTATTATTCTCTTCTGACGCTTATCTTTTTTTAACAGCGGATGGAGTCAGTGGATCATCGGGCGCAGCCGTCTTTAATAATAATGGAGAGATAATTGGTATTTTTTCTGGAAGTAAAAATAACGTAAAAAAAGAATGCGTGGGATCAACTTTAGCAGTTAATTCAAAAGCAATTTTAGAGTCAGTTGACAAACAAATCGATAATGCCACTCGAGCCGAAATTGCAAAGTGCGGGATAAAAACGGAGATCTGAGTCGCCCTCCTTGGCTCGTCTTGAAGCGAGGGAGTGCCTGACCAAAATCGTGGCTTGAAGACCAGTGTTTAGCGAGTGAGTTTCCCATCATGATCGCTTGGATTTTCAGTAGGGATGACCATATCACTTGTGAAAGGGTATAACGTGGCGACCTTATTAAACTGTTCACCAAACTCAGCTCTACAAGATTCCAATGTCTCTCTATGGTGTTTAAACCGTTGTTTCATCGCAGGGACACCATCGGCTTTCATATCCTTGTAAAGATCTGGATTCGGCAATGTCGACGTAAATCCGTTTATAAGTCCGTCAACTCTTTTTGCTGGGCTCGTATTACATAGTCCCATATTTTTACTTGCCACCATTTTTGCTGTGCCGGAAAAAACTGTGGTTTTATCACCTTCAATAATTGTTGATTGACCGTTTCTTAACATGAATTGTCCACCCAAGGGTTCTGAAGCCGATAGCGCTTCGATTCTTTGAGCGCAACCAATTAGCTTAATGTCACTCAGCTCTTCAAACAAATTATTTAGACGCATTTGCAGTTTTGGATCGAGACGATGTCGATCGGTATTTTTCTTTTTAATTTGAGAGTATGTCGCTTGATTAAGTTCTTGAACCCGTTTGACATATTCTGAATAGGCAGCCTCTTCTGGTGACAATCCAAAACCCCATCACCATTTAAACCCATTCCTTTGCCAGAAAAACCAAACCCCTTACCTGAGTCCTCTGCCAAAGCAGCAAATGTCGAAAGTATTAGAACCATGACTAATGAGTACTTCATAAAAATCTCCTTGATATACGGCACTATTTTATTTTAATGGGTAGCCGCGATTGGCGACCAATTAAATCGACCAAAAAGAACTGATCAAGCCTTAGGTCGATAAAATAGATATTCAAAATACAAATCTCTAAAGGAACTCCAGTTACCACAAAACCCACTTGAATTTGACATGAGAATATTAGACTCCCTCAAGGCTCGTTTTTGATAAAAAATTAGGACCGTCAAACTTACATAGACGTCCAAACTTTTAGACAGGTGACTTACGACTTTAAGTATGGGGCCTTGTAATAGACCTCTACTAACATATGTCTCTTTTAAAGCTGGCATAAGTTACAATTAGAATTCTTAAATAACAAGGAGACTTTATGAAAATTTGTCGCGCAGTATTGATTGGACTCATGGCTCTTTTCCCTACTATTGCATTGAGCGAAAGCCTAACTATAGACTCAATTCTGCAAGAACTCAAAAAGAGTGGAACGCATCTCAGCGAAGAAACATTAAAAAAGATTGAATCTGATATTAAAAAGGCCTGTACAAAAAATGATGGAAATAAAATTTTCTCAGACTCCAACTCTACGCCAGCAATAATTGGTGCAAGATATGAAATTCCTAATATTGGTGACGCTGTAGCATTGCAAGTGGCTTTAGTGAAATCCAACAAGCCTTGCCAAGAAGTCTTTAAGGACGCCAAACAGCAAATTAGATTGGAAATCAAGAAACACAAAGGTGCAGCCTAAGTTCACCGGATTATTATAAAGCCCAGATTTTTTCTGGGCTTGGATCGCCACCTTATAACACTTCTCTAAAGACTCGATAATCATTCTTTTTGGAAATCGACAATCGGCATTTCGTTTTACTCGAAAACTTATTCGATCAAATAGATATCGCTTCTAAAGCTAATTTCTAAAATAACTTAGTACACATATAAAGACTATAATCAAGGGCAGGGCTGCCGTAATGCTGGGTAGACTGAAATCCTGTACTGCAGCTGTAGGCATTGGTTAATGGATTTACGTATGGCGTGTTAGTACCGGCATAGATTCCGCCAAAGTCGACAATACCTTTCTGTCCTGGAATATGCGGTTTCCAACAATAAAAAAGGTTATAATCAATGTTGGCGGCCCCGCGAACCTGCTGCGCAAAGTAACCAGCAGGGCAGCTTTTTGCTCCTGTCACTGAATTTACGTAGCCGCCGAGTTCGCTACCGCCCCACATACCACCGAAATCAAAATCGGCCGGGCGACCCGCTTTGTGCGGACGGTAACAATAATGAAGATCGTAGTCTAAATTGGGAGCTCCCAAAGTTTGCCTTGAGGTATAACCCGGTGGGCAGGCCGTCACCAAGGGATTGGTGAGTGCGTTGTTGTAGTAGCTAGGGCCACCCATCATGCCACCAAAATCATAGGTACCAGCGATTTCATAGGGATTAACTTCCAGATTCACAGAGTCGATTGTCAGTGTTCCTTGAGCATCAGATGCCAATACTGATATCGCATATTTTGCAGATTGTTGGCATCCAATTAAAGTAAATGAAATTTGGTCTATTGCTTTTAGTCCGGTTTTACTAATGGCGCCTAGCCCTAAATTGGCAGCACAATTGTCAGCTTTGTCTATACGCACAGTTAAATCATTAAATTGTCGGTCGCCAAAATCCCAACTAATCACGACATTGTTTCCGACAGATCCCGTAAATGATTTGTTGCCATTCACTAGCACATAACGAAGTCCTGGGTCGGGGTCTGTATCTGCATTATTAGAGGATGAGTTAGTTCCTAAGACAAGTGGGTTTTGAGAGCAATTTTGAAACCCCACTGCGGTAAGTATTGTTAAAATGAGTAAAGATAAAAGCATTGAAATCGCTCTAACTGATTTAACCATCTATGTATCCCCAAATCCCCAATATAGATATTCTCATTCTAAGACAATCACCTAAAGTTACCCAAGCAGTAACTCTGGCTTATCGTTATCTTATATTGCAAACTCAATGCCGTACCCTTCGATGTATATTAGAAATAGTGATATTTTATTGTTCACCTGTTAATATTGTAAACAAATACGGAATTGCCCTCATTGCTGTAACTCTCCAGCGATTCTGTCCGCCTTTAATTCTTCAGGGATTTTGTCCTCTTTATGTTTCTTTTTGGTACGCTTTCCCACGGATTAGCGCATCAGG
>JAWXAY010000041.1:0-15751 GCA_034439715.1 Pseudomonadota bacterium
CTAATAAAAATACATCAGGCTAAAAGACTAGCAGCATGATGCCGATAGAGGACAGAATCGCTGAAAAGTTAAAAGGACAGTATTCCTGGAGAACTACAGGTCTCTTTCCTAGGTGTCTGAAAATCATGTCTAAAAAGTAGACAGCTGAAGAAACCAAATTCGATCATACAACTCATTGGAATAACTAAAAAAATACCTCAGTGACGTTTAGACTTAAGCTCAAATTTGGCTCCTCAGCCAAGAAGACATTTTCGCCAAAACAGTAAAATCAATATTAATTCAGATACTTATCCAATTTAGCACCGCTAGGCATTTCGTTGGCACGAAACTTTAAATGAATAAGGGTAGAGGAGACCGAAAACTGACAATTATTGTCAGTAGGTAGGTTATAAATTATGAGAAAAACATTATTATCAGTATTAATATTGATGAGTATCGTATCGATAGGCTGTAGCAAGAAGGCAGGATTGCCGTCTTCAGCTGGGCCCACTAATACCAATCCTCCAGTTACTCCTGGTGTGATTACCCCAGCTAACACGGTCGCCTTTACACCCACTTCGACATCTCAACTCAGTGATTTTGCTAAATGGCCTTTGAATAATCCTACTAACATTAAAATTGGCGTCGACTTAAGGGATTACGGGAATAGTCGTTACGGCGGCATCATGAAGATCTCTTATACTGAGAACGGCCAGAATGTGGAGATTCGCTTAGCAACCGGCGGGTCAAATGAAGAAGTCATTCATAACACTTGGTTTGTTTTTCAGGGCAAAAGTGTCTTTCATGCTTTTTTTGAGGATGACAAACCTATTTGGGCTGATGTTTCAGGTGGCGTGATTCTAGTCATTGATAATACCAACGATTTAGGTGATGGAGCTTCTGACGCTTCAGTCAGTGGATCTGTTTGGTACGCAAACTTTCAACCGTCCCCAGCATTCGGATATGTCCCACCCCAAGCCGACAAGCGCTGTTGGTTTGTATCTTTAGGGCCCTATGATTGTCGGGCATTTTTAGTGGGAGACACTATTGTATCTACGAGCCGGCTTACTCCGGAAACTAGAACTCAGAGTGCCGAAGGATCTCAAGTCGCGCCTTACAAAAGATTAGGTACATTTACTAACTTAAATATGAACGCAGCCTTTAATTACTAGGAGATTGTTATGAACGCTCACAAACATCAGACCGCCTGGAGAACTCTAAAATTTGGAGTTTCATTTTTATTGCTGGCTTCAACCTTTGGCTTTACCGCCTGTGGTAAGAAAAATAGCGGAGGCTCTCAGGCACAATACAATCCTCTGATTGGTCCTGCCAATCAGTGCTCGGGTGGGTATTGTTATGGAGCTGCGAGTGGGCAACAAATAGCGAATTCTCTAGGCCGTATGCAGTATGACGATAGTCTCGACGATTCGGATCGGCCCTTAAACAACAATCGCTTGATGGAGCTTTCACTCAAAGTAAATATTCTACAGAACTCGCAAGGCGCGAATTCGTGGGGCACTGGTTACATGAACCCCTACAATCCCGTTCCAAGCTCACTAGGTGGAAGAGATCTCTTACACATTTACAGCGGTCCTGTGCAAGTGACGGGCTCACTTCAAGTATTAAGTCAGATAACTGGCTGTAACATTCCGGTAGGAAACTTTCCGATACAGCCTATTACGATGGGCTCAGTCTCAAGTTCCTATATTTGGCAATCCTTGGTGGCCAACACTCCAAATGGTCCAACGACTATTGACCTCGAGGGAGTGCAAATTGTCGGAATGCCGGCAAGAAGTATGGTCAATAACACTGCTGTAGCATTTGATTCCTTTTTGTTTGGTGCAGTTTTAATTCGCGAATGTAATAACGCTAGCTTTAAAATGGAGTAATTGAATTAATGAAGGTACTTCGTGTTGGTTTTATCTTTCTAGGTTTGGCCCTGACTGGCTGTTCTCAGCATTGGCGTGATGCCGATCCTGGTATAGACAGTGCTGAAGTTGACGCTTTACTCACTGAATCTTTACAGGCCGTAACAGCACAAGCGAGCATTATTCCTCAAGAAGATGCTGAACGCTTTCAGGCCCTCGTTGCAGACCCTAATACAACAATTTATTTTGCCGAGTCCAATGCTGAGATGGGTGAGCCTAAAAATCTCGTGCCATTTTTGGATTGGCGATTTCTCGGAGACCAGGCTATTTCACAAAATGGTGGTGAGGTTTTTTCTGATCAAATTACTTATGCCCGAGTTTTTTTTCTAGACTTAGCTTACGAAGGTAGCAGTAGCGAAAACGCTATTTTATTCGATATTCAAGTTGGTGAGCGCCGCGTGGTGAAGATATTTTTTAACGATCAATTAACCACTAACTCAGAACGATCCTTTATTGATAATGGTGAATTTGTAAGCCAAATGGCATCCTCTGATGGTGCTCAGCTGGTCATTAGAAGCTTTGACGTGTCTAGCGATGCACTACAAAGCGTTATTCAGCTAGAAGTTTACGATTTCAGTGAAAACGGTGAAGAGTCATTCACCGGAAAAATCACGACGCTAGTAGCTTTCGGTAATTAGTAGACCTTGCTTTTTTTGAAATATCTGCAACATTCTACTTTATGAGTCTAGACTTGTGGGTCGATTTTTTTGAGGATCTACAGAATGTGCGGGGCCGGAGTCGCAACACGGTACTGGCCTATCGCCGCGATCTTGAACTCTATGAAAAATTTCTAGAAACTTCGAAAGACATTCAAGAGTTCTATGGCTTCATGGAAAAACAAAAACTGAGTTCTCGTTCTCAGGCACGAATAATTTCTAGCCTACGCACCTATTTTAAATACTGTGATAAACGAGGAACTAAAGTTCCGGACCTCAAAAAGGTCACACCGCCACAAGTGAAAGTGGGGCTCCCCAAAGTATTAACGCCTGATCAATTTGAAAAACTTTTTGAGGCAGCTCGAGTCGATAATAACTTTCGCACGGCTCGAAACCAAGTGACGCTGTTGCTATTGTTTGGTGTTGGTTGTCGAGTTTCTGAACTGATTGGGCTCAATGTTAATGACTTTAATGAAACAGAGGGGTGGGTATGTTTATCCGGCAAAGGTGGTAAACAAAGAATTGTACCCTTGGCCGAAAAACTTGTGAAAGAATTAAAAGACTATTTAAGGCTAGTAAGACCAAGTTTGCTGAGCGCCGATACTCCCGTTAATTCTATATTAATAAATGATAAGACCAAACGGCCGAGTCGCGTTGATATTTGGCGCTGGTTAGCTGCTTGGTCAGCACGGGCCGGATTTGCTAAACCCATTAGTCCTCATAAATTTCGCCATGGATGTGCAACCGCACTGCTTGATGCTGGGGCCGATTTGCGCTCGATTCAAATGTTGCTCGGGCACTCAAGTATACAAAGCACTCAGATTTATACTAGTGTGACAACCAAAAACCTAGTTGAAGCGGTGGACACCCATCACCCCTTTTCTCAAATAAAACCCAAAGATCACAATTAGCCGAACGCAGGATTTTTTATCCGGAGATGAGTCCTAGACAGCATCAACTGGCGTTTTCCGCGAGCGCTGCCTTGGCCCTTGGATTGTATATTATAAAAACTATGATCATTAAATCCTTCGCCAAACAAGGTCAAAAATTTTTACCAATTGAAGTTGAAGTTAAATTAGTGCCCGGTCTGCCAAGTATTCAGATCGTGGGGCTTCCGGATACTACAATAAAAGAAAGTGCGGTGCGAATTCGTTCGGCTATTAAAAATTGCCATTATCGCTTTCCGAGAGCCCAAACAATTGTTGTTAATCTTCATCCTGTGGGAATTAAAAAATCGGGCACGGGGTTAGACTTGGCCATTGCCTTTGCCTATTTAATTGAGAGCGGCCAAGTCGACTGGCCACCTTCGTTTTCTAAAGAATGTTTTTTTTATGGGGCGCTTGATTTGTCAGGAAATATTATTAGCCCGGATGAATTATCTCAAGGTCTGGTGGATTCAGAGAAGACTGTTGTGACAGGAGTAAACAAATGTAACTATCAGTTTGAGTCCATACGTTTAAAAAGTCTGGCGGACATTTCTGGTGGAGAAGAAAGGCTGGCAGACAGCCCGTTTAAGGATTTCGCGCGACCCCACCTACCAAAACTGAAATTTTCTTCCATTCAAGCGAGACTCTTAAGTGTTATCTCATTGGGTGAGCATCCCTGTCTCTTGGCGGGGCCCTCGGGCCAAGGTAAGACCACGATGGCACAAGAAATTATAAACATTTTGCGGCGACCCGGTAGCGAAGAGCTTAAGGAATTTTCAAAAGTTTGGCGACAATTTGGTAGTATACCTAGTTGGCGACCAATGGTCTCACCTCACCATACTATCCCCACTATTTCGATGATTGGCGGTGGATGTCCCATTCGCCCCGGAGAAATCACAAGAGCCCATGGCGGCGTTCTTTTAATGGATGAATTTTTTGAGTTTAATCAAAAGGTATTCGAATCGCTGCGAGAGCCGGTTGAAAAGGGTGAACTTCAGATTGCCAGGATGGGGTTAAGCGAAACTTTTGCTGCAAAGGTATTATTGGTGGCGACGTCTAATCTGTGCCCGTGTGGCGAGTTTGTTCCTATTCGGGGGCATAAGTGCCGCTGTTCAAACCGTCGCCGCGAAACTTATTTTGAAAGATTTCGTGGTCCTATGTTAGATCGCTTTGCGATTTTTTCAATGAGTAGCGAGTGGTCAAGCAACAAAGAGGTAGCTCTTATAGACATACTTAGCGGCATCGAGAAGGCCCAGGAGTTTATCAGGCAAAGTCGCCAGCAGACAGAAACCAACCATTGGGCCTCGGATTTGATTGATATTAGCCAGCCCTTAGAAAAGTTTTTACCCTACTTAGGTTCTTCGCGGCGAAGGCGAAAGTATTTATTTCAAGTGGCTCGTTCTGTTGCCGACTTGGAGGGAAGTGAGAATATTAAGCTTCCCCATATAGAAGAGGCTGCAGAATATTGCCTTTTTTCTCACCAAAGGCTTACGTCGCAACTCAGCCTTTATTAATTGATATTTTATTGGTTATCCTTTAAATTACCGGGTTCGTTTGGTGACATGGCCGAATAGTTAGGCAGCGCTCTGCAAAAGCGTCCATCCCGGTGCGATTCCGGGTGTCACCTCCAAACTCCCTCTGGTCAAATCTAAACTTGCTGATTTTTCGATAAACTCCGCGGGTCAAAAAGCAGCTGGTTTTCGCTTAGTTTTGGTAAAATCCGTCAATGAGTTGGCGTCCAACTTATATACAGGCGTCAATAACTCACTGGCGTTATCTCATAAAACTAATTAAGCTGAGTATAGGAATTGCAATTGATAACGGTACTTAATATTAATTAGGGCGATCTAGAAACGACTCAAAATGATCCAGAGGGGTGACAGGTGAATAAATCACTTAAAATAACAACTTCTTTATTGGGCCTGACAGTTTTCCTTATATTGTGTTTTGAAAACTGTGCTGAAAGGCGTTTAGTCTTAAGTGAAAATGTTACCGCGCAGGAAAGTAACGTCGAAATTCCAAAAGTGTTTATATCTGCAAACTCAACCACAGTTGCCCCAAACGCTTCAACGACTCTCAATTGGTCAACAGAAAACGTAATTTCTTGCTTAGCCCTAGGTGACTGGAGTGGAGCTAGAGGCACTTCAGGAAGCGAAAGTACCCCAAATATAACGGCTAGTAAGCTCTATGGTTTGACATGTACTGGACCGAACGGCAGTGCCACTGAATCTGTTGTTGTGAGTATTGCAGGCGCGCAACCTACGGCGGTTCCCAATATTATTTTTGCTGCGAGTCCTTCTCCCATTGTCTATGGCTCTAATACGAGGCTTACCTGGTCCTCTGTAAATGCAACTTTGTGTACAAATCTTTCGACGGGAGTTGTGGGTTTTGGCCAGGGCTCATCAATTGGACTTTCTGGATCTGCTAATACTGAAAACCTCATCGCTTCAAAGGAATTTAGAATTAGGTGCACTGGTGCTGGTGGCGCGTTAGAAGCTTCAGCACTGGTAACCGTAACCCCACCTTTGGTTATCAGACAGACGGCAACTTGTACCGCTTCACAGAGTAACTTTGGTACGGTGACCGGGTCGGCGACTAGAGATATTGTTAACAGCGTACCTCAGAATTTTACAACGCGGGTAACTGCCAGAAATGCTATTTCAGGTCTTACCAGCTCTGGGTCCGGCGTGTTATCGGCAAGTACAGCCGTGGGAGTTTTTAGTCGCGCGCCTTCAGTTGCCAGACAAGATGCGGCGGGGGTAAATGTACCTGACCTCGGTGGTTGTATTGGTCTTTGGAGGTAAGCTACATTAATTAGGACGAATCGGTTTAGGCCACCAAGTGGCCTTTTAGTTAATTTTTCCATTGCCTCTGCCCCGCTAATTGGCTCAAAATGAGTGGGCATGTCTACAGAATCAACTATCGCGAAAGATCTAATGGCAAAAGTTTTACGTAATGATACTAAGGCCTTTGCAGAGCTTTATGATCGCTATAGCCGTGTTGTCTACAGCGTGATTGTTAATATTGTTAGAGCCCCTGCCGAAGCCGAGGAAATTTTACAGGAGGTTTTTGTTACTCTGTGGAACAAGCGTAAAGAATACGATTTTAGTAAAAGTAGCCCAGTAACTTGGATGATAGCTATGGCACGTAATCGCGCAATTGATAAATTAAGATCTAATGAATTTAGGGGGACGATGCGTTCGACGTCCATTGATAACTCCCCAGCGCTCAGTCATCTGCAAATGGCCGGCGACAACCCCTTAGATGAAGCTCTGCTTGAAGAAAGACAAAAGGTCGTGCAAGCCGCACTTCATGCGCTACCACAAGATCAGCAAACCGTTATTCGTATAGCCTATTTTGAGGGGCTATCACAAAGTGAAATTGCGGAGCGCTACTCGATTCCACTCGGCACAGTTAAAACCCGCATGCGCCTCGGCATGAAAAAACTTTATGAAATACTAAAGGAGGCGGCATGATTGATCAGGAACAATTTGAAGAAATTTGCGCCGCCTATTGCCTAGGAATTCTGAATACGGATGACCGCCTGAATTTTGAAAAAATATTGGCGACGGCCACGCCTGAACAGCGCCAGGCTATTGATGCTTTGATGTTAGCAGCTCGCCACCTTCCTGTAAGTGGAAAGTTGGTAGCGCCAGCGCCCGCGGTGAAAGAGCGGATTATGAACCAAATTGGAGCGAACAAGAAAATAAATAATACTTCCCTCATCGAAAAAATTTATTTTGCCCTCAAGTTCGATCAACCTGTCGTGACTTTTGGTATGGCTTTGATTTTAATAGTTTCTACAAGCGTTTTGTATTTCCGTCAGATTGACCTCAGCGGAAGTGTGAGCGATTTTGAGCAAAAGTTATCGCAACTACAGCAAGAGTTAAAGACGCAAACAGAGGAGCTTAGTGAGTCAAAGTTAAAGCTCACCGAATTAGAAAACAAGTCGGCTGAAAATGCGCAGGCGTTAGCAGACAAAGATAAGGAACTCAGTGGTCTCAAACTCGCAAGTGCTCAAAACCAAGAGTTTATCAAACTAATGCAAGCCCCTGACTTAAAAGTGACCGACATTAAAGGCTTAAAACCCACTCCTAAAGGACGTGGCAAGGTCATGTACTCATCGAATTTAAAACTAGCTTATATTCAGCTTTCAAACCTGCCGCCTGCACCAACAAATAAGGATTATCAGTTATGGATGATGGACGGTAAAAAGGCCGTCAGTGCTGGTGTTTTGAGTTTGGCCAGCGATCAATCGTCGATACTAAAGGTCACCACCGGTCTAGTTGTAGAAGTTAAGCGCCTGTCCGCTTTTGTCATTACCTTGGAGCAAAAAGGGGGAGTCCCAAGTGCCAAAGGGCCCATGGTTATGCTCGGGAATGTAAAGATTTAGAAAAATTTTCTCAAATATATATTTGGCACGGCGAGAGTTTTAAATGGCTTCGCAGCTCAAATAATCCCAAACGTAGCCATCTTTATAGATTTACTCGGTGCAACCTAAGTCGCATCGAAATCCGTTTACATCACCAAACGTTTATGCTGGAATTCTACTGATTAAAATTCAACACCCTAGGAGAAATACAGTGAGTCGTTATGTAGATGGTTTTGTTATTCCAATAAAGAAGAAGAACATCAAAGCCTATAAAAAAATGGCGGCATGGGGCTGCAAAATATGGATGAAGTATGGAGCCCTCGATTATTACGAATGCATGGGCGAAGATTTGAAAGTCAAATGGGGATGGACATTCCCTAAAATGTGCAAATTAAAATCTGATGAAACCGTGATTTTTGCCTATATCGTTTACAAATCTAAGTCGCATCGAAATCAAGTCAATGCCAAAGTAATGAAGGATCCCCAAATGAATATGGAGGGAATTAAAATGCCTTTTGATATCAAAAGGTTTTCGATGGGCGGATTCAAGGTTCTTGTTCGCGCAAAATAAGCCCTCATAAGCAGGAAGCTTAAGCTTTCCCAGTTTAAGAATCCAAAATGAGTATTTCTCAAAACTGGATTCTCATTTTAAGATTTTTTTATTAAACCGAACCTACGCGTTTACCCAGAAAATATATGAGTGAGAGCCTAAAATATTGATGAAAATCTCTAAAGTAGACACATCGTTTACCCGACAAGATCTAAGTCCGGGGGGATTAAAGTATGCCATTCATTAATATAAGCAGTTCTGGAAAATTTTATTATTCTTCGTTCGTAGTCCTAATTTTCGCATTGGTACTTTCGTACCAAAACTGCGGCGAAGGATTTCAGGCCGAAAAATCCGGGTCCACTAACCAGCTAAGTGGAAATCCTCCCCCAATTGCTACAGGTCCTAAACCGAATGCCACAATCGACGAGTTTAGAGCCTGTTTGTCGGTGCCAGCCAACACCAATGATCCCGCTGGATTAGCTTCTTGTTTAAATGGTCGGGTCAATTCCGACCACTATGATGCAGCGGTTATTGGTGCTTGCGCCACTGATGGCAATACGAGCGAACTTTTATTGTCAGCATGTATGTCTAAACGCGGAAATTTGATCATCAACCACCGCCCGGCAACACAGCTCGACATCGATTCCTGCCGAACATTAGTCGGAGACCTTAATATAGCGACCTGCTTAGAAAAAAACGGTGTCAAAAACAATCTTTCTCAAACCGATATTGATATTTGTACCATTGCCGCAGGGCCAACTGGGGTTGAGAAGTGTCTGCGCGCCAAGGGACTAATTGCCAAGCGCGGCGTGCTTATGCAAAATCAAGCGAAGCTATGCCAGATTATCGAAGGTAATACTTCGAATTCAAAGTTGGCGTACTGCCTAGTCAACGGAGACTTATTAGCGCCTACCGTAGTTCAAGCGAATATAGATACGTGTATTGCCAACACTGGCTTTGATCGTGTCGTGCGCTGCTTACGCGTCAATAATTTTGTCTCTAAAGCCGTGATGCAAGCCCACTTGAATTTCTGTAACTCCGCAGTCGGCTCTGCTGCTATCGCAACTTGTTTAGATAACAACGGCCTACTTCCGGTCGTCGCAGCGGAGGTTCTAGGGCTACAAACGCAAATTAATACCTGCGTTACCAACGTAACTGTTGCAAGCTTGGCCAAATGTCTACGCGCCGCCGGAGTTCTTTCAACAGCAGTGTTACAGCCTCACGTTGCTTCGTGTTCTGAAGTCGCGCCACTCACTGGATTACTGGGCTGCCTAAGCGCAAACTTTAACGCCTTACCAGCTACGCTCACTCAGGTCGAAATCGACGATTGCATATTGCGAAATAACGGCACGCTTGCCAACAATGTAAGATGTTTGGTTACCAAGCGAATTCTTCCGGATGTTCCAACTCAGGCGAGTGTGAATGCTTGTAACCGATTTGTCGGGCCAACCGGACTTGCAAATTGCCACGATGCTAGTGGCTTGTTGCTGCCGGGTATCGTGCAACAAAACTTCGACACTTGCGTTACAAACGTAGGAATTACCAATGTCGAAGCCTGCCTCTACAATACCGGCGCCATCGGTTCTTATAGCCGACTGATAGGTAATGTTGCGCCAGCAAATCTATTTACAGTTTCTTGCTCAGGCTGCCACAACGTTAATCTAATGCGGGGAATGATGAATATTTCCGTCTACGCGTCGGTATTAGCCAAAATTATACCAGGCAACCCCAACGCCAGCCTATTGTACCAACGCGTAACCAGCGCTAACAATCCAATGCCACCAGCTGGCCGTCTGCCAGCGGCAACGACAGAACGAATTCGTCTGTGGATTTTACAAGGCGCGCGCAATAACTAGTCCGTGGTTAGCGTCTAAAAACCAAGTCGCAAGTCTTGGAGTCGGTGTAGTCCAATAGACACAAGAGTATTGAGTTTTTTGTCAATGTCATCTTCTGTCCAACCCTGTGAATGAAAAATCGCATTGGCATCTCGTATTAACTCAGGATTGTCGGTGAAGTTCCTTAGCCATTCGTGAAACAGCAGAAAAGAAAGCTGCAGGCCAGAAAGCTTTGAAACGATTTCGGTGGAATAAGTAAAATCGGCACCTTTCACACTACGACTATGTTCGTTGGGTACGCGCATTTGCCAATCCTTCTGTGTGCGTAAAACTGTTTGAATGACAGAAGTTTGTGGACTCTGACCTAAACAGTTAGGAGGAATTCTCTGTCTCAAGCGCTCATCCTGTAAATCAACTACTCCGTAAGGTGCCTTTTTCCACATGTATCGTTGTCCAAATACGTTGGTCCATATGCCATCATAAAACTCTTTCAAGTCAAGATAGAGGATTTTGTATTTTTTTTCTTTAAACGCTGCCATTATTCTCAAAAAGTTTTTGTCATAGGCATCGCCAGGTCCAATCACTTTTTCAAAATCATGGGAGAATTGGACGTCGGCTGTTTTATTAATTAAATAATCGAGATTGTACCACCCGTTGAATGGGCTGACGTTGAGGTTCGCAGTACAATGAACTGTATCGCCTCCATTGCCCACCGCGCCGCCCGCGTCAGCGTTCAAGGGA
This sequence comes from Pseudomonadota bacterium, assembly GCA_034439715.1. Taxonomy (GTDB): domain Bacteria; phylum Bdellovibrionota; class Bdellovibrionia; order Bdellovibrionales; family SG-bin7; genus JAWXAY01. The sequence continues at coordinate 10,988 of JAWXAY010000041.1, forward strand.
AGTGTTAAAACAAATAACAACAACCACCTCATATCAGCTCGTTTCTAAGAATACTTTGGTAAGTCAGCATGTCGCTGTTGTAGCGATAGCAATCACCTAGAGTCAAGTGATTGCTGGGAGCAATACCACGAGTGCAAATTCGTGTAGGCTCTAAATGTTGACTACTTATTATTTTGTGCATTGCGCGAGAGCAAAATAATTTCTACCTTTTTTTGATAGCTACTTTATTTATTTTCGACTGAAGGCTTTAATCGCAGCGATCACGTGACCGGCCTCGACTAAATTTAGCCCAATGGGAAACAATACTGCTGCGATTGTCGCCGTCGTCTGGGCACTAGTAACTTGAGTCATAGCTTTGTCCAAAGCTTGATTTGTTTCAACCGAAGAAAACAGTATGTTGAAACCTCTCCGGTACTCAACAACAGAATCAATTAAGAAATAAGAATTAAGTGGAAGTCCAATCCCTGCCAAGCAAGAAAATTTAAGTAGCTGAAGAGTTGCCCTAAGTATCCTTCCCCAAGGCACAAGGCAAGCAGCTACTCCAGCTGTAACGACGCCAATCTCTATTGCTGATTTTTTAAATTCCTTATCTTGCCAAGCTTCATATGCGCGTTCGGAGTAAGTCTGAAACTCGCTGGGGTCAAGTCCCTGAGATCTCCAGATAGCTCGCGTGTAAATAAGCGCATATGTCATGCCACCATAGATTTCAGAGTTTTGATTTGAGTTTAGGTCTTTAACTGATCGCTCAAGACGCTCTCGTGCATTGGCTTCGATAGAAACCAATATTTCTGTCAACGGCAACAATTTAACTTCAGGAGAATCCACTAAGAGCAAGAGTGGATTTGTTTGAGCTAACTCGAGATATTCTTTTTTATGTTCGTCTCGAAAACCAACTATTCTTGCTTTTTGAATTTTTAGCAATAGACTTGAGGCGTATTTTCTAAGTCTATGGGTTTCCGACAGCGGGATATTCCCGTCTTGGGCCAAAATTAGTTTATTGCAAAATGACTGAGTATTCCCCACAGAAACAGCATGCGCTTTCGCCACCCACCTGGTGACTTCTAGAAACTTAGGCGCCAGTTTTAAACAGGTCTTAACTGAAAAATCAAAGTAAACTTTAAGTAAATCTTTAATTTCAATCTCAGATAAATCTCTAACAGCGGCTATATTTAATTTAGAGTTCAAAGGAAAATTTCGAATTTCATGTTCAAGAGCGGTCGGAAAAAGATAATCAACTTTTTTTCGCCGTCCATCGTTCAAGTAAGCTACATCTTGCATGGTTTCTGTTTTTATGGGATCCACAAAGTATTCCGGCGTTTTCATTAGAGAAAGATGTGCTCTCATGTCTGGCCAATCCTGCTCCAGGCGAGCATAAACCAGAAGGTTTAGAATTTCCTTGCAATTTACTTTTTCAGCGATGGATTCTCCGTAAAAATTAATAATTTCGCGTAAGAATAATGGCTCATCGTTGTTAGTGTTGTTACAGGAGCCTTCTCGAGAATCTAGTTTTTTCAATTCAAAACATGCACATTGGCGAAGGCCACGGATATGCGAATAATTGATTTGGTTTAATTTTACTATTGTCGTCTGTTGAACCTTTAGCCAATTCTCGTAGCTACTAGTCTCGCTCGCAGACGCAGTTAGCGTCTGCAGCAGAAAAAAGTGACCTAAGAGAATCCAAATAATCGGTCTCATAGTATTTATTCAAACTCAGTAGGGCATTTTCGACAGGGCCGTCAAAAGTTGTTCAATCACTTTAGCATCTAAATTCCTGTGTAGAGTAAACACGAGGTACGTGAAGTCTCGACCCTCATTGGTGCCTGTAAAATTAGTGGTAAAATTAAAAAACTTGCTGGGGGACAATCCATGTCGTTTAGCTACTTTAGATGCAATGACTAAGGCCTTTTTAGCAGTTCTGGCCAATTGAGTTTCAATAGCCGCGTAGGTGTGTATGTTCTTAACATCATAAGCACGAAGGATGCTTCCGTGTGACCCCCCTATCAAAATTTCGATTTCCTGCTTAGGATGGGCGGCCGCTAGAATAACCGGACGATCTAAATCTTCACTAACCAGAACAAAATTATCAAATTCACCAATTTTAGCCGAGATACCTTCTTTTTGAAGTGCAGACATTTCCATCCGGGCCGCTCTAACTTCCATTAATCCAACAACAAGTCTTTCGAAAGGATTCCTAGCGTTTGCCTGCAACGTAAACAACAGTGTCGCATAAATTAAAAATCGTTTCATTGTAACTCCTTGTTTTTTGTTTCAAAAGCGATTGTATAATACAGTGCGTCAAATGGCAATTTAAATATTATAAATTTAATAAACAATTAATTAATTTAAAATGAATTAACTTAGTTAAGTTATTAAAAAAAGTGAATATATTACATCGTCTAAAAAACTACCTAATTAGACTTCAAAGCAGTCTATCGCCAGAGCGTAAAGGACCTCTTCTTTTGAGGCTTCCATAATTTCGTTAGCGTTTTTGGCAGTTTTGCTGAGTGAATTTTGGATTTGTTTTACTGCCTCGTACGATAAAGACATGACTGTTGAATAGTGAAAGTGATCAGGATTTTGTTCTTCGAGTTTTTGCAGAGCGCGTAGTCGCCAGTTTGCATGATGTTTATAAACTAAGGATGAATCTTTTCCTATATGTGTACTTTGCGTTCCCATATCAAATCGGTCATGGTCTCGAACTACCAACCCTGATGCTAACAAGAATTCTAATATTTCAGCCAGTCTGTGTTCCGAAATTCCTAGTCGCAGAGAGAGCGATTTTGTTGTCTGATATTCCTTAATGGAGGTTGCAATTTGCACGGCCGCGTATTGCCAAGAGCTGTAGAACTTCTCTCTATCTTCATCGGTAACCTGTGATTTGGCTTTGATTTGCTCTTTGAGATTCTTCTTTCGCTCCAGTACGTCGTCAATTAATTTGTTGAAGTAACTTTTCAAAGAATGTGTTCCCGCTCTTTTCTTTTGAATTAATAATAAAAAAAAATGTGATTCATCATTTGTATGTTCTAAATATTTATTAGCGCGATCGCCTTGCTCCAGGCTGAGGTCGGCATCGGCGCGTAGAACTTGTGAGAGAAAAGACTCTTGGATTCCGCTGGCTTCGGCCATGGCTTTTTTAGCGCCATGACCTTTATATTTTAGAGCCCCGTTCAAATAAGACTTATAATCCAAATAATCGTAGATATAAATTTCCATGTTATTTCCATTATATATGAAATAAAATTAATTATTTAATAAATATTAGTTCAAAAATTTATAAAAATCATATGGTATTTATATACGCAGTGCGGTATATATATTGCATTGATTCTACGAAAGGTTAAGAACATGAAATTACTAATTAAAATTACTTTTATCTTTTTGATGCCGACGCTGGTGCTTGCTCGAGGTGCTGGTGGTGGTGGCGATTCCGACGAGGCTATTATTTTACGTCAGGATGTTCGCGAAAGATTGATTCTTCCTTCGGTGCATCACCTTAATAGTTCAGACAAAGCTTACCAGGTCGAGTTTTGTGAGGCCGCGAAAAGTGGTCTTAAAAAACTCCAGGTAGACGATGAGGTTATGGCGAAGGCTAACGAAGTCTGCAGTAGTAATAACCTAATGTTTGTTAAGCATACCCTGCGTTCGAACGATGGCTTTGCCTTAACTGCGATGAATTGGCCTGAGAGTTCTAAAATAGCAATAAATGGCTATCGTATGGAACAATTACGCCGTTATTTCTCGCCAAAATCTTATCAGACTATTTTGCAAATGATCGGGGCGCACGAGATATTGAGTCTCATGGGTCTTGAGACCAGCGAAAATTATGGCGAGAGTTCTAAACTTCTTACTATAGAAGGACTCACGGGAATTCGCTCGCAGAACGCCTTGGAGCAAGCCATTGGCCAAAAGGCGTTGCGCTTTCAAACTGAGCGCAAAACTTCAGATCTATATATTGGTCTAAGTTTTCATCAGATCCGTGAACAACTGATGTCTTTTTCTCCTGCTTTTGATCGCGAAATAGAAAATACTCTAGACAACAATTATAAACGTGATTTTCGCTCGCGTCGTGCTGATCGAGGAAATACTTATTTAGTTCCATGGAATGACCACTTACTAAATCCTGTTATCACAAGACTTCTTGAGTTCATTCGCTCACTTTCAGTAACTGTTCAAGTAGAAGTTAAACCATCTTGGGCGCTAGCAATACAGTTGCATCAAGTGCTATTGGGGCTTTTGGATTTACCGAAGCTCGAAGGCTATACCGTCAAGATTTCTTCGGGTCATTTATTTTCCTTTGCTAGTGATATTGATATTGATCATTCTCAGAAACTTATTGAAGTCACAATGATGGAAGGTCTCAATAAAGAATTTTCAACCTTGCATGAACAATTTAGGTTCGAAATCATTCGCCCCGAGGCTGAGTTTTTGCAAAGACCCAAAGGTGTGGTGGAAGTAATTCAAAACTGGCCAGAAATTAATATCGGCCGGATAAAGTCAAAGTACGTAGTGACCATTCAAAGTGGACATTTTATTTTTAATTCAGATCAACCAGCTTATCTTGACACCGCCATGTTGTCGTCGTCGACGAATACAGTGAGTTCCAGAAAATCTTTAGGTTTGGTGACGAGAACAAAGTTTGTTGAAGCCATTAAATAGCACTTGTAAAGTGAAAAATTTTGAGACATCATCGGGTCCAGAAAAATAGCTGGTAATTTCTTTTTTGTATTTTCCCAATGCATATATTGCATGTATCGTTCAACGTAG
>JAWXAY010000042.1:0-15689 GCA_034439715.1 Pseudomonadota bacterium
AGAAACTTATTTTGTGAAAATGGCCCTTAAATCTCACCCGGTATACCCAACAAAGGGTATCAGTTTTAAAAGATTAACTCAACATTCGCTGAAATTCCCGCTACGCCTTTAAAGCCATGATCTTTAGGAAACAATAGATTTGGCGAGAGCTGAGCATATAGGATTTTTTTATATAACTCGTGCCGTATTGTATAAGACAAAAGATAATGGTCTAAATGATAACTTGGACGGTTTGTCGAATAAAAGGTAAAAGACGTACTGAGGCCGGTTTTTTTTGAAAGGCTTACGAGAATTTCAGGCCCAAGGTTCGTAGAAAACAATCCCTGTAAGTCGAGATACTGTTGTTCAGTAATAAACCTAAATACCATCAACGGGCGAACCTGAAAATCCACATTAAAAGAAGCCGCCTGTCCTGTTCCCTTCTGTGAATCCGCAAAAAATTTCAAACGAGGTCTAAAGTTATAAAATTTACTCTGGCTCGTCTGACTAAACTCCAAGACATAGGAGGTCTGCAGGGGGTCGGACAATTCTATTCGCGGTTGAAAAGATGTTCTTACCTTTCCCAATTGGTCAAAAAAGCCAAGACTTGCTACATATTTTCGCTGTCCCGGCGCACTTCCTGGTCTGTTCTTATCGAGACTTTGAAACTCGTTAGACTCAACTGTAGTAAATTTAAGTTGCCAGTACTCCTCTAAATTTGGCAAACGCAAATTGAAATCAAGGTAAACGGCTTCTCTGCCCGCACCACCCTCGGACCTTTCTGCAAAACCTATTATTCTAAAGGAGGATTCATTTTTCTCGCGAATAAATTTCTTGCCTGCCAAAAAAAGATCAATACTTTCTGCAAAGTCGTCTATTTTATCGGCTATGGCCACATTAGTTTCTAAGGCACCCTGCTCAAATTTTTCCATAGCTGTTGGCTCAACTATTTTTTTTGGAGCTGCCTCAACTCCATATTCGAAAAAAAACAAAAAGAGGCTGACTTTTAACAAGCGGCGCTTCATAATTTAAAATCTAGCCTAAGACTCGAGGGAAAGTGAACATTTATTATATTTTATTTCTGCTTATTCTGACAACTTTTAGGCAAGTTAGCCATGCGCATATTCCTAGCGAAGGCAAAGTGAGTGCAACACTTGCCGGAATGGCCGAAATTGGCATTGAAACTACTGCGGGAGTTCGCCGACCCGTTTTTGGTGGCGCGGGCCTCATTGTTGAAGGTGACATTAGCAGCAATGGTGGTATTGAGCTTTCACTACTTTATACGACCAACCAATACGCCCTTGAGAAAGAAGGCAACTTACTTGTAGAGCGTGTTAATCGAATGTACGTTCCCCTCGGCTATCGCTATTGGTTTTCAAGTAAATTTTCTGGTGGCCTTGGTTTTTTCTCGGCCTATAAAATGGGGCGAGTCGATGAAATCTTCAGATCATCTAGTTTATCCCCCCTAGCCAAAACATCGGCTTATGATACTACTGAATATGGCGTGGATTTTTCTATAGGTTACGATTTTAAGACCTCTAAAAAATACGCAATAACTTTTGATGCACGCTATTCTTGGCCCGTGACTGATAAGCAGTTTGAAGAAGCGAGCCAATACTTAATTTTAATTGGTCTGAAATATGAAGTTCAGCGAAAAGAAAAACCCAAGAAGGAACAATTACGATGATTAGTTTATTATTTTCTAAAATTCTTTTTATAGGTACCTACACCCTTACAGCCAGTTTAGCGGCCACTGAATATAAAGGCTTGGGCACTGAGTCTGTGTCCAAAGATACCATCGCGAAATTTACCCCCAAAACCTTGACACCTGAGGTTTCAAGCCTCCTCGAAAAAATTCTTGATATCCGCGTACCGGCAGGAGACTTTATTACAAGTGACGGCAAGACACTATTTTTTAGTTGGTCGGTCACGGGCACCGTTCAGATCTGGCGCAGTAATGGCCCTAAGAATTTTCCTGTTCAAATGACCGGAGGCGAAGATCCCAGCAATCTTGTAGGATTGACTCCTGATAACAAATATTTGGTTTTATCGCGCGATCGCAGAGGTGAAGAGAATCCAGGTCTCTATCTACAAAGCGTCAACGGTGGCGAGCTTGTTGCCGTTCAACACAAAGCCAAAGTTCAGACAGTTTATAGCGGAGTCACGACTGATTCAAAATATATTTATTATCGATCAAACGACATTGCGCCTGATTCTTATGCCATTTATAAATATGACATTATTAGAAAGTCGCGGGAGCTTTTGTTTTCACAACCGGGAATTTGGTTTGTCGCCGATCAAAAACTGGAGAGCCAAAGCAATAGCGCCCAATTACTTTTGGGCAAGGCTAAAGGTGCCACCTGGATTGAATATTATCTGTTTAATGAAGCTGACAAAAAACTGACTCCCCTCATTGGTCAGGATGAAAACCAAGAGTACGAAGTGAACTTTTCTGCCAAAAAGAATCAGTATTTAGTACTGACCAATAAATTTAGTGAGTTTCGAAAAATATATAGCTGGGATTTAGCCACAAAAAAATATCAGGTCATTTCTCCCGAAATCAACTGGGATATTTCTGAGATTTCTGTCGATCGCAATCACACTAGGGCGACGTTCGAAATTAACGAAGGCGGTTACACGCGCATCGGAGCCATTGATTTAAGTACACTTAAACAATTAACGATGCCAAAGTTTAAAGACTACGATCATGTGAGATTTGGCACAACAAGTGCCAACTCAAAATTCACTATTATCGACAGCGAAAAATACAATGAATTAGGAACCAGCCATGTTTACAATTGGCAAACCAAGAAAATGGAAGTGTGGGTCACACCAAGTGCCCCCGAGCTCAATGTCGCAAACTACGTGAAGGCACAGTTAGAATATTATGTGGCTCAGGACGGCACCAAAATCCCGATGTTTGTGCGCAGACCTCCTCAGTGTAACGATGCCGTCTGCCCTGTGATTGTGGATTTTCATGGAGGGCCCGAAGGGCAATCAATTCCCGGTTTCAACCGTTTCGCTCAGCTCTTTGTTGACCGAGGTTTTATTTATGTAGAACCCAATGTACGGGGCAGTGATGGCTACGGAAAAACTTGGTTTCACGCTGATGACGGCGCCAAGCGCCTCAATGTAATTGGTGACATCGCCGATTGCGGAAAATATATAAAAAAAACCTGGGCTAAAAATGGCGTTACACCCAAAGTGGGCATAAAGGGTGGCAGCTATGGGGGCTATTCCACGTTGATGGGTATGACGCGTTTTGCTGGAGTCTATGACGCCGGTGCCTCGGGTGTAGGGATGAGTAACCTTGTTACTTTTCTCACTAACACAGCTCCTTACAGACGAATTTTAAGGGTATCTGAGTATGGCGATCTTGAAAAAGATCATCAAGCCTTGGTGGATTTATCGCCAATGACTTACCTCAACCAAATTCGCGATCCCCTTTTAGTTTTACAAGGCGTTAACGACCCTCGAGTACCTGTGGGTGAAGCTCTACAGATTTTTGAAAGCTTGAAAACAAAGGGTATAGCGTCAGAACTTATTTTATTTCCTGATGAGGGTCATGGCATTGCCAAGCGTGCTAACCGCGTTTTGCAAATGGGGCACACGCTGGCCTTTTTTGAAAAACATTTAAAGGGGAAATAAATTTTAACGATCAAAACTTAACATATGGATCGTCTCAATTTCACCTTGAGATAACTCGAAATCGAAAATTTTTAAATCTTCTTTCATGTGCTCTTCATCAGATGTGCCGGTAAGAGGCAAAATACCAATTTGCCGAGCAAAACGAAAAACGATCTGTTCTGACGTCACCTGATGGCGCTTGGTAATTTCGAGGAGCCGGCGATTGGAAAATAAAAAACTATTTGCCGTCAGTAGCGAAAACCCTTGATAGATAATACCATGGCTCAGACAAAATTCTCTGACTGAAATATCCCAACCTCTTTCAGCATAACAGCGATTTTGTACAATCATGGGTTTAATTTTTGATTTTTGCATGAGCTCTTCGAGCTGTTGAATCCCTATATTGCTCACGCCAATCATTTTAATTTGCCCTGATTTATGAAGCTCTTCGATGGCGGTCCAAACTTCCCAATCAGTGTTGTCGATTCCCACTGCTGAGTTGGGTCCATGTAAAAGATAAGAATCAATATAATCGGTATGGAGATTTTTTAGAGAACTCGCGAAAGAAGCTTGAACTTGTTTGGTGAAACTATCGTTAGGATCATAAGGAAGCCGGTGATCCTGCCCGCGCTGATAAGTGAACTTGGTTTGCAAAAAAAGAGACTCGCGTTTGATACCTTTGCTCGCTAACTCCAAAAGAGCGTCACCGACATAGTCCTCACGATAATGTTTTTTTTGATTGGCGGTATCAATGGCCTTGAAACCCGCCAACACTGCCTTTTGGGTGAGGGCTGAGGTTGCGGCTTCTTTCCAAGCTGTTCCGTAAATAAAATTAGGAAGGCTGCTCATACCTGAAATCTAATCTTTTTTCTCGTAAGGTGCCAGCCCCTAAACGAGAATTCTTTCCTAACGAGATCAAGAGCTGCATGAAAGAGCAGAGCAGCCTGCTCGAGTGCGGGCCCATTCAGGCCTTTTCTCGGCAAACCGAATAAATTCAAGGCTATCATCATATGGCTTCCTTATAACTTTTAATAGGGCATCGAGCGGAGCAAGGTCGCCGTTCTCTGCCGATTCAATGGCCTCATGGGCCAAGTAATTTCGCAAAATGTACTTTGGGTTGGCTTTGTTCATTATGTTTTTACGGGCTTCTGGTTCAATAGAATCCTGCAAAACTATTCGGCAATAATTTTTGAGCCACAAAAGTAACTGACTCGATATCTCACTAGATATCTCAGCGGAGTAAAATGCCGAAAGCAATGATGTCAGCGAGGGATCGTGCAGCTCGACATCTGTAAGATTTCGATAAAAAATAGTCGTGTCGATTTCTGTAAGACGTAACACCCTATCTAAATCAGTGAGAATATCTGCACTGACTTGCTTCAGCCCCAATTTTTGTGACATCATTTCAAGATAGGTTCTATTAAAAACTGTTTCGTATAATTCAAGTCCCGAAGAGAAAACCTCAGGATTGGTGACAAGTGGTCCTAAACTATTTGCCAGCTGAGCGAGATTCCAGAGGGCTACCGCAGGCTGATTGCCAAAACTGTATCGTCGATTTTTGAAATCGGTGGTGTTGGGTGTCCAATCAGGATCATAAACATCAAGCCAGCCATAAGGTCCATAATCAATCGTAAGTCCCAATATCGACATATTATCGGTATTCATCACCCCGTGTACAAATCCCACTTTTTGCCAATGAACCATGAGTATTGCCGTCCGACGGCAAATCTCTTCGAACCACCGAACGTACGTAACTTCGCTCGGCAAACCCAATTCGCTAAAATAATTCTGAATAATAAAGTCCGCTAGTTTTTTAAGATTGGTCACATCTCCGCGAGCGGTAAATATTTCGAAATTTCCAAAGCGCACAAAGCTGGGTGCCATTCGGCAGACGATAGCGCCGGGCTCTTCTCGAGGATTTCCATCATAAAACATATCTCGAGTAACCCTTTCACCCGTCGAAACTAAACTAAGCGCCCGAGTAGTTGGTCCACCTAAATAATACATAGCCTCGCTACATAAAAATTCTCTAACTGAAGAACGTAAAACCGCACGTCCATCACTGTTTCGAGAATAGGGAGTAGGACCGGCCCCTTTAAGCTGAAATTCCCAACGTTCCCCTCTGCTACTTAAAATTTCACCTAATGTAATAACTCGTCCATCTCCCAACTGCCCAGCCCAATGCCCAAACTGGTGTCCACCATAACAGGCCGCGTAAGGCTTCATGCTTGGTAAAATAAGATTTCCGGCGAGCAGATCTATGTCAGTGCTTTTGTCATGAGGCTTAGTAAGGTTAAATTTTTCAGCCAAATCATCAGACCAGGCCAATAGCTTTGGTTTTGCTACAGGTGACGGATGAACAATAGAGTAACAGGCGTTTTTTACTTCGCGAGAAATATTTAAGGAGCTCACATCACCCGGTAAACTACGCACAAAGAAATCATCAATAAAAGCCCTGCACATTTCCTGCATGGACTTTTAATACCACGAGTTTCTATTCTTTGCAGGTTTGTTTAAAGAGTTGTTCGCGCTTTTCGGCAGCGCAGCCCTTGTTTAAAGTGTTATCTTTTAAGGCCTCGCACATTTCTTTAGTAGTCTTGAATACGAGTTTACCCGTTTCGCAGCCATTTTCATCGCTAAAGCTATAAGATTTAGGAGCTGCTTTTTCGGTAACAACAGGTTTCGCAGCATAGGGATTAGTTTCTTTAAAAGTCTGACCTTTACAGTCGCTCTCGAATTTCACTTTTCTCTCCAAGAGAGCACAGCCTTTGTTTAGTGTAGAATCTTGTAGGCCAACACAAAGCGCTTGATTTGATTCAAATCCCTGTTTAGCCTCGCAACCTCTAAGGTTAAACTCGTAATCTAGGCGCCCGGTCTTATTTACAGCCGTATCGCTTTTTTTCGTTCCCGTGCGGTCTCTTTTACGTGTATTGCACGCCGAAACCGCTAATATCAAACTGAGTAATATAACTAGATTTGTTGTTTTCACAAAAACTCCTTAACAAAAATGGTTCGCCACTTGCGCAATAAACGTCGCTAGGTGCGGTCAAATCGGCCGCTAATGGCCTTTAGACTCTCACGGCATATATAATAGCAAGGGCTGTGCCTATCGATAGGAGTTTTTTCAACACTATTGAAATCGCACTCGTATTCAGATAAAACTGTCTGAATTTATGAAAATAGCGCTAAGGACCACCCTATTGATTCTCCTGACATTCGCAGTTTCCTGCCTTAAAACTGGGGGAAGGACCGGGGGCGTGGGTATAACCGCTATTAATTTAGAATCCTCACTTCCAAATGGACGCTGGGAAGGCACAGGGCGCACCTCGTCTGACGGGATTGAATCTGAGTCTGAAATGATCCTAATTATTGATGACAACGAAATCACCGAAGATTTTTTTACGCAAGGGCAATCACGCTTCGCCGTTCATAGACTCAGTTATGTAAAAAAGGGCGAACCCCAGTGGTTAGATCAACAAAATTTATTGAAGGGCGAATGCCAATGTTTTTCAAAAACTTGTCATTGCTTTTCTGACGATGGCCAGGGAACAAAACACCAAATGTCACTTAGCTTTTCTGCGCGAGAGCTCAACCTTGAGCAGTCGGGTGAAGTAAATCAAATTAAATATCACAACGTCTATAAGCTGAGAATCAAGTAGGCGCTTGTTGGACCAATTCGCTTTCCTTTTTTTCAAGACTATCTAAATGCTCCAAAAGAATTTCTTCAAGCTTGAGAATTTCTTTTGAGACCAGCGCCAATTCCTTGGCAAGATCGTGTGCCTTAAGGCCTGTGGTTTTCATAAGGCTATCGTTTAATTCATCGCGCTTGGATTCTTGCGTTTCTATCAACCCTTCGCTTTTGCTAATTTCTTTTTGTAATTGTTTTATCTCGGCAGTCAGCCTTTTACTATCGCTCCGAAATTTCGGCTTATCTGTAAGAGATTTTTTTTCAATGAGAGTAATTTGCTGAGGGTTCTCAGCCTGAGTGGTCTTTTTTCGCTCTCTTAATGCGCCCTTTTGTAGACTCCACACATACTCATCGTAAGTGCCGGGGTAGATTTCGACCACGCCATCGTGAATTTCTAAAATTTTTGTAGCAATTCGCCCGATAAAACTGCGATCGTGGCTGACGATAATTACGGTCCCCTCATAATCTCTCAGTGCTTCTGTAAGGGTTTCAACAGTGTCAAAATCGAGATGATTCGTCGGCTCGTCCATTAAAAGCAAGGGGCTGCGTTTTAATAATACTTGACCTAAGGCTACCCTTGATTTTTCTCCGCCTGAAAGCATCTTTACTTTCTTGTATACATCTTCGCCCGAAAATAATAGCGAGCCCGCCACATTTAAAATATCCTGAATTTTAAGTTCGCGGTGAGCCGCTTTCTGCAAACTCCCAAGCACGTCATCGCTCATATCTAATTGTTCGGCAGAGTGCTGAGAAAAATGCGATAGTGTCACTTGATAACCCAAAGTTCTTTCACCGTTAATCAAAGGTAATGAGCCCGCCAAACTTTTTAGTAAAGTGGATTTACCGGCACCATTATAGCCCACAACACCCAAATGATTGCCTCGCTCGAGTCGTAGATTTACTCCTCTTAAAATCAAATTTTTGCCATACCCCAGGTCGGCGTTTAATAGCGCCAAAGATTCTTTGCCCGTGTGTATTGGTGGCGGAATTCTAATTTTCGCCCTCACGGGCAAGTCTTTCATTTCAATGGTACCCATTTTCTCTAACATCTTCATGCGACTCTGAGCTTGTTTAGCTTTGCTTGCTTTGGCTTTAAATCTATTCACGAACTCTTGAATGTGTTTTCGTTTGAGCGCTAAGTTTGAGGCCTGGGCAGAAAGGACGGTGCGCAGTTGCACTTTTTGTTCAAAATAATCATCTATGTGCCCGGGGAATTTAGTGATGTCACCCGCCTCAACCTCGAGTGTGGCTTCAGTTGTTCGCCGTAAAAACTCTCGATCATGAGATATCAAAAGAAAAGCGCCGTTAAAACTCTGCAGAAATGTCTCTAATGCTAATATACTTTCTAAATCTAAAAAATTAGTCGGCTCATCGAGTAACATGAGATTGGGCTCTTGACCAATAAGGTAAAGCAGCTTCATTCTCATACGAAAGCCGCCGCTTAATTTGGCGAGCGGGCTACCAAAATGCTCTTCGGTCAAGCCCAGGCTTACGCCTATTTGTTTCAACTCCCACAGGGGTTTAAGGCAATTTTCTCCAAGGTACTCCTCTGAAGACTGATTGAGATCCCACTCGGCTTCCTGCTCCAAATAACCAATGCGCAGCTGCTGAGATTTAATCAGTTCTCCCGTATCTAACGACTCTTGTCCCACAAGAATTTTAAAAAGTGTGGTTTTACCGGCTCCATTTGGTCCAATGACACCTACATGCTCGCCCGCATTGATAGCAAAACTTGCCGTATCAAATAAAACTCTGGCACCAAAGTTTTTGCAACCACGTTGTAGTTGGAGTAAGTTCATATATGAGCTTTACCCTATTTATTGAATTTGGACTAGAGACTTTACGGGGGTTTACATGATCAACAGGAAAACGCTAATAATCGTATTTTCACTGTGTCTTTGGCTGTGGCTTTCACTTTCCCATGTCTCACGCGCACTTGCTTGGGGAGATATTGGCCATGGAGCCGTCGGCTTTATTGCTGAGAAAAACCTCACATCGAAAGGGCGAGCCTTAGTCCATCAAATAATTGGAATTGAGTCTTTAGCAATAGCTGCGATGTGGCCCGATCAATCTCGCTCGGATGAACGCTTTAAGGCCTTTGCTCCTTTTCATTTTTTTGAAATTCCACCTCAGTTTACTTTTTCAACATTGCCAGAATCAGACCGGGCTATCAGTGATGCACATACAATTATCAACCAGGTGCCCAGTATGCTTATTGATGCAAAACTCAGCCGCGAACAAAAGATGATCCTGTTTCGCTACCTCGTACACGTGGTAGGTGATGTTCACCAACCACTTCATATTGGTAACGGTATTGATAGGGGCGCCAATCTATGTAGTGTCAATTGGACCAACCCAAGCACAGGACTGGTTGAAAGCACAAATCTGCATACGGCCTGGGACGAAAAGCTTATTGAAAATATCGCCCAAGAATCTAAAGCTACAAACCCCAGTGCTCCAGGGATAAAACGTCTGTTTGGATACAAAGAGTTCGCTGATTTGATCTTAGCTGAAACAAAGAATCAAAAAGGCGAGGGTGATTTTGCTAGTATTAGCCGTGCGCCTGTCCCCAATTGGTATGACGAATCGCGAAATCTACATTCTGAAGTCTATCCCGATGTAAAACCCTCTACAAAACCTGAAGAACGGAGCTATTGCAAAGTCGTCGACAAAAAAACGCAAAAAGTGACCAATGGCAAATTCGATCCCGATAAAATACCCACGTTAGATAGTGTTTATATTCAAAAGTCGATACCCACTTTAAAAAAACGCGTACTGTATGCGGGCTACCGTTTAGCAGGACTCATTAATAAAATCTCCGAGGGCTCGATCCAAATCAATCGCAGCATCAATGATGATATGAAGGATTTGGAGACAATCACTTTGAAGAATTCAAAAAGTACCAGAAATTAGTGAACCGCTCCTTGATCAATTACCATCACCGGATTTTCAAAAGAAATTCGTGAATGATAAGGAATATTTTTAACTGAAAGCTGCAAGGTCTGTAGGGTCGGCAAACCAGAGCAATCGGTCCCAGGTGCCAGTATGGCTACACGGTATTGGGTACCGTACTCGCCGCTTACTTTATCTACTTTTATCTGAACGCTTTCTTGGCTAAGGCTGCCACAGCGAGAATAATTGGCTGTAATCAAAGTGACGTCGATATCGAGGCGAGCTGGACCTGGCATAAGATTTTGATACTGAACGACCTCGGTAACATTTAAATTCTCCAATATGTAAACTTCCGAAGCACTCGCCGGTACGTACATAGAAATTAATAACAAAAATACATTTATACTTTTCATTTTTTTCTCCTCGGTTTTATTTTCACATTTAACAAATACGCCTCCTTATACTGACCAAATAGACATTGGGATATGAGGCATTCATTATTTTATATTATTTTTGCAAGATTATCGCGCTGCTTCACAAAGGAGTGGTTTAAAAAAACTCCACTTTGACGATTTCAACCAAGCTCTCGCCACTTGGTTTTTTAATTGTGACTTCGTCGCCCTGTTTTTTCCCAAGGAGTGCCTTTGCCAATGGTGACTGCCATGATACCCTACCCTGCTCAATGTCGATTTCGTCTTGGCCTACGATCTGGTAGGTTTTTTTTAGACCCTCCTCATCCTCAATCATTACGGTAGCGCCAAACACAATGGTCTCTGACTTAAGGGTTTTGGGATCGATAACCTCGGCAATTTCTATTCGGCTGAGTAAAAAACCCAGTCGACGGTCAATTTCTCGTAACCTCTTTTTATTGTAAATGTAATCCGCATTTTCGCTCCGATCGCCCAGGCTGGCAGCCCAGGCGACAGCTTTGACAGTTAGTGGGCGCTCCTTATGCATGAGGGTCTGATATTCATCTCTTAAACGGGCCAGCCCGTCAGGGGTGATGTAGTTAGGGACTCTTTCTTGCGGCATAGTATTTTTCACGACCATTTTCAATAACGATACACAACCGTGATCATCGGTTTTAATTCCGCATCGATGGCAGGCGTAACAAGCTTCAAGTTGGTATATGGCGGGATGGAACCCGTTCGAACTTCACGAGTTTGCCTAGGATAAGAAACAGAGCGATAAATCAGTGAAGGCCCAATTTCAAATCCGCCGCCTAAATTGAGACTGTAATTTATCGCTATCTGAATGCCCTTGCCATCGAGATTGATGAAAGTCTCATCAGTACTCAAAGTGCCGTCACTCACGACAAGTTTATTTTTTAAGGACTTTTCGGCCGTCATAAAATAGGTAAAAAGAAAGCGCCACGAGCCCAAGGTGTAACCTACAGTTGGCCCCAATTCGCTCTTCGATTCTGTTCGATCAATGGCGTCCTCACCGCCCAATGAGGCACGGCTCGAGGTTACACTAAACAAATTATAAGAAAGTGCCAAAATAATACTGTTCGTGAATGTGTAGCCGATGGTAGTGCGAAAGTCGTAGCCAATCCCCGCCTCGGTGGCAATTGTATTAGTGGTTGATCCACCAATATCAGCCAGTACGTCGTTTTTCTTCACGTGAACCGGAAAGAAAGTCTCTTCGATGTATAGCTGGGCAAGACCGCTGTTAGGCAACCCCAAAAAAACCAAGCCACAGAAAACCAATTTAAAATAATTCATTTTGATATATCTCCTTTTTGGAATCTCAGACTGAGACAATGCAATACTAAGATTAAGTTATGTTGTACTAATAGTGAACATATTTTGTACGTTTTCCCCCCAACATTTACTTAAAAGAGAGTAGAATTAAATGTAGCAGCACGTTAAGGAGACAGTTAAGTGAGACAGTTTGTTAGTGCCCAGTACAATCGATGCGCGATCCCAAGCAGCCCGTGGCTTATGGCTAGGACATTACTAATTGTTATCGGCTTGCTAGGATCAACGGGCTGCCTAGAAGACGGCAAAATACCTTCGAGCTCTACGTCTGAATGTAGCGATGCCTTTGAAAAAGTAATTATCCCAATTCAAATTAATGGCGGTCACCATCTTTCATTTAATATAGATGACTTTGATTTTCTGTTGGACCCCAATGTGCAAATAACTGACATTAGACTTGAAGGTATATTTTACGACCATAAAGAAAAGGAACTTGATGATTTTTCATTTTCTGTCAACGGCATTAAGGCCATACGCCGAGATGGTGGCCGCCATTTTGAATCTCGCAAACATAAAGAAGATAAAGAAGACGAAAGTCATTTTTCAAACAGGGTTCATAAATACTATTTAAACGGTGGCGAACCTTTTCATAGATTCTTAATTAAACTAAAAAAGAACAAAGGAATTCTGAAACTTTCGCTTCATGGTAAGCATAATAAAGTTCGCTCAGCCCAACTTGTAGTCACGGGTATTAAATATATTAAATGCGAAAACCCACCACCTCCTCCACCACCACCACCGCCGGCAGTAGCTCCTAAAACTGTTATTGATAGCGTGGCACCCACTGGCAGCGTAACCAACTCGACTTCAATGAGTATTGCCTTCTCCAGTGACCAAATGAATGTGAGTTTTGTTTGTTCCTTAGATGGCTCCAGTGCACCTTGCTCTAGCCCAGTCAATTATTCCGGTTTGACTAATGGGGATCATGTATTCACGGTTTCGGCTACAAATGCAGGCGGTTTATCAGACGTCACACCTCCCACTTATAGTTGGAATATTGACAGCGTTGCGCCCACAGTAACAATAGATAATTTAGCTGATCTAAAAAGTTTAACTAATCAAACATCACACCAGTTTTTATTTTCATCAAGTGAGGCCGGTACTTTTACTTGTTCACTTGATGGCGCGACCGCTTCACCCTGTTCTTCGCCTCTTGCATTTACTAACCTTGCCGAAGGCAGTCATCAAGTATCTATTAATATCGTGGATTTAGTCGGTAATCCTGGTGAAAGTCCGGCGAGCTTTCAGTGGGTCATTGATGTCACCGCCCCGGTAACGAGTATTGTTTCGGCAAGCCCTTCAGCCCCCATTAATAACTCGGCAACCATTGAGTTTCAATTTGCAGCTAATGAAAGTGCTACGCTCCAATGTTCAATTGACAATAACGCTTTTAATACATGTGTGTCGCCGTTAAGTATTAATAACTTAGTAGAGGGTGCGCATTGGTTTGAAGTTCGTGCCGCCGATGTGGCTGGCAATATCGGGCTACCCGCTAGCTATAGTTGGTCAGTTGATTTGTCGGCCCCTCTTATAACATTGGGCAATATTTTACCACTTGAAGGCTTAACCAATTCCAAAGATGTTTCAGTTGATTTTAGTATATCTGAGGTTTCTGACGTCACCTGTAGTTTTGACGGAGTTCCACTTTCGCCCTGCATTTCACCCTTTACCACGAGTGTATTGACCGATGGCAATCATAACTTGGTCATCTCGGCAATTGATGGCGCCGGTAACTTGAGTACTAGTGCGCAGTTAAATTGGACAATGGACTTTACTTTACCATCAATTAGTTTTGGCGCTATCTTGCCGTCGGCCTCAAGTAACATTAATTCAAACTCTCTTACAGTAGAAGTAATTCCTTCTGAGATTGTCAATTTTTCTTCAACTCTTAATGGTGAAGACTTGGCACAATCGGTATCTCCAATTGTGTTGAGCAATCTACCTCAAGGTTTCTATATCTTAGAAGTCACTGCCATAGATAGCGCTGGCAATCCGGCCAACTCCATTAGCCATTCTTTTACTGTCGACCAAACCTCACCATTACTCACGGTGAACTCAAGCGTTGGTGTGCTGACAAATAGTGACAACAACACATTAACTTTTTCTGCCAATGAAAGCGCGAGTTTTAGTTGTAACGTAGACGCCTCAGGTTATACCGCCTGCGCAAGTCCCTTAGCTTTGAGCGGTTTGGCCGACGGCGAACATAATGTCGAAGTTAAAGCCACTGATTTGGCGGGTAATGTAAGCACGGTGTCGACTTTGACCTGGGTTGTTGATACTTTGGCGTCAACGACTTCGTTAACTGCACATTTCAGCAAAAGAAATGTAGTGACTTTTACTTTGTCTGCGAGTGAGGCCAACAGCACATTTTTATGTTCACTCGATGGTGCTGTTAGCTCTGCATGTACCTCACCTAAAACTTATACGGTTAGTGTCGGCGCACATTCATTTTTAGCGCGCGCCGTAGATGCCGCCGGAAATATCGATCCCGTGGGTGCTACTTACAACTTTACTGTTACGCCGCCAATCACAACCACTTTAGTTAGTGCTAGTTTTGGCTCACTCACAAATCAGAACTCAATGACTTTTACGTTTACCTCAAACCATTCTAATGCGAGCTTTCAGTGTTCACTTGATAATGCCGCTCCAAGTGTTTGCACCTCACCGAAATCCTATACCGGTTTAGCTGACGCCTCTCATAATTTTAGAGTTCAAGCGATTGACATCTATGGTGGTGTTGATGCTGTGGGCGCGAGTTTTTCTTGGGTTGTGGATACCACTTCGCCCTCCATTATTCCGCCCATTACATTTACAAGTACCAGTTCCTCAGTCACAATCAACTGGACCACTAATGAACTCGCAACCTCAAGTTTGCTTTGGGGTCTGGGCTCCAGTACAAATATTTCGGTCGCCGATGACGGTGTTTATAAAACTAGCCACTCGATTAGAGTGCTAGGCCTTTCACCAAATACTCTCTACAGCTTTAAACCCGGTGGCCATGATCCAGCTGGTAATACATATGTGGGTGGACCTTTTAGCGTTCGCACCAATAGGTAGAGAAAAATTTAGAACTGATTAATATGGACTCCCCAATTTTCTTAAATCTCTTTAGAATTAATTGCATGACCCCTAGGGCATTTCTTGTTCCGTTCATGCTCATTATTTCCAAAATCTGTGGAGCGGCTTCACTCACTGTTCCGCTGAATTCAATTTCAACGGTAGATCTCACCCAGACCACAGGTGTCTGGAACACCGAGCTCCAAGAACTTCATCCCACCCTTCAGGTAGAAAACTGGGATGTCGGCGGAGGACCGGGCGCCCCCATAAACATCAATGTCGGTGACGGCTCTGATGGTCCTTTTATTATTTCTACCTATGCCAATTTTGGAACTGTGAGTGGTAATACCGTTACTCTTAATACAGATATAAAATCCACATTTAACTTTACGAATTTTGACTTACTAAATAACTATGCCATCGTGCCCACAGGTAGCCAGCCCCTGATCATTCGCAGCCTTTCTGACGTACGCCTGCGAGATTTTGCTGGAATTAAGTGTAGCGGCGGGGATGGCGAGAGCACTAAACAAAACGATAGCGGGGGAACGAGTCCCGCGCTGGGAGGCAGTGGCCGCTGCGGCGGCGGCAACGGCGGAAACGGAAACCAAGCAATTAGCGGCTCTGGCGCGAGCGGTGGTGCGGGTGTTACTGGAGGCACAGGAGCGCCATCTTCAGTCATAGTTAAC
>JAWXAY010000043.1:0-82260 GCA_034439715.1 Pseudomonadota bacterium
CTAATAAAAATACATCAGGCTAAAAGACTAGCAGCATGATGCCGATAGAGGACAGAATCGCTGAAAAGTTAAAAGGACAGTATTCCTGGAGAACTACAGAATTGCCCTCATTGCCTCGCGTTTGCCCTCTGTCTCAATATGAACTGTTTAATTAATGTATAGCCTGGAGGATGAGTGTGTTAGAGGGTTCACACTTCTTTAAATCCTCTGAGGTTTCATAGGTTTCAGTCAAAAGAAGCTACGGCATCCGCTCAAGTAATTTGAAGTAAGTTCCAAAATTTAATCCAGTAGATTATAACTAAATTCACAGTAGTTTATTCAGTTAATGAAGGAGATTTTTATGAAAATTAAATTAAATATTCTTGTTTTAGCTTCGCTGGTTCTAACTCAAATTGACGCCCAGGCAAAAACTGGCTGGGATTGTACCCCATGCAATGGTGACCAGACCTGTATATTTGTGAGCGAAAATGGCAGTCAAAGCGAGCCTATTACACGAGCCTGTTCCAATATAAATACTGACGCCGACCCCAGAAAAGAAAAAGTATATAGATGTGCGGCGAATTGTTTTAGTTTCTCCGCATTACGTGGACTTTATGGAGAGGCCTGGGGCTTTAGCGCAGTAAGTGGGTCTGGGGAATCAAGAATCGAGGCATTTGGTGACATGATGAGCGATTGTTCAGGTGGAAGTCTTTGCACAGAAGCATCTTGGAATTGCCACGCTTATAATAGACGTGCGACTCCAGAAAATTCTTGTGATTGAGATATGACCAACTTAGGCCTCGATTTAGGCCTTTGCTTTTAGGTAAAGCCTGACGGTTTGTGAGCCCTTAACAAGATGGAAAAGGATTCGGAAAAGATAAGTTGAAATGCAAAAAGTGAAGATAACTAGTGCTAAAAAAACGCCAACATCTTTGAGAGAGTAATCTATGGCAATGAGCCCGAACGAAATACTGGCAATACTAATTAGGGCTTCTTCAAAAATCGATAGCTGAGAAAAAACAACGCCCGAACGGTTTTCGGCAAGCAGTATGAGCCTGTTTTCTAAATGAATCTTTAACAAAGTAAAACAAAGTATGAACGCAAATAAAAACATCATGCCGAAAGTAAAATCGTCGGCCAGTGTAAAACCCAAGAAAAAAGTGGCTATCATTAGCACTATTTTACCATCAATAGGGCGGCTACTGTTTTTTACCAACATTTTTTCTATCAGAAATTTGTATAGCAATCCTCCGCAAATTATGCCAACTCCGAGAACAAAATTCGTGATGCCAACCCCTGGAATGCCCCGGTGGTAAACTTCAAATGGAAATTTAGTAGCTACAATTCCGATAAATGAATAGAGCAGTGCTAGCAAACCGTAGCGAAGCAATAATCTCCGCTGACTAGGGGCATAGAGGAGGCTAGGTTGATGATCTTCGATAACGATGCCTTTCAAAACCTCTGGGGTTGAATCGACACAATATATTTTAGAAAAACACGCCAGAGAAACTGCCGCAGAAAGTCCTGAGAATAAAATAATGGAGTGAACCGATAGATAGGACATCAAAATTCCTGACGCTGAGGTCGCTGCTACAACACCTAACATGCCCAGTAAATTCAAGTTTGTATTAACTGAAAGCCGGCTAATTTGATTCTTAAATATTTGAGAAGTAAGTTGAGCTAGTGCTGGTCGGTAGAGTCCTTCAGCGAATGAAACTCCGATATAGGCTATTGTGCAAAAAAGAATAAAGCTTTTGTCGAGAGGATTAAAGAATAGAAGGCAAGACAGAAAAAAAAGTATCAGTGAAAATGCAATAAGAATTAATTTTTTTGGCGAAATAGTTTGTGATAGTATTCCCGATCGATAGGCCGCAAGCGATGCCGGAAGGCGTTTGGCGGCAATTAAAAATGCCAAACCCAAGGTGGAACTAAATTCGGCTTGTATAGAGATGAGTATGGCAACAAAACTGATCCACGAAGCCCACTTTCCGATAAAATGGCCGGTTAGTAGTAACACCATGTTTTTTTTGCGGTATTTATATTGAAGGAGGTCAAGAGTTATCATTTTTTCTCAGCGGTCTTTAGATTTTGGGTGTATTTGGACAGGGCCATCAAGGGGAAAGTATAAGGATAAACTGGGTAAATCGAATAGACAGATCCGGGAATTCCAGTGCCATTGACATGTTCTTCGTGCCAGCGACCCTTAAAAGTTTTCACCAAATAGTTTGCGGCCTTGTGAGCGGCAAATTCGTAGGATCTGCCACCCTGAGCGAGAGCTTGTAATCCCCAAGCTGTCTGGGTTGGTGTACTGAGTCCTTTGCCTGCCATCCGTGAATCGCCATATGATAGCGTCGACTCTCCAAAACCGCCGTCTTCGTTCTGAACTGTTAGTAGCCAATTTAGTGATTTTTTAATATATTCAGAGGACGGGCTCTCGCCATTACTGATCAGTCCCAATATCGCGGAACTTGTTCCATACAAATAATTGTTGCCCCAGCGGCCTTGCCAGCCGTGCACGTCTTTCGACTGAGATTTTTCTAGAAATCCTATTCCATTCTTGATGGCATCAACTGGTTTGGCAGAGGCTTCTAAATGGGATAGAGCCTCGAGGACATGTCCTGTGACATCGGCGCTACTCATGTCGTAAATAAAATCCGTGCTAACAATTCCATTCAAAAAATATCGAAGGACAAAATTACCTGAGCGATCTTTCGAAAATGCGGCCCAGCCTCCGTCACTATTCTGCATAGAAACCAAAAATCTTACGGCTTTGTTGATAACACCAGAGTATTTTTCTCCATAGGGAGCCAGCGCCATAATAGCCATCGCCGTGTCGTCACAGTCAGGAGTATTCGAAAAGTCTTCGCCAAAATAGAATCCACCTGAAGAATGTTGATGTGAGGCCAAGTAGTCGGAGGCATTTGCCATAGCGGCAAGATCTTGACTGGCGGCAGTAGGCCCAATAACAGAAAGAGATTGATGAAGCGCCATTAAAGATAAAGACGTGTCCCAATTAACACTTTCATGGTCAATTCCATAAGACTCGGCTGCTCGATGAGGGCTAAACAAAAGGTCTTCTATTCTCTTAATTCCGAGATTATTTGCAATTTGAATTCTGGATTGATCTTCTTTGTCATGTTGAGCATGGTCCGACAGCGCAGCCGCTGCGATCAGCGTGCTGATTGCAGAGAATCCCCAGTTTCCCAGGGGCTGTTGTGCCTCTAGTAGCATTCCAATTAGTTTTTTGCCATCGTCCCGGGATAAATTAGCATCCCTGAAACTTGATTCTTCTGCCAGGTCACTGGCGATCTCTACGGAGTGGAGTTCCTTAAGCGAAAAGTCCTCTCCCAGATTCCTCACAACCTCAAATCGCCTCAGGTAACTTACCGCAACCATAGTGTCTTTCACCCATACCGCAAAGTCGTCTGCGTTAATAGGAGACCAACTACTAAAAAAAAGGTCAGCAATTTTTGGAATCTCGGCCCAAGGGTAATTGCCAAAAAGAGCTAATAGGATCTTAGTCGTAAAGGTTGCCTTAGTTAAACCACCAACATTCATAATGAACGATCTAGCCATTAACATTCGAGGATCCGTAGATGGCGTGCCTAACGCCTTCAAGGCAAAATAGTTAGTTATCGTCGGGTCAATATCGCCAGAAGATCTATTGATATCGTTTACTCCAATCCACGATCCGTCTGCCTTTTGGGTGCGAAATAACTCCTGCCTAAACTTGTCTGTTTCTAATCTGGGTGTTTCGTGGTTCAACCATCGTGACAATAACAAATACTCCGAAAACACACGTTGCCCGTAATAGGAAGGCATGTGCCAAAACTGCTGGCCTAATTCATTTTGCCGAACCTCGGTTACCAAAGCGGCTCTGGCAGATTGGATCGTTGCTTTGAGTTCATTGGCATCTGCCACCTCAAAAAAAGCAAAAGAAAAAAATAAATAATAAAATAGAAATATTAAATGCTTAATCATTTTTTATTCTGCCATTGCTTTTTCATAGAGATTTGAATTCATATCGATAAACTTATCGAGAGCTCCGACATATGTATCGACAGCGGATTCGTCATAGCCAGCGGCAGGTACAAGTTCTAACAGGCGGCGATAGACTACGTCCTTCATTGCCCAAACTTCAGAGGGCGTGATCAACCGTTTCATAGCAAGCGTAACAATTCCCTCTTTTTTATCTTCAGCGATATCTGAAAAATCGTCTAAGTTTTGCAGCATTGCGCCCACAAGAAAAAAAGCATCAATTTCGCTTTGTTTAAAATTATGATCAGCCAACAAGGCGTAGAGAACCATCGAGTAGCCGCCTTTTCGAAATGTCGTGCGTCGTAGTTCCTCCGGCGAAATGTCGGAGTTATGCTGGCGGATTGAGTCAGTTTGTGCTTCGTGAAGTTTAAGTAGGTAATGAAAAAAAACTGAGCGATTTTGAATGGGCACTGAATTTTCCAAACCCTGAACAATACTAATTAAAAGATTTTCCATGGAGCTGGGTTTACTAATGTTATAGTCACGAGTGATAATGCTCCTCAGGCGAGAAATTCGTTCGTCACTATTAAAATCAGAAATTAATGCGTTATCAAATAAAACGTCATAAATTGGGTGAGAAAGACCAAAATACAAATTGGCTAGGTCGGGAACTTCGCTGTTGTGCATACTTGCCGTCAGTTTAACAAAAAACCAGTTTTTTCCACTCTCATCAATTATTTTTTGGTAAAGATACTTGTAAGCTTTTTCTTTTTCCGTCAATTCTTTTGACGAATGTTCATACGCCTCGATGAGTTCTGGAAAGTCTTTTTGAACAACGGGTAAAAAAACCTCGTCATAAATCGAGTTAAAGTCGATAAGGCCTGAAGTCATCGGAATGGCGTTGTGCCAAATGGCCTTTACGGAAATAAAAGGACCTGTATCTCTAACTATCCTGGGATGGTGAAGAAAAAGTCCTTTGCCAGAAAAATCATAATTAGAATCTAAAAGATTATCTTCATGATCGCGGTAAGGAGCGGCTGAATACGGAAAACTCTGTGGGCTTTCTAGAGCATCACGAATAGTCTCGCTCGAAGCCATTGATCTAAAAGAAAAACTAAGGCATCCGAGAATTAAAAATCCTAGCAGAGAGTTTCTCACGGACTTTTCCTCTCTGAAATAGCATCCATAGAGTCCTGATATTTCTCTGCTGACATAGTCATGAGTTTATCGACGAGATCATGAAAGGTACTAACTTCGTCATAATCATATTGGTATTTATCGACAAACGAAAAAAGTTGACCCATAAAGATATCTCTAATCAGCCACTGTTCTTCTGGGACTATCAGCTTTCTAATCGCCAACGTTTCGATTCCCTGTTCTGTATCTTCTTCCATATCTGAGAAATCATCGACTGACTGTAAAAAGGCACCCATGATAAAATAGGCGTCGAGTTCTTCTTGGCTATAGGACCTTTCATTCAAAAGTACATATAACACCATGGAATTTCCGCCTTTGCGGAATTCTATGCTACGGAGTTCCTCATTTGAGAGATTTTTGTCATGTTGTTTAATGGAATCAACTTGATCAAAGTGCAGTTTGCGCAGCACCTGGTAGAAGGCCGCTTTATTTGAGGCCGGCAGGCGTTGATCGATGTTCTCTAGTACGTCAATCAAAAGTCTTTCTAGGGGAGTTTTATTTTCGAAATTATAATCTCTAGAGACGATTTTAGTAATACGATTTATATTTTCTTCTTTATTAAAATCAGAAAACAAGGGGTCATCAAATAAGACATCATATATAGGATGAGCCACATCAAAATACACATTGAGTGCGTCGTCGATGTCGCTATTAAACATCGCAAAGGTTTTCTTGATATAAAGATAATTTAAAAAACCTTCGTTATAAATTTTGTCATAAAGGTGCGAGTACTTTTTATTGTATATAAGACCCGGAAAGTGCTTTCTAATTAGGGGTTCAACATGTCGGTAAAAAGCTTGAGAGTAGGTGTTCTGCCATATCAAAAATGTAGCCGTGGTTTTAAAAAACACGCGAGGGCCGAGCAGCCAATCTCCTTCACGCAGCGCCTTGGGAACATGCTTAAACCTTCCCTTGCCGAAAGGCTTAAGGAACTTCTCCATGACTTGATCTTCGTGATCAGGAGCATGGGTAGGGGTAAAACCACTAGCAAATAGCGGCATTAACAGAGTAACGGCAAGTAGAAAACGAAACATAATTGTCTCCAGTATATAGTGTAGATAACGCAATGTGTTAATTACAAAGCAAATTATATACCGGAAAATCTCACTCCAGAGCCAATGGATTGATTCTGCGGCAGCCTCCATGGACAGATTTAGAATTTTTTACAAAGGCTATGAATTATTTACAACAGAAGAGAGACTCATTTTTTCATAAGCTTTAGCGATTTGGGCTTCAACTGATGTGGGACTGGTGCCACCCTCAGACGTCCGCGCATTCATAACCGCACGGTGGCTGAGTTTTGCCGTAGTATTTTGGTCAAAGAGTACATGGAACTTCTTGAGGGTATTTAGAGACAGATCTTCAAGTCCTATTTTGTTTGAAATGCAATCTTGAACAATATGTCCAACGACTTCATGAGCCTCACGGAAACTGAGTCCTTTTTCTACTAAATCATCGGCTAGATCTGTCGCATTAGAAAAATCGGCCTTTAGGGCCTTTGACATGTTTTCTGTTTTCCAGCTGGTTTTCTGAAGCATCAAATTCATCATTTGCACGCATGAAAGCACAGTTTCCAATCCTTGAAAGAGGTGCTCCTTATCCTCTTGCATATCGCGATTATAGCTAAGCGGCAAAGCTTTCATCATTGTGAGGGCGCCCATTAGGGCTCCATACACTCTACCGACACGACCCCGAATTAATTCCGCCATGTCGGGGTTCTTCTTTTGAGGCATAATTGAAGATCCCGTGGTTACTTCATCGCCTAATTCTACGAAATTAAATTCGGGAGTGTTCCAAAGAATAAGCTCTTCGCAAAATCGGGATAAGTGCATCATTATAATTGAAGCATCCGCTAAAAACTCAATGACGAAATCTCTATCAGAAACGCCGTCGAGGCTGTTTTCGCAAACTTTTGAAAATTGGAGTTCCTCACAAACCATTTGTCTATCAATGGGAAACCCTGTTCCCGCCAGTGCCGCAGAACCTAAGGGCAGCGAAAGAATTCTTGGCAAAGAATCCATAAGCCTTTCTACATCCCTCTGAAACATCCAAAAATACGCCATGAGATGGTGCGCTAGACTTACTGGTTGGGCGTGTTGCAGGTGAGTCATTCCCGGTAGAATGGAATTGGTATGTTTTTGGGCCTGATCTACAAGCTGCTTTTGCAGAGATTTTAGCTCTTGAGTTAAAACTTTAATTTTGTCATGTAGATAGAGGCGAGTGTCGGTCGCCACTTGATCATTGCGGCTGCGGGCTGTGTGGATTTTTTTGGCAGCAATGCCAATCAACTGAAAAAGCCGCTGCTCAATCGCGCCGTGAATATCCTCAGCCCCGTCATCAAAAGTCCACTCTCCCGATTGACTTTCCGCTTTTATTTGCTGAAGCCCGTGAATGATCCTTTCAGAATCGTCCAAAGAAATAATTTTTTTGTCTCCTAGCATGCGGGCGTGGGCAACAGAAGTTTTGATATCCGCCTCCCACATTTTGGAATCAATGTGAATAGAAGAAGAAAAAGTCTCGACTTCTTTCGCTGTTTCTTTTGAAAAACGGCCGCCCCAAAGTTTCATTAAATTTCCTTTTGGTGTTTTTGAACCAACTGGTTATAAAGGCGTGACTGCAGACCAAAGTTTTTAACGGAACCCGTGCTCTCTCTTTGGTCAAACGTAGTCGTGTCAAACGAGGCCAGGTCCCCAGAGTAAAGTGCCCACTCCGAATGTCTTCCAATAACGGTAGCCTGCCCCTTATAAAGTTTAAGCGTTACGCCTCCATCAACACGTTTTTGGGTCGATCCAATAAACGCTTCAAGATTCTCTTTCAATGGATCCCACCACAATCCTTCGTAGGCTAAGCGACTCCATTCTTGATCAATCAGAGTCTTTACTCTAATTTCATCACGAGTAAGGACCAAGTTCTCAAGAGCTTTATGAGCTTTTAATAGAACAGTGGCTCCAGGACATTCGTAGTTTTCTCGAACTTTGAGCCCCATCATTCGGTCTTCCATAATATCGATACGACCTATTCCATGCTTTCCCGCAATGGAGTTCAGCTTCGTAACCAATTTTTGCGGAGAACTTTTTTCGTTATTAATGGCTACTGGTACCCCATCCAGAAATTGAACACTAATTTCTTCAGGGTGAGAGTCAGCAGCACCTGTGGATTTAGTCCATTGAAAAATTTCTTCAGGCGGTGGGTAGTTTGGCTCCTCTAAGCGGCCACCCTCTATCGAGCGGCCCCAAAGGTTTTCATCAATCGACCAGATCTTGCTGAGAGATTGTTGAATGGGAATATTTTTTTTCAGTGCATATTCAATCTCCCAACTCCTTGTCATATTTCTTTCACGAACGGGGGCGTGAATAGTTGCCTGTGGCATGAGGCTTCGAATTCCAAATTCTATTCGATATTGATCGTTTCCTTTTCCCGTACAGCCATGGGCAAAAGAAGTGATTCCCAGTTTCTTGGCATACTCAACTGCCTTCGCTGCAATCAGCGGGCGGGCAATTGAAGTCGACATGGGGTAACCTTGATAATCGCCATTGGC
Source organism: Pseudomonadota bacterium (assembly GCA_034439715.1). Taxonomy (GTDB): domain Bacteria; phylum Bdellovibrionota; class Bdellovibrionia; order Bdellovibrionales; family SG-bin7; genus JAWXAY01. The sequence continues at coordinate 8,693 of JAWXAY010000043.1, forward strand.
GCGGACGGCTGGCCAGCAGAACTTCTCTACAAATTCTTCTTTAGCATCGACAGTATAATGTTCTGTTTGAAGAAATTTGGCTTTCTCCGCTGCTTGTTTGATGTCAGCCGGATCTTGGCCCACATCAATCGTAACTGTCACGACATGCTTGTATCCGTATTCTTCTCGCATCAGCGGAATGCAGATGGAGGTGTCAAGACCACCACTGTAAACTAAAAGTACTTTTTCGTTTTTTGGGACGTGATTCATAGTCTGCCTTTCTGTATATCCATAAAGTTGTCTGCATAGAAAATCTCATTATATGCACTAAAGTGCATAAAACTGCAATTTAAATTTGACATATAGCTTAATAGGACTCATTATGCATTAATGATGAATAAATATGCAGAGGCTCAAGGCCCACTAAAAACAGTATCCGTGGTCGGAGCTCGCGGCTATGCAGGCCTTGAACTCGTCAGGCTATTGTTGAAACACGAGTCTGTTAAGTTGACTCACTGTTTTGCGACTCAAGAATTCACTCTCGATTGCGAAGTTTTCGATTCGAAAATAAAATCGGTTTTGTGTCTAAAAGACAGTGAGCTTATGAAAAATCTGACCGATATCGTGTTCTTGGCAACCCCCGCAGAAGTTTCAGAGGGGCTGGCACCTGCTATTTTGAAGGCTGGAAAAAAGGTCATAGATTTGAGTGGAGCGTTTCGTCAAGGAACTGATTATGGACTTGTGCCTTTTGTGGGTCCCGTCGCTAAAGAAACTCAACTGATCGCTAATCCCGGATGTTATGCGACTGCAATTAGCCTGGCACTAATTCCAATTATTAAAAACAAATTAATAGATACGGACCATATAGTTGTTGATGCGAAGTCGGGCACCACAGGCGGGGGCAAAAAAGCGATTGAAAGTCTTTTGTTTTCTGAAGTAGATGGCGAATGTCGCCCTTACCGAGTAGGCCAGCATCAACATTTGCCAGAAATTCAAGAAGCCGTGCAGCGTTGGGGTGGGGCCAGCATTAATCCACACCTCTCAACTCATCTCTTGCCAACCAAGCGCGGGATTTCAGTCGCTATTTATGCAAATGCCTGCACAGAAAGTAGTGCAGATATAGAACATGCCTATACAGAAGCGTTTAAAGATTATCCCCTACTTCAACACGGATCGAATATTGAAAAATTGGCGAGTCTTTCGAAAGTGGTGGGAACTCCAAGGATTCATATTTCCTACAAACTCGTGGGTAAAAAACTTTATGTCTTTTCGGTGATCGACAATCTTCTTAAAGGGGCCGCGAGCCAAGCGGTAGAAAACCTCAATCGGTTTTTAGATATTCCAACCTTTACTTACCTTTTATAGAAGAAACAAATAGGAGAAATAGAAAAATGACCCTTGGTCCTGGATTATTTAGAACTGTGCTTCCCCTGGGCTTCTTAGCTAGCGGTGTGAATTGTGGCGTGCGACGATATCGTCCTGATATCGGACTTATTTTTACTGAAAAGGACTGCGTGGCCGCCGGCGTTTTCACACTGAATGAGTGCAAGGCAGCGCCCGTGCTTCATTGCCAAGGGATTCTTCCGGCAAGTAATGTGCGCGCCATTGTCACTAATTCGGGTCAAGCCAACGCAGCTACTGGTCAACAGGGGCTTCAGAACAATCACTTAATGGCAGAAGCAGTCGCTAAGGAACTAGGCCTTGATGTAGCTCAGGTTTTAACAGCGAGCACAGGAAAAATTGGCGATCAAATGGAAATCGAGAAAATTCAACAATCGATCCCAGAACTTGTTGAACGAGCCACTGACGTCGCTGAAAATTTTGCTTTGGCAATACTAACTACTGATCTTGTGCCGAAAACAGCGTCTGAAGTAGTTGAGCTGTCAGGGGGAAGGGTTCGCATTACAGGAATATGTAAAGGCTCTGGGATGATTCATCCGAATATGGCGACCATGCTTGGTTACCTGCTAACGGACGTAAAGTTGACGCCCGCTTTGGCTCAAACACTATTAAAAGAGGCTACCGACATTAGCTTTAACATGATCAGTGTCGACGGGGATTCTAGTACGAACGACTCCGTATTTCTAATGGCCAGCGGTGAGACGGGCATCGAAATCACGACAGATGCAGATCTTCAAAGTTTTAAGGAAGCTCTTTTTGAGGTTTCAAAAGTTTTAGCTCAGTCTATCGCGGCTGATGGCGAGGGCGCCAATAAACTCATCGAGGTCGAATTATTGGGTGCGCCCAGTTTAGAACTTGCTCGAAGCGCCGCCCGAGGGCTTACTTTAAGTCCGCTTATCAAAACCGCAATGCATGGAGAGGACCCCAACTGGGGTAGAATTATAGCTCGACTGGGTGCTGACAGAGTCCCAGCAGCATGTCTGGCTAAAATGTCGCTTCTGATTCAAGGTGAACTTCTTTTTGAGGCGGGTACTCCTTTGAGTTTTGATCGGGCTCTAGTAAAGAATCTTTTAAAGCAACCAAAGATTCAAATCACAATCGACCTTAAATCGGGATCTGAAAAGGCTACAGCATGGGGCTGTGATCTTTCAAAAAAGTACGTTGATATTAACACGGAGTACACATGAACTCATCTAGAGTAGTTATGAAATTAGGTGGATCATCACTAACGGATCCCAGCGTTCTCTCAATTATTACACAGGCACTAAAGCTGTATCGAAAGTATGATTACCAGGTGATTCTGGTTCACGGCGGTGGTCCAGCGATTAATGCTGAGCTGTCTAGATGTGGAATTGAATGGAGTTTTGTCAATGGCCAAAGAGTGACAACCCCGGAAATGATGGGCGTCATCGAATCTGTCCTGTGTGGCGACATTAATCGTAAACTCGTTCGCCAGCTCGTGTCGCATGGAATCCAATCAGTGGGTTTTTCAGGAGCAGATTGCAATACTCTCTTATGCAAAAGGGCGTCCAAAATGCTAGGACAAGTCGGAGCTATCAAAGAGGTAAACACGAAATGGCTTGAAGGCCTGCTTGCTTTGCCGGGGAACCCATTGCCTGTGATAGCGCCGATTGGTATAGGGGAGCAAGGAGAAGCCTATAATATTAATGCCGACTGGGCAGCCTCTCATTTGGCTGTGGCTCTCAAAGCTGAGTACTTGATATATTTGACGGATCAAAAAGGCATTCTTGATCAGCAAAAGGAACTTATCACTCAGTTATCGGAAACTACTCTCAAAAAACTTATGCGCAATCAAGCCGTCCATGGTGGTATGGCAATCAAAACGCGAACGATGATGCACGCACTTCAAAACGGGGTAAAGGCGGCGCGAGTGATGGACGCTAGAGATGCCGAAACAGGCCTCTGGAGCAATTATGTAGGAACATGGTGTTTGCCAAAGGGCCAGGATATTTACCAATATGTTCCGGGACTACGTCCGCGTGAGGAAAGTGTGCATGTTGCGAGTTAAATCAAAATTTTTTCTGACCGGTGAGGAGTTGTCTCGCTCTGAGCTTTTGGCTTTAATCGACCTTGCAGATGACCTTAGAAAAACGCGGGGGAAAGAGCGACTAAATGTTTTGCAGGATAAAACCATCGCCTTAATTTTTGAAAAACCTTCTCTAAGAACGCGCGTGAGTTTTACCGTCGGTATCGAAGAGTTGGGAGGCCGCGTGATCGAAATTTCTGGGACTCAGAAAAAGTCTGAAGATCCCGAGGACGTCATTCGAGTTCTTCAAGGAATGGTCCACGGCGTAATGCTGAGAACCTTTGAGCACAAAATTTTGGAGCGAATGGTTAGTCATGCTAAGATTCCAATTATTAACGGTCTATCGAATTCGCATCACCCTTGTCAGGCACTTGCTGACCTGCAAACACTTTTTCAAAAATTTGGCCAGTTGAAGGGGCTTAAGTTGGCCTATATTGGTGACGGCAATAACGTTCTCCATTCGCTTTTATTACTAATGCCTTTTGCCGGCGTCGATGTTCACTATTGTTGTCCTAAGGGTTATGAACCCGATCATGAAATTCTCGCTCGTAGCAAAGAGCGAGCCGAGCAAGGCGCCGCGGTTATCAAGAAGTTTGATTCCCCCGAGGCGGCTGTAAATGGTGTTGACGCTTTATACACCGATGTCTGGACAAGCATGGGTTTTGAGACCGAAAACAAAGAAAGAATGAAACACTTTGAGGGATATCAGATCAATATGGAGCTACTAAAAAAAGCTAAACCAGAGGCAATTGTGCTGCATTGCCTGCCGATGAATAAAGGGGCGGAGATTACTCAAGAGGTTGTTGATTCCCCCCAAGCGGTTTTTTTTCAGCAGGCTGAGAATCGACTTCATGCTCAAAAAGCACTAATGATCGGAATATACAATGGCCTTAACTGATTCGCGTGAGAGACAAAAAGTATTAAGTAAGCTCTTGGCCGGCGGAAGAATGTCGACCCAAGAAGAGTTGGTTGAAGAACTTAGCCGTCTAAAGTTTGATGTCACCCAAAGTACAATCTCTCGTGACTTACGAAGAATTGGAGCCGTTAAAGCAGTCGACGCAAACGGCGCCACGATTTACCGTTTGGGAACTACAGCCCTACCGCCGGCGTTGCTCACATCGTCAAGTTTAAGGAGTCTTCTCGTAGATATCACTCACAACGACTCGCTTATTGTTATGCGTACGGTGGCAGGATCGGCGAGCCTCGTTGCCGCTCATTTAGATAATAATAGGCCAGAAGGAATATTAGGAACAATTGCTGGTGATGACACCATTTTTGTGGCGCCATCTTCTACTTCAGCAATTAAAAAAACTATTAAAACTATTTATGAGTCGCTTTTATAGCTCGGTACTTGTTGGGGGCCCTTGCGGCCAGGGTACCGATCAAATTGATAAGCGCAGTGCTTAGAGCATAGCTCATTTAGGTTGCCCTTCGTCTCGCAATCTCCACAGATTTTGAATTCCGAATCACAACGTCGACATGATTGTACTAGCTCAGCAGGTTGACCACAATGAGGGCAAAATTTATAGCGTTTTGTAGGCAAGAGATTCTGGTCAACAGCCACGCGTTCATCAAATAAAAAACATTCACCTTTAAATTTTCGATGTGGCAATTCTTGAAGGTAATTGAGGATACCATTTTTTAGTTGGTAAATATTATTGTAACCTTGCTTTTGTAAATCAGCAGTCGCCTTTTCGCAGCGGATGCCACCCGTGCAATAAATCATAATGTCTTTACTATTAGGAATGTTCTGTTTTTTAAATGCTTCTCCAAACTCGGTGAATTCATCAATTTTAAGATCAATGGCGTTTTCAAACATGCCGAGGCGGTTTTCATACCAATTGCGGACATCCACACAAACCGCACTTGAGCTGTTCAGCATATGGTCCCACTCGAGCGGAGTGAGGTACTTGGGGTTGTGGTTTTTGGGTTCAAAATTTGGAATATCTAAAGTGCACGCCTCTGCTCTAAGTGTCACTTTCATTATTCTGAAGGGGCAAATATCAGATGTGCTATCCTTAAATTCTTCAGGCGTAAGACCGTGTTTTAGCGAAATCTCAGATTTGAAGAGTTTAATATTTTCTAGGTCGGGGCCGCTGAGCGTACCGTTAATTCCTTCAGGCGAAAGAATAAATAAGCCTTTTATTTGTAGAGAAGCGCAGAAGTTCAGCCAGGTAGTTTTAAGTGACTCAAGTTTTTTTGGCTCAATGGCAAAAAACTTATAAAAACTAGTGACAAAAAAAACGTTGTCTCTTTGAGAATTCATGTGTGAATTAATACTGGAATTTACACGGCTAGGTCAAATTAAACTGTCAAATTAAACCTAAGGGACATCGCCCTCTTTGATCCAACGGTGCATAATAGCTTGACTATATCCGTCCAAGGTTTCGCCTCTTGGCATTGCGCCAGATTGAATTTCAGTATACCAAGGCGACGCATCGGGATTACCTTTTGTATATTGCCCAGAGATTCCTTCAACCCCACCACCAATTGAGCCAGATCCGGCAAAGTGACAAATAAAGCATTGGGTGTCATTGATAGTTTTTGCTGAGGCGTTAACCTGGGCTATAGTCAAAAGGGCTACCTCAGAAGAAAAGTCACCACTGCCATCGTGTTGGGGAGTCATAAAGTCAGCACAGTTTTGGAATAATCCCACTGGTAAAAGTAAAAGGACAATACTTGCCAAAATTCTCTGAGCTTTTGCCATGGATGGCCCCCATATCACTAATTGTTTTATCGGCTGAATGAGGCAAAAAATGAGACTTTAGTCCCTATTTTTTTTACTTTGATCAAAGCGTAACAATATCGAGCACTTCCAAGGTCCTTGTTAGGGTCTCAAACGAAACAAAATATTGAAATCTATGTACGACTCAGCAAAATAAAGAAGTAAATGATTTTCACCCTCCTTTTAAGTTTTTTTATTCATTACTCACCCCCGGTTCAGGCCGAGCCCTGGGTATCAAATCGCTTCGCCCAAAACTGTTCCGCCTGCCATTCGCCCAATCGCAACAACGTGCCATTACTAGAAAGGCGTTGCACCCTGTCCTGCCAGGGATGCCACGTAAATCCAAATGGGGGGGGTGTCAGAAATCGTTATGGCGCTTGGAACCAAAATCGGTTTTTGCGCTCTTTGGCTTGGCCAAAAATTGTTCCCGACTATAAGCAGCCAGCACCTGTAGAGGAACAGCTTTATTACATAGCCCCTGAAAAGAGGGAGGCCGACAAAAAACAAAAAAAGAAAGAGGCGCTCGCCAAGATTAAAGATAGAAAAAATAAAAAAGATGAACCTAAAAGCGATAAAAATAAAAAATTTGTTAAAGGGAAATTTAAAAACTACCGTAAACAAGATGACGACGACGATAAGGGTCCTGATGCCGTGAATGCGCGAAAAGCGGCTGCTGTAGGGCTGCCTCTCGTTACGACTAATAACTTAGATATACCCGAAGAGAAGTACCGGGACTATAGAGACTGGCGTTTTACTCCCGACAAAGAGGGTTTCATGAAGCGCTTGACGGTCAATGATCCTTACCGAGAAGAAATTAATATGCGTACTTACATGAGCGGTGATTTCCGCTACATGATGTTTAAGCAATCAGGCGACAGTGTGCCATACAGAACTTGGCGTCCCTTTTTGATGTCGGTTGATCTTGGGGCAAGACTGAGACCTATAAGACGCTATCTTTCTTTTGTCGCTGAAACCAGATGGCTTGGTAACCCTGATGATCTCGATTACGAATATACGTTGGGTAATCCTATGACTCGTTCGTTTTATATTCTGGTCGATGAAATACCAGGAAATACCTATTTTATGGCAGGCCTGTACCGTCCGCTCTTTGGCAACTACACTCCTGATCACACGGCGCTCGCGCAAGAAATGGCAGAGGTCGGAGAAACGACACGCATGAAAGCGATTTCAATAGGGACTGCACCTAACGTGCCCTTTCTATACGTACATTATATTCTACCCGAGGATGACCTCGCGAAGGACCAAAGCAAGGGCACAATTATAAATTTAGGCGGGCGCTTTGTGACAAAAGGGCTATCAGGTATGCTTTCACTTTGGAATACTACCAAGCCTCTCAACGTCGCAAGCCCTGATGTTCGTATTGGCAAAAAAATGACATCGTTCACATTAGGAGCCTATGTGAAAAACATTGTCGTCAATGCGGAAATTCTACGAATTGAGAGAGAATTTGCTCTCGGTCAAAAAGATGCCGGAGTTGTTTACACCACAGAGTTAAAATACCGCTTTTGGCGCGAAAACTATTTACTTTTTAATTACGCCGCCTCAAATATTGCTAGAAATTATAAAGAAGGAGACACGAACCAAATGATGATTGGGGCAAAATCTTTTTTGTTCTCTGGCCTCGAGCTTGAGTTTGTTTATAAAACCGATAATAATAATCTAGCTTCGGGTACAGCACAAAGCTACAGCACTTTGCAAATGCAAGCTCACATGTTTTTTTAGGCGGCACCTTTTTTAATTTTTTTGTGGTGAGCCGTTTGGTCACGCTCTACGAGCGCTTTGAGAGCCAAAAAGGCCTCGCGATTATAGGGGCGACCCTGAATATTCTCTAGATGATGAATGGCCTCTTTAGCCGATTTGGTTCTTGGCGAGTTAATATTAGATAGAGTGAGATTCACAAAGGCATTGGCGAGCGACACTACTTTGGCGAGGGGGTTCATGCGAACCTCTCTTAATTTTCTGGGAAAACCCTGACCAAAAGCATTTTCATGATGTTCATAGACAATCGATATCACATCATCAGGAATTGCATCGAGCGTTTGAAGGATCTGCATACCGCGATGGGGATGAGTCTCGTATTCGGTCATCTCATCGTGACTCCAGTCAATGCGCGGCTTATTCAATAATTCCTTTGATAATTCTTTTTTACCAATATCATGGAGAATGCCACCAAGACCTAGTTTTTCAATTGTCGTATCTTTTTGCCAATTAAGCACGCGCCCGATCATCACACTAATAGCACTAACGGCTACCGAGTGATCCACCAAGCGATCACTGGAAAGTTCTAGGCCAGCGATAATTTGACTGAGCTCGGGCTTTTGGTCCACCATTTTTACAATTGAACCCGTAATATTTTTTGCGTGAATATAAGTCTCTCGAGAGAAGCCCAATTTTTCGATTTCATTAAAAACAGCGTTAGTGGCATGACTTAAAACTGACGCTTGACCCGAAGGCGCTAGATCGCTGCGATTCGAAAGGACCGTACTGGCATTTAAAATATTTTTAGAGACATTTTTTCTAAATTCAATTTTTTTAACCCATACCTCTTCGAGGTGTTGGCGAGCAAAATCCGAAAGAGCCATGACCGATGCCTCTGTGCCTGCGCGAACTACAAGCAAAAATTTGTTGTCGTCCAACTTGACATACAGATCCAACGGAATTTTTGAGGTGCCTTCAAATTCACTAATTGAAATGGGCATGAGTTCGTCTATACTTAGTTCCATATTTATCTTATCGGAAAGAACTGGGTTATGGTTAAGCCACTATCGATAAACAAATTAGTTAAGAATTACGGGGCCTTAAGGGCAGTAGATCAAGTTACTTTTGATATTCCCGAAGGGCAAATTTTTGGCCTATTGGGTCCCAATGGCGCTGGTAAGACAACAGTTATTGCGGTGACGACTACGCTCGCTGATTCGACCAGCGGTTTTGTTGAAGTCTTTGGCGTGGACGTGGCAAAAAATCCTAAGCTTGCTAAGACTTATATGGGAGTCGTACACCAAGAGTTAGTAAATCAGGGCTTTTTTAATGTCGAAGAGATTCTTCATATTTATTCGGGTTACCACGGGATATTAAAAAATCACAGTCGCATTGAATTCTTATTAGAAAAATTGGGCTTAGTGGAGTTACGAAAAAAACCGGTAAAATTTTTGAGCGGCGGCATGAAGCGAAGACTCATGATCGCCAAAGCGTTGGTGCATTGGCCTATGTTACTTCTTTTAGATGAACCCACAGCGGGTGTCGATGTAGAGCTCAGACGCTCTCTATGGGAGTTCATGCGAGAGCTCAAAAATTTGGGCATGACGATTTTATTGACCACCCATTATCTCGAAGAAGCCGAACAGCTTTGCGATCGGGTCGGAATAATCAATAAGGGTAAACTCATTAAAGTGGGTCCCACTCAAGACTTAATTAGAGAACTTACGCAACGAGAGGTCAAATTCACTCTTGTGAATCCTATCGATAAAATAAAAAATCAGTTTTTAACTAAACAAAATGGCAAAGAATTGATTTTTGAAATTCCCTCAAGCCATCAGGTGGGGGAGCTTCTGTGTAGCTTGAATATTCCACTTCTTAATATTGCCGACATTAAAGTCAGCGAAGGTACCCTCGAAGAAGCCTTTCGCAGAGTTTTAGAGGGGGGGAGCAGTTTTGCTTGAAACCCCCCACCGCGAATTAAATTGGACACCTTTTTATGCGCTGGTTTTGCGCGAAATAAGACGTTTTTTAAAGGTCGCCACTCAAACTGTCGTGATGCCTGTGGTGAATTCATCGCTCTATCTTTTAATTTTTGGCGTGAGCTTGGGACAGCGACTCAGCGTGCAAACAGAAATCTCTTACTTGGCCTTTCTAATCCCGGGACTAGTAATGATGGCGGCTCTCAATAATGCGTTAATGAATTCTTCAAGTTCCATCATTATTGCTAAATTTAGTGGTGAGCTCGAAGACCTGCGGGTAGCGCCTCTCAGCCCTGAGAATATTTTGTGGGCGATGGCAATTGGCGGGCTATTTAGAGGCTATGTGGTGGGTGGTATTACTTTTTTAGTGGGTTTAGCATTTTATCGTTTTTATGATGAGCAATGGTTAGTAATTTCTCACCCCTTCGTGTTGGTTTATTTTTTAAGCGCCGGCTGCCTTGCCTTTGGCAAGATTGGGATTGCGGTGGCCTTATGGGCGAAAAATTTTGATCATGTCTCTGCTGTCACGGCTTTTATTGTGATGCCTCTCTTATACTTAGGGGGAGTATTTTATTCGATAGAGAGTTTAAGTCCGTTTTGGCGAAGCGTGTCTCAATACAATCCCTTACTTTATATGATTAATGGTGTTCGTTACGGCGTTTTAGGCGTGAGCGATGTCAGTGTCGTAACTGCGGCGCTTGTCACACTGGGGGCTCTAGTGTTAAGTCATTTCTTGGCTAGATTTAGTCTCCGCACGGGTAGTTATCAACGCTGGTAGAAGGAATAAACAGGAGTTCAGATATGTTTGAGGGACTACAAAATAAATTACTCACAAGTCTTAAAAAACTAAGCGGGCAAAGCAAGATTAGCGAAAAAAATATTGATGAAACTTTGCGCGAGATTCGTCTTGCTCTGTTAGAAGCCGACGTCAATTTTAAGGTAGTTAAGATATTTCTCGATCAAGTTAAGGCCAAAGCACTTGGGGCGGAAGTCCTAGGAAGTCTCTCGGCGGGCCAAGCCTTTACTAAGATTGTGCACGATGAGCTAATAAGTCTTTTAGGAAATGAAACGCCTGAGCTTGATGTACGTGGAGAACCCGGGCTCATTTTTTTAGTGGGATTGCAGGGGGCCGGTAAAACTACATCAGCGGCAAAGCTCGCACAATTTATTCGAAAAAAGTTTTCTAAAAGACCGGGCCTAGTTCCTGCCGATGTGTATCGGCCGGCGGCCATTGAGCAGCTAAAAACTTTAGGCAAACAGTTGGATGTGCCAGTCTTTGATTCGAAAGCGACTGATAAGCCAGAGGATATTTTAGAAAGAGCCAAGGTTTGGGCCAAGCAAGAGATGATAGACGTTTTGATTCTCGATACGGCGGGTCGGCTGCAGATAGATGTCACTCTGATGAAGGAACTATCGCGGCTCAAAGCAATGGCCGCACCCAAAGAAATTCTTTTGGTCGTCGATGCCATGTTAGGGCAAGAGTCGGTTAATGTTGCTGAGGGGTTTAATAAAGAGCTTGGCATTACCGGACTTGTGCTTACAAAAATAGACGGCGATGCTCGTGGCGGGGCGGCACTTAGCATTCGTCATACCACTGGCATTCCCATCAAGTTTTTAGGTATTGGCGAAAAGCTCTCTGATTTTGAGGTTTTTCATCCGGACCGATTGGCTTCGCGAATTCTGGATATGGGAGATGTTTTAAGCCTGGTTGAAAAAGCGCAGGAGTTCGTCGATGAAAAATCGGCCATGGAACAAGCTAAGCGCTTGGCCAAAAGCAAATTTACCATGAATGATTTTTTATCGCAGATTCAAATGATGAAAAAAATGGGCGGCATGGGAAGTATTTTAAAAATGCTACCCGGAGCCGGACAGATGATGAAAAAAATGGAAGACATGACCGTGCCCGATAAAGAAATAAAAAAAGTCGAAGCCATTATTCATTCGATGACGCCTAAGGAACGCGCTAATCACAAAATTTTAAATGGCTCACGCCGCAAGCGTATTGCACAAGGTTCTGGCACTCAGCCAAGTGATATCAATAAATTCATCACACAGTTTGAGCAGGCTCAAAAAATGATGTCTCAAGTTATGAAAATGGGCTTTGGACGCGGTGGGATGAAACTACCTTTCTAATAAAGTTCTAACAAGTTCCACATGTGTTTCACATGATTCATGGGCACACTTTGTAAAACAACAAAGGAGATTTCGATGTTAAGAATGCTGACCCTCATGGTCCTTTCATTACTCTTTTTCCAAATGGCCCAAGCTGAAGTCGTTATACATATAGATGGCTCAAGTACAGTTTTTCCGATAACCGAAGCAGTTGCTGAAGAGTTTGGAATTAAAAATCCAAAAACAAAGATAACAGTAGGTGTCTCTGGAACCGGCGGCGGATTTAAAAAATTCTGTAATGGCGAAATTGATATCAATGATGCCAGTCGGTTAATCAAAACTTTGGAAAGCGCTGATTGCCGGAAGAATAAAATAAGCTACGTAGAAATGCCTGTTGCTTATGATGGACTTTCTGTTGTCGTTAATTCACAAAACACTTGGGTAAACAGTTTAACCGTTGCCGAGTTAAAAAAAATCTGGGAACCAGATAGCAAAGTTAAAACCTGGAAAGACGTCAGATCCACTTGGCCCGACAGAAAAATTATTCTCTATGGCCCCGGCACAGATTCTGGAACCTTTGACTACTTTACCGAAGTGGTAAACGGCAAGGCTCAAGCAAGTCGTTCGGACTTTACAAAAAGTGAGGACGACAACGTTTTGGTTCAAGGTATCGTTGGAGACAAAGATGCCATGGGCTATTTTGGTCACGCTTACTACGAGGCTAACAAAACAAAGCTCAAAGTTGTGCCCATTCAAGCAGAAGGTGGTAAAGCGATTACACCTACAACTGAGACAATAGCAAATGGCACCTACAAACCACTTTCTCGCATGATCTATATCTATGTGAGTGTGGCTGCGGGTAAAAAGAAAGAGGTCAGCAGTTTTATTGATTTCTACATGAAGAATGCCGGCGCTTTAGTTAAAGACGTAGGATACATTTCTTTGGAAAATAAAAAATACGAAACGGCGCTCAGCGAATTTAACAAAAGAATAAAATAGGAACACCATTGGAGAAAAGAAAATGAAAGTTATTAAAGTTTTATTTACTTTAGGTTTTTTAGTTAGCCTCGGATGCGCCAAAGACGGTATTCCAATATTGGGCCTTGACGGTGACGGTAAGGTGAGTGAGTTTTTTATAGGAGAGAAAGATTTTAAGGAAAATATGACCGGGCTTATAGATTCGGTCAATAAGTCCACGATTAAAGTGTTAGAGGAGAAAGAAGCCAAACCTTTTATGCTAAGAACAGTTGTTGTCGGTGTCGGATTAAAATTTGAAGCTGGCTTTGGTCCGTTTGCTAAAGCAAGTGCTGAGCCAAAAGTGAGATTTGTTTTTTCAAACGTCGCTAAAGACGTTCCGATGCCCTAACTAAAATGAAGGAGAATATGATGAAAATATTATTAATAGTTCTTATGTCTCAGGTTTGGCTAGCAGCGGATGCGCAGGCTACTCTGACGGGTTATGTGCCCAGCTCTTGGTATGTCCTAGATCAGGGGCCCAGCCTTATCGAAGATGGTGATTTGGTAAAATTCGAAAGTACTCTACAAAAAATATTTAAAAGCCAAAGCGATGCTCTCGAGGGTTCGAACTCAGGACTTTCAGAAAAAATCAGCGCTGAAAAAAAACCCAAAGATTGGGTGCCTTGGCGCCTACACTCTTACATTACAGAATTGGCGTTGAGTGCCTCAGGCACCATAGGCGTTTTGGGAATTGGTGGTACAGCGTACAGCCAAATTTATTGGCAGAAAAAGGAAGCCACAGAAAATGTCAACACTGATGAAAACCAACCCATTGAGAGCTTTTCCGGGCTGACTTTTGCCTTTGATGGAAGCATGGGTCCCGAAAAATGGGATTTTGAAATTGCGAGAATTACTAATGCGGTGCTGTCCCTCGGTCGTATTGAGGATGAAAAGAATTTTAGTAAAAATCTGAAAACTGAAATACTTAAATTTAAAGAACGAGCTAATGCTGTCAGTTTTCACAATGAAAGTTCGAGCTTTTGGGTTTCACGCTATCGCCTAGATCTTAATATAGGAGCCTCAGGCAATGTGAGTTTTGGTACAGCTGGTGGTGACGTCAACTTAAGACTTGAATGGTACCGAGCCAAACAAAAAACACCCGGTTTTGTTTCGCGAGAATTAACTGCTGAGAGCGAAAAAATCAGAGATTTTATTCTCACACTAGCTAGTGACCTGTCGACCTCTCTCGACGACCAAACTATTTTGCCAGGGAATTTTGTGGTTAACGAGTTTCGTGTGGGCTTAGGCATTGGTTTAAAGGGGGATGCAGGTATAGCAAAAATTGAAGGTAAAATGATTGGACACATTTACTTTAGCCGAAAAATTTCGAAGAAAAGTTTTGTTAATAGTGATTTATATCTCACAAAAACCACCCCAGCCTCGCGTAACATAAAAATTATTGAGGACTCTAATGGTTTTATGGGCGTGAGCGATACCTTTGAAGTAGATCGGGAAATCTTTAAGGATGGCCTCAAAAAGGCATTAAAGATCAGTTCTTTTTTAACTCGAATTTCAGGTAGTAGCCAAAGTGACAAATGGGCCATTTCAAAAGCCAAGGTTGGCTTCGACATGTCTCTTAAGGGTGACATAGCTATCGCTGCTATTACTGGTACTGTGGCAACTGAATTTGTATTAACAAATCTTAACTTTTAAGCGGGAGAAAAGATGACGAAAACTTTAATTGTAGTTTTAAGCCTAATATTTGGGGCACAAAGCTGGGCGGGCACTGGTTCTTATTCTGAGCTTAATATGGATAAGTTTAGTAATTTCTTAAGAGATAATATTAACTCAGCCGAGTCCGCTCTTAACGAAAATTTGCTTGAAGGTGAGTCAGATGAGATGAATTACTTTAGGCGCTTTATGGTGAGACTTAAGGGCCGTTTTGGCATTGAGGTGCCTTGGATTGCGAGCTTCACCATTAACCCCGAAGTAGAATTGGTATTTATTCGCGAATACCCCGAAGGATGGGAAACATATAAACCCTAATAATGTAATGCGTTAATTGCGATTGGGCCTCTTACCTTATTCTTGCTCTCCGATATTTAAAAGTGTAAATCCCTAAAGGTTAGAGGTCTGTTTTTTGGAGGATTCATGGCTGTTGTTATTAGATTAGCTCGTTTTGGAAGACCGCATAAACCACATTACCGCGTTACTGTCGCGGATCATAAAGCGAAACTTAAAGGAAGATTTATTGAAATCGTTGGTCAATTTGATCCTGCGCCAAAAGGAAAAGCCTTAGGTGTAAACCTAAACATGGAGCGGATAAAATATTGGCTAGGCGTTGGAGCGCAGCCCTCTGACACCGTCCGAGACCTTATTCGCAAAGCCGAAAAAGCATCACCTACTAACTAATCTATTTAAAAATTGAGAGAATTATAAAAGTTGAAGCGGAGAGGTAATAATGGACCATACAAACTTAAGAGATCTCGTTGAATTTATGGCTAAGGCATTAGTAGATTTGCCCGATGAAGTTGAGGTCAATGAGATCCAAGGTGAACAAACCACTGTAGTTGAACTTAAAGTTGCTAAAACTGATCTAGGTAAGGTCATAGGCAAAAAAGGCAAAACTGCCCATTCAATGCGAACTATCCTAAATGCTGCAAGCACCAAGCTTAAAAAACGTAGCGTTCTAGAAATCGTTGAATAAAATTTAAGTAAGGGATAAAACTATTTTTATTCCACTATGACGCAAAACAGCTTTTTTACATTAGGCTATATCAAACACGCTCACGGCATTCGTGGAGAGGTGTTCGTATCATTTTTAATCAATGATGAAAATCTTTTAGATCTGGTATTTGAAAACGGCATTACTTTAAGAAAAGGGACCGTCCAAAAACACTATGCTATTGAAGAAATGAAGCCCCATAAGGATGGTTTTATCCTTTCGCTCGAGGGGATATTGGATCGAAATAAGGCTGAACTTCTAAAAGGATTTGAGTGGATCTATCCCGGCGATTATTTCACTTCGGCGCCGGGCGAAAATATTTATCTTCATGAAATTTTAGGTTTCGAAGTCTGGGATAAAAACAAAAGGGTGGGGATTATCAAAAGCTTTGGTTCGAGCAAATTTCAGGACTTACTCATGGTCGAGGATGAGTTGGGAATTAAATACGATATTCCGCTCGTAAAGAATTTCATAAAGGATATTAATTTTGTCGAAAAAAAAATCGTCATGGATTTACCGAGTGGGATGACCCATGAAGTTTAGCATTCTTACTATTTTTCCACAAATGTTTGAGTCGTTTTTGAAGTTCGGCCTAGTTGGTCAAGCTTTTAACAAAAACTTAGTCGATTTTGAGTTTTTTGATTTAAGAGAGTATGTCGACAACAATTACAAGAGTGTGGATGATCGTCCCTTTGGCGGTGGTGATGGAATGGTGTTGCAGGCAGCACCCATAAAATCTGCTTTGGCTAAAGCTAAAGAGAAGGTCTCAAACAAAAAAACATTGGTTGTCTGTTTGTCAGCCCAGGGTAAAAAACTTAATCAAGAAATGGTTCATGAATTCGGCCAATATGAAAATTTGATTTTGCTATGTGGTCGCTACGGTGGAATTGATCAGAGAGTCATCAATGAATGCGTGGACCGGGAAGTATCAATAGGTGATTATATTTTAAACGGTGGCGAGAGCGCGGCACTGGTTTTGATAGATGCGGTCTCGAGAACTATTCCGGGTGTACTTGGCAATGAAGACTCTGTTAAATATGACAGTTTCGAAAATGGCCTGCTAGAAGGGCCCATTTTTACCAGACCCCGTGAAATCTTAGGGCAGGTGGTGCCCGAAATCCTCTTAAGTGGAGATCATAAAAAAATTAAAAAGTGGAAATACTCTTTAGCTTTGGTAGTGACGGCATTGCGCCGACCTGAGCTTGCAAGTATGGTTTTAAAGCAAGATATCGTAAAAGCGGCCAACGAAATTTTGAGTCTGAGCGAGAATGAAATTAGGGCCTGCGGTATCGAACCTCGCGAATTAAACGAGCTCACCCGGACTCTAGAGCTATGAGTATGAGTATAAGACTGTCACTTGGATTGGTTCATCACCCTGTCGTTGATCGCTTAGGCACAACCGTCGCAACCAATGTTACTAATTATGATATTCACGATATTGCTCGCGCCTGCCAGGTTTTTGGAGTGACTAATTACTATATAATCACGCCGATGAAGGAGCAGCTATCTTTTGTAGCAAGAGTCTTAGAACATTGGAATGTTGGGTACGGTGCCAAATTTAACCCAATGCGGCGAACAGCTTTATCACCGGTAAAGACAGTAGAAAGCATCGAGGAAGCCATTAGGGACTGGGGTGCCAACACCTGTGTTATCGGCACTAGTGCGCGCGAAGTGTGTGCTGAGAAACTTATAGGTTTCAACCAGTTAAAGTCTAAACTTAATGAAGTAAATCAAAGAAAAGACCAACAGTCTTATATGTTGCTCTTTGGAACTGGATTTGGCTTACACGAAAGTGTTCTCAAGCGCTGTGATTTAGTATTGGAACCCATTAGGGGGCGGCCCCCCAAAGACTACCGCCATCTTTCGGTGAGATCCGCTGTAAGTATCTGTCTTGACCGACTTTTGGGGACGTGGTAACAAATTTCTCTAGTTCATTTTTTTGGCTCGAAACTCTTTAAGAAGGACTTCATCTATGGCCGACATTATACAAGAAATCACACTCAAGCGACATAAAGAACAATTCAAAAAGAAAACGACAAAAGAAAAATTTAATGTGGGTGATACTATTACCGTTTCTGCCAAAGTTCGTGAAGGCGAAAAGGAACGTATTCAAGCCTTTCGTGGTATTGTGATTAAGATACAGGGCATGGGAATGGGTCGTTCATTTACTGTTAGAAAAGTTTCAGCGGGTGTTGGTGTTGAAAGAACATTTCCCGTAAATTGTCCCTCTGTTGACGATGTAAAAGTTGAGACAAAAGGTAGTGTTCGCCGGGCGCGATTATTTTTCTTGAGAGAGTTAAAAGGTAAAGCGGCTCGAGTGAATTCAAAACTAGCTAAATCAATGGGTATTGATACTAAAACAATCGAAATGCAAGAAGCGGGAATTCACCCGGTTGAAGCTGAGTCTACTACTGCAACTGAAACACCTTCGACTCCGCCGCCTTCTTCTACAAAAAAATCTTGATTTCTAAAAAGTTAACAACAATTGACTGGCAGGGGTTAACTCCACAGCCAGTAATTGGCGTTGATGAGGTTGGACGTGGGTGTTTGGCTGGGCCAGTCTATGCGGCCGCTGTGGTATTAAATCCTCATAACGAAATTTTAAAATACAGAGATTCGAAATTATTGTCCGAAGTTCGGCGAGAGGAATGGGCCGAGCACATTATTACTCACCACCAGAGTGCCGTGGGAATTGCAACGGTTGAAGAAATCGATCGGTTAAATATTTTGCAAGCGTCGCTTCTGGCCATGAAGAGAGCCGTTGAAAGTTTGGAGATCTTAGCAGGCTTAGTCATGGTTGATGGGAATCAGTCTATCCCTGGCTTAGGCTTTAAACAAATGACGGTTATTAAAGGGGACCAGCGGGTATTACCCATAGCCGCGGCCTCTATCGTGGCGAAAGTTGCCCGAGATAAATTTATGAAGGAGCTGGGAACTAGATTTCCAGAGTATCAGTTTGAAAAACATAAAGGCTACGGTACGGAAGTTCATCAAACCGCGATTAAAATTTATGGCCCTACAGAATTTCACCGCAGGTATTTTAGGGGCGTGCGCGAGCAATATGAAAGACAAGCGGCACCTCACAGGCTATAAAAATGAGTTTTTGGTGGGCCAGTATTACCTAAGCAAGGGTTATAAAGTAGTGGCACATCGCTTTAAAACTCCATTCGCCGAAGTCGATCTCATTTGCCA
Source organism: Pseudomonadota bacterium (assembly GCA_034439715.1). Lineage (GTDB taxonomy): Bacteria > Bdellovibrionota > Bdellovibrionia > Bdellovibrionales > SG-bin7 > JAWXAY01. Next base: position 27,529 of record JAWXAY010000043.1, read on the forward strand.
ACACAAGAATCAGGAATTAGTGATCGTTGAAGTTAAAAGTGCAGCCGAGCCTTTTTGGGAGTCTTACCGAATAGGTTTTCGACAAAAACATCGCCTAAAAAACGCCGCGATCCATCTGATGGAGAAATCGGGTAGAAATATTGAAGTTCACCTGGCTTTCGTCGATAAAGATGGCAGAATCGACATCTTAAGAGATTTCTTGGGTTGACAGAAGCGCTATATCCTAAAAGACTTAAGGTATATGAGACAGGTTTTGATTTTAGCGGTATCGCTCGCAGTTGCAGTATTTGGCGTCTATCAGCCGAACGCAGATGCCCAGGCATCTCCGCCAAAAGAATTCATCACTAGCGTCACTTACGGAGTATTGGCAGGGACTTTGATGGGGATAGCTTCGCTGGCGTTTACAAAAAATCCTGGTGAAAATTTAAACAGGATTGCCAGAGGGGCCTCCTTAGGACTTTACTTGGGAATTGCCTTAGGTTTTTATGTCGCCTATGGCGTGAGTGAGGAGCCTGCGGATGATATGGTACGACTAAATCAACCCAGGCAGACGCTTCCAGATCCGCGCCTAATTGTTTATCCTTTGTTAGACGAAAAAGGCTTAGAGGGTGTCGCGGCTTTGTGGCAGGTTACCTCTTTTTAAGTTCCATCAAAACTAAAATTAATCTTCGACGTAATTTCAGGCTTCTGTAATTGTTCCTGAGTCAAAGTAAAAATAAAAACCACACAATTTCCCGGGGGCTTGATGGTAACACCTGTTCCCCAAGACTCCACATTATAGCCAACAAAGGAATAATTTAGGCCTCCTTCAAGGTTGAAATATTTAGTGATTAAGCCGAGCTGAGTTCCCACTGTTTCCTCACGTTCAGAAAAAACAACAGATCTAACTTCGGGAATGGTAAATTTTTGTGTGTAGCTCAACTGAAAATAATTTCCAAAATTAGAAAAAAACTTTACTCGTGAAGACGTGTTAACTGTGTGATGGTAAGGGAAATACTGAAAAACTGAATTGGTTTCAAAATTATCAAACCTTAAATCCAAGAGAGTGGTAATTTCTGACCAAGTACGAATATTAGATTCGGTATCTTTCTTAGCAGCCTCTACGAGGTCATAAGTTTGGATAACTTTTAAAGTTCCGGCTTGAAAGTACTCTGGGTCGTTAGTATTGAGACGCTTGCGGATCAGTTTGCTGCCAACACCTAGGGTAATAAGATTTTTGTCTAAAACGCGATCAAAATAGTCAAATTGCAGGCCAGACTTTCCAAAAAAATCTTGATCGGTCAAGGGTTGGTACCTTTTAAAGTTTGGTAGATTATTGGTGTCTCCAAAAAAAGAATGATTGGGAGTTTCTATGAAGGGAATGTTTGACCAGCTGATTTCTGGAATTATTTGATGCTTATAGCGGGATTCTTTACCTTCATAAATCCGATCAAAAGTTGTGCGGGTTGATACAAGACCCTGTAGATATCTCCGTAAAGCTTGTTGCGAAAAACCGGCATTGTCAGCGCCGAACTCATAGTGAGTTTCTCGAAAAGATATAGTGGGCACAACTTCAAAAATGTCTGCAGGAAAAAATATATACGATAGTGAAGGTTGAATGTCAAAGCGTTGACCCGTGCGAATAATATCACGATCATTAGGATTTAGCACTGAACCATTAGGTTCAAAAACTCCATCGGGAGTTGGTTTCTTTTTTCTGGTTACGGTCAAGCCATCGCAACCAATGCCTACGTCTCCTGTTACCGGATTAGGATCACAGGGTGTGATATCGTCATATGCCAGTCCATTACGTGCAAAATTCTGATACTGAGCATCGAGCTTAAACAGAAAGTTAGAATTAGCAATTGGACTTTGAACCAACGAGTATTTTATCTCTGGCAATCGATGAACGGCGTCGTCGTTATTATCTAATGGGTTTGTCTTGAGTAAATTAGTGTAGAGATCGGCCTCAATTCCTGCAAAATAACTGTCAGACTTTTTGGTAAGAGCAAATCTGTTTTCGATTGCTGGATTTCCGACCTCTTCAAGTTCTTTAGAAAAATCTGAAAGGTATTGGAGATCGCTCAAAAGCGTAAAATTTGCGCGGTGGGTGTATCCCTGAGGTAGATCCAGAAAATGTTTGTATTTTGTAAACCAACGATTGATTTCTCGGCCTTTGTCTTCATCGTTTAGCCTAAGAGAAGAAGGAAATACCCTGTCATCTATAAAGGCCCCATCAAATTCAGCAAAGCTAAGGTCTGTCAGGCGATAGCGAGAGTTTGCAAGAAACTTAAGTCCTCTGCGATCGTAGTTTTTCAAAGTAAAAGTCGCGTCCTTATTCTGAGCTACGGCCCAAAACATACTTCCCCCGAATGCAGTACCCCCATCTTGGGTAAACTCATGACTGGGCAACAGTAGACCGCTTTGTCGGTCACTTTTGAGTGGCACTATTATGTAGGGAAGAGCAAAAACTGGAATATTCAAAATTCTTAATACGGGCCACTTCATCTTCGCATAGCCACCCATTTCGGCATCAATATCGTAGCCAGAAAAGCTCCACATGCGAGGTAAGCAGTCGCAGGCCGTGTATTTTCCCACATCGGTTTTAAAATCATTCTCGCCAGTTTTTTGAATTTTATCACCTTCAAAAATGACTTTTCCGGATTGAACTGAGCCTTGATATATCGTTCCCAAATTGGTTTTGTAATCGTATTCGACTTTTGCACCGTGAATTTGAAATTTAGCAGATTCTAACACGACGTTAGTCTCAGCGACAATTCGCTCTTCCTTTTCAAAAATATCAGCTTTTTCACAGCGAAGTTTTTTACCATCGAATTCTAAAGAAATGTTTCCGCGTAAAAAGGCGATACCTTTGCCAACGTCTCGATCCATGTCATCGGCTTTAATGCCAAAACGTCGATAGATAGAGGTTTTTGGACTGTTTTGAGCGGCAAGGTCATTTGATAAGATCAATAATAGAAGGAACCAGGCAGTAGAAATAAATCTGAATTTAATCATTTAGTTTTCATAATAAATACTCCATCCCAATCGACTGGGGGAGGATTTTCCAAGTAATTCATACAGCGTTCTAAATAGACCTTTGCTGGGCCGTCTAATGGATTGACGGCAAGCGCCTTGTTAAAACTATCAACGGCCTGTTGCCACTGCATCTTGTGGTAGTGAAGATATCCCTGATCAAACCATTTAATAGTTTCCATGATGTCAGAGGCAAGAGTTCCTTCGCCGACCAGCTCGAATATTTTAACGGGTTTTAGTTTTCCTTTAACCCGTACCCAATCTAGTTCACGCATGACAAATTTGCCCTGGATGTCAGCGTAGGTAAACTCGCTCACAATAATTTTAGTCCCATACTGTTTAGTAATACCTTCTAGCCGTGAGCCTAAATTTACGCTGTCTCCCATAACAGTATAGCTTCGTACTGTCTCTGAACCCATGTTGCCAACGCTCATATCGCCGGTGTTTAGACCTATTCCAATGTCAATTTCTGGTAGACCATTTTTGCGGTACTCAGCCTGAAGCTGCCTTAACTTTACAAGTTGCTCAAGAGCACATCGTGCGGCCCAAGTCGCGTGGTCGGGAAAACTAATGGGCGCGCCGAAAAATGCCATAATAGCGTCACCCATGTATTTATCTAAAGTCCCTTTATTTTTGAAAACTATTTCAGTCATGGGCGTCAGGTAACTATTGAGCAAATCTCCGAGTGCTCGCGGGTCTAGCTTTTCTGAAATTGTCGTAAATCCTCTCACATCCGAGAAAAAAACTGTCATTCGTTCTTTACGTCCACCCAATTCAATTTTTCCAGGATCAGAAAGGACTTCATTAACGATCGACGGAGAGACGTATTTTTCAAAAGTTGACTTAAGTTTTTTCTTGTTTCGCTCCTCAGTAAAATATTTGTACGAAGTCAAAACTAGAAAAAGTCCTGCCACAAGCATCAGCGGAAAAATAATGGGAACAACGGTGCCTTTTTCAAAAAGAAAAAACTTGTCATAAAAATAAATTCCTGTGACGCCTAAGGCTGACATACCCAATGCTAGAGCCGCGCCAAAATAACTGACCACAAAGGTAAAAATTATACCTAAGACCAATAGAGATATCAGCATCTGCGCCTCCTTGTCTTTGGAAGCCTCGATATAATAATTATGTTGTAAAATATTATCCAAAATATTGGCGTGGGTTTCCAATCCTGGATAGTTTTCTTCAAAGGGGGTAACCCTTAAGTCAAAAATGCCTGTGGCTGTGGCTCCCACAAGCAACATTTTATTTTTTAAAAATTCGGACTTGTTGGCTACAAATGTTTTCTCTTCCCAACGGTTATCTTTTTGATTTTTTACTTTTTTAGTATAGGTTAGCTTTTCGTCGCTACTTAAAATGTCGGCGACACTTACGTGAGGGTACATCTTTTGCGGTCCGGCAAAATTTATCAAAAGTTCGCCTTTAAAGTTCACAGGTATGGAGCCAATTTTTTTTGCCTCTTCATCTACAATCTGAAAGTCTGATATTTTTTTAAAAGAGGGGTCAATTTCATCAGCATGAAACTGCATTTGAAAGTTACTTTCTGTAGTTTTACCATAGGCCACTAAGAAAGTTTTCAATGCTAGTGACGGATAATAGTTACTGCCAGAGCGGATGATAAGCGGCGTACGTCGAATTGTTCCGTCAGAGTCTTGAATAGCGTTGAAGAAGCCAATGTTTTTTGCGACTTCGCTAATAGCCGAATAATTATGCCACCAACGCTCGACCGCTCGCACAGGGTTGTGGGGATAGCCTTCTCTAAGTCGGGCCACGGCCTGCTCAAAAGTGGGGTTGCCCTCGATGTCCGGTTGGATAGCTGGCCAAGAATCTTTAAATTGAGAAAAAATTTCATCTGATTTTTCATCAAGCCAACGGTCACAATAGTTAGAATTCTCGGCACGAATTTCTCGATCCAAGTATACCTGTTGTGTTTTAGTTAATGGCTGTCCAGCAGCAATATTGTTGGTGGTCAAGTAATTATCAGTAATTTTCTTTTCTAAAGAAACTTTATGATTCTTGATGATTTCACTCCAGGGCCCTGGCATCTCATCTTCAAACATAACCGAAACATCAAAGACTACTGGTGCAGTGGTGTGGCTCCATGAGAGATATTCTGAGGTGTCTTTATAGAAAGCGTGCGTGCACATATTGCGATGGCCATTATACAAAAAACCATTATAGTAATAGTCTCCGTACACTCCCATTACCAAGCGATCGCCAAATTTAGAAATGCTTTTAGCTAAATCATTGTCGGTGTTGGCTTTAGCAAGGGCTTCATCTATAATTGGCAGCATTTGCGGGGGAGTAGCAGGGTGCATTTTTAAATCCCGAAGAGAGAGCACTGTTGCATTGAGGTCTTCTTCAGAAAAAATAATATCGAAGCCAATCGCTCGGGCTCCTGAACTAAGTAAGTTTTCTATAATGTTTTTTATTTTTAGGCGTGGCCATGGCCAACGTCCTTCTTGCTCTAAAGATTTTTCATCAACTGTGATAAGGGCAATGTCTTCTGAAACCTCTCTCTCGCCACGAGCGCGAAATCTTAGATCGATAGAAAAATGATGGAGCTTTTTTAGAATTTCTATATATTTGTTGGGCGCCGGATCGTCCTTATGAAGAAGGTACTGAAAAGTTCCGCCAAAATAGGTCAACGTAATCAGTGCTCCAATAAAGTAGGAAGTTGCAAAAGGCCTTAGATATTTCTTATAGTTCCAGCGGTTTTTTTTCTCATTCATTCGACTATTATGCCACGCCCAGGTCTTGTGACAAGTTTTGAAACACCAGGACTTTGGATTAGGTAGAGTTTTTAGGCTGCGACTTGCCGAGATTGACCTAAAAAACTATAATTGAGACATCACCTAACTCTAGAATTCGGAGCTAAAAATGGAAATAAGTTTTTCTAAGTTTGATCAGGTCACAGTTGTACATCTCTCGGGCAAGATTGATTTTGAGTCGATCAAGTCGTTTCGTTTGATTTGTGCTCGAAATTGGAACAAATCCCGGGTTCTTTTTGATTTCGAGAAATTGAATTTTGTCGGTTCAAGTGGAATTACTTATTTAGTAGAAGCCGTAGAAAACCTGCACAAACTGGGCGAGGCGATTTTAGGATTTTGTTATTTGAAATCAGAGTTTCGTCGAATTTTCGAGGCAGGTCCACTAAAGGACATTCCTATATTTGACAATTTAGGTAATGCTGTAAAGGGGCTGATGCAAAGGAACTCAACAGTTATAGAGTTACCACCTATTGAGAACTTAGATCCTCTACCTCTGAAATCTGTTGACGTAAACTAGGCTGTTCTAAAATAGGCTTTTTGCTGAAACCTGATTGAATTTCTGCCATAAGGGTTTCTAAATGATTAAGTTGGGTTAATGTGACCTCATTTTCTTTCGATAAGATATCAATTCGCTTTTTAGAATAATGAGTGTGCGTATGTTTTTGCTCCGTCAGTTGGTCATTTTCTTCGCGGTGAGCCTTCAATTTTAACATGAGCTCGGTATTAAGTGCTCGAAGTGACTCTTCTTTTAATTTGAGCTCGTCCATCCGAACGCGGTAATCGTTCCACAAAGCTGTCAATGACGAGACTTCGTTATCGAGATTTGCGTTCTTGATCTTAAGATCACTATTTACTTTGCGTAAAATTTCAACTTCTTCATTGAGAGCACCAAGGGAGAGATCTTTCTCATTATTTTCTCGTCGGATGGACCCAATGATAGATTGGGCGTCATCTAAATCCTTCTGAAATTGAACATTCTTTTCGGCTAGGCGACGATGATCAAAAATGATTCGATTGTCGAGCTCCACGATTTTCTCTTCAAAAGAATTACTCTTCAACAAAATTTTATTATTTTCACCCTTCAATTGGGTCAGTGTGCTGTCTTGTACTAAAACCTGATTTTCAAGCTCCGCGATCTTTTTAAATTGACTATCAATAGTCGTCTTTTGAATGCCGATATAATTTAGTGTCTCTAGTGATTTACCTTTTAATTCTTGATGGGCTGTTGTCAAATGTTGGAGCTGAGTTTCGAATTTTTTTTGCTCTTCAATAGTTTGCTTAAAGTGCCTTAGCATTGCAGGAGCAACGCGTTTGATGCGAGTACGGTATTTTTCAGCGCGCCGCACTTTTTTCTCTAATTCTTCCCGATGGTGATACCAGTCAGATTTAAGGGACTCGCAATCATCGGCAAGATCTAAAAATTTACTTTTTAACTCCAAAATCACCGGTGCGATGTATTTCTTAATCCGTCGTTGATACCTTTGAAACTTTCGCTCTCCTTTTTGGTAGGCCACTTCGGCAGATTCAAGTAGAATTTTTTGGTTTTCTATTGTGTCTTCAAAAAATCGACTTTGTTGATCTGTTTTTATGAGAATATCTGTGTGGTGTTTTTCAAGTTCATCATATCTACTTGTGATTTCAGAGAAACCACGTTCTGTTTTTTCTTTTCTTTCGATAGTGTGTTTAGACTTTTCTTTAAGAATTAAAACTTGGTCATTAAGATATTCCATCTTTTGAACTAATTCTTTATTTTTGTTTAGGCCATCACGATTAAGTTGCTCTAATTTTAGAGCTCGTTTTAGGTTTACGGATAGCCGCGCCATTAGGTCATCGTTTTGATTGAGCAAATTTTCAATGGCCTGACTTTCCAATTGTTCCTTCGATAAAGAACTGACGTCTAGCTTCTTGGGAAGTTGGTCGGGCAAAGGTATAGCATTTATATCCAAATCCGTCCTCCATGACGAGTCTAGCCTGATTATAGGTGGAATATCTTAGTATCAAAATGAAATTGTCACAAAATGGTAAAAGCCAGACTTTCGTCGTGGAATGCTAAATGTAGTCCTGCATTATGACGATAGTAGGGTATGGGGCAAATCGTACTTCAGGCCAATCTCGAGGGATTAAGAAAAATCCAAAAAATGGAAGAGGACCTTATTCGCGAAGTGAGTGAATCAGATCGCATGGGCACGCTTGCCCACCGGATTCTCATTCTTGTGGCTCATAAATCCTATGCTCAGGCGCTCAATGACCTTCAGGAATATGTCAAATTTAGATCGAAAGATTATTCTGCTTTTTACTTGGCCTCCCATCGTTATGTAATTCGAATGCAAAATATAATCTCCGCAATTGAAAAGCAACGGGGAGTAAAGGGTATAGAAAATTTCACCGAGAGTAAAAAGCATGAAGTTTTTGAAGTAGTCAAAGATTACTTTAAAGAGTTAAGAAATCAAATTCGTGGAATAGAAAGTGCTGAGCATTCGTTAAAGGTCGAAGATGTTCGATCGACAGTTTGGGTTGTCTGGGCGTTGACATATAGTATGGTTGGAATTTTTGTTTTGGCTCTTATTTTAGATTTGGCATCTGGCTCGTTTCTCACCTTGTACTTAGTCTTAAAGGACACCTATTTACAGGCTTGTACATGGATCATTGGTCTTCTTTAATTTAGTCCCAGTGAATTGTAGGCCTTCTGTAATACCGTTTTGCGGTGGGCATAGGGCAGTTGTCGACCATTTACGTAAATCGAGGGGGTTCCCTTTACCCCGGCTTGCTTGCCAGCATTAATTAGCTTTTTAATAGCAAGTTCAGTATCTGGAGATTTCATACATTTCTGTAAATCATCCTTATTGAGTTTGAGTTCAGTTAACGACTGTTCAATTTTCTGATCCACTTCTGTAAATCCGCTAACTCCAACCAGATTTTTAAAAAACCAAGAGTGAGATTCGGGTCCTTTACCCAGTTGATTGGCACAAAAGGCATTTTTAGAAATGCGGCAATTGGGTCCGACTTCCCCTTTGGGACCGGCCTCACAGCCGTCAAGTGGAAATGTGAAGTAGAGAAGTCTTGCGGTCGGATGAGAATCTACGAATTCATGAAGTATTTGGGCAGCGGTCTGACAATGGGAACACAAGAAATCAGCAAATTCTACAATAAAAAAAGGAGAAGCGGTTTCGTGCGATCCAAACTCGATACCTTGGAGCGCACTAAAATCATACTGAGTATTGCTTTGCCATTCTTGGATTGCGGTAGATTCCATCTTTTCAAGATCAGCAAGACCCGTGTTTTGCCAAACAATGGCGTTTACTAACCAGCTCAAAGCCAGAATAGTTAAATATACAGCTAGTGTTTTAGACTTATTTAAAGATCCCACAAAAGGAAAAAAATCCCGGTACATTTTAGTGCCGCTAAGATTCCAAAGACTGAGGAATGATACCAATGAAAACCCATAGAGCAAAATACAAAAAGGGCAATAAACATGCATCAATGAAAGCGAAATGGCGCCCATAATAAAAGAAGCAAACAGTATAGGCGTTGAAAACCAAAAACTAATTTGGGCTTGTCTGTGATTTGTCGAAAAAAGTTTATAATTGACTAGCATCAGAAGTAAAATGAGGTTGGAAACCGCTCCAAACATTGCCACTGGAGTACCAAAAATTTCAGAATATGTGCTACTGACAACGGCGGAACAGTTAAACTTCTTTGAAAGGTCGCAAATGCTATCTTCGCCAACACCAATTTGTGTCTTGAGGTGTACTGTGTAGAGGTAAATGTGGACCAGAACAGAAGCAAGTGTTGAAAAAAGAGCCAACCAGATAAGCTTAGGACTTTGGGCTGATGAATCTCTAGTGGGTATCATTATTAGTTGATTACAGCCACTTTAACCCAACAAATCAACTAAAAATCTACTCATGGTGTTGGCTTTGACCAAAAATATGTTAAAATTTTTAATGAGGGTGAGGTAGTTTTTAGTGCAGAACTGGTATTACCTGATTGAAGGCAAAATTCAAGGGCCGACGACAGAATTTAAAATTCGAGAAATGTTAAGGGCCGGAACCTTAACGCTTCATGATATTGTTTTTAGACAGGGAGACCCCAAGTGGTTGCGAATCAACGAATTTACAGATCTTGATTTTAATAAAGAAATTCAAACACAAAACTGGTCCGTCTTTGTCGACTTGCCTCACGAAAAAACCGAAAAAAAAACAATAGAAACGAAAGAAACCAAACCAGCGGGGACTTTGCTTCAAGAATGGATTGTCTTGGTCAAGATTCGTAATCAAGGCGAATCTAAATTTGTGCAGCAGGGCCCATTTTCGACTGACGAAATTAAGAACAATATTCAAAGTGGACAGTATCGTTATAATGATTTTGTCTGGAAAAAAGGTTTTGAAAAGTGGGAAAGAATCGGAGATCTCGCGGATTTTAGTTTTAAGGGAGAGACTCAAATTCTGTCCTTGGCCAGTCTCGCTCAGCTTAAATTCCCAGAGGATTCTGAGGACGCACCTTCGATTAAAATTCAAAAGCGAAAAAATGTACCTCAGCCAGAAAAAAGATCGCAGGCGCTGGATGAGTTTACTAAAACCGCGATAGCTACACAAAAGACGACAAAAAAGATAATTTTTGAAAAAACCCACGGGCTCACTGGGGCGATTAAATCGCAATCAGTAAACTATAAACCCCAAATTAATAATCAGGAAAATTCTGATTCAATAGAATTCGACACAGCAAAAACACGCACTATTATTCAGAGGAGCACGAAGAAGAAGCGTCGGCAACTCAATAAAGCTATTCAGTCGGGTTTATTATTTGTAATTGGTGGCGGCCTAATTATAATTTTGCAGGGTATTGTTAAGAATGATACTGCCGAAATGCCCGCAGAAAAACCTCAGGAATTATCATCCAGAGCGCCTTCGGGGGCGCCCCCTCAGAGACGGCCAGAAGTCAAAAAAGAAATTGTCAAAATTTCGACCACTGAAACTCAGGTAACTTTACCAGCTAAGGAAGAAACTAAAATTGCCATGCCATTGCCGAGACCTATTGTGGTTAGAAAAGGTAAGGCATTTGTAAAATTTAAGACGATTGATATCAATGGCAAAAATCCAAAAATTGTTTTGTCCTCAAATGCTGCTGAGGACGAACCAATAAGAGTGAAAATTAAGGGAGCAACCGGTGAACTTTTGGGGTTGCCCAGTTTTAGTTGGGAAAATAATATTCGGCGCAAAAGAGGGCCGGAGCCTGAAATTTTACTAAAGGGACTGGGAATGAGTCCTGGTTTTTATTTTATGACTGCCGAATTGGCTGAGGCCACCGCCGAAACCGGAAAAATATTTATTGGCAGCAAAAAGGATTTTTCGAGAAAAATTGAAGAGCATCGAAAACTTATTTCGTTTAGGCAGCAACAGGAGAAAAAACAACTTTTTAGATTGTTGAGTGATTTGACCTCTCAAGCAGATGTACTTTTTTTAAGGTATAAAAGCTCCAGTAATTTGAGCGAATTCGCTCAGTTTTTGAACGGCTGGAGGAGTAAAGTTCAACGAATTAGTTCGGATGAGTTTAGATCTTTTGGCCAGCGTACGAGAAACAATTATGCCTTTCCCGAAACCTGGCAAGAAGTCAAAGATATGAAGGAAAGGCTTCTCGCTGAAGCTAAAAAGTTAGAGTCGTCATTTGATTCGTCTCGTAAGGCTGCGGCAGATGTTTCAATGACTGTAATCACAGAAATTCAAAAGCTACTTCAGAAAATTGCAGAGCTCTCGGGATGGAAGGCCAAAGTACTTTAAAAATTTAGGCCGCATCTTTAAATTTGATGGCAAAATAAGTAAGGTCATCCACTAGGGGAGAGTCTTTTCGATAAGCTTGAATTTTACCTTGAATTTTTTCGGAAAAGGACTCAAGTGTGTCTCCCCCAATAGAGTCTAGAACGGCATTGATGTATCGTCTTTCGCCCCAACTTTTGCCAGTTTGATCTTTAAGGTCGGGAATTCCGTCAGTATAGAAGAGCACGATATCACCTTGATTCAATTGCAAGGTGGCCTGATCATATTTTGAATCAACGGCATAACCCAATCGCGGACCATTGGATTTATCTAACATTTCGACATCTGACTTATCGAGCGGTCTTTTATTTCTGAGGACGTAGGGAAATTCATGGCTCGCGTTAGAATAAGACATTTCACCAGTGAATTTGTTAATGGCTGCTAGAAAAAATGTCATCATCATTTTACCTTTTGAAGTTCCATGGATGGCCGTATTAATGAGTTGTAAAGCTTGAAGGGGGGTGATTTCGGAAAGATTTTCGATAATACTTGCCGCTGATCTGGCGGCACTTGTTATTAAAGCCGCAGCAGCTCCGTGTCCGGTCGCATCGCCTATCCATAAAAAAACATAATCACCTATCTCGCAATAGTGCCACCAGTCGCCACCACATTCACTGGCAGGTTCGTAAAAGCCATTAATCTCTACACTTCCAAAAGTAGCCGAGCGTGGTGGAAAAAGCGTTTCTTGGACGGTCTTTGCGGTCTTAAGTTCGTTTTGCATTCGCGCTTTTTCACCTGATTCATCAAGTAGGCGAGAAACTTCTTTGGCCATCTGATTAAAACTTTGAGAAAGGCCGCCAACTTCATCATTAGAGGTTACGGGAACCTGGATATTAAACTGCCCTCGAGCGACCGCGCGTGAGGCTTCATATAGGTTGCTGAGAGTCGCCGTCATACCTCTGGAGGCAAATATACTAATAATGAATGTTGCTGAAAACAGCATAACAAAAAAATAGATAGACTTGATTAAAAGTTCACGGCCGGCGCTGAGAGCTGTCGATTTTTTTACTAGTGAAATGACTTTTAACCCAGCCACGCCCACTTTGGAATAAGAGGCGAGCAAGGCGGATTCTCCTTTGCCGTATTCTTGAGTACCTTCGGGAATATCAGAACCACTTTGATCCTCAAAAAAACTCAGTTTCAATTGACCTCTAGGAGTAATAGAGTCTTCGCTAGGCCGAAACTCAATTGTATTATCTTCGCCTACGAGATAGCTGGTAAAAGTTGATGAGCCACTAAAAACGTCTTGAATTTGTTGCGATACGCCAATAAAAAATACGATGGAATTTTTTTTGGCAAGCGATAATTCATCACCTTCAGTCGCAGATACTTCTTTTTCAAAGGTGGAAGCATTTGGAGTGGGGAGGGTATTTTGGTTTTTGGGTTCTCCGGAAACCGCAATCAAAAGATAGGGGGAATCTTTACTCAATGATTTAATAGCAATGCCCGAAGCCTTGGCTCTAGCAACTAACAACTTAACAAGCTCGTTATTTTGACTTAAGAATTCATCGAATTCGCTATCTTTTTTTAAGACTTCACCGAGATCATACGTCCCTCGTTCATTTCTTCTAAAAAATGATACCAACGCAATTTTTTCTTGTTTGCTGAATAAGTCTTTGGCTTGGTCTGTGAGCTTATTAACCGTCGGGTCGTATTGGGCCACCATTGGTAGGATAGAATCTGTGAGTGATCTTAGTTCTGAGTGAACTTGGGCTGCCATTGTGCGACTTAGGGTCACTGAGGCGTCATAGACGTAGGCAATTTTATCTTTTTCAAAGAGTTGGGTAGCATACGCCAGATAAATTCCTAGAGTTACCAAAGGTATGCACGTGAGCATAAGTAGGAGTTTATATTTTAAAGAAAGGCCTTTTCTGCTCTCAGTGTTCATCACCTGCCTCTTCGGAAGAAGCTGTAAAAAGTTTTAAGTCTAGTTCTTAACGAAGCTGGCCATTGATCCATGGGATGTTATCAGCATTGTCTCGATAAGTACGAGGTGAAGGAAGGGAACCATTTGAATCAATCAACATCGCAAGGTGCCGCCATTTTCGATCGCGTGTTAATGGGTATTGCGGCGGTCTGCTTTTTAGGAGCGGCCTATCTGCTATACGACGATAGTCTCCTGTTTTCTCATGAATTGGCGAGTGATGGCTTAGAAGAGGTGGGAAGAGTCATTTTAACCCAAAATGACGTCCGAAGAAAAATCAGAGATAATTTTGCCTGGTTTTCGCTTAAAAGCGAAACAATTGTATTCAACGGGGACAGTATTTTTACAGGTCCGGCTTCAAGGGTTTCACTAATATTCAATTCGGGAGCTGAGCTATCGTTAGATGAAAACTCACTTGTAGTTCTAAAAACAGAAACTAGAGATTTAAGTCTAAACTTGAAGTATGGCGAAGTATCAAAAATTGCTCAACACCAGGGAAAAGTATTTTTAGATCAAGGTGATGGGGAGAGAACAGAAGTAAGTGGCGAGAATGCTGTTTTTAAAATTAAAGCCCAAAAAGGTAGTCCCGTAGAAGTAAAAGTTATATCTGGTAAAGTGGGATTCCGAGAGAAACGCGAAAGTCCAATTGTTACTTTAACGAAAAATAATGGGATCAAGATATCGCCCCAAGGAGCACTTGAAACTACTAAGTCGTACGATGTAGAACTACTGAATCCTCGGCAAGGTGACGAGGTCTGGATTAAAGAATTGCAGGCAAAGCTCATTTTTAACTGGAATGCAAGCGATGAGGTTAAACTGTACCAGCTAGAAATATCTCGGACTAAAAATTTTAGCGAGGTGAGTTTTAAAAAAACCTTTGAGGACAAGAAGTTTGAGTTTCCGGACTTTAAAGATCGAGGAAAATATTACTGGCGGGTCTTGGCGCTAGAAAAAATTGAAGCTAAGGGCGTCGAGACAAAATTAAAAAAAATAGGTACCAGTGACATTAAGTATTTTATGGTTCGAGAACAAAAGTCACCCGAGCTGGTATTTCCGCCATCAGGTTCTTCCCTGTTGCTGGGAGAAAAGCAGCTTCTCACTCCCAGTGGCAAAAAAATAAACTTGTCTGACTTTTTAATTATGGAGAAGGCCGGAATTCAAGCGCTCAAATTTACCTGGGACAAAAAAAATTACGAGAATGTGGTGTTTGAATTATCCTCGGATCGAGGCTTTAGTAAAGATATCCTTGAGAAATTTGAAATAGCTGATAACGAAATTCTGTTAGAAAAAATTCCTAAAGAAGGAATTTACTATTGGCGAATCTATGGCAATGACCCAGATAAGGGCGAGAGGTTAGCGAGCAGGCCAGCTCTATTAAATGTAGTAAAATCGATTGATCTGACGCTTGTAAAGCCAGCAAATAATTTAGTGCATTGGCTAAAACTGGGGAAAGCCGATATTGAATTTCAGTGGAAAGCCAACGATGCCATTAAGTTTTTCGAAATAGAGGTCAGCCTCTTTAAAGACATGACTAACCCTATGGTTAAGAAAATTGGAGAGGACAAAGAGTTTAAGCTCCAACAGTTTTCACAAAAAGGAGATTTTTACTGGCGCATTAACGGCATAGACAAGCAAAGTGGAAAAGAGGGATTTGAGTATCGTAAAGTGGTTTCAAGCGAAGTCTTTCGATTTTCAACCGATGAAAATCTGGCGCCCCAACCCGTTTTTCCGCCGACGGGGTCGACCGTTATTACTTCGATGCCCCGAGTATTTTCGTCGATTGAAAAAGTAATGGAGGGCGGTGGTAGTGCTCCCCCAGACTCTAAAGGACTTAAATTTCTCTGGAATAATAACGGCTTTAAAAACGTCATCTTTGAACTCAGTAAAACAAATGATTTTTCAAACTTAGAGATGTCAGTGCTATTAGGAAGTAGCGGTGAGCAATTAAAGTTTCCTGAACTTAGCGATGGTAAATATTTCTGGCGCGTAAAATCTAATGAACCGACGGGAGAGCGCGAAAATCTCACGAGTCGGATTTCTGAGGTTCAAATTCTGAAGGAAATTCCCACCGAGCCTCTTGCGGCTCCTGAACCAAAAGACATCACCAAACGGATTGAGCTTCAGCCCAGCGGGACGGGTTCCTTCATAGCCATCGACCTCAATGGAAAAAACAAACCCTATTTGGATTGGAAGGCATCGAAAAACGCCAACGCCTACCATGTCATGGTAAGTTCTGATAAGGCCATGACCAGAGTGGTGACGGCATCAAAAGTTACAGAGACCAAATTTGACTGGAAAGAAATCAAGCCAGGTAAGTTTTTTTGGCAAGTGAAAGCGGAAAGTGAGCGGATGCCATCGAGTTTACCAAGCGCTCCGGGGCAGCTCATAGTAACAGTGTCTTCTCCCAAGGTTGAAGGTGTAAGAAATGTTGAGGAAAAAGTGACATCGAATGAAGAGATGAATGCTCCTATTCCTCCAGTAAATCTCAAATGGAATCTGACTCCGTTGACAGCCAAATATCTTATAGAGGTCGCCGACAATGAAGGCTTTCAAGGCGCAAAAAAAATAAAAAGTAGAGAAGAAAAAATAAAATATGAATTGCTAAAAACTGGTCAATACTTTTGGCGCGTGACGGCGCTTGATGAGTTTGATCGAGAAATTAGTTCGGTGTCCCCCCCACAGAGTTTTCAGTATCAGAGAAAAATGGGACTTAAAACTCCGCCGTTTATGAGTCCCGCCTTTGACTCATCCATGGTTTTTTTATCAAAAGGTGCCAGTCATGTAGTATTAGTCTGGAAAAAAGTCAGTGAGGCAGAATATTATGAATTAGAAATGTCCGATAGCGTAGGTTTTTCTAAACCCTATTATGCCAATAGAAGCGCTTCAGATAGAGAGTATGTGCAGAGGGTGCTCCCCGTTGGAAAAAACTATTGGCGAATTAGGGCCGTGAACAACAAATATCAGTCTGACTGGACCCAACCAATTCCTTTCGATGTTAGCTACGGGGCCAGCCAATAGCTAGACCCTTGACTAAGTCACTTTTTAGGTTGTAGTAATAAAGCGATAAGTTAATAATTGTATTAACTTATGCGTCTGATTAAAGTTCTTAGCCCCCCATTAATTTGCTGCTGGTTTGTTTCTTTCTTCACTTTAGGTTTGGCTTTGGGCGCTAATGCACCTGAAGAGGATATCAAAGCAATGGAAGGCGATTCAAGGGGCGCGCCCTTGCCACAGCCAGCCGAAGATACCGATATAGAATTAAAACCAATCGTGGGTCCTGCGCTCCCCGTATCTGCGAACTTTCTAAACGCTCAGGGAGCTAAAGCAAAAGCGACGCCTATGAATTTTAATATTCAAAAAAGTGGCGGCAAATTACTACCACAAAAATTTATTTATCTGGTCGATAAAAAAACAGTACGGGTGGGGCCTGTGTCTTATCAGGAGCAGGTAATTAACCTTGAGTTGAAGGTTACGGGGTCTAATTGGGACTTGATGTTTAATTGGCCTGATCATCTTCCTAAAGACGGAAAAATAGAGCTGATCAATCTTGCTGATCAAAGTATTGTGTGGACCGACGAATTTAGCGTCCGTGACATTGGTGACGAGGTTAAAAAAGTTGAGAAGAGGTCAAAAAAGCAAAAAAAAAGTTTTATTTTTTATCAGTGGTATGAAAAGGATGTGGGGAATAAAATTAAAGACGCGTTGAAAAACTCTAACGGCGTTCGGGCTTGTTATCGCTTTAAAGGCAAAGAATATAATCATAATTTTTGTACGGGTCCCAAGGGTATAGATACCAAAAATGGCGTTCCTAAACTTATAAGTTTAAAAAACAAACTGCCGGTTACTGTGAGTATTAACGGGAGTGCGAGTAAGCCCAAGGGAATAATAGTAATTGGTCGTGATGCAGACGAGGTTAAGTTTAAGGTGACTCTTTCAAAAGGCACATTAGTGGAGTTTGACACTCGGCCCAGCCAATTTGAAATAATCGATGCCGTCGGCTTGCCTGACAATAAAACACGATTGCGTGCTACGGGTGCAACTCCTTATGCCGAAAGCGTAAAGTTTTTGGACGATGGCTCGTGGGTAACCGAAATCAAGAATTCGAAAATGTATGTCGGGGGCACTGGAGAGATCCCGTTTTATCAAGAAATTTTTATTAGCCAGAGACTACCCAGAGAAAATGAGAAATTATTAGTTCATAGGAAGAGTTTTCTCAACACCTATGCTGCAAATACTACTATTTATGGATATGTTCCGGTCACTGAGGGGTTGAGGCCGATCGACGGAAGTATTAAAAAGTATAATAACAATACCTATATTTGGAAAATCGATAAACTAAAAAAAGGTAAAATTAATAAGCGAGAGGCCACTGTCGAAGTGGGCAAAAAAGATTACACGGCAATCGCAGATATCTATCGGGGCTACCAATACGAAGTCAGTGCGCGCATTTCGGGAGTGGCGCTGGTAGAAACTCAAGAAATATTGTTTATTGGCGATCTCATCTTTGGATCTTGGTACGAATCCCTTTTTGGTAACAAGAATTATTATTATGGGCAACAGCGCTGGGGATTGTATCTGAAGCACTTTGTAAGTTTAACTTCGGTAAGCGCATTAACCAATTTTACGGCCACAAGCGCGGATCTTAAATATCGCCTCGTACCCGGTGTGTGGGAAAAAGATGCCACCGTCGGTTTAATTGCTGGTTTCCAGTCTGTGACATTTAATTCCACCTCACTGCCCATGTATGGTGTCGGGGCTTTTTGGGCGAGGCCTATGCCAGAGTTTTTTGATAGAATATTTAATGTTATTCCTTGGTTTCGTTACCCTAAATGGGTGGATATGGAGCTAATTTCTTATCTCATTGCGGCCGACTCAAAATACAACTTGGGCACCAACTATGTTCTTAATTTTCACGGAAAAATGCTTTTTACGCGCCAGTTTTTTATGGAGGGAGGCATGTCGATTAGACAGACAGAGTTCAAGCTAACAACCTCTAGTCTTGCGCCTACGACGGGCTCACTTTTAACGGGTACACTAGGATTTGGATATAATTTTTGAATTCCGGGTGCCAGATACTAATTTCACGTACCTATTGGAGAAACCGGGGCTAGGCTAAAGACCTGCGATTGTCTTTCTCAATACAGTACAGTTTCTAAGCCACAATGATGCACCCCTTAACATAGCTCAGCAAAGTACCGATAAGTGTCTTGATGAGGTCGACAAGTTTTATTGTCTTTGCCATTTTGTTATTAGTTGGAAACCTAGAACTTTTCCGATATTTTCAGTTTTACTTTAGTGGTACTGATCATCTCAAATTTCAAGTAAAAACTCTTCGCAAGAAAATTCAAAATCAAGAGTTGAAAGCCGCGCTCATTCGCTACCAGTTTGATGAATTTAAGCAAGAAGTAGCGGCGCAAATGCCTTTTGTCGCGAATAAGATGAAGTCCGTCGAAGAGGGATATCCCCTAAGGAATATTGCGAGTCTCGCGGTGGCTCCCACTTTTGAAAAAAACTTTCTCATGGTCTCTGGTCTCTTTGAAAAGGGAAAAAAGTCTTTTAGAGAGGGCAAGTTTGTAAATTCTAATAAGATATTTTTAGGCCTCATAGAAAAATACCCCGAGTCTATTCATGTAGTCGAATCTTACTTCTTTTTAATCGAAGGAAAATATCAAAATAAAGAGTTAGAAGATTGTGTCGTTTTTATAGACTCGTTGATGTCGAAGTACCCAGAGAGCGAATTAACTGGCTGGTCGCTTTTAAGACTGGGCAAAATATTTGAAATTCAAGAGCGGTTTGAGGATTCTGTCGATGTCTATAATACGATAATAGGCACCTATCAGGACAAAGAATTAAAAAAACAAGCGGGAACTCAATTATCGAATATCAAACTATGAAAACTTTGAAATCTGTTTTATTTATATTGTGTTCGGTCCTAGAAATTCATGTCCAGGCCAAGGAATATATAAGTCTCCCAGTTGCAAAAAATGTTGGCCTTGAGCCCAGCGAATGTCTTTTAAAGTCTTCTCTCTGTAGTGTCACAACAGGGAGCAAAGAAAAATTTGTATTAACTTTTGGAACCAACGAAGCCACCTTGGGCCGAGACACAGTCGTAATAAGAGAAAGCGCAAACACGATTCATTTAGTCAAGGGATCTGTACTAGTGAAGAGTGATAAAAAAACAATCGTAAAATGTGAGTTTGGGCAAGTTGTGAGTTTAGACGGAGAATATTTGGTGAGCCGCGAGGCCGGGCGGGTAATGGTGCGAGCCATACTAAGTCCCTTGACAATTATTCCTAAAGGAAGCGCTGAGGAGTTGGTCGTTGAACCGGGATTTCAGAACTGGCTTTATAAAGTATCTCAATCAGGTCAGGCCCAATCAGGTATCCCATTGGTTTGGGATTTGGAAGATATTGTAAAAACTTGGGCTCAACTTTATTCTGGGAATAAAGTTGAATTCCGCAAAAAGATGCGTAGCCTGAATGGCATTTGGAGCCAAGCTGTGATTAGTGCAAGTCAGCGTCATAAGATTTATGCCGAACGTTTACTGGCAAGCGCCGAAGAGGATAGAAAACATCGGGCATTTAGCCAAAAAAAATCCGACGAAGAGCGACGTCAAATTCGCGAGATGATGATTCAGAGAAACCACCTCGACCTTTTCTAGACCAATCCTCCAAGAAAATTTAGAAATTTCAAATGAATATGCTAAACTTGAGAATAAGAAGAAATCTCAAGGAGGAGAACCTATGTCTAGTGTGTCATCAAGTTCAGGTAAAAAATCGTACAATGAATCTGTCAAAAAAAATCAAGACAAAAAGTCCGAACAGCAAAATCAAGTAACCGCCAAACATAGAAAAGAAATTAAGAGTCTCTCGCAAAAATATTCTGAAGAAATGGAGATTTTAAAGGACCGACATCAACAAGAAATGACTCAGTTGAAAACCAGGGCAAATGAGTCGATCAGTAAACGCGACCGTAAAAATACCGAGGAAATCTCTGATGTTCGCAATATCCACCGTCAACAACTTGAGAAAACGGCCAGAGAAAACGAAGAACGTGTCGAAGTCATGAAGAACCAATATCAAACTCAAAATGAAAAGCTCAAAAAAAGCACTGAAAAACAAATAGAGATTAAAGATAAAAATTATCAGAATGTTGTGGACGAGAATCATAAGAGGTTTGAGGGCTACGCAGAATCCATGCGTGAAGGCATGCAAGACGGATTAGAGAATCAAAGAAATAAAATCGAAAACAAGTATACCAAAGAAGTAAAGATTCTCATTGATGATCGAGACCAGCAGATGCAAAACGCCCAAGAAGGTAACCGTCGAATGCGAGTTGACAAAGATGGTGAAATCGCGCGTCTGGAGCAACTCAAAAGAGATCAAAAGGAAAATTTGGCCGAAGACTATGTGATCAAAGTGGGCGAAGAACGAAAACACCATGCTGCAGACATTGAAAATAGGCGTGAGGTTTATAAGGAGTCCGTGGATCAATTACGTGAGCGCTACCGGCAGGCACTGGATAAAGAAAAAATTGAGAATGCCGAGAATCAAGGCGGTTTTAAAAGAGGGGTTGAGGGTCGGCTGGGAGAACAAGTCAGAAATCTTGAGCGTCGGGTCAATCAAATGAAGTCAGATCACGCTGCCACTGAAATAGAATTAAAAAAAGGTTACGAAAAACAAAAACAAAATTTGAGAAATGCTTTTCAACTAAACGTTGAAGATTTTGAAAAACAAAGGGACGAGTCGGTAGATCTTTATAAAGAAGTTGCCCATAAAGATGTACTTAAATCAAAAAAGGAATTTGATAAATTACTAAAAATGAGTAACACCTATCACAGGGGAGAAATCAATAGTACAAAGTCGCGGTCCGATGAAACTATTGAGCAAAAAAAAGAAGAATATGCCCACATGAAAGATCATCTCACTCAGAGAATGAACAAGCGGGTAGCCACAGTACAAACCGGCCTGCAGCTTGAAAACAAAAAGTCACAGGATTATTATAATGATTCTTTAGAGCAAATGAAGATGGAACAAAGCGACTCGCTAACAGATGTCCGGGAGAAACTCACTAACGATAAAAAAGAGGTCGTAGGTCACTTACGACAGAGTTTACGAAAAAATGCCATGAAAAGTAACGAACAGTTGATAGGCACGAAATTGGAGCTAGAAAAGAAGCTGCAAGGTATTGCCGACGATAATGAGCGCCGCCTGCGCTCACTGAAATGGGAAAGTGATCGCATACTCAAAGAGCAAGCTAAAGAAAGTAAAATGTCACTGGAGATGAAAGAACAGCAATATAAATCCAAAATAGTTCAGATGCAGGATGAATATAAGAAAAACGTTGACGTCATGAACAAAAACCATCAAGACGAAGTAACAAAACTTATTATCGGGCAAAAGAAAGTCTAAAATTTAATGATCTCCCAACGTCGAGTTAAAATAATAGCCACTGCGGGGCCATCGCTGGCCACTAAAGAGGCGCTTAAAAGTGCTGTTGAAGCTGGTCTCAATGTCATAAGACTTAATTTTAGCCATGGTACACATTTAGATCATTCAAAAACTATCACATGGGTCCGTGAGCTTTCTCGAGAGCTGGGATCACCACTAACAGTGCTGCAAGATCTCCAGGGACCAAAAATTCGTGTGACCAAATTTAAAGATGGTTTTATAAACCTCAATCCGGGACAAAATGTATCACTAGTTCCCGGTTTGGGCGTAGGGGATAACCAGAATCTAGGAATTGATTTTCTGAAAGTAGGGCAGAGTGTAAAGCCAGGCACCAAAATTTTATTGGATGATGGGCTGATTGAGTTGGTCGTGATAGCGGTCAATAGCGACGTGGTTTCGTGTCAAGTTATTGCGGGGGGAGTTCTTAAGGATCGAAAGGGAGTTAACATTCCGGGAGCCTATTTGCCCATCGAGTGTCTTACTGAGAAGGACTTGCTTGATTTGGATTTTGGTTTGTCTCAGGGCGTAGATTATGTCGCATTAAGCTTTGCCCGACGCGGAGACGACATCATTAAGCTGCGAGATCTCATTGATAGAAAGCGTCCTGATACCCGAATTATTGCAAAAATTGAAATGCTAGAGGCCTTAGAGAATCTTAAAGAGATCATAGAGCTGAGCGATGGCATAATGGTGGCTCGAGGTGACCTCGCCGTCGAAGCCGGCCAAGAGCGTCTTCCGGGCATTCAAAAACAAATTATTAAGATGTGTAATGAATTTGGAAAACCCGTTATTACGGCTACTCAAATGCTCGAGAGCATGGTTACTAAACCCAGTCCTACGCGGGCAGAGATTACAGATGTCGCCAATGCCGTACTTGATGGCTCCGATGCTTTAATGCTTTCAGCCGAAACAGCGAGCGGAGCGCACCCCTCAAAATGTATAAAGGTCATGAATGATATTATTATCGAAGTTGAAAAAGATTCTGACTATTATCACATCGATTATGACATTGGCGGAAATTTTTTGGCTTACGCTGACTCCATTAGTGCCAGCGCTTGTTTGTCAGCCCGAAAATTAAATGCCAAGGCTATTATCTGCCTAAGTACTTCTGGGAAAACAGCCGTTCGCATTTCGACTTATCGACCCAAAGCACATATTATTGCAGTTTCAGAGCTTCAGGAGGCCCTTAATCGCTTGGCGCTGGTGTGGGGCGCAAGGAGTTTAAAAATTAATCCTTATGCTGATTCCGAAGAGGCGTTTGCAGAAATCGAAGCTTCACTTTTAAAATACGACGTCGTAAAACCTGGCGACACAGTTATTTTTACTCTAGGCATGCCTGTCGGTTCCAAGGCTAAAACAAATAGCTTAAAAATTCTCACTATTAGTGACCGGGATGTTAAACCTCTGCCGGCATCAGAGCTTCCACTAGGGTTTCGGTAGCCCATAACCTACTTCTTAATTTTTTTGAGGGAATAAATTATTTGCCAATAGGGGTAGATAGTTTCAAGGTCAGCAACTTTAAGTTTAGTTAAGATCTCGCCATTATTTGACTGCATTTTTTCGTTGAGAAGACCTTTTTCGATGAGGGGATTAGCTTCTTCGAGGCGAATTACTTGGCCAAAAGTAGCCATGGACTCATTTTGCATTTTGGTGAGAGATACCGTCGAGAAACCCTTGTCATCAATCGGTGACTGTTTGGCCAATTGAATCAAGGCTCTCAAAATCAATAGCTCTCTCTCTTCGATGGTAACGCGTTTTTTTTCTTCAACAAAAAGATAGTCATTGTAGAAATCAGTCAGATTTCCCAGCATATTGAGGTTTTTAATGATCACGCGCTGGCGCCCTTCTCCGAGATCTTGAATTATTGCGTAGCCCAACTCTTGTAAGGCTTCTATAAGTCTTTGCATTTTTGCTGTGGGCTGCTGAAATATCTGAATCGTATATTTTCTAAGAACACCACTGGGGACGATAACTCCCTCGGGGTCGGGCTCACCATACTTCGTGCCAATGAGATGTAATATGGCTAAATAGCGAGTGATGGTGTGGGCGTCAAAAACTTCTTTTTCGTGCGTGGTGGTATTTTCAAGATTTTTTATTCTTTGATTGGCCTCACGTAAATGTTGATTGATGGTTTTCACCATCACCTTTAGCCACTCCGGAAACTTTTTAAACTGAGCATTAAGCGCTACAAAGGGAAGTGCAATTACTTCAGCATCGCCGTGGGCTCTGGCACCGGCGCTTCGGGGTTTATTGTCAAAAAAAGCCATCTCGCCGAGCATTGAACCCGGTCCAAGTTCCGCCAAAATTATTTCTGAATTTCCCTTAGATTTTGTGATTATAATTTTACCAGATTTCACAACATACGCGGAGTCCGAGGCGTCGCCCTCGCGAAAAAGAAACTGCTTGTTTAGGATCTTTTTTGAACCTGCTGACATTTCAATAGTACTTGTCGGACGAATTTATGTGAAATTGCACTGGACTAAAGGTTATTATGTTTCGATATAGGATAAGGCTTTTCCATATATGTAAAGAAAAAGTCTGTATCTTAGTCTGGTTAGGTTTTGCGCTTTTTTCGATATTGCATATTGAGAACCTCAATCAATAAAGAAAAGAACATAGCAAAATAAATATATCCTTTACCAATATGCCCACCCATACCTTCGATAACGAGCATAACACCGATAAGTAATAAAAATGAAAGCGCCAGAATTTTTATAGTAGGATGCTTGTCAACAAAGTCGGTGATGCTCTTTGCTGAGACCAACATAACAATCATCGCAACAACCATGGCTATGACCATGACTGAGATGTTTTGAGCCATGCCCACAGCAGTAATTACCGAATCTAAAGAGAAAACAATGTCCAACAAAAGGATCTGAAAAAGAATATATCTGTGCTTACCAGCGGCCTTGGCCGCGTCGTCAGAATTACTATCGTCGCCCTCAATTTTATGATGAATTTCTGTGGTAGATTTAAAAATAAGAAATAAACCCCCTAAAAGTAATATTATATCTCGGCCACTAAAAGTATGCTCAAACATCGAAAACCAGGGGTCCTTTAAACTCATGATCCAAGTGATAGAAAAAAGCAATGCAATGCGAATTATTAGGGCCAGTGAAATACCAAGTGACCTCATGCGATTCTGTTTTTCGATGGGCAAGCGAGCCACAAGGATGGCAATAAAAACTATATTGTCGATGCCTAAAATAATTTCCATGGCAGTCAGAGTTAGAAGTGCTGTTACAAATTCCATATTGCTATTTACCCGCCTTGTGAAGTATTTTAGTCGTTGTTAGACTGTTCGTAAAGGTTTTTGGAGGTTAAAAGTGGTCGTTTTATTAGCATTGATGTTTTCTCAGTTAAGTTTTTCATCAGAGAATCTATTTAAACTTTATAAAGACCTTCACGCCAATCCCGAGCTTTCTTGGTCGGAAGAAAAAACTTCAGCTCGAATGGCTGAAGAATTAAAAAAAATAGGTTTTGAAGTCACAACTCAGGTTGGTAAAAGGGGAGTTGTGGGTGTTTTAAAAAACGGCAAAGGACCGACTCTGCTTATTCGCACCGACATGGACGCTCTGCCGGTCGAAGAAAATACGGGTTTTTCATTTGCAAGCCGGGTAAAAGCTAAAAACTCAAAGGGAGAAGAAGTGTCAGTCATGCATGCCTGCGGACATGATATTCATATGACGGTTTTTATTGGCACGGCCCAAATTATGATGAATTCAAAATCCCAATGGAAGGGCACGTTGGTTATGATGGCGCAGCCGGCAGAGGAACTGGGGCAAGGGGCGACGGCGATGTTAAAAGATGGTCTATTTAAAAAATTTCCAACACCCCAGTTTGCACTCGCACTTCATGTAAAATCTGACGCCAAAGCGGGGCACATTGCTTACCGGTCTGGCTTTGCCATGGCTAATGTGGATTCCATCGATATCACGGTTAAAGGAATTGGTGGGCATGGGGCCTACCCACACAAAACCAAAGACCCTATTGTATTGGCGTCGCAAATTGTTCTAGCGCTTCAAACAATTGTGAGCCGCGAAGTATCGCCGCTCGATAACGCGGTCGTTACGGTCGGCGCCATCCATGCGGGTACAAAAAATAATATTATCCCTGATAGTGCCCACCTCAAGATCACGGTTCGCACCTATAAGGACGAGGTGAGGAGTCACATTCTCAAAAGTATCAAGCGTATTACTTTCGGTCTCTCTGAGGCCGCGGGTATTCCTAAGGAGTTAGAGCCTGAGATAAAAGAGTCCGAAGAGTACACGCCAGCTACTTATAATGACCCTGGACTAATGAATAGGATAGTTCTTAGTTTTAAGAAAGTTATGCCTGAAAAAAATATTTTTGAGACTGAGCCAGTGATGGGTGGTGAAGACTTTGGCCAATTGGGTCGCACGGAACCCAAAATACCTATTGCGATGTTTATGTTGGGAGCAGCTCCACACAAAATGTATGAGGAATATCATAAGAAGAAACAGCCGCTTCCGTCACTTCATTCAAGTACGTTCACACCCGACTGGGAAACCGCAATTCCTGCCGGAGTAAAGGCCATGACTGCAGCGGCACTGGACCTTTTGCAGTAGTATTGAAATTGTTCGTCGATTTGCCGAAAAGCTAGGTAATGAGATCATACCATGCTTTTTTAGTTATTTTTTTGAGTTTTCTCATCGGTGTTGCTTATGCTACGACGTCAAAGAAGAATTCGGATTTGGCCCCTCGAAATAAGTGGCAGGCTTATATAAGTAAAAATTTAAATAGCGCATTTTGCCATGACGGCGGTTATTTTCGAACTTGCTTTCCGATTGATATTAAAGAATGTAGCACCACCGTTAAAAAACTTTCAAAATTCTGTCTTTCTTCGATGCGCCTTCCTGACCAAATTGATATGAATCAGCATGGAATTTATTTTGGCAGTAAAATTGGCTACTGCGTAGGGCAAAAACTGGAATTAAACTTAAATCATCGCAAGGTTAACAACCCTAAGTGCGTTGATCCCAGGAAGTGGCTATGATAATTATTTTGTTCCTAGCCATGTTGTTTTCTACTTTGGGCTATAGTGAAGAATGCAAAGTGACGTCCGAGCAGTTAGCCGAATTGCAAAGAATCTCCAATTGTGCACTTTCACCGAATTATCGTGAGTGTTCGATGAAATCAGGAATAGGTGTAGATGGCAATTCGATAGGTGCTAGTCAAGGTCGGCTTTTGGGAGTCAATTCGGCCGTCGAAGTATCTCAGCAACTAACTCAGCAGAAAAAAAAACGAAAAACGGCATCTTTATTTTTGTTCAGCTGGCAGTTTGCCTTGGCGCAGAGGTTTGATGACGATTTTACCTCCAAGGTAAATTCGCTTGCAGAAGTGACGGAAACTTCTATTAGCAACAAGATTGCAGAAAGCAATCAGACTATAAGAAGACTCGACGAGAGCGCATTTAAAATTAGGGTTGAAGCCATCGAGTCTGCTCGAGAAAAGGCTTTAGCTGATTTTTTAGCTAAAAATAAAGGAGCTTCGACTTATGGTATGCTAGATATCCGAGTGGAAGAATTAAAAGCTGTACCGCTAACAGACGTGGGAAAAAGAAACCAGGCATGGGTTGAGATTAGTCAGTTTTCAAGAGAGAATTTCAAGGATGCGGATTCATTTATAGAAAAAATAAAATACAACAGATATCATTCAACCGACCTCAACATTGCGAACGATTCCGCCTTTCTCAATGACCAGTTAAGTAAAGGCGGGTTGAGCGACGCCGCCAAAAAAGAGGCTCAAGAAGTTTTAGCCGCACGGGAGATAACGTCAAAAAATCTCGGACTATTAAAAATGCAAGCCGATGCCAATAAAGCTTTTTTGAGGGGAAGTTCTGGAAGACTCAACACAGATGTCAAAGATCGACAATTGGTAAAAGCTTGGATGGAAAACATCGTAGTTTTGCATGAAGACAAGCCCAGCAACTCAGTTGTAAAAATTTATGACATTGTGAACCCCGGTAGCGAGTTTTCAAAACCTGAAGAAAGAGCCAAAAAGCTGGTGGAGCAAGGTAAAAAAATCGCTGAAGCCGAAGGTCGCGCCCTTGAAGCGCAAGAGATCGAAAAAGCAAAAAAAATTGCTGGTAAGGCTGCACAAAAATATGGACTGAAGGCCTTGGCCTATGTCAGCGTAGGTCCCCTAGGCGCAGCCCTGGCGTTAAAAGATAATGTGGCAATGGCCCATGAAATTGTCTCGGGCGAACTAGCATGCGGCATTATTAAGGAGAAGTTTACTCCTTACAAACGAGGGAATTCCGACAATGATTGTGTCCCGACCCCCGATATTCTTGATACTGATTACAACGAATTTTTGAATCTAGGAGACTTTCGTATACAAAAAGTAATTTTAGAAAGAAGCCCCGATCTCTGTGCCATCACTGGTAAAATGGCGAAGATGTACAACCCCACCGATTGGACACTCACTTGCACCAACGAAGGGTTTGAAGCCATTAATGCCATCACTCAGGTAAAATCCAAAGTATTTTTAGATTCAAAAACGGGCCTGCCTAACAAGGCTACTTTTGAGGGTGACGAAGATTTTATAGAAAATGGGAGGAGTGCTTTTTCATTTGATAAAGGAGAAGTTCAAAAAATCTGCATCCGAGTAGAGGGAAAATTTAACTCTGCCGTTAGGGGTATTGCGAACTGGGCAGAAGGAGACGTGGACAAACGTTTCTGTCATCCTAGTTACAATTCTGAAATTGCTTTTGATTCTACTTTATCGGCAGGTGGCCTTTTTGATAAACCGGATCTCAGCTATGCTGAAGATCAAGAAACGGCAAAAAAACCTGGTGAACAGGGAATCAAATATTTAAAAACCAACACCTTTGCTTTTAGTGAAATGGGGCAATGCTGCTCAAAAGCGAGCACGACATATAGTATCGATCGCTGCAATGAATACACGCGAAAGGCCATGAAAGCCCGAATCCAATCAGAACCCAATCGTGACGTTACCCACTAGGTATTCTTGCCCTTTAGGTTCTGTTATGATTTCATAGGTTAATGCAACAATCCTGGGCCCCCACAGATCCTGAAGTTAAAAAAACCAATCTCTGGCGCGCAATGCAAATCAAAGAAATCAACTCTTACGACGATTTTTATAAATGGTCTTGCAAAAATCGTGAAGAATTTTGGGCGCTGACCATCAAGCAATTAAAGATAAAATTTAACACACCTCCCAACAAAATCTTAGACATCAGCAAAGGTCCCGCACAACCGAATTGGTTAAAAGGGGCCCTATATAATATTGCCGAAAGTTGTCTAAAGAAAGATCCCAAGGCTGTCGCTATAGTCCATCAAAGAGAGGGCGGTGAAATTAAAAAAATGACTTATGGCGAACTCGATATTCTTAGCAATCAAATTGCCAATGGGCTTATTGAGAATGGATTTAAAAAAGGTGATGCCATTGCTATTGACATGTTGATGAATGTTGAAAGTGTTGCCATTTATTTAGGAATCATCAAGTCCGGAATGATTGTAGTTTCAATCGCAGATAGTTTTGCGGCCACGGAAATCGCGAGCCGTCTTAAAATAGCTGGCGCCAAAGGAGTTTTTACTCAGGATACAATTAGGCGGGGAGGTAAAGAGCTTCCGATGTATGAAAAGGTTATACAAGCGGGTGCGCCAAAAACAGTTGTTCTTGCTCAAGCTAAAATCAATTTGCGAAAAGGTGATTTGTTGTTTGAAAACTTCTTAAGTTCCAATAAGAAATTCGAGACCATAGCTTGTGCGCCTTATGACACAATAAATATTTTGTTTTCATCGGGTACGAGCGGTGAGCCTAAAGCTATTCCCTGGACACACCTAACCCCTATTAAGTCAGCGATGGATGGACACTTTCATCATGATATTCAAGCTCACGATATCGTCGCCTGGCCGACTAACTTAGGCTGGATGATGGGACCGTGGTTGGTGTTTGCGAGCTTCATTAATGATGCCACAATCGCTCTGTATGACGGGTTACCCACGCAAAAAGAGTTTGGTGAATTCGTACAAAATGCCCAGGTGAGCGTTTTAGGTATTGTACCAAGCATTGTTAAATCCTGGCGAAATTCTAAGTGCATGGAAAACCTCAATTGGTCCACACTCAAAGCTTTTAGTTCGACAGGCGAATGCTCTAATGTCGAGGACTATGAATATTTAATGTCTCTCGCGAAAAACAAGCCGGTCGTAGAGTATTGTGGGGGCACAGAAATCGGCGGTGGCTACTTGACCCAGACATTTTTGCAAAAGGCTTATCCTTCAACCTTTTCTACGCCTAGCTTGGGTCTTGAGATTTTAATTTTAGATGAACATGGCCAGCCTGCTCAAGAGGGAGAATTATTTCTAATTCCTCCCTCGATTGGTTTATCTCAAACCCTTATCAATAAAAATCACGACGAGATTTATTATCAAGATTGTCCCAAGGGTCCGAATGGTGAAATCCTGCGACGCCACGGCGATGAAGCTCAGTTATTAGAAAATAATTACTACAGAGCACTCGGCCGGGCCGACGACACTATGAATTTAGGCGGTATCAAAGTGAGCAGCGTTGAAATTGAGAGGACGCTAAATCAAAACCCAAACGTTTTAGAAACCGCCGCTATCGCCATAAATCCTAAAGGTGGTGGGCCCAGTGTGCTTGTTGTTTTTTTGGTAAAGAAGGAGGGGCCCATAGACAATGAGAGTTTCAAAAAAAACCTACAAAATGAACTCAGTAAAAAATTAAATCCCTTGTTTAAAATTCACGATCTCGTGATGGTTGATAAACTTCCGCGCACGGCCTCAAATAAAGTCATGCGCCGAGTTTTACGGGCAGAGTACCAATCACTTCTATAACTTTGACAGACTTTAAGAGTCTAAATTGGCTTGGATCTTGAGTTAGGCGAAAGAATAATATCGTCGCACTTGCCTGTGGCTCCAATATCAGAATATTCTATTTCGGGGTCCAAAGTATAAGTGGTCTCATTACCGCGTGTTGAATACGGTACATCTTTTCCTCTAAGGTACAAAAAGGGAAAGGCCTCTTCACCCCTGTCTTTGAATAGGCGAGTAGCCGTTTCCATGTCTGCCATCTTGTCACCATCTTCATCATAGCTACGAAAGATTACGGCCAAATTCTGTTCTTTTCCGTCTGTATCCGTAAACCAACTAGTGGCAAAACTACGAATCATTTCCCCTTTAGGTTTAAAAGCATCGCAGGCAAAAGAATTGAAGGAATGCAGAGTAAATGCCAAAAAAGAAGCTAATGAAATGATAGAGATTTTCATAAAAAATGGCCCCCCAGACACCAATTGATACTATATGCTTAATATATTGGCAATTAAATGTTGATCCATTTACCTTTTTGCACTCTTTAAGATTTTGACTAGCCGGTTAAGGTTGGCGATCATTATCTCCTGTGGAGATCTCATCATGATGTGGCTACTTTGGGTTGTTTTATTAAAGGGGCTTGAGGCGCCTGCTGCTAAAATTTACCCCCCGTTCGCCGAAGATGCTAAAAAGTTCATTGCCTCGCTCCCCTCGAAATCAGTGACCATAGACTTAGTCGTGGGATTAGCTCTAAAGAACAGTGACAAATTCCAACAAATAAGAGCTCTTGCGCCGACGACTGAGATTCCTGAACTCAATAGCAAGATTCCGTTGGAATTTACCACTGAAGCCAGTTTTGCCTATACGCTAAATCGTAATGAACCTGACTCTGCGTTTGCGGCCACGAGGAGCGAACTCCACCAAGGTGTACTCGGGTTTTCAAAGTATTTTGCTTCAGGCACTGGCGTGGAAATGAGGGTCACCCATGGGCATGCTTTAAAGGAACTATCAATTTTAGGTAATGTCGCCTTGGATGACAATCGCACCTCTTACGCTGAGCTCTCCCTGAGTCAGAATTTGTGGCGAGATGCCTTTGGTTATGCCACCAGGCGAAGTTTGAGGCGAGGTAAAATAGAAAGCGAATCGAGGCGACTCGAGATAGAGCAGTATGTAGAAGAGTGGCATTTGGCTATAGTACAAACTTATTATCGAGCTTGGTCGGCACAAGCCGACGTGCGTGCTGCGGAATCAGGACTTAAGCGACGTGAAAAACTTTTGGATACTACTCGTCGTAAAGTCACCAGCGGGACGGCCGAGCGACCCGATTTTTTTCAAGTTAAAAGTGCGTTTGTTGGCTCGAAGATTCGTTTGCAAAATTCCCGAGAAATATTGGATGCGATTTGGCGGGACTTAGTCGTGACATTGAAGTTTCCCAAGCACTGGATGAACTCAGACCCGCTGCTGGTACCTGTGGCGTTGGACAATCCCATGGCTCCAGCGCTTCAGCTGTGTCAGCAAAACGTTAAGCCGAGCTCACAGAATAGCACTAGCGTCCGGCGCTCTGAACTAGACAAGAATGCTGCTGAACTTAATTTCGAGTCGGCGAAAAATCAGGTTTCTCCGCAGCTGCAATTAAATTTAATAATGGGCTCTAATGGTGTTGATTCTATAGACGCCGGAGAAAGTTTAAATGAGGCGTTCAGTGGCACTCATCCCAATTATACGGCAATGTTGGCGTTAAAAGTTCCGTGGGATAATTACCAAGCAAAGGCACAGGCCCTTCAGGCATTTTCGCAAAAAGGGACTAATGAAGCCAAATACAAGGACAGCATTTCTAGATTCGAAATTGATTGGATGAACCAGTGTGAACAGTTAAGGCACTGGCAAGAGAAAGTGACTGAACTTCGTGACGTAATGAATGACCAAAGATCGCGTCTGGTTTTGGAAGAAAGCCGCTTTCGTGTGGGTCGGGTGCCCCTGATAAATCTCATTCAAGCAGGTGACGATCAAACCGATGCTGAAGTTAATTTGGCGAGAGCAGAAGTAGAATATCGGTTAACGTCTTGGCGAATTCGCCATTTATCGGGACTTCTAAAATCTTATTTGGATCAGTTGGGGAAATGAAGTGTTAAAAAGACTGATACGATTTTTTATAGACAACTCGACTCTGGCAAATCTGTTAACGGTTGCCATCATAATTGTTGGGAGTATTTCAATTGTTAATATTCGTCGCGAAGTTTTTCCGAATATCAGTTTTGATATCATCTCTGTCACGACGCCTTTTCCGGGAGCTTCTCCGGCCGAAGTTGAAAAACTAGTTACTAATCCCATGGAGCAGGATCTCAACGAAGTTGACGGAATCAAGAGAATTTTGTCGTCTTCGATTGAAAATTTCAGTGGTATTACTATTTATCTTGACCCGGATCAGACAACAGCCGACCAGGGCAAAGATGACGTTAAAAACGTGGTCGATAAGTTTAATGATCTCCCCTCTGGGGCTGAAGAGCCACTCGTCATTAAGATTGAAAGTAAGTCACAACCCATAATCGAAGTTGCCATTTCTGCTGACGTTCCAGATCTTCGTCTTCGAGATATTGCCAAAATAATGGAAGCCGAGCTAGAGAGAACCCCTGGTGTGGCAAAAGTGGTCACACAAGGTTTGCGCGAGGTTGAAATCAGAGTAGAAGCTGACAAAAATGCCTTAAATCGCTATCATGTCTCATTAGAAGATCTTATCAATGCGCTTAAGCGCCAAAATGTTTCAGTGCCTGGTGGTCGCATAGAAACGCCAAACGATGGCCTCCAGAAAATTGTGAGAACAGTCGGTGACTTTAAAACTCTAGACGATGTTAAAAATACAATTGTGCGCGCTAACGACCTTGGCCAGTCAGTGCGAGTGAGTGATGTAGCTAAGGTCGACTATGCCCTTGAGGAAGCGACTGTGGTAACTCGGGTTAATGGTCGCCCCTCTTTAAGTCTGACTATTCTCAAGAAAGAAAAAGCCGATGCCATAGATCTAGTTGATAACGTCAAAGCTAAAGTAAAGAGTCTTAAGAAATCTATCGAACCAACACTAGTCGTTGAATACGTCAATGACTTTTCAGTCTTCATTCGTAACCGGCTTAATATTGTTACTTACAACTTATTGTTTGGTTTGGGTTTGGTACTGCTACTTTTACCTTTTTTACTCCCATTTCGTTTTGCCTTTATTGTAGCTCTAGGAGAGCCTTTTGCCTTTTTGGGTGCCATTATTCTCCTTCATTTTACTGGCAACAGCATTAATTTAATTTCGATGATCGGACTTATTATTGTGTCGGGGATTTTGGTTGATGACTCGATTGTGGTGTCAGAAAACGCAGTTCGATTGCTCGAAAAGGGACACGATCCCCGAACGGCAGC
The DNA here is from genome assembly GCA_034439715.1 of Pseudomonadota bacterium. GTDB lineage: Bacteria > Bdellovibrionota > Bdellovibrionia > Bdellovibrionales > SG-bin7 > JAWXAY01. Next base: position 61,717 of record JAWXAY010000043.1, read on the forward strand.
TCTTAAAGGTACAATGCAAATTTTCGGACCGTTGACAGGCTCGGCCCTGTCTATCGCTATTGTTTTTGCAGCAATGGCATTTGTGAGCGGCATTTTTGGAAAGTTTATAATGCAGATTCCAATTGCTGTGATAGCTTGTTTAGTAGTCAGTCTTTTTGAATGTTATTTTATTTTACCTTCACATATTGCACATTGGGTTAAGGTTAAAGAAAATAAGGCGGCAGGTCTCATTGAAAATAAAAATATTTTTGTGCGTGTATCCGAAAGATCTTCCAACTATTGGGAAAAAGTTATTGTACCCGCCTATTCAAAAATTCTCAGTGCGTTTATCAGGAGTCGCTACGTGGTGGCCCTCGGTGCTCTATTGTTTATCGTGGTTACGGCCTTTGGCGCCAAATATTTTTTGAAATTTGATTTATTTCCGGCTGAAGGAGTAGAGATTTTTATCATTAGGTCCGAAGTCCCCACCGGTTTGCCGCTAGAGAAACATGTTGAATATTTATCGAAGGTAGAAGACGAGGTAAAAAAGCTAGGTAAAAAAGAACTCATCAATTTTGCAACTAAAGTAGGTGTTCAACAGCAGGATGCCAATGATCCCAACACGCGGCGAGGAAGTGAGTTTGGACAAATAATGGTGTTTTTGACACCCGAAAATAAGCGTGAGCGTATTGCCTCGGAAATAATTGAGGACTTGCGAAAAAAAATTGGTGTACCTGCCGAATTTAAAAGTTTGACCTTTAATCGTATGCAAACCGGTCCTCCTGCCGGTAGACCCGTTGATATAGGTGTGCGAGGTAAAGAGTATGAACATATTTTGCCAGCAGTTCTATATCTAAAAGAAAAGCTGTCTGAGGTTGAAGGCGTCTCTGATATTCTTGATACTTATTTGTTGGGCAAATCAGAACTACAGGTCATCCCGGAACCGGTCAAAGCGGCAAGTGCCGGGTTAAGCGCTGCTTCGATTGGCTACAGTGTCGGCGCTGCCTTTGAAGGAATTATCGCAACAAAAATTCGCGGACTTGATGAAGAACAGGCGGTGAGAGTGACATTGTCTGAAGAGCAAAAAAATAGGATGGGATCTCTTGGTGACCTACGTATTCCCAATCCCTCAGGTTTTCTTGTGCCTTTAGCCCAAGTGGCAAGGATTACCGAGGGCCAAAGTCTTTTATCCTATGATCATGAGGATCATCAGAGACAAGTAAGAGTGACAGCGGAGCTCGATGACAAAAAAGTCAGATCAGACGAAGTGAATTCCAGGATGAAAAAGTTTTTACCTGAGATGAAAAAGAAATTTCCGCAAGTCACCTTTGCTTTTGGAGGCCTCGACAAAGATACAATCGAAAGCCTTGTCTCTTTGCGAAATGCTTTTTTATTGGCAATAATGGGAGTGTTCCTGATTTTAGTCACTGTCTTCAGGAATCTCTCTCAACCGCTGGTAATATTGATGACTGTTCCTATGGGAATTATTGCGGTCATTTGGGCTTTTATTTTTCATGGATTACCACTCAGCTTTATGGGCATGTTGGGAATCATTGCGCTAACAGGTGTGATCGTTAATAACGCCATTGTTCTAATTGATTTTATAAACCAAGAAGTGGCCAGCGGGAAATCAGTAAAGGATAGCATTCTCGAAGGTTCTAGAGTTCGAGCGCGTCCCATTTTTTTAACAACCGTGACCACAGTTGTGGGCTTGTTGCCCACTGCCTATGGACTTGGCGGGCTTGACAAGTTCGTTGTGCCAATTGCCATGGCGCTTGGCTGGGGCCTATCATTTGGCGCCATCCTCAATGCTTTTTTCTTTCCAGTTATTTTAGCGATTCTTGACGATGCTCAGATATTTCTCGCCAGAGTTTTTTCTAGAAAAAGAAGCGCTTAGTGCCTCTCAATAACCATAGCAACGGCCTCGCCGCCACCAAGACAAACTGTAGCGAGCCCATAACGCTCACCCGTGCGTTGCAGCCCATGTACTAGGGTCGTTAAAATTCGCGCCCCGCTGCAGCCAATCGGGTGACCAATTGCAACGGCGCCGCCAAAGGGATTCACCAGTTTGCGACTCAGACCTAATTCCTTGATCGTGATTATTGCAACTGCGGCGAAAGCTTCATTGATTTCCCAATGTGCTATATCAGAAACCTTCATATTTAGTTGATCCAATAATTTCTTAACGGCTCCTATTGGGGCTGTGGTGAACCATTTTGGGTCTTGAGCGAAGGTGGCGTAGCCTTTTATTTTCGCCAGAGGGACGATTCCTAAACTTTTGGCCTTAGCGCCTTCCATAATTACAAGCGCGGCACCGCCGTCGTTTAACTTACTCGAATTCGCAGCTGTGACTGAACCGTCCTTATCAAAGACGGGTTTTAATTTTGGAATTTTATCAAACTGGGTTTTAAAAGGTTCTTCGTCATTGCTAAATGGCTTGGGGCCTTCTTTTGTTTCAACGGTGACAGTTACGATTTCGTTTTTAAAGTAAGCCTTCGTATTGGCCTCCTGGGCCAATTTATAACTTTCAACTGAATACTGATCTAGTTCCTCACGTGTCAGTTTTTTTTCTTTTACGCAGAGTTCAGCGGCAACTCCCATGTGAAAATTATTTGCGGGATCCCAAAGGCCATCTTTAATCATTGAGTCCACTAGGGTTTGCGAACCCATGCGATACCCATTACGAACATTTTCCATCAAAAAGGGCGCGTTGCTCATACTTTCTTGGCCGCCCGCCACGACTACTCTGGCATCTCCCAGCCGAATGAGATCGCTAGCCATCATCACCGCTTTTAAACCAGAACCACAAACTTTATTGATTGTTAAACAGGGCGTAGATTGTTTTAAACCCGCCAAAAGAGCGGCTTGTCTGGCAGGAGCTTGGCCGCTACCTGCGGTCAAAACTTGACCCATGATACAATCATTGACTTCATGTGGATCACAATTAATTTTTTCCAGCGCGGCCCGAATGGCTATGCTCCCAAGTTTAGGAGCGCCAAAACTGGATAGTGTTCCCATAAAACTGCCTACGGGAGTACGTTGGGCGCTGGCTACAATAATTTCTGTCATGAAAAAGCTCCTGGTTGGACAATTGCCCAGATACTAAACATTCCTAAATAAAATTCAACTAAAAACCACCTATGATTGACTTCATTTTCGGGCATTTATACTTAACTCTTGCATTTAATCTTTATGATGTAAAAATTGGGTACGAAGGTGGGGTTCAATGAAAAATTTAATTTATAGCTTAGCGTTGCTTTTGGGCAGTCATGATCTCTGGGCTGTGGAGGATACTAAAAGTTTTCAGATTCCCTACGAAACTACACAAAGATTAAAGATAAGTGGATACAAAGGTGACATCGAACTTATTCCCGCAAAAGAAGCTCAGTCCACGCGCATCACTATTACTAAAAATTATCAGATTCCCAGTGGTACCCCTGACGATATTGAGATTGCCATCAAGCGCTGGGACCCCCTCGTTGAGAATCGCGAAAACCAATTACAGATTACTTTTCGCGAACCCCAGGTCAGGGATTTTTGGTTGCGTAAAGATTATCAAGATCTCGTTCCGAATTTCAAAATTCAGATTGTGGGATTTAATCTTCCCACTGAAATCTATTGGTGGAAGGGCGACATCAAGACTGCAGAATGGAAAAATAGCGTCCATGTGACGCTCCAGTCAGGATCTGTCGATCTTAATAAAGTAGAGGGAGAGTCAAATATAAATGTGCAGTCGGGCTCTATAAAAATGATTCAGCAGAAGGGAAACGTAATTATTCAAACGTACGACGCAAAAGTAGTTGCTAGTAACATCGAAGGATCTATTGAAATTGATAATTTTGTGGGCCCCACCTCCGTTGACAAAGTAGAAGGAGCGGTACGTCTCAACTCGTTTAGTGGGCGAAATAAATTTAACGATGTGAAAGGGAGTCTTAATTTTCAACTTAAGGTAGGAGTTCTCGACATTGATGAGTTAGACGGCAGTTTGCGGGGAGAAAATGCTGATGGACAAGTGAGAGCTCATCTTACCGGTTCACCAGATGTTCGCATTCGCTCTCAAGGTGGGGGTGTTAATCTGTCAATGTCCAAAAAACAATCGGCTCATCTCAATATTGGTTCTGTCGAGGGAGAACTACGAATTCCGACCAATATTAAAGTACAAAAAGGGGCGAATATGAAATGGGCAGTAGGAAAACTTCGTGGTGGCGGAGAAAAGGAAGGGCAGATTTTTGCGCGCTCTCAATCGGGGCTTATAGGGGTCAATCAGAAATAAATTATGATTGACTTAGAGGTAAAAAACTTCAACATAGCTAAATTATGAGTAAAGCCAAATCTAAGAAGCCTGTAGTCAAAAAAGCCCAAAAACCCAGCAAAATCAGGTCGCCAGAAAAAAATTCAAAAAAGACGGCAATAAAAGCGCTTAAGAAATTGCCAATAAAAATTAAGGCTTTGGCCAAGCCAGAAAAAATTCAAATTCCTGAAAAAAAAGCCGCTAAGGTTGAGATAAAGCCAATCCTAGAAAAAGCACTTAAAAAATCCCAAAAAGCCATTGAAGCCATAGTAGATGAGGTTAAATCTCCAGATGCTGATTCACGAGGTGAGGCTGAAATCGTACTCACTGACGCCGATGGCCGCAGGTATTGTCGCGTGCAGGATTGCGATCAGATTTCTGTTGTTGAGGCCTATTGCCGTTACCACTATCTACTTCACTGGAAGCGCATCCAGTACAGAAAGAAGATTCTCAATGATAATAAATTACATAAGTATATTGATGAGTTAACAGCTAAATATCCTGACAAGTTTTTAGAAGTAATTCGCAAAGATTTAGCCAATATTAAGACTTTCACCATGGCGATCCAAGAAATGGAAATTGACGATTCAGATCCCGACACATCTCAAGAGCAAGATGACGCAAAGTCATATATCGATGAGGTTAGGGGAGTGGGCGGTGAAGCTGCAGAAAGTACCGACGACGACTTCTAGTGGACCTGTTCGGATTGGTTATCGTCGAATTTGTTTTCTAAATCATTAAGCTCGTTTTCGTTAAAATCTGTCGATACTAAGCCTCGATCCAGGCCTAAAATGCGATCGGCCTCTTCTTCAAGTCGCGAATTAACAGCAGAATACAGTATGTAAATTGCCTTTTCCTTGTAAATTTGTTTCTGCCAAAGTTTGGGGAATTCTGTCTCTTTGGCATCTAAAAAGGATTCAAATAAGGTTCCGATCGGATCAATCATGATATTGAGCATTTCAAGTGCGTTTTCTTTTTGTAAGTTGAAGTCTACTGAGGCTTCAAAATTGCTCTGTCTAATAGAGCCCCGCGGCAGGTAACCTACTCTGACAATAATTTCTTCACGGTAAATTCGACCCTCAACTATAAGCTCACTACCTTGGATCTTTTCCGAGTAGCTGCTCTCAAAAATCTCGCGCACAACTTGGCAATATTCCTTTGGAAGTGCCACCCATTTTATTGATGATTTACGTCTTGGTTCCATGTTACAACGCCTTATTAAGTTAATGGCGCAACATACTAGAAAATTCAAAAAACTTCAATAATTAGGGGAGCCACTTGGATAATATTGAAAATTTTGGAGTCTATATCTCCACTTATGGCTGCCAGATGAACGTTAACGACACTGAAAGAATGTATTCTTTGCTTGAGATGATGAATTACAGCGAAGTTAAAGAGCCCAAAGAGGCTGATTTGATAATAATTAATTCCTGTAGTGTGCGCGAGAAACCAGTTCATAAGGTTCATTCCGAGGTGGGGCGCTATAAAAAACTTAAAGAACACAATCCTAAACTTAGGATCGGTGTTAGCGGGTGTGTGGCACAACAAGAGAAGGCAAAGCTACTAGCTGACATTCCCTTGTTGGATTTTGTTGTCGGTACTGACAATATTGACTCTCTCCCTCAAATCGTCCGAGATCTCAATTCAAATATATCGAAGGCGCCAAAAATAAATGTAACTGATTTTAAACATCGAGACGCTTACCATATTGAAACATTAGTTAGAAATCCCGGCGTGTCGACGTTTATTAATATCACTAAAGGCTGTGATAATTTTTGTAGTTTTTGTGTGGTGCCGTTTACTCGTGGGCGAGAACGATCTCGGCCCCTTAAAATGCTCTTGCAAGACATAAGCGTGCTTACAAAAAGAGGAGTCAAAGAAACTACCCTCTTAGGCCAGAATGTTAATTCCTATGAGTCAGATTGTGGAGCTAACTTTGCCACGCTTTTAGAAAGGGTCTGTTTAGAAACTGACCTGCAACGTGTTCGCTACACTACCAGCCATCCGAAAGATTTTAATCAGGAACTTGTAGATGTAATGCAGAGACACAGTAAAAAGTTAGGGGCCTATGTTCACCTGCCTGCACAAAGCGGAAGTACAGAAATTTTAAAAAATATGAACCGCGGCTACACTCGGGAAGAGTACTTAGAAAAAATTAGCATGATACGAAAGGCGTTGCCAGATGTTTCATTTTCTACCGATTTAATCATTGGCTTTCCGGGGGAAACTGAGGAGCAGTTTCAAGAAACCGTATCGCTCTTAGGCGAGGTGGGTTACGAAACCATTTTCGCCTTCAAGTACAGCCCCAGGCCTTTCACTAAGGCCGCCCGTTTTGAGAATCAGGTCGATGAGGAAGTTAAAACTCGTCGGCTTAATGAACTATTTAAACGCCATAAAGAAATTGCCGAGAAAATCGCCGAAAGGTACATGGGCCGAGTTTTAGAAGTTTTGGTTGAAGAACATGATTGTCAGAGCAACACTGTTTCAGGGCGCTCACTACATAACAAACTTGTGCATTTTAATGGTTCTAAGGATTTGGTTGGGCAACTGGTAAATGTCATCATTACAGAAGCCTTTCCTCATAATTTAAGGGGAGAACTTATTCAATGAAAAAAAATGTCATTCTGCCAGAGATTTTTCCGAAAGATTTTAAAGAACTTACAAAAAATCACACGGATTGGATAGAGCTTTTTCCAAAGGCGCTGACGTTTGGCCAGGACAGTCGACCTCTTTTACTGCTGAAAGATAAAACCGAAGATTACACTCTGCCAGTTTGGCTGGGTTCTCTAGATGCGGCAGTTGCTACAGTTCAAGAAAACCCCATGGTGCCCGAGTCTTCCCCTCATAAAACAACACTTCAAATTCTGCGGAGTTTAAACCTAGAGCTGACACACTGTCTGTTTACTGAAGTTACCGGACTCCATCAGTACGTAGAGCTATGTTTTAAAAGTAAAGTGGGAATGGAGCATGTGCGCTGTCGAGCGGATGAATCGATGTCACTCTGTCTTTTGGCTCGTGCCCGCTTTTTTTCGCCGATCGGAATTATAAGGAAGGCCCAGAAAGTTGATGTCCACTTGATAGATGTAGGATTTCAAGAAAAGCAACCGTTAGATCCGAATAATATTTATCTTAACTGAAAAGGGATGAGTCGCGATGGTGTATTCTGGGGTAATTCCGATTCGAGGCAAGAGTCCTAAAATTGGCGAGGGATGTTACTTAGCTCCCAATTCTTCGGTAATTGGCGATGTGACACTCGGAATGAATTCTTCGGTTTGGTTTAATGCCGTCGTTCGTGGCGACGTGATGCCGATATCTATTGGTCGTGAGTGTAATATTCAGGATGGAACAATCGTGCATGGCACCTATCAAAAATGTGGAACGACTTTAGATGACCGCGTAAGCGTTGGACATGGGGTTATTCTCCATGGTTGTACGGTGGGTGCTAACACTCTGATTGGGATGGGAGCGATTTTGATGGATAACGTAAGAGTGGGAAAGCTTTGCTTGGTCGGGGCCGGCGCCTTGTTAACAGAAGAGAGCGTTTTTGAAGACGGCTGTCTGATCATCGGAAGTCCTGCGAAGGTTAAAAGAAAACTAGAACCTTCAGAATTAGATTTTCTTAAAAAATATGCCGATAAATATCTGTTTTATAAATCTTGGTATCAAGAGGAGAAAAAGTAAAAATGCAAACAATGCAATTCCCAGAAGCTTTAACCTTTGATGACATAATGCTTTTGCCCTCCTATTCAGAAGTCTTGCCGACAGAAATTATAACAAAATCTTTCTTTGCGCGAGATATTCATTTGGGCACTCCCATTATTTCTGCGGCGATGGACACCGTTACGGAACACAAAGTAGCGCGAATCATGGCCCAGGAAGGCGGCTTGGGAATTATCCATCGAAACAGTTCTCCCGTAGAACAGGCTCGAGAAGTTGAAAAAGTTAAGAAGTATGAAAGTGGTATGATTGTCGACCCCATAACCTTAAGTCCCGAGAGCAAGGTTTCTGAAGCCTTAGGAATAATGCGTGAATATTCTATTGGAGGCGTTCCTATTACGGTCAATAAAAAACTTGTTGGTATGCTGACAAATCGGGATTTGCGATTTGAAACTAATCTCGCACAACCCATCGCCAATATTATGACAAAAGAAAACTTGGTAACCGTTAGTCCTGGTACCACCTTAGAAAAGGCCAAAGAGATTTTACAGAAATACAAAATTGAAAAACTCCCAGTGGTCGACAAAAATGGCGATTTAGTAGGACTTATAACGATTAAAGATATTCAGAAGTCTCAGGCCTATCCCAATGCCACTAAAGACTCTCAAGGCCGGCTTATAGTAGGGGCCGCCTTAGGGGTGGGTCCCCAAGCCATCGAAAGAGCAGCAGCTCTAATTGAAGCCAAAGTTGATATTTTGGTAGTAGATACGGCGCATGGGCATTCTAAGAATGTGATTTGGACCGTTAAAGAATTATCCAAAAAATATAAGCACGTCGTTTTGGTAGCGGGTAATGTCGTAACATCTGAAGGAGCTCAAGATTTGTATGATGCTGGCGCTGATGTGGTAAAAGTGGGAGTTGGGCCTGGCAGCATTTGTACCACGCGCATTGTGGCAGGAGTTGGCGTTCCGCAGATAACGGCAATCATAGAAACGGCCAAGATTGCACGTAAACTCAAAAAAACTCTTATTTCAGATGGGGGAATTAAATACTCCGGGGACATTACAAAGGCGTTGGCTGTAGGGGCAGATGCGGTCATGGTAGGCGGAGTTTTTGCAGGATGTGATGAGAGCCCAGGAGAAGTGATTTTGTATCAGGGTCGGTCTTATAAGGTTTACCGTGGTATGGGAAGTTTGGGTGCGTTGGCTACGGGTTCTAAAGATCGCTATGGCCAGGCAGATGTTTCTGAGTTTGATAAATTAGTTCCCGAAGGAATCGAAGGGAAAGTTCCTTACAAAGGAAGCCTCAGCGCGATTGTGCATCAATTAGTTGGTGGAGTTAGAAGCGGCATGGGTTATGTTGGGGCAAAGACGGTTCCCGAGTTACAAGAAAAAGCAAAATTTGTAAAGTTAACTTTACAAGGTTTACGCGAGTCCCACGTTCACGATGTGATGATTACCAAAGAAGCGCCCAACTACAGGGTTGAGTAAATAATGAAAGGTGGAATCGCCATACTTGATTTTGGTTCTCAGTTCACCCAGCTTATTGCTAGGCGTTTGAGGCAAATTGGCGTTTACACCGAGCTCTACCCCTTTAATGCCGATATAAATAAAATCAAAAAACAAGAACCAAAAGGAATTATTTTAAGTGGTGGTCCCAATTCAGTAAATGATTTGGATGCGCCTCTGAGAGATGTTGCAGAACTCAGCGAAATTTGTCCCATCTTGGGGATCTGTTACGGAATGCAATTGATCGCCAAAGTTTATGGAGGAATGGTCGCGAGTGCTCCCCAACGCGAATATGGTCTTAATGAAATTGAATGGTCAAAGGGAATTGCTGGCGTGCCTGGTAAACAAAAGGTTTGGATGAGTCATGGCGACACCATCGAAGTTCCGCCCCCTGGTTTTGAAGTCGTGGCGAGGTCTCAAACGGGACATATTGCTGCCATGGTGGACAAAAACATTTGGGCTATCCAGTTTCATCCCGAGGTGTCGCATACCGAACAGGGCATAGAAATACTAAGTACTTTTGCATTTGATGTTTGCAAAGCCCGAAACGATTGGTTGATTCCCAATATTGCTCATGAGCTTATGCGAGACATACAAGGTAAAGTAGGTCCCAATGAAAAAGTTCTCTGTGCGCTCAGTGGTGGCGTCGACTCTACAGTTGTCGCAGTCCTTTTGACCCGCGCCTTAGGCCGGAACAGAGTGCAGTGTATGTTTATCAATAACGGCTTGTTGCGATTAAATGAATTTGAAACAGTAATGAAAAGTTATGCAGCTATGGACCTCAACGTGAGTGGCGTTGACGCGAGCCTTCAGTTCATCACATCTCTAGAAAACGAAAGAGATCCCGAGAAAAAACGAAAAATCATTGGTCGTTGTTTTATCGATGTTTTTCAAGAGCAAGTAAAGAACCTCAAGGATATAGTTTATTTAGCTCAAGGGACTCTCTACCCAGATGTCATTGAAAGTGTTTCTCTTCGTGGACAGTCGGTAACGATCAAGTCGCATCACAATGTGGGTGGCCTACCCGATAGCCTTCACTTAAAGTTAATTGAGCCATTAAGAGAGCTCTTTAAAGATGAAGTGAGACAACTGGGCCGAGAAATACTGGTGCCAGAGGAATTTTTAAAACGTCATCCGTTTCCGGGGCCGGGTTTAGCAGTGAGAATCCTGGGTTCAGTAACAGAAAAAAAAGTACAAATTTTGCAGAAGGCTGACGATATTTTTATATCAGAACTTAAGAAACAAGGCCTTTACGATGATATCTGGCAAGCGTTCGTAGTTCTTTTGCCGGTTAAATCCGTGGGCGTTCAAGGTGACGGTCGGACCTATGAACGCACAGTGGTATTGAGGGCAGTAACGTCCCTTGATGGTATGACGGCCGATTGGTTTGAGTTTCCTCCCCGATTTTTAAAACACGTTTCTAATCGCATCACTAATGAAGTCAAAGGCATTAATCGAGTGGTGTATGATATATCAAGCAAACCTCCAGCCACGATAGAGTGGGAATAAACTATGTCGAAGTTTGTACATTTACATGTTCATTCTCAATACTCATTACTTGAGGCAACGGCACAATTAAAACCCTTGGCACAAAAGGCGAAAGAGTTTGAAATGCCAGCGTTGGCACTTACTGATAATGGCAATATGTTCGGGGCTATTGAGTTCTATCTCTATGCCAAAGAAAATGGAATAAATGGTATCATCGGACTCGATGCCTACGTGGCGCCAAAAGGACGATTTGTTAAGGGTGAGGACAAAGAAGTCGCAGATAATCCCTATCGCAAAATGAGTCTCTTAGCCATGAATCATGCGGGCTATAAAAATCTCATTCAGATTTGCAGTCTTGGGTACCGAGAAGGTTTTTACTATAAACCAAGAATTGATTATGACCTTTTAAAAAAATATCACGACAATCTTATTTTGCTGTCGGGCGGAATTAATGGTGAAATCCCCAAAGTTTTTTCCGAAATTGGCCCCGAACGCGCTCTCGAAAAAATTAGAGAACTTAAAAATATTTTTCAGGATCGCTTTTATTTAGAATTACTTCGTCCTGGATTGCCTGAGTGGGACGGCATAAATAGCTTTCTGCTAGAAGCCGCTAAAATTACCGATACCCAGGTTGTGGCGACCAATGATGTCCACTACTTGTTGCAGGATGATCAGATCGCGCAAGAGGTTCTTATATGTATAGGTACGAATAAAACATTACATAATAGTTCACGTTATCGTTTGGGCAGTGAACAGTTTTATTTTAAAACACCTGATGAGATGAGAAAACTATTTAAGGATTTGCCTCAGGCATGTAATAACACTGTCGAAATAGCCGATCGCTGCAAGGTTGAATTTAAACTTAAAGATAACTCCGGCAAACCCATTTATCATTTGCCCAGCTTTCCGACAACAGGAGGCCGCAGTCTTCTAGAGGAGATTAAGGATCTGGCGTATCAAGGCCTTAATGACAGGTTTGAAGAGGCTGAAACTCGTAATGAGGCGGTGGCTGAAGAAGATAAACCCTCTTACTGGGAACGACTTAAATTTGAACTCAAAGTCATTAACGACATGGGTTTTAATGGTTATTTTCTAATTGTAGGTGACTTTATTAACTGGGCTAAATCAAAAGATATACCGGTAGGGCCCGGTCGAGGCTCAGGAGCAGGAAGTCTCGTCGCCTATAGTCTTAAGATCACGGACCTCGATCCCGTGAGAAACAAACTAGTTTTTGAGAGGTTTTTGAATCCTGAGCGTATTAGTATGCCTGATTTTGATATCGATTTTTGTCAGGATCGTCGCGGCGAGGTGATCAGTTACGTCACTAAAAAATATGGCGAAGGCAGCGTTTCGCAAATTATTACTTTCGGAAAATTACAAGCGCGGGCAGCGCTTCGAGATGTCGGACGCGTTTTAGGAATGACTTTTGCCGAAGTTGACGTCGTAACGAAATTAATTCCTGAAAAACTGGGAATTAATTTAAAAGAAGCCATCGAACTCGAGCCCCGAATTCGAGAATTGATTGATGCTGACCCCCAAATTAGCAATCTTTTTGAATTAGCGCTTAAGGTTGAAGGCCTCACGCGCCATGCGGGAATTCACGCGGCAGGCGTTATTATTGCCGACAGCGAACTCATAAATTATGCACCCTTGTACCGAGGATCTGAAGGCGAAAACGTGGTTCAATACGACATGAAACACGCCGAAAAAATTGGTCTAATCAAATTTGACTTCTTAGGACTAAAAACGCTGACCCACATTCACTATGCCCTCGGTCTAATAGCCAAAAATCGCAATAAAAAAATACTGAGCCAAGAAATTTCACTGTCAGATAAGGGAATCTACGATCTTATTTGTAAGGGTGACACAGCCGGAGTTTTTCAGTTCGAAGGAGACGGTATTACTGGCACCGTTTTGAAAATTCAGCCAAATTGTTTTGAAGATATCACGGCTATCAATGCCCTCTATCGTCCGGGTCCCATGGAAATGATTCCTGAATACACTCTGCGCAAAAAGGGTTTAAAGCCAGTGGAATATGTATTTCCAGAGCTTGCCGAAATTTTGAAAGAAACTTACGGCATTATTGTTTATCAAGAGCAGGTGCAATTAATCGCTGCGCGGGTTGCCAGTTACTCCTTGGGTGAGGCCGATATATTACGTCGAGCAATGGGTAAAAAAATAGCGAGTGAAATGGCACAACAGAAAAATCGTTTTATAGAGGGCGCCAAAAAGAACGGATTCAACGCACAGAAATCTGATGAACTATTTAACCTCATGGAAGAATTTGCTAACTATGGATTTAATAAATCTCATGCTGCTGCATACTGTGTTATCACGGCTCAAACTGCCTGGATAAAAAACTATTATCCAACCGAGTTTTTCGCGGCTCTTTTAACGACGGAAATGAGCGATACTGATAAGGTAGGAAAATACGTCAAAGATGCAAAAAAGCGTGGGCTCCAGGTCAAGCCGCCACACATAAACGACTCACAGTATAGATTTACAGTTTCAGGTGATGATATTATTTTTGGGCTCGGTGCTATCAAAGGGGTGGGGGAGAGCGCTGTCGAGAATATTTTGGAAGCTAAACGGAAACTTCCTGATCAGAAGTTTCAAAACCTCGAACAGTTTTTTGAAAACATTGATCTAAGAAAAATTAATAAGAAAGTTATCGAGTGCCTCATTAAGGCCGGAGCCTTTGATAATTTAGGAGCACATAGGGCTCAACTTTTAAATGGATATAGCAAATTTGTCGATCGCGCCGGGGCGGACCAAGAAAGTCGTGATTTTGGGCAGTCGAGTCTATTTGATCTTTCGCCCCAAAAAGAAGACGTGGTCGTACTCGATATTATTCCCCAGTGGACTAGGTCCCAAAGGCTTTTGCACGAAAAAGAAGTCTATGGATTTTATCTTACCGAACATCCGCTGTCAGGGTATGAGGGAATTCTCTCAAAGCTAACCTCGGGCACTATTTTTGAAGCATCGAGTTTTTCAAATTTAGGTGATGCTAAAAGACCGGTGACTCTCGCAGGTATTGTGACTGGTTTTAAAGAAATCATTACAAAAAAAGGCACGCGCATGGCCTTTGCAACTCTGGAGGACACGAGCGCCAGTATTGAGCTAGTAGTATTTCCGAATACCTATAAAGAGTGTGAGCCATTATTAAAATCAGAGAAACCTATTATTGTGAGCGGCCAGCTTGAAAAAACAGAAGGTGGCGCCAAAGTACTTGCAGAAAAAATTGAATTTTTTGAAAAGCGTTTTTTATCCTCAAAGAAATTACTTTTTAAACTCGACGAGGAAATGTTAGAAAAGCTTGAAGAACTAAAAGATCTAATTATGGAATATCCCGGCGACATCAAGGTTTACTACCAGTTGCCAGTCAAAGACTTTAATAAGACTGTGATTTTTACTCCGCAGTCGGATAAAGGCGTTAAGCCCACGCAAGAATTTATTGATAAAGTCCACCGTGTTTTTGGTAGGTCAGATTTTATAGATGCTCTGTAAATCGTTTTGTTTGGCCTAGACCGCGTTTTCTCATTATGGGAAAATCTCAGATTAGGATTATCCTACTTTTCATTTTGTTTTTAATCAAATTTGGGGATTTGAGTTTCGAATTCCCTGTTAACTGAGATACAATGTAAGGTGAGGGAAGTATGCAGAAATCTACCAGCAAGTATGTTTTAGCGCTACTATTTTTAGCGGTATTACTTACTTATACTAATTGTGCCAACGACGGTAAACTTTCCATTAAAGACTTGGCGTCACTGTCAAATGAACAAGTCGAGCCCCCCTTAATTTCGTCAACCCCAGTTCCTCCTCCGTTGCCTCCTGATCCACCACCACTTTCACCTCCTGCGCCTAATCCCTTTTTAGCTAATGAATTTGGCGGCAGCGGAGCGATGATTAATTCGGGCACAGCTGGGCAAATTGTTTTGTTTCAAAACGCCAATAATTCTAAACTAATAAATAGAGATGGAGGTGCGACCCAACAGAGCGGAATTAATAACGGCTACGGCATGGGCGCCTTTATCGATCCAAAAGATCAGAATAAGACTAAGTTTTTTATTGTTGATCGCAACAACCATCGTATTTTGATTTTTAATCAAGTGCCGACTTCAATCGGCAGTGTGCCCGATGTCGTAGTTGGTCAAACAGCATTTACAGGTGGCTTAATCAATGCTGGTCAGGCGGCTGTTAACAGCAGAGGCTTTGCTGGCCCTACATACGTTTCTGTCTGCGGCGATGGCAAGATGTTAGTGGCAGATCAGGCTAACAATCGTGTGCTCATTTATAATCAGATTCCAAGGGTTTCGGGAGCTGTAGCTGACATAGTTGTGGGGCAACCTGGCTTAACCTCTAATCTGGCTGGTGCGGGGGCCACAGGACTGGTTACACCTTATGCCGCTTACTGTTTTGATAGGAAATTATTTATTATTGATCGTGGTAATCAAAGAATTGTTGTTCATAATATTTTTCCGACCATCAACAATTCCGCTGCTAATTTTGTAATTGGACAACCTGATTTTATAACTGTAACGGCAGGCTGTGCTGCCAACAAATTAAACATCGCCTACGAAATAGTGCGCTATAAAAATGAACTCTATGTCGCCGATGGATTTAATCATCGAGTCTTACGATTTGCGACAGTCCCAACTGCCTTTGGCGCTGTAGCCACAAATGTTATTGGTCAACCGAATTTAACCACTTGCCTGCCAAATCGGGGACTGCCGGCGGCAGCGGCCAATACTTTAAATACACCAACCTCTGTAGCAGTGGGCAAGGATACACTCGCAGTGGCTGACTTTGCTAACAACCGAATTTTATTTTATAGCCTGCCAGTATTGGCAATCAATTTAAATGCTAAAGGGTTATTGGGCCAGCCTGATTTTATCACAAATCTAAATTACGCTTCAGTAAATGCTATGACTGTAAACCGCGCCAAGGGTTTGATTTTTGATGGTAACTACATTTGGATGAATCTCAGCACCGACAACCGAGTCATTAATATGCTGTTGCCGTTTGTACTGTGAATCTGACCGACTTGAAAATCTTGACAGGCTGAAACAGTTTTTGATATTAGCTAACCATGCTAGAAAATGAATTTACAGTTCAGATTGATTGTATGCTCGAAGATTTGATGCCTGGTTTTTTGCAGAATCGGCAAACCGATATTAGTTCACTTGAAAAAATGTACGCGGCACAGGATCTTGAAGGAATTAAAAGGCTAGGGCATCACCTTAAAGGGGTAGGGCCCAATTATGGTTTTCAAAAACTGGGAGAAATGGGCGCCGCCATCGAAATTGCCGCTTGTCACGGGAAACTAGATTCGATTGGTTTGATTATTCAGCGTATGCGAGAATACATGTCTCGTGTCAAAATTCAGTATTGCTAACAATGCTACTTATAGAGATAGAGACTGAGCAGCTAGTTCAGCAACTCGCTCAATCAGAGCAGTGCGATTTACCGGTTTTGTTAAATGATCATTTGAGCCGATTTTTAAACTATAACGTCGCTCTTCAATCATACCGTGGGCGGTGAGAGCAATAATCGGTTTTTTAAAACCATTTTGTCTGAGCTGGGTAATGGCCCCGTATCCGTCAAGTTCGGGCATCTGAATATCCATAAGCACCAAGTGGTGATCACCTTCCATTGCCTTTTTAACACCTTCAATGCCGTTATTAGCAAGATCCACCTTCGCCCCGGCCATTGTCAAAAAACGACTCACTAATATTTGGTTGTCTATCGAATCTTCAACCAATAAGACTTTAATTTCCTTAAGCAGATCTGCCTTCTGCTTTTTCAAGCCAACCTCTTTTTTCGGTTCAACAAACAAAGTGTTAGTAAACTCGATGCCATCTAAGGGTCCTGTCGAAACACTAATAACAAAGTTAGAGCCCTCACCAGGCAAACTCTTTGTGACGACAATGTCACCACCCAGGGCTCGAGCTAACTTCCGAGATAATGCCAGCCCCAGTCCTGTGCCGCCATGTTTTCTTGTTATCGAGGGATCTACCTGAGTGAATGGCTGAAATAGGGTTTCAATTTGCGCATTAGAAAGGCCTGGGCCTGTGTCATTAACGGCAACTAAAAGATAAGTGCCCTGGCTTGAAATATTGACGTCAATTTTTCCTTTCACACTAAACTTAATGGCATTGCCAATAATATTGATTAAAATTTGTTGTAGACGGGTGAGATCAGTCTGAATTTTAATAGGGATTCTCTCGACCACATTGAAATCTAGATCTAAGCCCTTTTCTTTAGCTGTTAGTGACATCAAGGTCTTGACACCATTAAATAATTCTTTGACCGAAACTTCCCGGCACTCCACACCGAGGCGGCCGGCTTCTACTTTAGATAAATCTAATATCTCATCAATGATTTTTGATAGTTGATTACCGTTTCGCCGAATAGTAGAAATATAATCATTTCGCTCACTCGAACTTATTTTTGGGTTTGAGAGCAATTCAGAAAAGCCAAGAATGGCACCCAAAGGTGTTCTTATTTCGTGGCTCATATTGGCCAAAAATCGACTTTTAGCTTCGCTGGCAGAGTCAGCAATCCTCTTAGCCTGCAACAACTCCCCTTGAATTATTTTTTGGTCATGAATGTCTGAGGCAGTTCCGATCCAGTGCGATAGGTCTGAGAGGCTATTAAACTCAGGGACGACCTTTAAATGATGCCAGCGGTATTGTCCATCTTGACGTTGCAATCGAACTTCTAAATCAAATCCCTTTTTCTCCACAATTGCTTGTTCCCAGACTTGTTCAACAGCAGAAAGTTCTTTCGGGTGAATTACTTTTTTCCAGCCGTCACCCGTACTTTCTTCTAAAGTAAGACCCGTATAGCGGTTCCAAAATTGATTATAATATTCAATCTCGCCCTTTCTATTGGTTCGGCACAAAATCTGAGGAATAGCGTCGGCGAGGTTTTGATAGCGGCGACGGCCTTCAGATTCCAATTCTTTTATTGTGCGAAGGCGGTCACGTTTTTCCACCTCACGCAAAGCTTCACCTTGCTTTATAAGTAATTGATTTTTTCGAAATAAATCGGCAAACACGGCGACCTTTGACTTTAGTATATGAGTGTCAAAGGGTTTAAAGACATAGTCCACAGCCCCAACAGCATAGCCTGCGGAGACATATTGTTCTGTTTTGTTAATGGCTGTCATAAAAATAATCGGAATATTTTTAGAGCGTTCACGTTGCTTAATCAGGCTCGCTGTTTCAAAACCGTCCATCTCGGGCATCTGAACGTCCATCAGAATTACCGCAAAGTCATGAGAAAGAACTTTAGCAAGTGTTTCTCGGCCAGAGTTCGCTAATACAAGATTATAGTCGTCATGTTTCAAGGCGGCTTCGAGCGTGATAAGGCCCTCTGGTCGGTCATCTACCAAAAGAATGTCCACTTTCTCGCTCACGCTTGTGCCTCTGGGGCCTCGGTTTCTTTGTTAAGCCAAAAATGCATTAGGGATAGTAAGCTAGCGGAGCTGACAGGTTTTGTAATGTAGTCAGAGGCGCCAGAATCAATACACAGTTCGCGATCACCTTTCATGGCCTTGGCGGTAAGGGAGATAATGGGCAAATACTTAAACTCTGGCATTTGTCGAATTGTTTTCATCGCCTCTAGACCATCCATTTCGGGCATCATGGTATCCATCAAGATTAAATCCACGGTGGGGTTTTCCTGCAAGCAATTTAGCGCCAACTTGCCGTTTTCAGCATGGGTGACCAGCATACCCTGAGCCTCCAACATACTAGTGATTGCGAAGATGTTTCTAATATCGTCATCGACTACAAGCACTTTTTTACCGAAAAAATCAGCGTTTTTCGGCAACTTCGGAATAGATTCTTCAGTGCTTGGCGAAGCAATTCGCAAAGGATTCTGTCCCATATAGTTTTGCGGTAGAAATAAGGTAAAGGTACTACCTAGTCCAGAGGAACTTTCAACTTCAATCATTCCCCCTAATAGTCGCGCAATTTCACGGCTGATAGTTAGCCCAAGTCCGGTACCGCCATATTTGCGGCTGGTAGTGCCATCTGCTTGCTGAAAAGCTTCGAAAATAATTTTCTGCTTTTCTGCGGGAATCCCAATACCGGTGTCATTGACAGAAAATGCAATAATATTTTTTGCTTCCTTAAGTGTTTCCGTTGAAAAATTTCGCAGGCCAGTTGCTAAGCTAATTTTCAAAGTTACGCAGCCAGCTTCAGTAAACTTGAAGGCGTTTGAAAGTAAATTCTTAAGAATCTGCTGTAAACGATTTTCGTCAGTGAGCATGCTCTTGGGAAGTTTAGAATCTACCACAATTTTAAATTCCAATTTTTTATTTTCGGCCAAGGGGCGGAAAGTTTGTTCAAGGTATTCCTTAACCTCGACCAATTTAACACCTTTGGGGTCCACAGGCATTTTGCCGGCTTCCACTTTTGATAGGTCCAAAATCTCGTTTATAAGCGCTAGTAGGTCTTGTCCAGCTGAATTGATAGTGCTCGCATATTTTACCTGTTCTGGTTTGAGATTTTCTTCGCGATTTTCTTCAAGCGTTTTTGACAGTATTAACAAGCTATTAAGGGGTGTACGCAACTCATGCGACATATTTGCCAAGAACTCTGATTTGTATTTAGAAATCAGCGACAGCTGCTCTGCTTTTTCCTCCAAAGACTGAGACGCCAATTCGACCTCTTGGTTTTTAACTTCAAGAAGTTTAGCTTTATCTTCAAGCTCTTTAGCTTGAGCTTCCAACTCCGCGTTAGACTTTTTCAGTTCTTGAAGAAGTTCTTCAGTTCTCATTGAACTTGAAATCATATTTAAAATAACGCCGATGGAATCCATCAGCTGATCTAAAAAGTTCAAATAGTTTTGTGTAAAGGGTATGAACGAAGCCAATTCAATAACCGCTTTTAGGTCACCTTCGAACATAACAGGTAAAACAATAATGTTTACCGGTGTTGATTCTCCGAGGCTAGATTCCACACGAATGTAGTTAGCAGGGGCGTGGGTTAACAAAATACGCTTTTTCTCGAACGCGCATTGTCCGACTAAACCTTCTTTGAATTTGTACTTGCTGGCGAGGTTTTTTCGCTCACTAAAGGCATAAGTGGCAATTAAACTTAGATCTGCCTCAGGCCGTTCAATGTCGGTAATAAAGAATGTGCCCAGTCTCGCATCTACGAGGGGAGTTAGCTGAGACATAATAAGTTGGGCCACAGAAGTGATACTTCGCTGACCTTGCATCATACTTGAAAATGTCGCCAGGTTGGTTTTTAACCAATCTTGCTCGGTATTTTTTTGAGTGGTGTCTTTTAGGTTTCCGATCATTTGGTTGATGTTATTTTTGAGTGCTGCCACTTCGCCTTGTGCCTCGACTGTAATTGACCTAGTTAAGTCACCTTTAGTTACCGCAGTGGAAACTTCTGCGATGGCTCGAACCTGCGCGGTCAAGTTACCCGCGAGCTGGTTCACGTTATCCGTTAAGTCTTTCCAAGTACCGGCAGCACCGGGAACTTTTGCTTGGCCCCCCAGTTTTCCCTCGATACCAACCTCACGAGCCACGGTAGTCACTTGGTCAGCAAATGTTCGAAGTGTATCGGTCATATTGTTAATCGTTTCAGCAAGTGCCGCCAC
>JAWXAY010000044.1:0-9984 GCA_034439715.1 Pseudomonadota bacterium
ACTAATAAAAATACATCAGGCTAAAAGACTAGCAGCATGATGCCGATAGAGGACAGAATCGCTGAAAAGTTAAAAGGACAGTATTCCTGGAGAACTACACTTGAAAGGTTCCCCGCTTTTGCCGAATAGAGAAAGATGAGAAAAAACCGTATTCTTCTAGGACTAGTACTGCTAGGTACCCTGGCGCTCGTGCGTTTTCAAGGCGGCAGCGAAAATAATAAATTCGAATCTCTGACCCCCCTCGCCCCCGAAAGCGCACTAGAGAGCGCTTCTGAGGGCGCATCTAATGAGGAGAGTAGCAACAGTGGCCAGAACACACAAAGCTCACAAAGCGCCGCAGAGGCACCCTCTTTAGTAGCTAACGAAGCCGAATTCAGAAAAAAATTTCAAGGAAATTGGGTTTTTGGACGAAGTCCCATGGGGCGAATTAGTTATATCTCTGGTGGAATTATAAATGCCGACGTCAGAGTCAAAGGCCGAGCGGCGAGCCTCATTGAGGCTTTATCTCCCACACTTGACGTGCCAGCTGAACAACTTGAAGAACAAGTTCTTAATGAAACGACAAAAACCGAGCTCAGTCGAGTGACAGAATTCAAACAAAAAGTTGACGGCTTTGAGGTCTATCACTCACAAGTCACATTGCACTCGCGCGAGACTGATGGGGCAGTATTTATAATTAATAATGATAGCAAAAAAGTGGGAGACTATAATAGCGTGCCGAGGCTATCGGCCGCCAAGGCTCAAAATATTCTAGTATCTAAGTATGGCTCAGATTTAAATAAACTAGAACTCAAAAGGGGGCCGGTGATTTTTGTGGGAAATGACGGAGCCACCGAACTTGTCTGGATTTTTGAAGCTAAATTTGGTGCGCCTAAATATCACGGGATGGAAGTGGCAGTCGGTGCTGAGAGCGGATTAGTACTCTCAGAAATCCCAACAACAGTTCGTTGAATCTTTTGAACAGTTTCGAAGTCATTGAGATTTTTATGTTTCAGGTAGCCTTTCAACAATACATCACACTTTTGTCTTAAGATATTCTGAGCATGAGAGATATGGTATTTGGGAACCTGATTTTTGGCCAGCATTTCGGATAGGGATTTCACTCGCCAAAAATCCATCGCGAAATACTTTTGCGAAAGTTGATCTTCGTGTCCGCCATGTTTATTAATAATCGGTATTTCGACAAAACCGACGGGATATTTGGCGCAAATCTTAAGCCACAAATCGTAATCTTCGCACACCGGGAAATCTTCGCGAAAGCCCTCCATCTCCTTTAGTAATGATTTTTTAATCACTACGGTCGAGGGACTAATGCAACAAAGTGGCAGACACTTAGCATAGATACTGCCGCCTGACTTCTGATGTTTTTTGTGGGGATTGACCCTGATTCCATTTCGTATCCAAATTTCTTCGCCGTGAATGATTTGTAGATCGGGATTTGTTTTAATCTGGTCTATCTGGAGCTCAAGCTTTTTTGGCAGCCACTCATCATCTGAGTCTAAAAATGCAATCCAGTCAGCCGTGCTTTTCGAAACACCCAAATTTCGAGCGTGGCTGACGCCTTTATTTTTACTATAGATATACTGAGTCTTTAGTGTCGGATGGGTTTTATTAAAGTCATCAACGATTTTATTGGTAGAATCAGTAGAGCCATCATCAACTATTAATAGGCTATTCGGCCTAATTGTTTGAGCAGCGACAGAATCGAGTGCTCGTCTTAAAGTCTGCGCGCGATTGTAGGTGGGAATGACGACGTCAATGACCATTCACTTATTCTCCGCCGGTAGGTAATAGGCCTTATGAGAGTTAACTATTAACAAATTGCCATCGGAAAAATTGGCATCGCCCCAGCAATTTCCTGTACCTTCAACATTGAATGTTTTCACTCTCTCAATTTGCGGAGCACCCTCGCCACCCACGCAAAGACCTGAATTTTTCGCGCCTAAATAAGAAATTATTCCGGTCACAATGGGAAGTGCCGTTGAGCCAAAAACCTCGTGTTTATAGAGGGCCGCTTCGTCCTCACTATAAGAATAAAAGCGAGCGTTATTTGAGTTATAGGGGCCATCTGCTCTAATTAATTGCTTGTTCTGATGAAGAACTTCCCATCCTGGAAGCTGATACATAGTTTTAATGATGTCTCCGTCAACAAGCAGTTTATCACTAGATAATGTCGCCCAGCTAACGTTTGCTGAAAGTTTTTTCTGCACCAAGCCGGTTTCTAAACTAAAATGATTGAGCACCCACCCTTGATTGGAAAGAGCAGTGAAATAGGGATTTTGATCGCGACATTCAAAGCAATAAGATTCAATTAATAATTGTTTTTCAATAATTCCTAACGTGGAATTTAACCGAGCAAGAGCCAATCGAGGGTAGGGACTTCCGGGGATCTGAACCAGGTGCCACTCGCCGCCCCAGTGTTTTTCTATAGCAAAATCGATAGGAAAAGTTTCTTTTTTAAGTTTACTAATCGCAAGTGATCCTGTGGGGGTATACTGATCTTCGCTTGAAACCAAAGCCAACAAATAATGGTTTTCTGTCTCAAAATATACGCCCCCTGGCACGACTTTTGGATTTTTAGCAAAATCAAAATCAACTGGTAAAGGTTGTGGATTGGAATTACGGGTATCTAGTAAAAAGTATTTACCGTCTGAACCTGTGGTGACTAAAACCTGACTGTCTAATAGTTGGCGAGACTGCGTCCAAAACGCTGAAACTTGAACTATGGCCCGAGCTGATAGCGAAAATTGGCCTAACGGTATCAATGCCGTCCCATTAAACTGATAGATACTAAAGTCAGTGGCAGATTTTTGAACTGTTACTGTATCGGGACTCAGCCAATAAATTGCATTTTCACTGGAGGGTGTATCAGTCACAAAAACAGCTGTGCCATTCGTTGGATCAAACAGGCCTACTTTTTTATTTGTTTTATCGTAAGCTAAAATCCGACCAAACAAGGGGTCCATTGAAACGGCCAAAAATCCTTCAGGCAAATCAAATATTTTTTGAGTGTTGAGATTGAAGATTTGTTTTATACTAGCGCCAAAAATAAAGAGTATGGCGTTTTTAGAAATCTGTGTGGAGGTATTGAAGGGCAAATTCACTTCGATCATTTTCTGCGCGATTGATCCCCAGCGGGCTTCGATACTTGTTCGTGGGTCTGAATTGAACCAAAGCGCTTTTTCTGTCCACTTAAATAAATTTAGCGTTTGATCGCCAGCGCTAATCGATTCATTTTGAAGTATCACGTTAAGAGCTTCGCAATCGGCTTTCAAAAAATGTGCACAATACTGTTCGCGCTCCAATAGAGTATTTTGGAGCTCCAAATCCTCTAGGGAAGTATGAGATGCCAACCAGTTTTCATCCTTAGGGGCGCAATTTTGGCAGCGGTTATTTTCAATCTTTTTCTGACGCTGAGCTAAAAATTTAGCAAATGTGTTTTTGATGTTTTCAGCGCCCGCTTGAGGAACCAAGCCCCAGCGCCTGTCGGGGGTCTGGTAGGGGTTAGAGGAGTAGGTTTCGTGTGTCCAAGCGAAAATAACATGATTTATGCTAAACTCATGATCTCCGGTCTTTAGGACTACTGTCTCCTTCGCCTCTTGCCACTTTAGCCTAACTCCCTCGATGGCATCCGCTAAAATTTTCACAATTTTTTCTGTCTGAACGAAAATTTCAGAAATTCTTTTGTCACGGAGAGGGGTGCTGTATTCTTCCCAGCCCGAGGTGCCCTCGTCGCAATTGTTTTTTTGACAATAGTCATAACCTATTTTAACAAGGCGATCCCGTTCAGTGATATGCCCAGAAATCTGAGAAACGGCTTCATCCACAATCTTTATCGGGTCAAAATCGGGCGTAATCCTCTTATAAAATGCGAGCGTAAAATCCTTTAACTCGCCTGGAAAATTAGGGTCATATTGTTCCTCAGAATAATGGGGCATTGATTTGGCATCCAAGAGATTCCATTGGCCATTGGTCTTAACAGGCCAAAGAGGTTTTAATACTCCCCCTTCCCCTTTCGAACCGACCGCACCCCAAAAAAAACCACCTTCAACTAAAGTGCGTACCACTCTCGGAGAGGTCGATGAAAGATACATGACGGGCATGGTGCCGTCATAGGAATTTTTAACCCGGTGGACTACAATGGTGTGGCCTGAGTCGCCTGACAAACTGAGGCCAATTGTACCCGCCAGAAATGCCTCTTGAGTTATAGCGACAGGATAGGCGTCCCGCCCGAGTGTGTGTGTGTAGACATTGTCTAAAACATAATTAAGCGCTGCTAAAAATCGCTTATCTTTAAACCAATCGGGATCGGTGGGAAGATTCTTCCATTCGTCTTTCATCGACTCATTTGTAAAAAGGCCACCGGTACCCGCCAAGCGATTACCTGCCGGTAGTTTGGAAATTCGTGAAAAAATCCAGCGAATAGCAAAACCATTGTCGGCACAGTCGGTGGAGATATTATATTTAACATAAAATTCAGGGTTAAAATTTTCAGTAATCCACTTGGCGTATTTGATTTCCCATTCCCACGACCATTGATTCTCAGTTTTCCACACAACATTCTCGGGATCTTCTGTGACTGCAAAACGGCTGATATTAGAATTTAAAGATTGCACTTTAGTTCCATCTAGTATTTCTGGGAGATTTTTCCTAATATAAGCATAGGCGTTTTCGTAATTAGAGAATTTTTTATTCCAAACTAAATTTTGCAGCTTTTGGGGTAAAACCTTAAAATAAGATAAATTCCAGACGGCAGCTTCAAGATAGAGAGAGTAAATATTGGTTACATCAAGTGACTTAGTGCTCCAGACATATTCCTTTTTAGGGGGACTATACGTCAGGTTGCCGCGAGCGTTTACACCGACGTTTACAGCGACAAAAATCACAATAATAAACAATGATTTCATTAAGACTCGCCTCGTTTGTTAAACTTTCAATATTGAAGCAATAATTACCACCGGCGTCAATGCTTTGACCAAAGGCTTAGACCTAGAGTATCTAACAGCCACGTGGATACCTATAAATACTATAAGAAATATTTGCAAGAGATAGCATCAGATACTGTTGAACTCGATGGCGTCATATATCCCAGAGAAAAGATTTTTTCTCTCTTAGGACCATTTTTGACTGAGTCGCGAAAAGAAAAGATCAGCAGCGCGGTTCTCCAGCGAACGAATCATTTTATCCCGATTTTAGAAAACATTTACGATCAGGGCAATATTAGTGCCGTCTTTAGAAGCTGTGAGGGTATGGGATTTGGCGAGGTCCACCTTATCCAGACGCAAGAAAAGCTTAAAGTTTCAGCTCGAGTTACGCGGGGGGCTGATGACTGGCTGAATATTTTTTCGTGGAAAGACTTAACACCCTTAAAAGAGCTTAAAAAGCGCGGGTATCAAGTTCTGAGTACCCATTTTGACAAGTCCAAACCGATAGAAAAAGTGAATTTTTCGTCTCCTACCGCATTGGTTTTTGGCAATGAAAAAGAGGGAGTCAGTCCCGAGGTCCTAGAAATTTGCGACGGCACAGTTTTTATTCCGATGCGAGGGTTTTCTCAGAGTTTCAATGTTTCAGTAGCTGCGGCGTTGTTTTTTTACCATGTTAGGCGAGAACTGGAATCTAAAGGGCTTATTCAAAACAGCGAATACCAAAATTATTTGCGCTCTGAGTATATTCTTCGCTGCATGAGTAATCCCGAAAATCTTTTTAAAGAAGTGCTCAAGAGGCGCGAAAATGAAGGAGTCAATGCCAATGTCTGAAGAAATGCTTTATGGTGAAAAAGAAATTCTCGAAAGTAAACTTGAATCCTTTGTAAACCGAACGCCTAGCCGTGAATATGAAGTTGAGATGACTTGCCCTGAGTTTACCTGTGTTTGTCCCAGAAGTGGATTCCCGGATTTTGCAACTATTTATATTAAGTATGTGCCCGCTGAACGCTGTATCGAACTTAAATCCCTCAAGCTTTATATTAATGGCTTTCGTCATCGAAAAGTTTTTCACGAGGACGTAGTTAATATTATTTTAGACGATTTACTAAAGTTAATTGACCCTGTGAGAATTGAGGTTGTGGGTGATTTTACGGTGCGCGGAAATATCCACACCAAAGTCACTGCACGGCACCAGAAGCACGCGAAGTACAATCTGCACAACTAGTGTGATATAAAAAAGGTGAATTATTTTGAGTGAAAGACAGAAAATTAAAATAAGTGACCTTAGCAGTATGAGTCTACTCAGGACTATGCTCGGTGTCTTTATAAGTTATTTTATTACCGCCAAAATTGGTCTCACCCTCGATGCCGACAGCGGCTTTGCCACTTTAGTTTGGGCCCCGACCGGAATTGCTTTGGCGGCGGTTATTTTATTTGGCTATCGAATTTGGCCCGCCATTGCTACTGCCGCCTTTTTAGTTAATGTTGTTACGGGTGCGCCGATTCTAACGGCCTTTGGAATTACATTCGGTAACACATTAGAAGCCCTCATAGGTGCATTTCTTCTCACGCAGTTTAAGGATTTTCATAAATCTCTAGATCGACAAAAGGATGTACTGGCGCTCGTTTCAACTATTATTCTGAGTACGACTTTCAGTGCAACAATAGGGGCGGTTAGCCTTGTTCTAAGTGGTATACAGAAATGGGAAGGCTTCCTGTCTACTTGGAAAACCTGGTGGATTGGGGATGTGCTTGGCGGCCTTATTGTGGCGCCTTTTATCCTGGTGTGGGGAACTCGGAGTCACACGAGAATAAACCTTTGGCGTCTGGCGGACGCTTCACTCCTGGTTGGACTATTTGTGATATTTAGCCAACTGATTTTTAGCACTCAATTGGTACGGGGGGACACCTCCATTTTTAGATTCCCTTATATGCTTTTTCCACTTGTCATTTGGGCTGCATTGAGATTTTCCCAAGTGGGAAGTGTCACGTTAAATTTGGGCATTTCAATAGTGGCTATTTGGTATACATCACAAGGTCTAGGGCCTTTCTCGCACGGGGTTCTGAGGGACAACTTTGTTTTGCTTAATAACTTCTTAACGATAAGCTCTCTGACTGGGCTAATTCTTGCTGCGTCTATTTTAGAACGAAAGCAATCTATCGAAAATCTCAAAGAGGCTGAAAATTCCTTGCGAAAATCAAGTTCTCGAAAAGCAGCTATTTTAGAGTCGTCACTGGATTGCATTATTACAATTGATCACGACGGAAAAATCGTTGATTTTAATAAGGCCGCGGAAAATACCTTTGGCCACAGACGTGACGAAGTCAGAGGCTTAGATCTGGCAGACGTCGTCATTCCTCCAAATTTGAGAGACGCTCACCGCCAGGGGCTCGCTCGTTATTTTTCGTCCGGACTTAGTACAGTTATAGGGAAGAGAATAGAAATGCCTGCAATGAGATCGGACGGCACGGAGTTTCCGGCAGAGTTGTTTATCGATGTCTTAATACTGAATGGCCAGTCATTTTTTACTGGCTTTATACGTGATATCACCAGAGAAAAAAGCACAATTGAAGCTCTTTTAACGGCTAAAGAAGTTGCTGAATCCGCCACTCAGACAAAAAGTGCCTTTTTGGCGAATATGTCGCATGAAATTCGCACGCCGCTCGGTGCGGTCATTGGATTCTCGGAACTCTTAACGAGAGCAGAAACAACTTTCTCGGATAAAAATAATTTTATCGAAATCATCAGGCGAAACGGGAAGTTTCTGTCAGATATTATTAATGACATACTAGATTTATCAAAAGTGGAGGCTGGAAAATTAGACGTCGAATCCCGAGAGTCAGGTATCGCAGATATTATTTTAGAATCGATGTCTCTGTTGAAGCTTCAGGCTTCTGAAAAGGGTATTGAACTCAAGATTTCATACGAGCATCCACTGCCAAAAAAAATCAAAACTGATCCCTTGAGATTGCGGCAGATATTATTAAATGTTTTAGGCAATTCCATTAAATTTACAGAGCAAGGTTTCGTCCATGCCACTGTGAAGCTTATTTCATACGAAGGAAAGCCAAAGCTTGCGTTCATTGTTGAAGATACTGGTCGCGGTATTAGCGCCGAGCAGGCTAAAAATCTTTTCAAACCATTTTCACAAGGTGATGAATCCACAAAGCGTCGATTTGGGGGAACCGGTCTCGGACTTGTCCTATCAAAACGAATTGCCAGTTTGTTGGGAGGAGATTTGGTCCTCACTAAAAGCGAGGTTGGAAAGGGAAGTACATTCACATTAACTATTGATCCAGGACCAACAGACAAAACCTCATTTTTTGAGTCCAGTGATCAGCTTTCTACCCCCCAACCAAAACAACTCATGCTCGATCAGGAACGCCTTGAGGGCGTAAAGATTTTATTGGCTGAAGACTCAATCGACAATCAAATGCTTATTTGCAAACTATTAACGATGGCTGGCGCCCAAGTGGATACGGCTGAAAATGGCAAAGTAGCACTAGAAAAGGCTCGGCAAGGAAAGTATGATGTCCTTTTGATGGATCTTCAAATGCCGGTGATGGACGGCTATCATGCGACCTCGGAGTTGCGCAAAGAGGGATATAGGACGCCAATTATTGCTTTAACTGCGCATGCACTTAAAGAAGAACGCGCTCGCTGCCTGGCGAGCGGCTTTGATGATCATATTAGTAAGCCCATTAATCTAAATTCTCTCATAAGCAGCATTGCCCATTTTAGCCAAACGAGTAGTCAAGGTTAAAAACCAAAGCGTCCTGTAGAACTCTTTTGAGCCGGATTAATCATCACCACTTTTGAATTGGCAATTTTTAGAATTAATCCGCGAGTCCAAGAAAAACATAAGAAAAATGAAGGATCACTTTCCTCAATTATAGTTACGAGACTGCCTTGAGGTACACTCAGCTCGCCGATAGAACGAATCTGCTCATTTTTAATTACCGTTATAAGCTTTTCGTGATCACAACTGCCCTGAATTCCATTGGCTTCGTTCAGCATACACTCTGTCACATTTGAAATTGCAATATACTTAGCGTTGAACATATTTAAATAGAGACCAGTTTTATCGAGCAGTATGTCGCAACGGTACTTAATGGGTTCTGGAGTTGGTTGCACATCGGTGGGCGGATCTGCGGGCCCTGGATAGGGTTGTTTTACTACGATGGGATCGTCCTCAGGCTTGGGAGTATTTACGGGAGCTTCGTTGTAGTCTTCCTCGGCAGCAAGGGCAAAGGAAGTGCCGAACATTTGAACACCTCCAGGAGGCTTAATGAACGAAAGCAGTGCAAATAATAGAAGTGTATACTTGATGTGTTTCAATACGACTAATTTCATAGCTTTTACCTCGGTGTTTGAGAAATTGCACTGATCAGAGACATAGAACTTCACTTCTTATGCCAAAAGCATTCGATCTAATTTGGAGGAAAGTAGTGACAAAGCGATCAAGCAACCTACATTGTAAATGGTTTAGACTTAGTGCGATAGAATTCGCGTTACATAATTTTTAGTTGCTTGATTGTTTTTTGCGATCTGAAGAGATAATAGATTAACAATGGTCGCTATCAAGGAGAAATGCATGGTTCAGATTAAGACAATTGTACTGACAGTATTAATATTAACTAACCTCAGTTGTGGATGGCGGGCAATCCCTCAATCAAAAAATGAAGTAGAAGCAACTCTCGCTGAAATTACAAATCAATATAAGAGGCGAGCCGATCTCGTGCCCAATCTGGTGAGTGCTGTTAAGGGGTACACCAAGCATGAATCAGAAACATTAGTCAAAGTGGTAGAGGCAAGAGCCAAAGCAACCTCCATCACTATTGATCCAAGTCGTGCGACACCCGCCCAGATTAAGCAATTTCAGGATGCACAGAATGGCCTGTCGAGCGCTTTAAGTCGGCTTTTGGTCAGTGTGGAACAATATCCGGATTTAAAGGCCAGTGCGCAGTTTCGAGATTTACAAGCTCAATTAGAAGGAACAGAAAACAGAATTACCATTGCCAGAAATCGCTACATTGAAAGTATCAAAGGATTTAATAA
>JAWXAY010000045.1:0-6082 GCA_034439715.1 Pseudomonadota bacterium
AATCGATCGCCACGAAAAGAGAATCGAAAATCTCGAGCAGAAAACAACTGTATTCGAAGCTGCTTTAAAAGTTAAAGATAAACCACTCGGATAACACTACCATATCGTCCCAAAGGCGGGGCATTGATCGTCTGTAATATATGCATTTACCCGATAACTTCTGAAAAGGTTTCAATGGAAAAAAAAAGATCGTCGTGGAGGAGCCTCCGGCGGTTTTATTTCCTGCTGTAGAAGCTGTTGCTTTGCCTATTTCAGGACAGGCATACAGCTATTTTGTGTAGCGAAGCAAGCTGGGGTTTTACAAGGGTTTGACTTGTGCTACTATTTTCCGCAGCTCTGATGCAGAATGCATTCGGTAATACTCAACAGAAAGCGCGGGGTAGTCACTTACAACAAATTCATCGGAAGCTGGTTGTCGGCTGACTTCGGCCAGTGCCTTAGCTTTGACCCAGTGATCGAAAAGCTCGGCAGACTGCTGTGGATATTTGAAAAAATATCCATAAAAACACACGGCGACGAAAGACAAACTTACAAGCGAAGCTAGCCATCGTATTTTTGGCACTTGTTTTACCAAGTAAGCTAAGCAAGTACCGCTCAATAACGCCAGAAAAGGCCATCCCCCAATCGCGCGTAAGGTGTGCGGATGATACTCATTGGTCAGGGCGGCGCCAAAGAAGGCACAAGCCACGCCGAACCATCCCAGCCAGAGTAAATGCATCACTTCAATTTTTAGTATTTGTTTTTTCAAGAACCTTTGGTAAGCGAGAAAACTCAGACCCAAAATAACAGCGGTAGTATCTATATAGCTAAGAAGTCCGACTCGGCCCATAGAGTACCGCAAAAATGGGTCCCCCTGCACAAACAGAAATTTCAGAGAGAAATAAGATTCAAAATTATTCAAAAAAATTCTTGCCGCATTTAACCAACTGTCTCCACCATGAGATTGAAGAAATTCCGAATTCAAGATGCTAAGATGTTTGGACCGCCAAAGCATTCCACCTGTCAGAATCTTTTGAACCAAAGGCACACAGATCAAAAAACCAGACGCAAAAAATATTGAAAAAAATCTTCGACAATTAGCTCTCTGTTTCCACTTTAAAAAACACATACCTAAAAATAATAAGGGAATTTGTACGCGCGCCGGTGGGTAGGTGTAAAGGGCCAAAGACAAGAAAAGAGCCGCCCAGAACCCATCTCGAGTCGTTGACGAACGAAAGAAAAAAAACGTACCCCAGACTAGAAAACAGGGCATTAGCGGCGGGTCCCAAGCGATGCGCGCAAAATGAAAACCCCAAGGCGAAAGAGCGGCTGTCAGTAACACCCAAAAGGCTGAGGCCGATCCGAGAAAGACCCTGGCCAGGAAAAAACAGCCGAAAATCGTGAAAACCGTATAAGCAGCAGACAGACCCCGAAAACTCTGAATCGAAGATCCAAAAATCTTTGTCCAAAGAACGCCAATGTATAAGTGAGTTGGCGTTACGAAGCCGCCTCCAAGAACACGAGAGAAGAGTGGCAGTTGGTTGCCATAAAAATCGTGGCCAGTCTCTGATAGACAGAGAACTTGTGCCGCCGTTGCTGCTTCATCGGAATAAAAACCGGCCGGACTTTCTTCAAGAAAGAAAAAGCGAGAGAATAGTGCAACTATTACGATGACAGAGAGCAGAAGATTGTTCCAACTGCACTTACAGACGAATATTTTAAAAGCCCTTACCCTATCCATTTTATTATTTATCGGAACTTTGAGAAGTCAGCTCAACTCATTGTTATTCCGCAGCGATAATGTCAGTTAAATATTGAAGAACTTGGTGTTTATGCTCTGCAATGCTACTCGCGAGGTTTTGATATGTGTGTTTTAGGTAACTTACGAACTAGACGAGTACCGACCAATTTCGGTACCCGGTACCTTTTTCGTTAGCACTGCGTCAAAAGTTCGGTTTCGAGTCTACTTGGTTTTTTTGAGTCCAATAAATGTCCTGATGGAGTGCGGTGAAAAAGCTGTATCAGCAGAGGAGTCAATGTTTCACTTTGATCAAATAAAAAGCCCGGTAAATCCCGTATCTTTCTCAAAGCCTTTGATCTGCGGTGGCAATGCTTCTTTACAGAGTCGGCATTTTTGAGATTACGTGAGCAAGAGTTCCAATGACGATGCGGGTGTTAAATGAATAAGCCCCAGCCCCAAGAGTGCACCCAGCTTTATTTCTACAATCACGTCTATAAACCGCTGCCCATTTGATTGATTCTTGAATCGTCAGGTTTGGGTCTGGTTTCTTAGAGACCACAATATATGGAACTTTATCATCGTAGTAACCTACGCCCGGACTCACAGGATAAGTGCGTATACCCATCGCCGTTGTACCGTCTTGTGACACTAATATAACTGGATACGGTGTCTGCGAAATTTCCTCAAAGTAATACGAGGTCAAGACGCCGTTTATCCATCTATAAACTCTTGTGAAATCTTTTGGATTTTTATTCAAAGGAATGTATCCCGTCACCGCTTCAAACTGATTAAACCCGACATGTACAGGAACATCTAAAAACTGAGTTTCGTAGTTGATAACCTGACCCTCTTCGATGGTGACCTTTTTCCAATGTCGAAAGTTGGAGTTGTCGACAGTCATTTCACTACTCGTCAGCGTGTTGTTGCAAAGGCCAGGCGGAATGTGGCCAGGTGGATACCAAAAAGCCATTCGTGATAGCGTGATGATTTCATTTTCGTAACCGCCTGTGGCAATGAGCTGACTTGAGCTACGAGTCCACGGGCCAACCGAACCCATTTCTGTCGGATTATAACACTCGCCTTGTTGAGGTGTAGTTGCGCCAAACTGTGCAGCCGATTGCCAAGAAGCACCAGCTCCACGATTTAATACAAATTCTTGATTGTCCCAGGTCAGTGAAGTGATTGCGCCAGCCCAATTATCGGTCGTACTGATTGAAATTCCATCGACAGAAATAGTTCTTGAGCCATAGGCGGCTGGCATTCTCACCGAAGCTCGAGGATAAAACATATAATGTGTTGGCAAGGTCGAAGATATTATTAGAAGGTCGCAAAACAAACATTAAATAACCAGGAGGTTATAACATGAGATCAGAAATTGTTTTCCGAGATACAAAACGTACAGGCAATTTGGAAGAGTTTATTTTGACACAAACAAAAGGTGTCATCGAAGGCTTTTTTGGAGAACGAAATAGTCCGCACCTTAAAGTCACAGTTTATGAAGATAGACGTCGCAATCTGAAGCGAAGTGGCCATTTTGTCTGTGAAGTAATCCTCACTTTAAGAGGACACCATCAGGTCATTAAGGTGACGAAGTCGGATTTCAACTTTTACGACTGTGTCACGCAAGCTGGCATTGCCCTTAGAAAAAGAGTGAGGCGTGAACATAAATATCAAATTAGTCAGAGACGATCGTCTGCTCAAGAATTTCAAGCTGCCGCGTAATTTGAAAAGTTATTTAACGAAAGGAACAACATGAACACATTAAAAGTAAGTCAAAAAAATGCCATCATAGAACAGATTTATAAAAGACTGTATTGGGATAAACGAGTGAGCATGGTCGATATCCAAATTGAATCCACCGGTGGAGAAATTACTGTCAGAGGCATAGTCGATTCGTACATTAAGAAAAATGCCGCCCTTGAAGTGGTTCTTGCCACAGAAGGAGTGCGAGGTGTGAATGATCAGGTCGTAGTGAATCTTAGTCTACGACGCCCCGACGCTGAGATTAAGTCAATCATCCGCCGTGAAATTGACAGTTTCTCATTATCGCACGTTGAGAACATTCAAGTGAATGTCTTAGACGCCATCGTAAAGCTTTCAGGACGTGTTTACCAAAAATGTTTAAAAGCTTTAGCGGCAAGTCTCTGCTGGGAGCTTTCCGGGGTAAAAGATTGTCTGAATCAGATTGTCATATTGGCACCTTCTGAAGGCGCCCCTGCTAAAATCAGTGTGGCGCGGGCAAAAAAGTCGCTCGTTCGACCAGCCTACGAAGCTCCGTTCTCGGAGCACCTGGCCTATTGCGCGTCACAGCTGTGCTGAAATGAGGATCATGTGCATTTTGCGTTTCGTTGCTAATAAGGTTGGGTGGTCGGCCGTAGTGCCGACCATTTTCGGTTGCTTGAATGTTGCTGAATTTTTAAGCTGCAGCAACTAATCACAATTAGTAATTTAAACTCACAAACCACACTCAGTATCTAAGATAAACTTCCGATAATTCTACATGGCTAAGGATGATTCACAAAAAAGACATCTTCCAATAAACTTACTACTCGGCGCTGTCGTATTAGCAACGATTGTCACAGGTTTGCTTCAATGGCTCACATTTAAATCAGCAGATGACCTGTTGGCGCTCCAATTGAGAAATCAAAAGATCATTGAGCTTCAAGGCATTGTTACCCACTACGATGAAGTGCTAACGATGTCTGCTCGCATGGCCGCAGTTACGGGTAGGGCAAAATGGGAGACGCGGTATCGTGAATTCGAGCCCTTACTTGATAAGACATTGAAAGAAGTCATTTCTCTTCAACAAAAAGAGATTAAATTAGCTGATGATACATACGTTGCAAATCTGAAGCTTGTCGAGATGGAGGAGAAAGCTTTGGTGTTGGTTCAACAAAAAAGACTAGCTGAAGCTTCCAAAGTTTTATTCAGCGCCGAGTATGAAAAACAAAAGAAAATTTATTCTGATAGTATCTTGGATTTCAATAAGAACATTAATGACAGCTTTAGTCGCGCCTTAGAAGCCCATGGTGATAGACTAGGATTTCTAAAGTCGTTTTTGTTTTTGTTTCTTACAATTTCGTTTTTTGGTTGGATCTTTGTATTTATAAAAGTGCGCAGGTGGAATAAGGATCTAGGTGTTATCAATGAACACTTAGACCTGAAAGTTAAAGAGAAGACAGCTGTACTACTTAACACTTCTAATATGTGTGCCTTTGGAGAAATGGCGGGTGGCGTAGCTCACGAGATTAATAATCCCTTGGCTGTTATAGTAATGCGCATCGAACAAATGGAAGATTGTATAAAGGATGGAGCCATTGATAAAGTTTACTTATTAGATGCAATTACGGTCATCAAAAATACTGTAAACAGGATATCAAAAATCGTTAGCGGCCTACAGTATTTTGCTCGTGAGGGACAGTCGGCAGAGTCACAAACTGTTTTAATCTCAAAATTGATTGAAGAAACATTAAACTTTTGCACTGAACGACTCAGAAATCATGGCGTCCGATTGGATGTTGTTAAGAACAGGTCTTACCATGCAGCACAAATTGAATGCAGAGCTGTTGAGATTTCTCAGGTTCTATTGAACCTACTTAACAATGCTTTTGATGCCGTCGAGGACCTTAAAGAGAAATGGGTACGCATCGAGACCTTAGAAAACGAACAATTTGTTGAGATAAGTATTACTGATAGTGGCCGAGGAATTCCTAAAGACATTCAAGACAAAATGATGCGACCCTTCTTCACGACCAAAGAAATTGGGAAGGGAACTGGGTTGGGTCTTAGCACATCAAGTGGTATTGTTGTGGCTCATAAAGGGAAGATTTGCGTAGATGATACATGTCCGAATACGAAGTTCACGATTGTCATACCAAAGACTCAAAGTAATTTTTAACGCGCTGGAATTGTGCAATAAGCATAGGAATTGTGCAATAAGCACAGGATCATTCGAGGCCACGGTATTAACTTTACCATTGAATGGCCACCAATAGAGCGCGCAGATGACTTAGAGGTAACGCAGTTTAGGTTGGAGCCATCATATATTTAGGCTGATTTTCTTGGATAGCTACAAGTGGATTCTAAAGGTGGCTAAGGAAGAGGATTTGGACTAGAGCTGCTGATCCGTACAGTGTGAAATGATTTGAGGTTCGCGCTGTTAGTAGTTGCGCAAATTTATCGAGGAAACTTGAAAAATGATGGGCGCGAATATGTTGGCGCGAATATATGCGCATGAATATTTAAGTACGAAAATGTAAGCGCGAATATGATGAGAGATAATATTTTTTAATTTTAATATGGTGACATTATCGCTGCAACGCCACATTTTTTAATGGCGCAACCTGAAACATAATTTTACCG
>JAWXAY010000046.1:0-4789 GCA_034439715.1 Pseudomonadota bacterium
TATATATACAGAGGGCGAGAACGTCGGTTAACAGCACTGTATGAATCCGAGACAGGTCAAAAGAAGGTCGATATTTCCACATTGCTCAAGCTGCGGAAGCGCGTTTGGAATGGATCTGGCATTCCGCCGAATTCTTTCCGGGTGTTGAATCAAGTTATACAATATCTAGAAATTGCCCAAGCGTATGAGGACATCGAAAAATTACAGCGTCATGCTGTGCGCATGACCAACGGCATCTACCGTATTTTTTCCAAAATAACAGCCGATGCAAAAACTGGCAGAATAAAATGTGGAAATCCAAACGTTCTTGGCATTCCCAAGGAGATTTTTACGGATTCCATTATCGATCCGCTGGATAAGGGGCTCCTTGGGATCAAAGAATTTAAATCCGTTCGCTCTCTCATTTCAGTTGATGACCCAAGTTCGCAAGAAATTTTATCCATTGATATCTCTGGACTAGATCTTGGCGTCATTACCGCAGGTCTGCTTGCCCATGATAAGTACACCTATTGGCTAAAGTGCTTCGAGAGCTTTGGTCCTGATAAAAATCATAAGCTTGATACGCACTTAGCTATTTTGCGCCGTATATCGCCCATGGATTACCAGACTGCGCTCCAAGCATTCTCTGCACACTTGGGAATTAAGAATGCAAGCCTTCTTGAATATTGGGTGACAAAGGAACAAAACCGAATTCCGGGCGATGATAAGACGAAAGAAATCTCCTTCATTCACGTCGAAACCGGAAAAGTTATCTCTCTAGTCACTGATGTCATTTCAAAAGAGGATAAGGCTGCTAAGAAATTACTCCGTGATGCTATGAAGACAACAAATTTAGCTATTCCCTATAACCAGGGCGCGGCGAAACTCGCTAAAGATTTAGCCGATGCTACTGGCCGCGATGTGAAGGAAGGTGAGGCGCGTGAACGACTTGCGCACTATCACAAAACTTTTCCTGAAATCAGGAAGTTCCAAGATGCGATTGCGAACTCTGTTTACCAACGCGGATATATCCAATCCCCCTTCGGGCGGGTTATCTATGCCGACGTGTTCGACGAATTAAACATGCGTCATAAAGAAAGCCTCGCCAGTGGCACACCGGGCATTTATGAATTCATCGCAGCTCTTAACGGCAAATATTGGTATATCCGCGCCGAGAACTGGAAGAAATCTTCAGAGCCGCTGATCGAAGATCTCCGGCTTAAGCCTGGTGCCGAAGTGCTTGCATTCGGAAAAATACAGACTCTCTACCAAATCAAGCGCCAAATATTTCGTAAAAAACAACGAGCGGATAACTCGCGATTTTCGAAAAAATCGGAGACTAATAATCTCGATCAGAGCGCCTTTGAGTTGAACATGTTTGCAATCACTCATGAGGTTGACCAAGCGCTTCGCTTTGGTTCCTCATGGGAACCAGAGGCTGAACAAATTCGGTTGGGTTGGTGCTGCAATGGAAATTATCAAATTCCTGAGAAGGCGATCATTCTTTACCGGGCCGCTCTCCCGAATCCCGCATCCAAATTTTTCCGCGCTTACAAATCGCTTCTTAAGGTCGCAAAACCATTCTTTGCCACGTATTGCCAAGCGGAGGCTACGATAGTTGCTAAACTATGCATGAACGAAATTCAGATGGCTTTAGAGAATAATTCTTTAACTGCATCGCTGCTCTTTTTCATTCATGATCAATTCGACGTGATCGCCGATAAACAGGAACGCGACCTCATTCGAAAAATATTCCACAGTGCTATTGAGAGCAAAAAGGAAGTCATCTGTTATCAGGGTTCGGAATATCCCATCAGATTTTTTGGCGACTTCGAAGTCAAAGGAGAGTTTTTCAGATAGGGTCTCGCCACTGGCCGACGTATCACTGTGACACGAATAATTGTGCGAGATATCTCCATTATGTTTTAATGGAATTATGAAATCGCTTGTTCAAATTCCCAGTATCTTGCCTTCGACTGATATTATTACTGCTGATAAATTAATATTTGTACACCTTGATAAATTTCTGGATAGCTTGGATTGTTCAGATTTTACCAAAAGGCAATATGGGGATCGTCTAAAACAGTTTTTCCTGTGGCTTCAGAAACAACCTCTCGCCGCTGTCCAACGTGAAACGATACTTGCTTACCGAAGATCGATGAGAGATCAAAAATTTGAGGCCACAACCATCGGCGCTTATCTCGTAGCCGTGCGCCAATTTTTCCAATGGCTTGAAATTCGAAAGATCTATCCAGATGTTACAAAAGGTATAAAAGGGGCAAAGCGGGGCAGATCTTTTCGCCGAGATGCCTTGACCATTTCTCAGATCCACAGACTTTTGGATTCAATTGATAGGAACTCTATCCAGGGCAAAAGGGATTTTGCGCTAATCAATCTTTTGATTCGGACGGGGCTCCGAACGATAGAGGTTATTCGGTCTAAAGTTGGCGATATTCGTCCAGTAAGTTCTGACGCGATTGGGTTGTGGGTTTATGGAAAGGGCCGCCAGGCTGCTGACGAATTTGTAATTTTAACTGACGATTGCATATCCCCAATAATGGATTATCTATCCAATAGGGGCTCCTTGAAACAAGACGCCCCACTCTTTGCGTCTCTATCAGATGGTGGCTATGGTAGTGGCCTATCGACTCGTACAATAAGAAGAGTGGTCAAAGAAAGACTTCGAGCAGTAGGCATCAACTCCCCCAGGCTGACAAGTCACAGTCTTCGTCACACGGCAGTCTCGTTAAGTCTAGAAGGAGGGGCTTCGCTTCAGGAAGCGCAGAAACTCGCTCGACATGCAGATATTTCGACGACCACTATTTACGCCCACAACATCGATCTTTCAAAAGGCGTCGGCGCAAAAAGTATAGAGAATATTCTCAAGAGGGATTCGCGATAACAAAGATACCGGTGCGTTTTCCGCTTACAAGGTTGAGGACTATAATGAAAAAATGAACCGAAGAGGCCCTCAGAATATTTTAGCTATTGCCGTAAGTAATGTTTTTTGAGGTCACAACATGGACCTTTGCAGCTAGATCTGATTTGCGCCAAAAGTTTTACTTCACCATTGTTGTTAGAAATCTCAAAATACAAGCCAGGATTATCCGCCGCATTTGCATAGATCTGCCCAGCGAAGTTTCTTTTTAAATTTAGCGTCGCTTCACAGCTGATTGGCGCATTTGCAACAAGTCGAATTGAACCTGGAGATGTTTCTTCGATTGAGAATGCTGATGAGTTGGCATCCTCTGTATATTCCTGAACGTAGCTTCCCTTCATTCCTTTTGACAAATTTTCTGGTTCCGGAGTTTTTGCAACAGCCTTAACTGCTCCAGAGCTGGCCTTTAGCGATTTCTTGGGCGAAGCTTTTGCTACTTTTGTTCCAGCCTCCACCTCACCCTTACCTGCCTTCTTCTGAACAGCATCGATAACAGTCGCCCAAGTTTGAAACCCATTCATGATTTCGAACTCGGAATTGAGAACAACATCGTCCGCTGACATTCGTTTAAGTACCGCCGCACCCTTTTCCCTTTTGGCAAACTCCCACGCAAGTTTTGTCGTCACATCTGTCATTTTATCTTTGCGCTTTACCTTCAAAGCCCAAACCGTATCCGAAGCTTTTTCCCAGGAAATCTGGTTAGCGTCGTCCATTTTGAGAACGTCGATAAACTCTTGAATGGCATACGTAACGTGTTCACGATACGATGTAACCGAAGTCACCTTAAGCGCTAGAAACTCCTTCGGCGGTTCCGAAGAAAAAATGCCTGCATAGGCATTCATCCCAAAGATCAAAATTGTTACCAATAGCGCCTTCATTTTTCCCTCACTTTTTGTTTCCAACGTACTTTTCAATTTTCACTCTGAAAACTCCGTTGTGAACTTCAATAAATCCGTCACCCGTTGAATCAAAGATTTGTTTCACCAGATCCTCATCGGGTTCTTTTCCAGTCAGAAGCGTCTCGGCACTAACTCCGAGAACCTTCGCTAATCTCAAAATAGCATCATCAAATTTAGGTTTTCGATCTTGAAGCCATTCCGATATGGTGGACTTGGGAATTTGTGTCCGGCGACTGAGATCAGCAGCTGACATCCCGCGTTCTTTCATGATTCGTTTAAGGTTGGTTTTGAAATCACTCACAACGAATATTTTGAGTCGTTCTAGATAGATGGACAAGACGAGTTCTGTATCTCGTACCAAGTGCTGTTAGCAGAATATTTTGTTCTGAATACAGAACTTCGCTAGCACTCATCAGGAAATTTTCCGAGCACGATTATTTGGTGCTGAAGTGTTGTGGGGTACGCCGATCTCACAAATTCTTCAGCGTGATCCCTTGTTTTTCGTTCCAAATATCTGGGGATTTGAGTCAGAATTAAAAAATGAAGTGTTTTGTTCTCATCGAAACTTTCGATAAATGGAAAGAAATCATCAGGGATGCAGTCGAAAAGATCCAATGTATCGATCACCACAAGCGTCCCTTTGGGATCGATGATTTCGGTGGGCCGTTGAATGCGATTCAGTAGATCATCGGGGGAAAAATGAAGGTCGGTGATCAGTTGCATTTGTAAGAGCTGATCAGGATTAGCGACGCCATATTCAGTTGGCCGAGCATCCTCTTTTCCTTCCGCGTGCCAATAAATAACATTCCAGTTTTTACTAAGTAGAGATTCGCATGTAGCAATAGCTGTTCTGGTCTTTCCTGAACACGGTCTTCCGTAACCAAGTCGTAGAGGCGGTTCTAGCTTCCGCTTAAAACATCGCATAAAATCCGCCTTCGACAGAGGTGGTTATGAGTGATCTTGAATTGATCAA
>JAWXAY010000047.1:0-2878 GCA_034439715.1 Pseudomonadota bacterium
CGCGGGTTCGAGTCCCGTCCACCCCGCCATTTTTCTTAAGTGAAAATTAGGTTCAGGCCCAAATCCAGTGACAGGTTCCATAAGTACCCAACAGGTCTAATGAATTTTAGGAGAGTTTGAGCGAGTCGCTCGAAGTCCGATTCCAATCAACGTCACACCACATTTCATGAAATCACCCGAGTTTGGCTAAATCTGTGCTTAGTTTGGGCTAGGCCTGCGGAGCGTAAACTTCGGTTTTTGAGAATGTTTGGTTACTTGGTTAGGTCCCGTGAAACCCGCAGTAGATAAGGCGCTCGTTGTTACCAGATCAGTTGTTGGAAAGTAAATCAACAAAGGAGAAGTAACCATGTTAACGACCTCGAAAAAGAAAGAAACAAATGCTCCCACCGTACTAAGACGAATGCGCGAATCGTCCGAGCTTACGATGAGACAAGTCGGCGCTATGATCGGTATTTCTCACGTTGCCATCAGCCAGTTTGAAAATCGAAAACTCGATCTTCCAGATTATCGAGTCGAGCAACTTGTAAAGGCCTATGGCTACACAATGGATGAGTTTGATAAGATTATGGGACGTGCAATTGTCATCAGTCCTAAAGATGACTGTCACGCTATGATTGATCGAATGGATGATCAGCAACTGAGTGCCATGCGATCAGTTATGCATCAACTTCTGCGCACTTTGATTAGTGAAAATGCAGCAGTTCCAGTCAGACAAATGTCGCAATCTAAAACTAACAATGTCATCAAAACCGCGTGAAGGAGAAACTAATTATGACAACCAAAACAACAAAATCTGAAAGTAAAGTATCGTCAAAAACCAAATCTATTCGCATCAGTTTTGAAAATCAAAAGAGAGTGACAAAACTTTTGGCTTCCGCTAATAAAAAAAAAGATAGGTCGTAAAATAAAGTTCGACAAAGTGTTGGAAATTGCCCTGGGACTTTTGACAGAAGATCACCTCGCTTTGATTCAAGACCAATCACTAACTAGCGAGAATAAAAAAGAACTCTTGCGACAAAGGTACATTGTAGAAGTTGGTCCAATCACAAAAGATGAGTTCACAGGTTTTATGATGACTGATGAATTTGTGGTTTTCAGAAAGGGGCAATTTCAGGTGCAGAAGAGCGCTTAAACTTCTGCGTCTGGAGCTGCAGCAGCTTTTTGGATTGTCGAAGATTTTGAAGTTGGTTGTTGCTCGGAGAAAGTTTCAATGCTTTCTCCGGGAATACCAAAAACGTCGAAAGAGTAACGAAGAAATTCGCCTTTTTGTTCAGGCTTTGCACCTGAATAAATAACTTCAATAGACTGCCAACCGTAGATTTGCGCATCTTCATTTGCTGCATGTTGAGCACGCTTTAAAAGCTCCTTAGCAGACAAATTTAAGTTGTCTTCAAGAATCAAAATATCGAGCTTTTGGCGACTTGTTTCCATAGTTGATAGATATGCGAAAACAGTGCCATAATCAACTAATAAGGAGCCATTAAATGAGTACGACAGGCCATCAAAATCTAAAAGATCGTTCAGACCTGTCACAGTTCTTAATACACCTGACAAAAGATGGCACTTACGACTTTTACGACCCGAAACCAGGGCCTCCCCAAGGATATGAAAAAATCCGTAGACCCGTAGTTGCCAAAGCCGCGTTAATCGAAATTCTGAACAATATGCGAATTGAAGCGCGTTCTCCATTTGGTTATTTCAAACTCAAAGTTAATCTCTATAAAAGTTATTGGAATCGAGTATTCTGGAATGGGGATGCCGAGCCATCTTGGACTCACTCCGTTTGTTTTTCCGAAACACCATTGAGTGAGCTTTCTGGCTTTTACCAAGCAACCACTAGAAAACGTAACCAGTACCAAAAATATGGAGTTGCATTTTTTCAAGAGAAATTGCGCGAACTAGGTGGCAATCCAATTTTTTACGTTGATTCGCGTCGTCCCGATTTACTGACTGCTTTAAATAGTTCCTTACAAAATAATAAAAACGACTTTATTCCAATGATGTACTTGATTGAAACCTTTGGGCCGCCAGTTATTTCTGCCGCAGATGGATACTCTGATTTTCGTTGGGAAAGAGAATGGCGCAAGAAAGACAGCCTCGACTTTAAATATGAAGATTTGGCTTTTGGAATATGTCCCGCCGATGAGATTCCATTTTTCAACCAACAAACGAATCATCAAGTGACTTTTATTGATCCCGATTGGAGCGAGGCTACTCTAAAGAGCTATTTGCAAGCAAATGCGCCAGGCTTGTTGGCACATTTCTAAAATTGTTCATTTTAAGCAATATCGTAAATTTTTAAATCGGCTTCCATCTTACTAATTTCCGATTCAAGTTGGTCAGGGTCATAGTAGGTTGCACCACTATCGAAACTGATAATTCTATCTTCTGACTCTTCAAGATCGAACCATTCACTTTTTGCGAGATCCCAAGAAACTGGGTCAAGTTCTTTGATAGCTGTTGCTGTGTTCACTTTAATCCAACCGATTTTAGTTTCTTCCTCGTAGCATGATCGAATGCTGTCCTCAAAAAATTCCTCAGCA
Source organism: Pseudomonadota bacterium (assembly GCA_034439715.1). Lineage (GTDB taxonomy): Bacteria > Bdellovibrionota > Bdellovibrionia > Bdellovibrionales > SG-bin7 > JAWXAY01. Next base: position 2,544 of record JAWXAY010000047.1, read on the forward strand.
TCAATATTTTCAATTTCCGAGAGAATATCAGCAATCACCCAATTAAATCCATACTCGCATCCAACACTCGGGAGAAGTCTCATGAGATCATCAGATCCGCACTGAACACATCTTCCCGATGGAGCCTCTGTATAGCAACTATAGCAAAATGGTTTCGATTTTAGCTCTGCGATTTTTTTTAGTCTAACTGTGAATTGATTTTTCATAAATTTCTCCCTTTAAAAAATATATTTTTCGCCTGCCAGGTACGCCCCAAGCTTGCTTGGCGGGGGAAAAATTAAGAGTAGTTGGCGCGGATTGCTCGATTTCTCGCCTAGGCCCTTGAGGGCCGATCA
>JAWXAY010000048.1:0-7346 GCA_034439715.1 Pseudomonadota bacterium
GACAAGGGACAAAATCAAGGGAGTCCCTGCGGTCGTCAAGCGCTGGCGGAAGTAACTTAAATCAATCAATTTCTGGAAAAGCGGGACTGCCTAAATCCAGTCGGTCCATTTTTTGTATCTTCAAATGTCCACGCTGTTGGACCCAGGGGTGTTAGTATTTTAGCGCCACATCTACAAATACATAGATGAGTGGCAATCTCGAATTCCTCAGAAACATATAGTACTCCAAACTTTAATTCTGCGGGCATAAAATGAACGCGTTGTAATTCAATCTTCATTGATTTCCGAATCTTCAGCTGTTTTAAGGTCACCCACTTCAAATAGTAGATTAAAGATTGGCGATTCTTCAAAGTAAAACCCGCGTAACTGTTTGAATTTAATGACGGCCAAACAGGCATTAAGTGCATTCAGTTCACTTATTTGAATATTATTTCTGTAAAGATCATTCGGATCATCAATTACTGATGCCAGCCCCTTATTTCGTATGTAATCGCCTTGTTCGGTGGAATAATATGTTGTACGCAACATTCCATTTAGCAATCCACTCTTGCGATTTAGCCCCATGCCAACATCAATAAAAGGTATTTTCATACCGATTAGTAGATCAAAAATTTCTGACCGTGAAGAGCCTTTATCAACACATACAAATGCAAATGTCACACCCTCTAAATCGGCCTTGGAGGTAAGATCAATAAATTTTGCTTGGAACGATAGACCGGATCGGAAGTTTTCATATCGGGACTGATATATGGTCGCCTTATCTTTACCAAGTTCTGTGTTTTCAAGCCTGCCTGGCGACCGAAAAGCATTATGAACATGATAAGAATCACCATCGAATGCTCTAATTTCGCGTACTGGTGTTTTAATGAGAAAATCAAGAATATATGAGCCGGTACCTCCGAGGCCAATTACAGCAATTGTATCATTCTTAAATTTAGTGGATAAGTCAGAAATCTCTGCCAGGCTAGTTAGGGTGTCATGAAATTTGAACACTGACTCAGGTATTACGTTTACACAACGAAATGTGTAAGGTGTGACATTATATAATTCAATCGCGGGTCCAGATATTATTTCTACATAACTATTAATCTTTTCAAAAAAATCAGTGAATTTTTCGCTACCCATCGGTTTATTTGAAAATGATCTTTGAACTACTACGTCTTTGCAGGTTTCATCTAAAGCAAGTTTAGTCGGTCTATCAGCTAAATTTGGGATTAGCTTTTTATCTAAGTTGTATGGCGCAGACCCAGCAAAAAATATCTGATGATTTTGCTGGCGCACATGCTCTTGATCAATAAATTCAAGTTTCGTGACTATTGCACCATTGTGTAGTTGAAGCTGATCATCTAAATATGGAATGTCACGAATAATCATGTACCCGGTATCGAATGCAACGGCATAGCCCCTTTCGACAAGCCGTCGAATATCATCGTTATGACTGACCAGTTTTTGAAACACTGAACACCATACCTTCTTTTACTTTAACTGAAGCTCCTGGAGAGAGAATGCCTTCAGGTTTGTTGCCATGGCCGCGCTTGTATTTCACAGAATATGTGATTTCTGGATGATTAGAGTAGTCGGGTACATCTAATGTGGCCACCTCAACATAAGAAATTTCTTCTTTTGGCCACGGATGTGGTGTGCCATTAACAACTATTGTTACTGTTTTCTTTTCTTGGGTCATAATACGCGCCTCCTCTAATTTTTAAAGTGCATTATAATCAGATGCACCAAGTGTTATAATAATATTATAACAGCCATCAGGGTAAAAACAATAGTGTTATATAAAAAATATAACAAACTGGACTTTCGTCAATCTACATTCGAGGAATTTTAAAAATCCGCTCTAAACGAAATTGTGCTGCAATACTGCTGACTTGAAATGGGATACAGACCTTGTTTGCGATGAATGGGAGAAGGGAGTCGTCATCTGGCATTTTCATATTAGATTTTTTGAAAAGGTTTTTTGCTTTGGTTTTTTGCTCATTAAATTCTTTAACAACTAAACCTCTTGGCATTAATATACATCCGGCAAAACTATCGGCCTCAGTTTCCAGATATGCTCGGCCCGTACCCTCTCCAAGAATTGCTTTTTTCCACTCCCGCACAGAGGTAGCCTTGCGTACATGTTCTTGATGAAGTACATAGTGACCAATTTCATGGGCGATTGTAAATCGACCCCGATTTGTCTGATCCATGTAATAATCTTCATCAATATGTAATTCGGCCAGGTCAGATGTCAAATAAGCGTCAATTGCTTCCGCTTGAAATAGACCCTTTTTAGTCACAATAGAAAGTCCCAAATCAAATTCAGCGATTTCGTCAACAGGCACAGGAGGTATGCCGCTTGGATAATATTTATCCAGAAATTTGTTAGCCTCATCTTCGATGTCTAAGTATGTCATTATCTTAGCCGATGTCGTTCTTAACCAGTTCTATAATTCGTTCCAGTTTGTCGCTTGTTAGCCCCTTTTTATCAAGTGTACGAAAAAATGCTGGAAGTTTTTCAAGGACGTCAGCATTGCTAATATTTTTTACGGTGAACAACCGATTGCCTGCTGATGCCAAATCGAAGAGTTGAATATATTCGTCTGATCCTTTTTTTATGCCTAACGCTTTCGCATATTCCGCAAGTTTTTCTTCTGACTGCGGTGGTGGCATTAAACTTCTTTCCAGTTTTGATATGTTGCCTGGATGAAAATTGTTTAACTCACAAAACCGCCGAAGAGTTAATCTCCTCTCGGCACGCTTAGCTTTAATAAATTCTCCATACGTCATACTTCCTCCTCGTGTTATAATTTTATCACAACGACGGACGGCGGAGTATAGCACTGTTATATTTTAACTACAACAATTTAATATTAAGTAATTACAGGTAGTTAGTTTGTCTAACAATGAGATGCCGCTGCCCACGTTGTACTTCATATATAACACTCTATTAGCTCATTTCGGTTAGTGTCAACAAGTGTATACACTTGTATTCTACAGTTTTTGTAGAGTCTGGCCGAAAAGTTTGCATGCCAGTCAAAAGAAAAACGCCTAAAACAACAGAAACGCTTAGTTTTAGAATTTCGCAGGGTCTATATGATGCCCTTGAAAGGCTCGGAAAGTCATATTTAGACCATAGTTGTTTTGCCGCTACACATCTGAGGTACCAAGGAGGCGCCTCTTTGGTACCTCAGATGTGTAGCGGCAAAACACCTACGGCTACTCTGTCCTTGACGGCAAGATTGTCGTGGACCCAAAAGAAATCAAAGTGGTCCGTAAAATTCTAGTTCTTCACCACAAAGGCATGAGCTTCAATGCCACCGCCATTTGGCTCAACAGTCAAAAAATTCCAAGTAAATTAGGCAAGAGCTGGAGCGATAAAACCATCGCTTCAATTGTTCGAAAACACAAAAATAAAATTGAAATAACCAAAGGAGACACAAATGGGACTCAATAAACTTATTCAAGCGGCGGCAGTATTGGCAATCATCGCGGCTTCAACGGGCCAGCTACCACGCATCATCAACTATGTTCATAAAGCACAGATTCAGCTCATCCAAGACTCGAAAGCTTCGAAATGGCCTAAGGCTATGTTACTGCCAACAAAGGAATAGAGACGCTGTAGGTTCTGATCTTTGAATTTTATTTCAATCGCATTTTGTCCGTTTTCGTAGTGGGTCAACCATTCAAATGTCGCTTTCCATCCGAGTGGCTTTTTGCGTCGCTCCTCGTTTCGCCAACGGGAATCAGTCGATGCTTGATTCCTTCGTCCGCCAAAAAAAGTTCGTAGCAGTTCTTGCTATTGTCGCCCATTCTTGAAATGTATTTGTAGGTAAACTCAACGCCGTTGTCTGTTTGTGAGTAGACAATTCTGAATGGAGCCGTGGCAATAACATTTTTAAAAAACTTCAATGTGTTCATTGGACAATACGAAGTGAATGCCTCTTTGTATTCCCATCTGGAGGCATGGTCGACGAAATTGTACACATAGGTTTTTACTCCGGGTAAAATCCGCGGTAAATGCTTAACGTCAGTCTGGGTATGGGTACCTGGTGTTTCGACGACAACGACAGTGGTATGTTTATTCTTAATTTTTTTCTTCCGTTTTTTCTTTAAAAACTTTTTTAACCTCAGGAACTCGTTGATTTTATATCTTGAAATAAATATTTTGTGATCATGCTTTAAATGAGCCTGGATTGTCTCTGCACCCCAGTTGTAGAGACGTCGATATTGAGTGATGAGTTCACCCTTTCGCCCTCTGAGGCAATCCCTCTTTCGATTGGATCTGGTTTTAGATTCCAACGACGATGTGCCGCCTTCGTTATACAAATTCATCCACCGCCGAAGAGTTCTGGGCGCTTTGTGGTGCTTGGCTGCGACACTCTCAAAGCCTTGCTCAGAATAAGACGTCGCAAATTGAGACCGACTTTTGGCGAGGTCAATTAAAGCGCCTAGACGTTTGACCAAACACTTTGATTTCTTTCCGGTTTTTCGAAAATCAATACGCAATTGTTCGATTTTAAGAATCAATGTAACCTCCTGATTTCATTGTTATAAATTATTATGGCTAAAATAATCCTAGCAACAAAAACAAGAACTTTCCTTATATTTCAAGGGTTTCAGCCCGATGAAAATGACATTTGAAACCGTATTCAATACTGTTAAACGTGTCCCCCCTCATCTTTTCAGGACTTTTGTCGATAAGTACCTTGTAATAAGGAGATATAATGTTTGCTGGACGTCTTGTAGTCATTATCGTCTTTGGATTAATAGCCGCCGGTTGCGGCAAGCTTACTTTAAATATTCCGCTAGCTTCGTCAATAATAGACTTCTTAAAAACTGAAATCATTGTTGGTGGTTCGAATTTAGCTGACGGCACCGCCGAAATGATCGTGATTGTGCATTTAAAAAATTCTGACAACACTGTCGTTCCTAATTACAAACCAACTTACCTTGTAACTTCAAGTTTAGGAATTATCCCTGGCGAATGTACCCTATCGAGCAGCGACGGCGTATCGGTCTGTGTTTTAAAATCCACCAAGGATGGAACAAAAAGTTTAAAACTCACAAATGCGCTTGTGGGCTTAGAAAAAATAATTGATTTCCAAGCCATTTTAGCTGGCCAGATTTTTGGTGTGGCCGCAGGCGCTAAAAAAGGCATGACGACAGTGGCAGGGCATAAAATTAACCTGTCAGTCGGTGAATCTCCAAAAGGGCAAAATTCAGTAACTGCTAGCGGCTATAAAGTTTCAGCAGGCGTTGGCACAACGACGGATTCAATGTGAAAAGGACTACTGTAAATATGTTGCACGTTTTAGCTCTCATATTACTGGTCTTATCTTCGGGGCTCACAGCTCAGGCGCAGACTTCTCCGCAAGTCGTTAGCCTGCAGGGCAGAATATTAGACCCAAGTAATAATGCGCTTGAATCCGTGAACGTGGCCTTTATCATCGAGATTTTATCTCCCAACGTAGATGAGTGTGTACTTTTTAAAGAGACCTATACGCTTAACATGACTGGTTCCGGAGGTGTTTTTTCATTGCCCATCGGTGCAGGCCTAGCAAGAGTGGGTGCGAATTTTGAAGATACCAGCACACTCGCGCAGGTTTTTAATAACGGTGCCAGCGCAATGACGTCTCTCACTTGTGCGACCGCAGTAACAAGCTATACGCCGGCCACAACACACAAACGAAAAATTAGAATGAGTTTTAACGATATTGCAGGCGGTGGTGGACAGCAAGTTGTTACACAACTCCTCGATTTGCAATCAGTACCGTTTGCGCTTTATGCCGATACCTTACAGGGTAAAGGGCCTTTAAACTTCGTGCAGACAAATACAGATACCACGCAAAGCAAAGTCGACGCTCTTATGCTTGGCTCTGCTCACGCTGAATTACTAGCGTTAATCAATGGTACGACAACTCAGTACGCAAAAGTAAATGGTTCAAACTTTTTACCCATTGCAACAGTCAATTTTAATAACCAACGAATTACAAATTTAGCAGCACCCACAGTTGCCAGTGATGCTGTTAATAAAACATACAGTGATACAAAATTTGGTGGCGCCAATTTAGATTTAACAGGCCTCGCAAACGGCCAAACTATTCGCTGGGACAGCGCTGGCACTAAGTGGGAAGTCTACACACCAAGTACACTTGATGCGACGAAGCTTCCCCTTGCTGGTGGCACAATGGCTGGCGCAATTAACATGGCTGGCTTTGATGTTTTAGCCACAGGCCACATCACGATGAGTCCGCAAAAAGTAATAAATTTGGGAACCTACACCAATGCCCAAGAGGCCACTTTAGCGGCCGGATTAGCAGTGGGCAACAAAGGTGCCACCTGGTTTAATTCTGATGCCAATCAAATGAAATACTGGACAGGGACTGCTGTTGCAGTTGTAGGCTCGGGTAATGGCACAGCTGCTGCTGCGAATGTCGGGACAGCCGAAAATGACATTACAACTAACATAAATATCCCCCACTGTTTAGCAAATCAAAAATTAGAAATGAGTTTGGCCCCTATTTATACTTTAAGTTGTCAAATTGACAACGCGACAGATGCCACAAAATTGCCTTTGGCTGGCGGGACGATGACCGGTGCGATTCTTAATGCAGCTGGTACGGCGTCATTGCCTTCGTTAAGTTTCGCAGGCGATTCCGATACAGGCTGGTGGCGAGCAGCGGCCGATACAATAGCGGCGAGTACTGCTGGAGCTGAAAGAGTTAGAATTGATTCTGCTGGCAACGTAGGTGTGGGGACAACAAGTCCCAGTGCAAAACTATCTGTAGCCACCGTCGATGGGTTAAATTCCGCAGCAGCAATTACGACAATCACCAACAACGATGTCACGAATGGAGAAGGTCAAGGTTTGCTCATTAAGGCAGGAAATGGATCTGCGGACCTGCCATTACAGATTCAAAATCGAACTGGTGCTTATGTAATGTCTGTTGATGCTTTTGGCACTCTAGATGCGCAGGCTTTAACTGCAGCAGGTGGTATTAGTAGAGCATCACGATTAAATATACGTGATGGTGGAACTAGTTGGGCCGAAGTGGCTGCCATTATTCAAGATGACGAAACCCTAAAGGCACTTTCGGTCATGAACGAAACTTATTCCACAACGGCAGGTAATGGACTTGAGTTTTGGCAAACCAATGCCGGAGTGGGGCGAATTGGTAATGCAGGCTTGGCGAACCCGGCTGGAATTTCTATTGCTACAACGGGCAATGTCGGTGTAGGAACCACAAATCCGACTTATAGGTTAGAAGTTCAAGGACCAAACATTCAAATGTTGGTAAACGGAGTACCTAACGCTACCGATGGTTATATAGCGGTTAATGCTCCGACAGCTAACC
>JAWXAY010000049.1:0-41295 GCA_034439715.1 Pseudomonadota bacterium
CCCTCTGTATATATAAGTCAATTTGGCGTTTCCAAAGAGCGCATGGGCAAGTTCGCGCTGTGATCGGAGATTAAATGACCAGCCCACGTTGAGATAGATTTCGTTCTCTAGACGAAACATTTCAAATTTGATCTTGTTAGCGAGAGTCTTTGCCCGGCCAAAATTGAAAGGCAGACCACGCCAATTCAAACCAATTATACCCATGATAAAAGGCGTCTCCGTTTTTTCGAAATAGTGCCATTCCGAAGACGAGGCGATGCCACGAAGGTGAAAAAATAATTGCAGGGTGAGTTCTGTATCCTTGCAATTGTATTCGAGTAGGCTTGCCAAATTGGCCAATCGAATATTGCCATCGCCTATCGTTTCCCTAAAGCCCTTATGATCAATCGCCAAATATTCTCGAGCGAGATACTTCAGCGAGTGACAGCGCTCCATTCGCGGATCAGCATGACTGATAAATTTATTGTTGCGCAACGCTCGCGACAAGGCTTGGGTATCGTAGATTTTGCAGAAATCCTTTAGATTGAACCGATAGTTGCTTGGGTTAGCTCGAGCAGTGGGTAATATCTGATGATATCTCCTTAATAGCAGTGGCAGATCAAATGCAGCATTGTGAAAGACAATTATCCCGGTGTAAGCCGGATTTAAAAGCGTGACCTGGATTGCTTTTTTAAAGATTCCGTCGGACGGTTCCGTCTTTTGATCGAAGCGATCCAGGTGGAACGCGGCGGAGAAAATAGTTTTTCCCTCATCATAACTCCATCCGATGGATGCGGTAAGAATTTCTGTGTCTATTTCGAGCCCGGTCGTTTCCACATCGATACTAATATATGGCGGTGGTTCTCGAATAAAATTTTGAAGATCGATGTCTCCTGCATTGATTTTACTTTGGGTTAACATCGAGAACCTCATTTCCATTATTATTTTGACTGCGCCGTTCGGCTAAAAATTCGATAAATTCCTTTAGTTCGTCTGGAGACGTATCTCCAAAAGCGTCATATAGGGCTCGCCCCTTTTCCCTAATAACTTTATCTTCCAGATCTAGACTTTCAAAAACGGAGCGAAATACTTTATTGCAGAAGTCTTTAAAGGTGATTGGCTGTGGTGTGGGACCATATTTCTGTATTTCCTCAAGGACATTGAATTCCAAAATATTTTTGATACTAAAATAAATACGGTAACGGGGATGCTGTTCCACCTGACCAGAGCGAGATTTGAAAACCATCTTGCCTATAAATTCACTTTGATACCAATCGTTGAATTGCGCCGATGCATCCGTGAAGGTTGTCGTGCTCGCTGGCTTATAATCAGGAAAACCAAAATATTCGACCCGAAGGCCTATTGATTTGAGAAGCCGCCACCTAACACAATAGGAGAGCATGAAGCTCTTACGGACCCAGTCAAAATATGGCGAATCAAATTCGAGGTTGTTCATTGGCGACTCGTAATTCGGATCAATGTCTTTGCTTTTTACTTGAATGAACCCACCATGGTGAAAGGGCTTGATTCGCTTTAGATGACTCCGGGCGGAGAAGTACATAATCTGCGATTTATATTCAAATTCGGCGAGTCGCTTAATGTTTCGGGTATCGATGTTCCGTTGGTTGAACCTGAATGCGGGCAATCTTATATCGTGGGAAGTGGTTCGATCAATTTTCCATTCCTGATCGTTATCTTCGCCACGAGTTTGGGTTACTACACCCTCGTCACGTGCGGCGGCCTCCGCTAATGCGACCACATGGTCAGAATCATAAATGTCCGTCCATTGATAAATTGGTTTTCCGTCGTAATCCGGAGGATGCGATCTCAGCAGCCTTACATCTTCTATATATTCTTGATATTTCTCATGGAATACGGTGATCGCTTTGGTATCGGTCCCAAGTATTCGTACCAGCTCGTTTGCGCAAAAACCATATCGATAAATTGCGTGATCAAGGTTCGGTTTGAGCGGCTTGGCTTTGAGATCTGCTATTCCCATGAGGCCGCAAAAGAAATGATCTGAGATTGCTATCTTGTAGTCTCGATCCAGCTTTCTCCCTTCCTCTGATTGGGCTTTCCCAATGACATTGCGGAAGCGCTTAAAATCCTCGTAAGTGAGAGCGGAGTTTGCCATTAAAAGTAGTTTGAGTGAAAGCACGCGTGATAAATGGGAGTCAAGCTTACTCATTGACAGTTCCCTCATACGTGAAGAGTGCTCCTGGACTTGTTCCTTGGTTGCGTCGGAAAGCACAATGCAGTCAATATTCTGATTCGGATTATCAGCGTGAACCGTTTGATGACCTTTAAAGCACGCGTAATTTTCGACTAAAAAATATTGATTTTGATCTCGCCAGACGCGGATGTATTCCGTGAATGCATAGTCATGCAGGATTTCGATGTACCCCCTGACAATCTGTTCGTCGGCTGTGGCGACATTTGTAACTTCCAACGCATCAGGAGTAAGCTCCGGATCTATATGAATGGAATTGAGCGGGAGGAGATTGGTTTCAACTTTCATGTCGAGCCATTTCTAGACATGGTGTCTATCTTAATCCCTTTGGTTTTCTGCTCGACTGAATCATCGTTTTTCTTAAGAGGATTCCTTTCGTTAATTCTCTCAGCCATCGTGAAGATGTAATCAAAATAAGTGGACATCAAATTGGCATACACGCCGAAATCCTTAAATTCGAAATTAGGTTTCCTGGAATGCTTAGCCAAAATGGCCATGCAATGGATATCGGCCATAAGCCTGTAAAATATTTTTCTGCACTCGAAAGTGGCTACTTCGATTTCAAGTAAATCCACATTGTCGTTATCAATATATTTTTTCATTTTTTTCATGATTGTACTTTCCCTTCGTACTGCCCACCTGGGCCGTTACCTTCACCATTGGATGCCTGTGTGATCGCCAATTGGGCTGGATTTTTGGACTTTGTGCCGCGCCGCTGAGATGGGACGGGGGATTTGGGAAGAACGGCTTCAATTGCTGCCCTAAGATTATCGTCCACCATCTGGCATACACCAGAGTCGCAGCCTTTCGTAATTTCTAGGCGCTTGCACAGATCAAAGTAGCTGCTGCGGGAGAGGCCCGTAAGTCGTGTAAATACCTGAACACGATCTGCCTTCGGCAAACTGGCGGCATCGCACATATCGATGATCGTACATATCAAACTATATTGAGGATCTGCTTCGACGAGATTTGCGACACCCGTTTCCCATGAACTCGGAGAGCCTTTCATAATGGCCACGGCTTTTTCAAACAGCCTTAGATCAAAACCCGTGCATCCAGGATGCAGATGCTGGTTGAGATATTCGATCAGAGCTGTCATCTGAATCGGTTCAATCCCATATCTGTCGGGTACCTTAGCAAATTGATTGATAAGATATTTCTTCTCCTCAAAAGTCAGGGCGTAGCAATAGGCGAGAAGCCTGCTGGCGAGCGCCTGTGCGTGTGGAGATTCTTCGGAATCATATTGATTTGTTAGGATGATAACCTTTCCCTCAAAATCAAACTCCCGTACCGGCAGACCTTCCCTCTTTAAGATCGCATCTGAAACATTAATCCTGATCGTCCGTTTCCCCGTTCGTGGATCAGGTGCAAGTACGCACTTAAATAATGTTTGAATCAGGCTATTTCGACTGTGAGAAGTGTCGTCGATAAGTATCAGTGCGTTCCGATTTTCATAAAGACTTCGAGCAAGGGCAAGGGGTGCATTATGAAGCGCGAATGGAACGTAATCGACGCCCGCTTCTTTGAGGATACCCTGAACCAAGCTGGTCTTCCCGTGACCCGCAGGCCCGTGGATACAGCTATTGCCGGAACCTTTTACTGTCGCCATAATATTTTGATTTACGATTTCCCGTTTGTGATTAAGTGAGACCTCAGGATTAAGGTTTGCCATTGTTCATTTCCTCCGATTGATTTTCATGTTTTCTTAGAATGTATTGCTTTGGACTGTTCTCACCTTTAACGGTGGATAATCGAAATAGGTGCCGCCCGTTAACGATCAAGCACTCGACATTCATTTTACCGAGGACTCGCCCAACGGCTGCGTCAGCCACGTTTTGATAAAATCCGGAAATGCGGACCAGCGTGGCGATCTGGCTGAGCGTCAAATAGATATCCGGTCGGTCCACATATAAAGTCGCGATTCGATAAGCTGCTTGCAGCAGTTTCCGTTCATCAACTTCTTTGCCATCCTTATAGTGATATGTGCGTGATCGATTGTGAGCCATCAGATCTCCTTTGGTTTGCCGTGATGAGATATCACTGAGCCCTCGAAGAAGTACTAAATCTGAATTCGGAAATACCCCTGGCGCTTGCTACTTTTCAGAAACTTTTGGCCTGGCCCGTTCATTTAATATTGTGTAATCTGAGTGCTGTGAAAAAAAGCCGTATACCGAAATCTGATGAGTTCAATTTCTTTGAGATTTTTGGGGGAGATCCAGAATCTTCTCCCTTTTCTGTATTTTGGCAGCTGGGTCCGAAGAAAAATCCTAAGAAAACGGTGCGGATATATCAGGAGTCTAGAAAGCTTGAGTTTCTGAAAGACCCTCTCACTAGAGAAATGCATGAATATACCGCCGGAGTGATGGGCGTACCATTTGACAGATACTTAAGAGGATTGATCGATTTTTGGATCGAGTATTTGTTAAGTCTGAACGATGTACCAAGAGCACAAAAACAACTAATTATTAAGGAGTCTAAGGCAGCTCCAGAGCACATTTTCCGGTATGGTGAAAATCTTGGCAAATATAAGATATTTCGGTTTTCAAATCGTCAGTTTTTGCCGTCTCAAATTTCGACCAATTTTATTTTAGATAAGCGGGGAAAGGAAATTGAAGTCGAGCTGCGCCTTCCGAAAAATCTTGGCAAGGCTATCAATCAGCATTTTTCAAAAAACAAAAATGGCCCGTCCATTCAAGTATTTTTGAGGCGCCTGTTTGAGCGATTTCTCATCGCTAATGGTTTGGAATATATTCAAATAGATTTTGATAAAAAATCACATGAGCATTTGGAGAATCAAATTCAAAGAATTTGCGAAATAAAAGCTTGGAAACCTTGTAAGTTTAAATCTCCGCCCATACTCAATACTGCTAAAGAGTTCGACCATGAATTTCTTGCCTGTAGCTATTTAATAGAACAATCCGTAGACCGCCTCATCGCCTTTAACAGGTGTGTTGAAATAAAGAAGGTGATCACGCTGAGGTCTGGGTACGATCCCTTTAGAGTGGCTTTGCATTACATTTCATATGTATTTTGGAGTACTCCGAGCAGCTTCTTATCTCTTTTAGTTTTGCAGGAATATCGTGCTTTTGACCGTGACGGATTTATTTTCATTTCTGAAAGACTTGGGGCGAAATCGATCAGTGCCTTCATAGAGAAAGTAATTGAATCAAAACAGTAGCAAGCGCCAGGGTTCATGTTTGCTGGAAGATAGTATTTTGAACTGGTGCATTGCAATTCAAAAAAAATCTGCTGTTCATGTAGCAGAGAATTATTTCTAACTGAATTTTATACCAAAGGCCATGGTCGCTGGAGCGCCTCATGCCGTGCATGTGAACTTGCCAGAAAAAAAGAGCGATGGTTAAAAAATAAGCGAAAGAAGTCTCGGACTCGAAGTAAGAACGTCATCGATGTAGACATCTGTCAAATTTCTTTCAGCGGCAACCCTCATTGGGAAACGGTTGAGGAATATTTAAAGGATCTACTAAATGGCACAAGCAAAGACTGACACTTCAAATTTAATTAAGAGAGTTGCCATTTTATGTAGGGCTTCGACTCAAGAGCTTGCAGAAGCAGAAACACTCCGGCAGCAAGAAAATATTTGCCGTGAGTACGCCGAATCACTTTCTAGACAAACCGGCATAACTCATAAAATTGTGCATATCTTGGTGGAAGAAGGCGTTAGTGGGGCTTCGAAAAAACGACCGAAATTTGAACAGCTAAAACATTTGATAAAAACGAAACAAATTGATGGGGTGATTACAAAGGAGCTTTCGCGCCTGAGCAGATCCCTTTCCAGTTTTGTGGCCTTCTGTAGCCTGTGCAAGCAGCATGGAGTTTTTTTACACATTACAAACCTTCCTGACCTAAATCCAAATACCGCTACAGGCTCTATGGTTTTGTCCGTGCTTGCGTCTATGTCCGTTTTTGAAAGAGAGATTTGCATTGAGCGAGTGAAAGATACTCTTCGGTCGGCGGCCCTGCGGGATTCCAAAATCAATGGCGGTTCAGTGATTTATGGATTTCGTAGGCACGAAACTAAAAAGGGTTGTTGGGTACCAGACGAAGAGGAACTTAAGAATATTGAGTTTATGATGAAGACTTTCATTGAAGTCGGCAGCATCACGAAAGCAATTAATATTTCCACAAAATATGGAATTCGTAATAAAAATGGAAACAAATTCGACTGTACGTCACTGAGAAAACTTTTTGAAAACCGAAAACTCGTAGGCGAACTACGAGTGGTTCATGGCGACAGCGACGAATTGGAAACTTTTGTTCCGCTCCCCTTTGGGGCGGTTGTTGAAACCACCCTATTTGAAAAGGTTCAGAAGCAACTGGCGGTCAATGATTCAGCAAGAGCAAATCTCAATCGACGTGGCAATAAAGTTTATCTATTCACAGGCCTTCTTTATCACACCAATGGTGCATCCTATGCTGGCCAGTCCGCGATCTGTCGGAATGGTCAAAGAAAAAATTATTACTTCGAATCCGCAACTAAATCCCGAATTGATGCCGACAGGCTTGAAGAAAAAGTTCTTAAAGATTTATGCAAATCCATTGAAAGTGAAGTTGAACTTGAAAAGCACATCAAAACGATTTCAGACACCCGCGATAAGAAGGTGAATATTATCGCTTCTGAAATTAAACGTCGCCGGAGCGAGCTAGAAGATATCGCAAAGAAGGAGTTCGACATTGTGAAGGGAATATCTGCTCTGGGCACACAAGGATCGCCGACAACTTTGAAATGGCTGGAGGAGCAGGTTAACCTTGTTTCAAGGGCCAAGAACAACTGCGGTGAACGCTTGTCAGAGCTTGAGCAAGAAAGAGAGCAACTATTGAAAGCCGACGTGAATCTTAAAAAACACCAGAATCAGGCGTTGGAAATTTTTCGTCGAATGAAAAAAGCCGATCCCGTAAGACAGCGACAATTCCTTAGACAAGTGCTTGAAAAAGTTGAAATTTCCCCCTCGGGGGAGGTTCGTATAATTTGGAAATTTTCTGGAGTGTTCACCGGTCCGGAGGAAATGGTTGCGTCCGGACAAAATTGGCTCAGGAGGAGGGATTCGAACCCCCGACCAGCCGGTTAACAGCCGGCTGCTCTACCACTGAGCTACTCCTGAACATAAGAAAACAGTGGAATATCAGCCTACTATAGCTAAATTTTATTGTCTATTTTTTAGAGACTACTTTTTAATTCCTTCATCAGCTAATTTTTTAAGCTCTGCAACCATTGTTTCGAATTGCTCAGACTTAAACAGCAAGCCATCCCACGTCAAAAAACCGCTGGGAGTGAGGGCAAAACTCGATTTTTCGCCGTCAATAAATTCAACGGCTAAAAGCTCATCATTTTTTGTCGGAACAAATGGGGGCGGGCGAGGATCTTGGATAGCAAGGGTACAGTATTTTGCGAGCCATTTTTCAATGGCAACTGTATCAAGTCCTTTTTTTTCAGGCGCTACAGTAATCCAATTCATACCCTCTTGCTCAACTTTCAATCCCGACTTTGTTTGCAGACTCTTAACCCGAGTTTCGCACCAGCGAAGGCTTTCAGCACTGCTTGAAACACCGGGGCGAGTGGCTTTAATTATTTTTTTATTCATGGTTTTTTGTTTTAGAACTCCCTCTTCAGCATTAGCGCGCGACAATTCGACACGGACAGGACTTGATTCGGATAAATAACCTATGGCTTGTATTGTTTCGCTCAAATGGCCTTTTTGCACATACTGAATTGTCCAAAGGACAGACATAAAACAGATCACAAGTGTTATAACTTTGAGCTTGAGACCTAATTTCATTTAAACCCCCAAAAAAATTTTCATAGAAAAATGGTGCGCCCGGAAGGAGTTGAACCTCCGACCACATGATTCGTAGTCATGTACTCTATCCAACTGAGCTACGGGCGCACAGAACCTTAACTTTTAAGTTTTGCACTGTAGACATAATGTGCTAATAAATCAAGTCATGGATACTTCTCTCATCTGGAAAAACTGCTTAACCGATGCGCAAAAATTAATATCAACTTTTATGTCGGAAGGCCAAAACTTAGAGGCTTGCGCTCGATTTTCAACATTATTGATAGATACATTTAAACATAATCAAATCGCCTTCGCCTGTGGAAATGGCGGCAGTCATTGTGATGCCATGCATTTTGCTGAGGAGTTTACGGGTCGCTACCGAAAAGAACGCAGACCACTCGGCGCTTTAGCTTTAGGAGATCCCAGTCATATTACCTGCGTGGGTAATGACTATGGTTTCGAACACATTTTTGAGAGACAGCTTCGCGGTCTGGGTAAAAAAGGTGATTTGTTGCTGGCGATTTCAACTAGCGGAAATTCTAAAAATGTAATATTGGCGGTCGAGGCCGCTAAAGCAATTGGGATGAAAACCGTAGGTCTCTTAGGGCGGGACGGTGGAAAACTTAAAAACCAATGTGATATTTCTATCGTGGTGCCCGCTCAGACTAGCGACCGAATCCAAGAAATCCATATCAAGATAATTCATACGGTTATCGAGACCGTTGAGCGCGCATTGTTCCCAGAAAACTATTAGGCTTGCCTTGGCATTAGGGCTATGGCAATTTGGCTTTTAGCCGTGAGCGTTTTATTACGTTTGTTCCATCGTGGAGAGGTGGGTGAGTGGCTTAAACCAGCAGTTTGCTAAATTGCCGTACGGTTAACACTGTACCGCGGGTTCAAATCCCGCTCTCTCCACCAACTCGATTTCCCACGTTAAAAATCTAAAGGTATGTTGTTGTTGTAGTGGGAAATGCCACATTACATGGTCCACCAAACCCAAAAAGACCGAATGACAGACGGCGAATTAAAACATCCGCTTTGGTGCCTGCCGCAATAGTGCCAAAACCCGTTTTTGCATCTGTTGGAGGGAACAACGTGCAAGATCCCGTATAAGGATAATTCCATGTGTATAGAATAGCTTTGGCAGTATCGCGAATAAGGTACAAATCAAAAATCTGATTACCCCCGATAACCCCCACATACTTGTAATAAAGTCTTGGCGCAACATCCACTATGACTACAGTGGCTGACGTTGAAACTGAACCAGCAATGTTACTGGCCGTCATTTTGTAAACGCCGGCGTCACTAAGGAAAGTACCGGCTTTTTGGTAATATGAAGTTTCTTGATTAGGAATTATAACGCCGTCTTTCTGCCACAAAATCTTTAAGTCGAAACCGGTAACTTGCGCTTTTAGAAAGAGATTTTCTCCGGAGTTTAAAGTTATATTTGTTAAACCAAGGGTAATGACGGGTGGAGCTAACACAGAGACATTTACTTGCGACGTGTTTGAATCTAAGACGCCATCATTGGCCTTGTATGTAAAGATATCAGCCCCCATAAAAGCTGCGTTTGGGGTGTAACGAAATCTGTTATTAACTACAGCAACTTTTCCATTTGTTGGCTGTGTGACTACTGAAAAATTTAGTATAACGCTATCGATGTCAGTAGCATTTGGTGTGATATCGACTCCCGCTTGAGTTGATTGAGCAGTTACCGGTAACGATACAGGTGGATCATTCACGGGCGTAACATTTATAGTAATGATTCTTGGCAAAGAAGTTAAACTGGCATCACGGGCAGCAAACTGAAAACTATCGGCGCCGTTAGAATTGGCATTAGGTCTGTAAGTTAATGTTCCCACACTGACGTTAAAATTCGAGATAAAACCTCTGGTGGGTTGTGTGACCAACCGATAGGTAATTGCATCGCCATCGGAATCGGTAGCCAACAATTGTATGTTTGTGCTCGTATCTTCGTTAACAGCTACAGTTACGTTTTGCGCGACAGGAGCATCATTGACGTTATTAAGATTTACTGTAATCGCTGCGGTATTTGAAAAATTGACTCCATCCCTTGCTCTGAAAGTAAAGGTGTCAGCACCGTTGGCATTAACGTTGGGTGTGTATCTGAAAGCACCTGTGTTGATGTTGGTTATAACTACGATACCTTTTTGTGGTGGCGCAACCAGCGAGTATAAAATACTATCACCGTCAATATCCGCAGCACTTAAAACCCCATTGACCGCAACATCTTCATCCGTATTTACATTTCCATTTGTCGCGACTGGCAAATCATTGACTGTGGCGATAGTCAAATTAACGGTTCCTTCTGCAGAGGTTAGTTCTCCATCAGTGACATTATAAGAAAATGAGTCAGCCCCGTTAGCATTCGCTTGAGGAGAGTACACATAACTACCGTCCGGGCTAACTACTACAGAACCTTTCAGCGAAGTTTTCGCGATACTAAAGGTGAGCGCCGAACTATCAACGTCAGACCCTAATATTTTTCCCATTTTTACAGTATCTTCGGTGGCGGTTACAGCAGTTGTAGTTGCATTTGGCGCGTCGTTAACTGGAGTGATTTCAATGTCGATTCTATGTCGCTCCGATAAAATACTATTATCAATAATTGCAACAACTTCAAATGAATCAAGTCCATTGTTGTTTTCATCGGGTACATATTCAAAATTTGCAGTGATTTCGTCAAATGAATTTATTTTTCCTAAAGTGGGTTGAGTGGCGACAGAATATTTAAGACGATTATCGGGATCAGCATAAACTCGTGCTTGGCCAGAAATTGTGATGTCTTCTAAGGTTACTAATTTACTTTGGGCATCTGAATTTATATTCGAGGCTAAATAGCTGAATTGCTCTGAACCAAGACTTCTAAATCCCTCTTCGCCACAGCTCTGAAACGATACGACAATTGCTGAAAGGTAGCTGCAAACAACAAATACACTGAGTATCTTTTTAATCGTCATTACATCCCCCATGCACTAACTTATATGTAATGCAATTCAAATGCCGTCATTCGGAGGGTTTTTCAATATCTTATAATCAAATACTGTCCAAAATTAAGTCTGCTGTACACAGGCCCAACGGGTCAAAATGAGACGAAAATTCGCACGGATCTACTGACTCTATTTTTTACCCCAAATTTTTTCGAGGTATTGGTCTCTGCCAGAGTTGTGGCGATAATACTTGTAGCGGATTGGATTTTTTTTGTAATAATCCTGGTGGTACTCTTCGGCCCTATAAAAGGTCGTAGCCAATGTAATCTCCGTCACAATCTTCTTTCCGAATTTTTGGGACTTGTCCTTGTTTTCTTTAGATTGTGTGGCCTGTTTTTTTTGTTCGTCGTTATGATAAAAAATGGCCGTGCGATATTGACTGCCAATATCTACAAACTGACTGTTTAGTGTTGTGGGATCAATATTCATCCAAAATATTTCTAATAACTTTTCGTAACTTACTTTTTTAGGGTCAAAAGAAATCTGCACAATTTCAGTGTGTCCCGTGGTACCGGCCGACACCTCTTCGTAAGTAGGATTCAGTTTCGGCCCCCCCATATATCCCGAAATGACTTCTTTGACTCCATCTAGTTTTTCAAATGGGGGCTCCATACACCAAAAACAGCCACCGGCGAAAGTCGCTGTTTCGAGCTTATTGTCTTGGGCCCAAGTGACTCCGATATTTAGAAAAATAATCGCAAAAATTAGGTTTTTCATTAATGTGGTACTCCTGTTATAAATGGTAGCACAATCGAAACTATAAAAAGCAAGACAATGATCCATTCCAGCAGTTCCATGCGAAAAGTGTTGCTTTGGTCATTAACTTTTTCGTAAATACTTTCAAGCGCGCTAATTTTACGAAGTATGCTTTTATCCCACTCCTCTAAGTGAAATTTGTTAGAGACCATTCGATAGACTCGCGCCAAGTATTGGTCGCCCAGTAATTTTAGGGCATTATTTATTCCCTCAAAAAGAAAGGCGCTATCAATTTGGAGACGACCAATTTTTCTCAGTTCAGAGTTCACCACGCCCGGAAAATTAAATTTTAATTTCGCCAGCCGACTTGCCGTTTCATAAGCACGATCGAGCGAGTTGTCTAATTTTAAATCTAGATAGGATAATTGTAGTAACTCAACGTTTGCAAACTCAATGACGGCCCGAACATCGTCAGCTTTTGGGTCGATTAGTATGGCCGTATTCCAATCAAGAATCATTAAGTCATTGTTGGTGTACCCCAGGTGGGCACTTGTCGCATCTCGAATTTCATCATCAGATAGATCCTGCTGTTCTGATCTTAAAATTTTTGCAATAACCAAAGCGTTTCTCTTGATAAAATCCGTGAGCGGCGAAGCCATGGAGTAGTTTGTAATTTGGAAAACCTTATACTCCTCAAAATGCTCATTGATCATAAGTTTATCAATCGCAGGTTCAATTTCATTAACCAGGTTTACCATTACTTCACGGCATTTTTTCTCTAGAACTTCATTTTCATAAAGCAAAAAACTTAAATCGACTAGAGATTCCAAAGTTCCGGTAAATGGTATTTTTATTTGCATAGAAATGGCGCCGAAATCAAAAATCGTAGCTTCGATTTCGGGAAGGGTTGCAAAGTTTCCGATATTAATTTCTGTAATAGTTTGGCTAATTTTAACAGGCTGGGGCTCAAACTCGAAATACCAAGGCGAGCGTTTATCCTGACGAATTTTTGCACGTTCGGTTAACTGAGTGAATCTTTTTTGTGCCCTTTCGAGATCAATGGCAAAGCCCACGTCGTAAGCAAAATAGACGTGTGCGATACCCTTTTCAATTACTGTCGGTTCGCCCATAGGCGTCCTCAAATCTCACCACATCATCCAACTCGGGCGTCGAAACCTCAAAGATGTCAGTATCTTCAAGTGCAATCATACGGTGTTTTCGGCGAGGCAAAATGTTATGCGCTTGTCCCACTGACAAAATAGTGCTTTCCAACTTTCCCTCGTCACTTTCGTATTGAAACTCTATTTTTCCTTTATGAATTAAGATTGTTTCTTCTTTAGTGAGATGATGTTGAAGGGAGAGCTTGTGACCCTTGTTGATATGGAGAATTTTACCGACATATTTGGCTGTTTTGGCCCAGATGAGCTCATAACCCCACGGCTTTTCAACTCTCTTAATTTCTGACTTGGACACCGTCACCCCTTGTCCACCGCTTGTCAGCAGACCAGAATAGTTTATTTGGTTCCCAGGCTTAAGTCCAGAGTCAAGTTTCTATATCTACGCGCCGAAGAGAGACATTGAATATATGAGTTATAAAATTAAGCCCCGAACCAATTTTAGGCGAGCCACGCGCTATCAATTACATCCCCAAGAGCGGAAAGTAGTGCGTTTTTCTTCTTCTAGTGGGGCCACACACTCCCACCATGGTGAACTCCTTGATTTTTCTGCAAATGGCGTAGGTTTTATTTTGCCTTTGGCGCTTGCTCCTGATTTCAACGAACACATTAATTTGTCCTTTGATCTGCCTGACGGGGAAACGGTGGCCTGGATTGCTGCGGTAAGGCGTCTTGAAACATTGCCCCAAAACTTTGTAAGAGTCGGCGCTGAGTTTATGGACCCACCCAACAAGATTAGAGAGCTCATTCGCGACACAGTGAGTGGCAACAAGCGGCGGTCTGTAAATGCCGTATTTACGAATTTTTGGGGCTCTGGGGTAAGGCAATGGGTCAATGCTAAAGAGCTCTCGGGCAACTGGCAAAATGCGCTGCTGGTAGTAGCCCTTTTGGGCTTCGGAACCTATTTGTATTACTATTTAAATTCTAGTTCCGACTTTCAAAACTTGCCTTGGCTCGAAAGTTTTATTAGTAAATAGCCTTCAGAATCATTTTTTTGGAGGAAATATGTCAAAAGAGCTCACCTTTAGTATCATTAAACCAAATTCTATGAATAAAAACTGCATTGGAAAAATCATAGATATTTTTGAAAAAAATGGCCTTCGAATTGCCGCCGCAAAATTAACAGTCCTTTCAAAAAGTAAGTGCGAAGAGTTCTATGCGGAACATAAGGCACGACCTTTCTTTGGCGAATTAGTCTCGTTTATGACTAGCGGGCCTGTCCTACTAATGGCTCTTTCAGGCGAAGGGGCTGTTAGCAAAAATCGAGAAGTCATGGGCGCTACCGATCCCAAAAAAGCGGCTCCCGGCACTATCCGTGCACTTTTTGGCGACAGCATGGGCGAAAATTCCGTTCATGGCAGTGATAGTGCCGCAAGTGCAGAGCGAGAGTTGGCTTTGTTTTTTGAGCCCAAAGAAATTTGCAATAAATAGTTTTGTCGATTAAATCGGGCGATATTTTAGAGTTAAGTATTGAGAAATTAACTTTTAAGGGCGCAGGCATAGCTCGCATTGATAATTTTGTGGTATTTGTCCCTGATTCCTGCCCAGGCGATAAAGTCCGAGTAAAAATTACGAAGCTAAAGTCTACTTACGCCGAAAGTCGTCTCATAGAGGTTATCACCCCATCACAATCTCGTATAACTCCACCGTGCCCCTATTTCTCAGAATGTGGGGGCTGCCAATGGCAACATATTAACTACCCAGGGCAAATCTCTGAAAAAGGTTTGTTCCTAGAAGAATACTTTAATAAACACCTCAAAGTAGAAATTGAACGACCTATTTTTGTCTTTCCCTCTGACAAAGAGCTTCATTATCGAAACCGTATTAGACTACATTGGGACGGGGAAATTCTCGGATACTTCAAAAGAACCTCTCACCAAATTATTCCCATCTCCGCCTGTTTAATTGCCAATGAAAAAATTAATTTAGTACTATCTGATCTTAGGCGTGAGCTCTGCAACAGCCACACGGGCCATAGGCGCGAGGCAGATATTTTTGTTGATGCTATGGGTAAAGCAGTCTTCAATATTTCACCACAAAACTCCCCCGCCATGTCTTTTCGACAGGTTAATGATTTTGTAAATTCAGCGCTGATAAATCAGACCAAAAATCTGATCTCACAAAATATAAAAAATACCTATGATTTATATTGCGGCGAAGGCAATTTTGCTTTTTTTCTGGCGAAAAACTTAACCACAAAAATCATCGGCGTTGATGTAAACAAAGAAAGTATAAAGAGAGCTGAGCAGAAAAGAATTCCCGGTACCGCTTTAAATTTACAGTTTGTTGTTCGAGATTCTTTAAAATATTTATGTGACCTAAAAACAATCCCGGCTGATTCCTGTTTTATTCTGAATCCCCCTAGATCGGGTTGTGCTCCAGAATTGATCATCGAAATACTTCGCCTTAGGCCTGCGCAAATTCTTTTTATTAGCTGTGACCCCCCAACCTTGGTAAGGGATCTGGTGGCTCTTGTGAAGGTCTACGATCTCTCATCCCTTTTTGCCTTTGATATGTTTCCCCAAACCTTTCACGTTGAATGCCTAGTTAGTCTTGAACTTAGAGTTTTCTGACACATAGCATTTTTGCTCAAACCCAAAAGTTTTGATAGGTTTAATGGGTGATCAGATTAATTTTCTTAATACTATTATTAGCTTCCTGTTCAACATCCAACAAACATTCAAATAGCAAAGAGCTTTCTGAACTCCACCTTTCTCTTGGCACCGCACATTTAACACAAAAAAATTATCCGGCAGCACTGCGAGAGTTACTAGAGGCAGAACGACTGGATCCTACAAACTCGATAGCCCATAATAATTTAGGCCTTGCCTACTTTGTGCGTAGTGACTTTTTAAAAGCTAAGGAACATCTCAAAAAAGCGTTAGAACTAAAACCTGAGTACGCCGATGCCCGAAGCAATCTTGGCCGCGTCTATCTAGAAATGGGCAATTACAGTCTCGCCGCAACCGAGTTTGACAAAGTTACCAAAGACTTACTTTATCCCGCCCCAGAAAAGGCATTCGTTAATTTAGGAATCGCGTATTTTAGCCTTAAAGACTACGCTACAGCTGAAAAGCATTTCGTTACGGCAATTGAGCTCAACAAAGATTATTGTGACGCCTATGTTTTTTTGGGAAGAACGTACTTTGAACAGAAAAGTTTTGCAAAAGCTGCCAAGCGGTTAGATTATGCTTCTCAGGTTTGTAAAAAAGTCGGATTTGATGAGCCACAGTATTTTAGCGCTCTTGCCTATGTCAAATTGGGTGAAAAGGAAAAGGCTGTAGCTCGCTTGGAGCAAATTATTGATGCAAGCCCAGAGGGTCCATACACGCAGAAATCAAAGGATCAGCTCAACATTTTAATCAAGGAATAGGATTTTGAAGCATACAGGACAAATTTTGCGAGATTGCCGGGAAAAAAAGGGAATTACTCCTAGCGAAGTTTCTATGGCGACCAAAATTGGCGTCAAAATTATTGAGGCCATTGAACGTGGAGATACACGTTCTCTCCCGTCTAAAGCGTTTCTACGTGGATTTATCCAGACCTATGCCACCTTTCTTAAGCTAGACACACACGAAGTAATGAATAGCTTTCTAGAAGAAACTGGCGGCAAAGATCGGCGGCATGCTTCCAATAATCCTTCCAATACGGTGGATACTCCAAAGGCCCCATCGCCCTTGCCACTCGAAAATAAAAGTCAAAAAATCGTAATTCAGGCCGCCATTGTTCTTGCCGTACTGATTGTAATTTTACTAGTTAAGTTTTTAATTAACACAATTGAAAAATACGAACACGATGCCAAGCCCCCAACTCCAGCAGAAATTGCCACAACTTTAAAAAACGATACTCTGGCGCCAGAAATCAAACCAGAGTCCAATGTTACACCCGAAAGTGCACCAGCTCCTATTGCTGTCCCACCGCCCGCCGCCGTCGTACCGATCGCTCCGACCGCACCAAAAGTACTTGCGCCAACACCTGCTATTCCACCGCCAGTTGAAACGGCGAAACCAACACCTGCACCAGTCGAAAAACCTTCGGAGCCAAAAAAAGCGTTATCATCTGAGACCGGAGCAACTATCCAAAGCAAGGAACTCATTATCGAAGCGCTTGATGCTGTCGATATTTTTTATTGGGTAGATGGTGGTCCAACAAAAAAAGTTAGGCTTGAACCAGATCAAATTCAAATTATTAAGGCTGCTAAAACCATAAAGGTTGAGGTTAGTGACGGCGGAGCCATAGATGTGATTTTCAATGGTGAGGACCAGGGCGTTCCCGGGAAACTTGGAAAATCCATGCAGTTAAGTTACCCCTAAAGTGAACTACACGGTTTCATTTTTTCTTTTTACTTTAATAGTCAAAATTATTCTCGGGGTCGTTATTCCTCTCTGTTCCGACGAAGCCTATTATTGGGTCTGGGCCCATAATATGCAGCTTAGCTTTTTCGATCACCCTCCAATGGTTTCTTGGCTATTTTTTTTAGGTATCCCGTTTGAAAGATTTTTAAGTGGCCCCAGAATTCCTGGTATTGTACTTGGTCACATCACGCTTTTTATTTGGTTTAAAATAATCTCTCCCCATCTTGATTTAAAAAAACAAAAGTGGCTGCTCTGGGCCCTGCTATTAACGCCGCTTACTGGGCTGGGATCATTGATTATTACTCCGGATTTACCGCTCCTATTTTTTTGGTCAGTATCACTTTTATTTTTCCTTAAACTCACTGCGCACAAAAAGTCCACTGACGCAATTATCCTGGGCGCGGCGCTCGGGCTCGGATTTTGCTCTAAGTATCATATGGTACTTTTTTTTCCTCTGGCTTTTTTATGGTTGTTCCATCAACGCCGAGAACTGGTTTTACCCCTAACCGCTTACGTGAACGTGGCAGTGGCGTTTTTAGTTTTTAGCTTTCCCGTACTTTATTGGAATTATACAAATGATTTTATTTCGTTCAAATTTCAACTTAATCATGGTTTAGGACAGGTCACCTCTAGTCCCTATTGGAGCCTTAAATATATTTTCGACCAGTTCATTTTGATATTACCCCCTATTCTTTTCTTAGCCTGGCGAAAACCCGAAAATCGTCGGCTTGATTGGCTTCGTTATTTTGGCTGGGGACCAGTTCTTTTTTTCTTGATAACTTCTTTAAAAGGCAGAGTCGAGGCCAATTGGCCACTTGTTGGCATTCCCGCGCTTGTTTCTTTAGCGGTGATAAATTCTGACTCCAGCCTGAATTGGATCAAAGGCTCTGTGGCTGCGTGGGCTTCCATTTTTGTAATAATCTTGGGTATTATTTTTTTACCGCTCGAGGGTTTTAAAATCTCGAACTCGAAGATTCGAGAACTTCGGGATATGAAGGCGCTACTCCCACTGACCGAAGAATACTCGCCACTGTATGTCAGCACATACCAAATGGCCTCCCTACTTACTTATTATTCTAGAAAACCAATTTATAAGTTAAAGGGCGTTGGCCGAATTGACTTTTTTGATTTTTTAGATGCCTCAATGCCAAAAGATAAAAAGTTTTTTTGGATCGCCCCGTCTGCTTCATATCTACCGGTTTGGTTAGATTCGCATGCAGCTCATTTAGTGGGACCTAACTCAGTCGCGACAGATTCCTATTTATTTGAGGTGGTGTCTCCTTGAAAAAATGGTCATTCCTCATTACCGTTATAATTGCAATTACCTCTTACGGAATTTTTTTGAATCTTTTTTCGATTTCAATTTTGGACTCTAACCTTGCCGGGCTTTCTCACGGCGGTAAATACTATGATTACCGGGGAGTAACCCACGTCCACTCATCGCTCAGCACGGGCAGCGCTCCACAGGATGAAATTGCGGCCGATGCCCGTGAGGCGGGCCTAGATTTTATATTTTTTACTGAGCTAAATTATTTTGGGCAAGGTCCTCGACCCGAAGGATATTTTGAAAAGGTATTAATGCTTCAGGCCGATGAAATCAGTTATTTAGATAGTCACCTTTTGCTTTATAGTCTTAATAAAAAAAGTTTTTCGACACTTGGCGATGGCCAGGTTTATTTATCGGATTTGCTTTCGCGCCGCCGGCATGACCAGGTTAATGAATTTGCGGTTTTGGCTCATCCCTATAAGGATGGCTACCTTTGGTCGGGAGAATATCCCAATGGTCTTTTGGGCATTGAAACCTTGAACTTAAAAAGCATTTGGCAAGAGGCTTGGAATACCACAAGGCTTTCGTTTTTATGGAGCTTGTTTATTTATCCGTTTAACCCACAACTTTCGTTGATGCGAATGTATGTTGAACCAAAAAAAGAGTTAGCCCTTTGGCAGTCTTTAAATCAAAAGGGCCATACCACAGCTTTTTTGGGTAACGATACAACGGCACATGCTCTCCCCCTTGGAAAAGGCATGTTTAAGTTTCCTACTTATTTAGATTCCTTTAAGATTGCGTCCAACCACATTCTACTGCGCTCGGAATTAACAGGGCAGCTTGCGGGCGACAAAGAAAAGATTTTTCGCGCGCTGATGAACGGCCAATTTTATTTATGCCTCGATCTGTTGGGCGATCCCAAAGGATTTTCAGCCGAACTCCTTGATCAATCCACAACGCTTTTGTTGGGCGAGCACACAACTTTTAAGCCAAACCTAAAAATCCTGGTAACCCTGCCAAAAAAACCTTTTGTACCCTTTGAGATCGGGCTCTATAAGGACGGCACCCTTCAACAAACGTCAAACCAACAAACCGCTCTTTTTTTAATCAAGGAAAAGGGTGTGTACAATATACTTGTTAGAACCATCCCGACCCTGCCTCTTCCTGACGGACGAAAGTGGCTACCCTGGATATATACCAATGCCTTTTATATAATGTAGCCTCCTGCGTCGCGTTATATGCTTCTGCTCATTGCTAGTAAGGCCTCGTTTTTATATTTAAAGTTACTGAGTATTTAAACCAAAAAATATCGAGGAAAGCATGACGACCGCCTGGCTAATCGAAGAATCTTTGAAAAAAAATTTGGGAACACTAAGTCGCGATGGAGCGCTAATTGTTAAGACCGGACAGTTCACAGGACGCGCGGCCAAAAATAGATTTGTAGTCAACAAGCCAGCCTTGAAAAATTTGATCGATTGGGGCCTTATAAACGTCCCTTTAGACGAAAAAGTGAGCCAGCAGGTTTTTGAAACTGGAGTTAGTTTCCTGAAAAAAACATCAACCTATTCTATGCGTGGTTTTGTTGGCGGATTTCCTATTGAAGTCATGTCAACCTCACCTTGGCATATCGCTTTTGCTAAAAATATGTTCCGCGAAAAAACTATTGCTGCAATTGCAGAAAAAGCGCCGCCGGGCAAAGTCATTCGAATTTATCATATTCCCTTTAGCACCAGTCACAGCTTAGGTTTAACAAATGTCGAAGAAACAATAATTCTATTAGATCCCACTGAACTCAAAGTCGTCATTATGGGAACAGCCTATGCCGGTGAAATTAAAAAATCGGCTTTTAGCCTTTGTAATTTTATATTTCCCCAGATGGGATATTTTCCGATGCATGCCTCTGCCAATTGTTTAAAGGACGGCAGCGAATCTTCGGTTCTCTTCGGTTTATCAGGAACTGGCAAAACTACTTTGTCAGCTAGCCCCGACCGCTATTTGATTGGTGATGATGAAATTGTTTGGACCCCGTCGGGCCTTTCAAACATGGAGGGCGGCTGTTACGCCAAACTTATTGGATTATCCCTTGCCAAGGAACCTGAAATATTTAGAGCCAGCAACCGCTTTGGCTCGATTTTAGAAAATGTTGTTTTTGACGAGGACACAAAAACCGTCGACTTTGATGACCAGTCCATCACAGAAAACACTCGCAGCTCTTATTCACTCGACGCTTTAGAAAAAACTGCCAATCAATTTCATGAAGCTTCGGCACCAAAAAATCTTATATTTTTAACTGCGGACGCTTTTGGTGCACTTCCGGCTGTGGCTAAACTTAATTCTTATCAAGCCCAATACCACTTCTTGTCGGGTTACACGGCAAAACTTGCCGGAACAGAAATTGGAGTCAAAGAACCCGTCGCTGTCTTTAGCACCTGTTTTGGTGCGCCCTTTATGCCTTTAAATCCTGCTAACTACGCCTCTCTTCTTGCAAAATACATGGAAAGTTCTAAGGCGCAGGTTTGGTTGCTGAATACCGGCTGGACTGGCAAGGGCTACGGTCACGGCGATAGATTTCCGCTGGCTGTTACTCGCGAAATATTAAGAAATATCCAATCGGGCCATTTAACAAAAGCGCCCATGAGTCAACATGCTACCTTTGGTTTTGAAGTGCCCACAAGTATTTCTGGTGTTGATGGTAAGTTCTTGCAGAGTCAAGATCCTGAGCAAGTAAGTATGCTGGCCGAAAAATTTATAGATAACATGAGCAAGTTTTCAAATCTTGAATCAGGCGTTATCGAAAAGGGTGGGCCCCGCCCCCCAAAGCATCACGGCACTAATTCCAAAAAGTCAGGCCCTGGCCACTTTTTGTAATATTGTACCAAAGAGATTTTCGCCATTTTGATTTAACATTTTAATTTCGATTGTGTCGCCGATTTTCATAAACGGCGTTTTAAATTCACCGCTTTTAATTTTTTCTCGCATTCTTACTTCTTGAATGCAGCTGGCTCCGACGCTTTCGTCAGCGTTTGAAACGGTGCCACTACCGATAATTGTTCCTGCCGATAGATTCCTCGTACGAGCAGCATGAGCTATCAGTTGTCCAAAATGAAAGTGCATTTCTTTTGCATTGGCCTTACCAAAAAATTCTCCGTTTAGATTTACTAGCACTGGTAATTTAATTCTACCGTTACTCCAAGCCAAATCCAATTCATCAGCTGTAATGGCAAATGGCGCAAAGGCTGATGCTGGCTTACTTTGGAAAAAGCCAAACCCTTGAGCTAATTCTTCAGCAACAAGTCCCCTTAAAGAAACATCGTTAATGAGGACAAATAGTAAAATACACTTTAGCGCGGCTTCCGGAGAAACGCCCATCGGCACATTCGAAGTAATCACTCCTACTTCGCCCTCAAAATCAGTGCCATGACCCATCTCTATTTGCGGAATGTCCGCACGGGGAGCCAGAAATTCATCGCTCATGCCCTGGTACATTAGTGGCACGGTATAAAGACTCTCCGGCATTTCGGCATTACGCGCTTTACGTACCAATCGTACGTGCTCTAAAAATGATGAGCCATCAGCCCACTGAAATGATCGGGGCAATGGAGAATGAAAATCCGCCTCATTTACGTTAAATGAGTCACTGACATTACCAGCGTTAAGATCCTTATAAATTTTTTCTAATTTGGAAAAAGTCTCTTGCCAGTTTTCGACGGCCTCTCTTAAACAAGATGCGACTCCAGTCGCCTTAATGGCCAATTTATTATCCTGACTTACAACGACTAATTCGCCATCAAGCTTTTTTGCGTGTTTTAATGTACCTAGTTTCATAGTTCTCCTAAAAAATGCTGGCGCTGTTTCTAGCTTTAACATATTCTAAACTCATGTCGCTAATTCTATACAGCTACTTTCGAAGTTCCTCCAGTTATCGTGTGCGAATAGCTCTCAATTTAAAAGGTCTTGAGTATGAAATCAAGCCTGTTCATTTGATGAAAAGCGGCGGCGAACAGAATATGCCGGAATATAAAAATCTAAATCCTTTAGGAGAGGTTCCTTGCTTAGTTCATGACGAAATGGCCGTTGGCCAGTCGATGGCAATTATTGAGTATTTGGATCGGATTTTTCCGGAGAAAAGGCTCTTTCCTGTAGCGGCGGCAGAGGGTGCGCATGTCCGACATTTTTGCGAGGGCATTAATAGTGGCATTCAGCCATTTCAAAACCTTAAGGTCTTACAAAAGATAGAAAAAGACTTTGGCGCAACTCAAGAGATGAAAAGCTCTTGGGCAAAACATTGGATTACAGAGGGGTTTAAAGGTCTCGAAAGGCTTCTGGAAAAACACTCCAGAAAGTATTCTTTTGGCGACGAACTAACTGCGGCCGACTGTTTTTTAATACCGCAGGTATTTAGTGCAAAAAGATTCAATGTCGACATGATTCCATTTAAAAAAATTCAAAGTGTCTATAATCACTGTACCAAATTACCAGAATTCGTTAAGGCTTCTCCAGAAAATCAAGTAGACTTTGAATAATCCTCGCCATTCAGAGCTAAAAAAATAATCAAAACCACAGTAGCCACAATTCCTGCAGCTAACATGGTGTGCAATACTGTGATCAACGCAGGCAGAAAGAATTTAATGTTGGCAATACCCAGCGCCACCTGCACTAGTACCAGCGTAATTAATATGCGCGAGGTCTGCACGATCCGAGGTTGTAAGACTCGGACTTGGCTTAAGTTCAGAAAAGTAAAAAACATAATTACTGTCAATAATGTTAAATAGGCGCCTAGTCTATGCATCACATGTAAACCCACGAGGCCCTCAAGTGTAGGGACCAACTTTCCAAGACAAAGTGGAAAATCAACAGAACAGGCCAGGCCGGCATAATTAGATGCAACCTTGCCACCCAAAACAATCTGCAAACTCACCACCATTAAAACTATAATTCCGCCAAAGACTACCCATCGAGGGGCCGGCATGCTTTTCCTATCAT
The DNA here is from genome assembly GCA_034439715.1 of Pseudomonadota bacterium. GTDB lineage: Bacteria > Bdellovibrionota > Bdellovibrionia > Bdellovibrionales > SG-bin7 > JAWXAY01. The sequence goes on from JAWXAY010000049.1 coordinate 23,492, forward strand.
TTTTGTTCATACTTATTTTCACGCTCTTGGGCAGCGACAAATATATCCAAAGCATCAGAGACAAAAAACCAATTCCCAAAACTAGGTGTGTGGTCACATACCCTGGCTCTAAAAGCTTAAGCACCGTAAGTGCTCCCATTGCCACTTGAACGCCATAAATCACTAGCGCTAAAAATCCTGTCATTTTAATATTCTTTGAAATATTTTTATTTGTTAAAATCTTGCCAAACATCAAAACCGTAAAGACACCCATGGCGCCCGCCAACGCTCGGTGAATAAACTCAAAATAAACTTGAGGATGGTAATCGGGAATAAACTTACCGAAACACAATGGCCAATCGGGGCAGGCCAATCCAGCATTCATAGCGCGAGTCGCGCCACCCAGCCCAATTACCAAAATAATAACGTGAAGAAGAAGTCTAAAGGTTTTTAAATAGCGTTCGCTCACAGGAAAATTCCATACCACTTATCAAATACAGGTGCGATCATAAACAAAACCATACTGACGTTTATCCAAGTAAAAAAGCGAACCCAGCCAATCTTACCAACGGAAGCAAAAAATCTAAAAAATTCTAGCAGTACTTTGAGCGCCACCGGAACAACAACACATAAATAGGCTAAATGAGATTTCACAAACAATGGCGAAGCTAAGGCCAGAGCTACATATGCAAACACATAAAGTCCCATAAAATATAGGGTATCCCCGTCTCCTCGCACGGCCGGAAGCACGGGTACTCCTCCTGCAGTATAATCATCTTTAATTTTCATAGCGATGGCCCAAAAGTGGGGCATTTGCCACAAAAACATAAGAAAGAACAGATATACACTTTCAGTCGAAGTGATCTGCGTATTTGCCGCTGAATATCCGATAACTATTGGCAGTGCCCCCGGTATCGCCCCGGGAACCGCGCCAAACGCCCATTTGGGTTTCCAAATGAGAGTATAAAATCCATTATAGAAAACTAGTGTTAATAAACCCAAAACTAATGTGATAAGGGAACATTTTGAGGTAAACCAAACTCCAAGAGCTAAATAAATCAATCCTAAAAAAAAAGATTTGTTAGCTTCAAATTGCCCCGTAGCTAATGGCCGTCGGGCTGTTCTTTGCATTTTTTTGTCGAGTTCTATTTCTTGAAGTTGATTGAAAATAAAACTCGATGAGCCCAAAAAAAATAGACCGAGCATTAGGTTCCAGTAGTTTGAAACTTTAATGCCTTGGTTGGGGTCGACTCCTAATAAAAAGCCGAGCGTGCCCGCAATAAGAATAAATATTACGATGCCAATTTTAGTGAGATCTAAATAGGCTCTTACAATGCTCATAAAATTAAAGCGTACTCTGTTCAAAAACTCGCGTGTAAATATCCAATGCGCAAAAGAAAAACATTAAAAATACAAAAAAGACAGCAACGCCAACGATGGCCCTGTTCATTAAGTTATCGTATTTTAAGTGCATAAATATCGCTAACACCGCAAGCGCTTTAATGGTTGCTATCAAAAAGGCCACTGGAGTATTGAGTGCCCCTAAGTCGACTTGGGCAACTGCCACCGTAACTACTGTTGCAATCAATAAAAAAGTGAAAACCTTTAAATAGGAACCCAAGTCGGGATGATTGTCGTGTGAATGCGAGTCTGCTGACGCGTGTTCTTTTTGTGATGCCATTTCTAAAACTCCTTAACCTACCAAATAAAGTAATGGAAAAAGATAAATCCAAATTAAGTCTACTAGATGCCAAAAAATTCCGACGCCTTCGACCGGAGTATAATAATGAGGCCCAAAATCACCACGTCGGGTCTTGATTGCCACCCATAAAATCATGCCCATTCCAATTAAAACGTGTGTGCCGTGGAGTCCGGTCATCATAAAATAAAGTGAGAAATAAAGACCTTGATTAACTGGTACATCTACTCCGACAGGTGCATAGGCAAAATGTTTGCCTGGAAAGATATGCTCATGAAACTTGTGGGAATATTCAAAATATTTCACCACCATAAAAATAAGTCCACAAACAACCGTTAATATTAAATTCCAGAAGGCCTTCGTGTTTTCTTTTTTCTGAATGTAATGAATGCCCAGCGCCATGGTTAGTGAACTCGCGATCAACACTACTGTGTTGAGTGCGCCCATTCGCCAATCCAAAAGGCTGGATCCAAAAACAAAAATTTCCGGGTAGATATTTTTATAAAGCGCATAGGCTACAAACAAGCCACCAAACATAAGTATTTCGGTCGCCATAAAAACCCAAACGCCCTGCTTAGCCGTAGAATATTGGTGCTCAGGGCTTTCGTAATGATGTAAGTGATGGGGTTTATCTGTACTCATAGGGACCTGCCGTTACTACTGGTGTATTAATAAAGTTTTCATGAGGAGGAGGCGAAGATGTCTGCCACTCTAATGTAGTTGAGCCCCAAGGATTATCAGACGATTTTTCGCCCTTAAAGAAACCATTGATTAAACAATACAGTCCGATTAAGAAGCCTGTGCCAATCATCCATGCGCCAACTGATGAAATCCTATTTAACGATTCATAGATCGGAAGGTAGGTGGCATAACGCCTTGGCATACCTTGAGCGCCCAAAATAAACTGCGGAAAAAAGGTAACGTTGAAACCAAGAAAAATAAAAACAAATGACACTCGAGCAATCGAATCATTTACAACTCTACCAAACATTTTTGGAAACCAGTGGTAAAGACCTCCCATAATTGACATGAGAGTTCCCCCGACCATCACATAATGAAAGTGGGCAACCACAAAGTAGGTGTCATGAAAATGCACGTCTACAGCAAGCACCGCAAGCATAATTCCGGTAACTCCACCAATTGCAAATAAGAATAAAAATCCCAGAGCAAAAAGCATAGGGGCATCAAAACGTATGGAGCCCTGATAAAGGGTAGCAAGCCAGTTAAACATCTTAATCGCCGTTGGCACGCCCACCAACATTGTGAGAAATGAGAATATCAAACCAGCGACCTCTGACTGACCGCTCAAAAATAAGTGATGGCCCCAAACGAAAAAGCTGACTAACGCGATCGCAAGCGACGAGTAAGCAATTGCCGTATAGCCAAAGATGTTTTTCTTAGAATACGTCGTGATAATTTCACTCACTATTCCCATCGCAGGCAAAATCATGATGTAGACAGCGGGGTGAGAATAAAACCAAAAGAAGTGTTGGAATAAAACGGGATCGCCACCCAGCGCGGGATCAAAAACACCCACACCCAAAAGTTTTTCTAGAATTAATATCATCAGTGTTATGGCTAAAACTGGAGTAGCTAAGATTTGAAGTATTGCCGTAGAGTAGAGTGCCCAAACAAATAATGGCAGGCGGCTCATTGTCATGCCCGGCGCCCGTAATTTATGAACTGTTACCAAAAAATTGACGCCCGTTAAGATAGAAGAGAAGCCCATAATAAAGGCTCCGGCAACCATTATGACAGTACCGGCAAAGGACTTGTTGATGCTATAAGGTGTGTAGAAAGTCCAACCAGTATCAGCGCCTCCCAAAACAAGCGATGATACAGAAACAGCGGCACCAATCATTAGACAGTACCAGCTCAAAAGATTTACCCGAGGAAAGGCCACATCTTTGGCGCCAATTTGTAAAGGTAAAAAGAAGTTTCCTAGAAATGCCGGTATGCCAGGGATAATAACCATGAAAACCATTATCGCTCCATGCATAGTCATGGCACGATTGTATCCGTCAAAAGTGCTAAAAAAACTGAGACCCGGGGTAAATAACTCTAGCCGAATCAGCATGGCATACGTTCCGCCAATCAAGAAAAATGTCGCAACGGCCATAAAATACATTAGCCCAATTCTTTTATGATCCGTTGTTGTCAACCATGACCAAAGACCCTTGCCGTGATCAAGGTAGCTATGTGAATGGGAATCTGCGTGAGCCATGAGGTATCTCCTACTTTAAACTTTTCAAAAATTCGATCACTGCCGATATTTCCTGTTCAGAAATTTGACCGGCAAATGGCGGCATGACGCCTTTTGCAAAACCGGCGACTGTCTTTGCGTTGGGATTTAATACGGATTCACGAACATAGTTTTCGTCATACTGAGCACTGCCGCCACCTTCAAGCAACCTAGCTGTGCCAAACATGCCCTTATAGCTGGGACCAATACTGGGCTTTCCATCAGTTGTATGACAAGCGACACAGCCTTTATCGAGGTAAACTTTTTTGCCCATATCGGCAAGGCTCAATCCTTTATACGGGTCTGTCGCAAGCCAATTTTCAAATGCCTCCGGAGACAGAACTTTTACTTTTGCTAACATCTCTGAGTGCTTGGCGCCGCAATACTCGGTACAGAAAACTTGAAACTCACCCTCGTAATCAGAATTAAACCACACGCTCGTAAACATCCCTGGCACCACATCTTGCTTAATACGAAATGCAGGAACAAAAAAGCTATGTAAAACATCCGTTGAACTCATAATTAATTTAATCGGCTTACCTACCGGCACAATAAGATCGGGAGAGCTGCGACCGCTTTTATATTTGAATTCCCAAGACCACTGCTTTGCAATTACGTGAACTTCAAAAGAATCTTTGGGTGGATTTCGCATCTGATCGTAAACGTACCAGCCCCATCCAAATACCAACATGAAAATCAAAAAGGGAATAAAACTCCAGGTAAACTCGAGGAGACCATTGTGAATTAACCCACCAGGCTTATCAGCAGCCGTGCGCCTTTTGTATTTGAAGGCAAAATAGATCATTCCACCAATTAATAGAAAACAAGAAATCGTACTAGAAATTACGAGAAAGCTATAGAGATCATCAACCTGACGAGCAATTTGCGTTCCCTGAAATGGCATAAAGGAATTGCCCCCTGCCAATGCATGATTTGTTAACCACATCATGAGTTCACTCCTCAGTCCTTTTCATTCGCTGTTTAATCCAAAACCCACCAAAAAACAGAGCCATCAAAAGCACCGTAAGACCTGCACCTGCGCGCATAATATTAAAGGCGTAGATTGTGTATTTGCTTTTCTTGGGATCGTATTTAAAACAAAAAAGCATAAAGTTACTGACAATATTGCTTATTTTGAGATGACTAGCTTCTGTCAGCGCCAAACTCATGGTTTTGGGTTCAAAAAATACTCCATGTAAATAACGGGCTATCTTTTTTTCTGGAGTAATCATAATTGCTGCCGAAGCATGGGCCCACTCTTTAGTTTCCTCACTCCATTGGTACTTAAATCCGACCTGTTTGGCCAGCGCCAGAACATCCTGTTTTTTTCCTGTCAAAAAATGCCAGCCTTCTTGTGCTCCGGGCGCAGAAAAAGCCTCTACGTAGCTTTTCTTTTTTTTGAGTGCTATTTCGGGCGTTTCTTTTTCATCAAAACTTATTGCCACAAATTCATAGTCTCGACCCGCCTTTTCAGAAATCTTTTGTAAGGCCTCGGCCACGCCATTAAGATGAAAATTACATAAGTTTGAGCAGCCAAAATAAACTAATGAGAGAATAACGGGTCTACCCTCAACAAAATACTGAGACAGTTTTACGGTCTTTCCTGACTCATCAATCAAATCAATGTCCGTATTCAGGCGATGATCAAGGCGCTCCGTAATGCCCACATTTGCAAGCTCCTTGGGTTTCTCGCTAGCCTTGAGCTCCACTTTTTTAGTGTCATAGGCCTGTGCAGAAATGCATAGGATGCTAGTAGAAAGAAGCGCTAGCCAACGTTGCAAGTTTATTTCTCCCCTTGGGCAAATTTTTCAAGCGCTTTAAGGTCGTCTTTGGGCAAGTTTTTAGAAACAGAACGAATGAAATGTACAATGGCCCAACGATCTAATTTTGATAAGTGACCAAATGGGGCCATAGCTGTTCCTGGCAATCCGCCAGTTACCGTTTTATATAACTGAATCGTAGTACCGCCAGCTGTCCATTTTCCTTCAACTAAATTTCTGGGCTTGGGATTCATGGTTCCACTGGCTGGCCCGTCACCCAATCCAGAATTTCCGTGGCATACTGAACAAGACGTCGCAAACTTTTCTTTTCCGTACGTAACTAAGGCGGGTGTTGAAATCCATGGTGAGGTATTTTTACTTACATCTTCTTGAGGTGCTTGGCCTGTTGCCTCTGCCGTTGCGGCATTTACTTCGACCTTTAGTTTGGGCTGATCAAGACCAAGAACGCCTTTATGAATAAAAGAAATGTAAATAAAAAAGCCAAAAGAAAAAACCATACTAAAAACAAAGGCCCAAAACCCGCTCCGGTTGTAATCATTTCGATCCAATCCCATTTTTTTACCCCAATAATTGTCTGATTTTTAAATAGATAGCTAGCATTATGAAAAATTCCTGTCACGCATAAATAACTATTATAATTAACTGTTGCTGCTCAAGTTTTGTGCTTACAAGCCAACCGGATTTGTCTCAAAACGAAACAACATTGTCCTGTTTCACAAAAACTTCTATTAGCTTTGGACCCGTTGGGGTTATAATTGAATCATTATGAAACTAAAAAATACTTTATTCCTAGGGTTTGTCCTTTTATCAATGTCATGTGCCACCACTCCAGACCTGGGTTCGTTCGATAAAATGGTTTTTAACGGAATGGACAAGGACCAAGTGCTGAACGAAGTGGGCACGCCTCAATTGACCAAGCGCCGAAACGGAATGGATATTTGGCAGTTCTCTTTTTATCAAGGCGAGAATAAAACCATAAAAGAAGTCCACTTTAAAGACGGTAAGGTTGTCTACAGGGGCGCCTCCATTTTGCCAAAGTCAAATGAAACTGCCAAGTCTATCGATGAGCGAAATGCTCGGTCAAATGCGGCGCAGTCGGCATCTGGCGCAAGCATTGTGGACTCCGAGTCTGCTTCTAGTAAAATTAATAGAATGAACCAAGAGCTTGAGGCTGAGCTTCCCAATAAAAAGCCCGAATACCAAGACCTCGAATAATAGCATTTATCTACTTTTTGATAATGATTCTTTGCGACTCAACTTTTTCGGGAATTTTTTCGTGGATTTCAGATTTATCAGATTCATTTTCTGTTGAAAAGTTACCGTACTGACTTTTCATTTTCTGTTTTAGTTTGTCCAGCTTACCATCAACACCCGTATCTGACTCAATATCCTCTACAGTCCGAGGTGTTATTATTGAGTAGGACCTGGTCCCATTTTCGGCTTCTCGTCCTGGGTGCCGGTATTTTATGTGTTCCACTTCTTTGTTAAACTCTACTAACGATTTTTCGCCCTGCTTGTGCTTTTCTTCGATTTCCTTGAGCAACTCTTGGGAATGTCCTCGATCTTTTTCAAGTTTTTTTCTGACAATGAGTTCTTTGAGTTCCTTTTCCCTCATTTCAATTTCCGTAGAAAGCTTTTGCAGGCTTGATTTATGATGCTCCCAATCGTCAGCCGTCGCCACTGCTGTTAAAAAAACCAAGACTAGTGTTGATGAAATCATGCCATCCCCATATCTGTTATTAGTTTTTGTTCCCATGATATTCCGATAGGCAAATTTTTAATACGGTTAACTAACAGTGCCGACTTAACTGCATTTATAGAGTTTATTCTCATTGCCCCCTGTTGAATAGAGCTCATAATTTTTTCTACATCCCAGGCAAAGCGTGCATCTGTTAAAGCTCCCCTCAGTTGCTCTTTGGTATCTCTAGAGTCGACATTCCAAATCAAAAGATCGTAGATGTAAATCCCGTCACGTGCCATAGAAGCGTCTGAATTTCCAAATGCTGCTATGTCTGAAAGGTCAGCTTCGTTTCGTGGTGGCGACCGAGGCTTTAAAATCGCGGGAGGTGGATCAAGCATAATAGGAGGTGGATCATCCGCAGGTTCCTCAAAAAGGGGCGCGGCCTCTGGCGCTGGCGCTGGCGCCAAAAAATCGGGGACTAATTCTGCCTCGGCTCTGACCCCTTCAGGCGCGGCGCCTTCTTCGGTGCGGGCGGTGCCATCAAGCTCTATAATTACGTTAGATGAGCAGCTTGGACATCTTTGAATTCCAAAGTCAGCGTCAATATTAGTGCTGCACTTAGGACACACTACCATCTTCTACCTTCTTTTAAGTAGCGCCATGACACTTTTTAAATTTCTTGCCGCTGCCGCATGGGCACGGGTCGTTTCTTCCAACCTTTGGCTGATCTCTTGTTATGGGTTCCCGCGGCCCCTGGGGACCGGCCCCGCGGGAACCCTGACTTCCGTGATTCAGGCTCATTTGTTGCTGGGGCTGAGCTAGTGGCATGAATGGCATTCCCGTCGCTGGACCCACTGGCGCTCCTTCAGCCGGATTATTGTAATTAAACTGCTCTTCATCAAATGTTTGATCGGGCTCCAGTTCATCAGCGGAAGCCGGCTTTTCTACGATTTGAACTTTCAGTAATTTTTCTAGAGTTTCATTCCTTGTCAAAATCTGCATTTGCTCAAAGGCTCTGAAGGCTTCTTTTTTGTATTCTATAAGGGGATCTTTTTGGCCGTAAGCTCTTAGGTTAATTCCTTCTTTTAAGTGATCCACTTGGGCAAGATGTTCTTTCCAGCGAGTATCCATGGTCTGAAGTAATATCATTTTTTGCAGCTGAGCAAAGTAGGGTCCCAATTTTTCTTTTTGTTGATCAAAAGCCACCTTCACAGGAGACTTTACTAACTCAACTAGTTTTTCGCTATTAAGATCAGCCGCCTTCGCAAACTCAATGGTCACACCGAACTGCTGCCCCAGAGCCAGAGCCAGTCCATCCAAATCCCACTGCGACTTTTTGCCATCGACAGGAGCAAAGGTGTCTAACAAGTCAGAAACATTATCAGAAAGCATTTCGATAACAACTTCGTCTACATTGTTATTCTCTAATATTCTTCGGCGAAGGCTATACACATAGGTTCTCTGTTGATTCATCACATCGTCATATTCTAAAAGATGCTTACGAATATCAAAATTATGTCCCTCTACTTTTCGCTGAGCAGACTCAATGGCTCTGGTTACCATGCGTGCAGTAATCGGCTCATCGTCGGGCACTTTAAGTGTATTCATGATTCGCTGAAGTCTTTCACCGTTAAAAATTCGCATGAGGCTATCTTCAAGAGAAAGAAAAAACTTAGAGGCTCCGGGGTCTCCCTGTCGGCCAGCGCGACCTCGCAACTGATTATCTATTCGTCGAGATTCGTGGCGCTCAGTTCCAACTATATATAGGCCACCCGCTGCAATCACATCTTTTTTTTCTTGCTCCGTAACCTCACGATATTTTTCAACGGATTTTTCAAACTCTTCGGGCGTGGCTGTCTTGTTTTCGAATTTCGCCAAAACTTCTGGGTTTCCACCGAGAAGAATATCTGTGCCTCTGCCGGCCATATTTGTGGCAATCGTCACGTTCCCTTTTCTCCCGGCTTGCGCGATGATATCGGCTTCTCTCTCGTGATGTTTCGCATTCAAAACATTATGACGGATATTTAGATTTTTTAAAAATCGACCCAACAATTCACTTTTCTCAATGCTCGCTGTCCCCACAAGGCACGGCTGGCCGGCCGCTGTGCGAGTTTTAATATCTTCAACGATTGCTTTAAATTTGGCGTTCTCGGTTTTGTATACAACGTCCTCGTGATCAGTTCGGTGAATGGGTTTGTTTGTGGGAATAGCTACTACTTCTAACTTATAAATCTTTTTAAATTCAACGGCCTCGGTCTCTGCTGTACCGGTCATGCCTGAAAGTTTTTTGTACATTCTAAAAAAGTTTTGAAAAGTAATTGTGGCCAAGGTTTGATTCTCATTTTTAACCTTAACGCCTTCTTTGGCCTCAATGGCTTGGTGAAGGCCGTCGCTCCAACGCCTGCCAGGCATGAGGCGCCCGGTAAATTCATCAACGATAACGATTTCTCCGTCTTTGATCATGTAATCGACATCAAGTTTATAGAGATGGTGTGCTTTCAAGCCCTGATAAACATGGTGAAGAAGTTCAATGTGTTTTGGATCGTAGAGATTGTCGATACCCAATAGTTCTTCAACTTTAGAGTTTCCCTCATCAGTCAAAGAAGCCGTGCGGGATTTTTCTTCCATTATATAATGTTTCTCTTTTACTAAATGAGGAACTATTTTGTTAACTGTGTTGTATTTTTGGGTTGATCCTTCTGAGGGGCCCGAAATAATAAGGGGTGTTCTAGCTTCATCCACTAAAATGGAGTCACACTCATCGACGATAGCAAAATTGAGCACGCGTTGGACATAGTCATCAATGTTGAATTTCATGTTATCACGGAGGTAATCAAATCCGTACTCGTTGTTCGTGCCGTACGTTATATCTGAATTATATGAAACTTTTCTTTGCTGATCTGAAAGCTCGTGCACAATAATTCCCACGCTTAGACCCAAAAAATTATAAAGGCGACCCATCCATTCTGAGTCCCTTTTCGCCAAATAATCATTCACAGTAACTACGTGAACGCCATTTCCGCTAAGTGCATTTAAATATACCGGTAACGTGGCAACGAGAGTTTTCCCTTCTCCCGTTTTCATTTCTGAAATAGAACCTCGATGTAGAGTAATACCCCCAATTAACTGTACGTCATAATGTCGCATCCGCAATACACGCGTTGAGGCCTCGCGACAAACTGCAAAAGCTTCGGGTAAAACATCATCAAGCGAAGCGCCATTGGCAATTTTTTGCTTAAATTCCAACGTCTTCGCTTTTAGCTGATCATCGGTAAGAGCTTTTATTTGGGGCTCTAGCGCATTAATGGCCGCGACTATAGGTTGAAGCTTCTTAATATCTCGTTCGTGTTTGGTGCCAATTATTTTTGTGATAAACTTTGCAAACATAAGTTATAGCCTAGCAAAATCTAAAGAGGATTGTCTATAACTGCTGGAGATGATTCGATTATTGGGTTTACCTGGATTTGTCTCAAGCCTTCATAAATGGCAATTGCGACGGCATTGGCCAAATTCAGACTTCTGATCGGTCCGTACATGGGCATGTAATACGCCTGCGCGCCGTGTTGTCTAATTAGTCCCTCCGGCAGTCCTTGTGTTTCTTTACCAAAGATCAGCCAATCGCCAGACTGAAACCTAGCATCGGAATAAATATTAGCGGCTTTTTTTGAAAAGAAAAAGACCCGAGAAAAATCTGGCACGGTTACCCGCCAAGCTTCATACGAAGAATGCCTGTGCCACTTTAGGTTGGGCCAATAATCAAGCCCAGCTCTTTTTAACTGTTTGTCGTCAATTTTAAAACCAAAGGGTTCTATTAAGTGAAGTTCACAGCCAGTGCCTAAGCAAGTTCGCCCTATATTACCGGTATTATTTGGAATTTCTGGTTCCAACAAGACAATATTAAACACGGAACTAAACAAACCTGCAGATTTCTTTACCTAAATTAGTCAAAGAAAAGCGGCGGCCTTTATCAACAATTATCTGCATACGCTCAAGCTCTCGGCAAACATCAAGTGGGTATACAATCGTATCCTTACGATTTGATTCAGCTAGCTTTTTTATATAACAAATATGTCTTTCGGTCAGGGTGGTAACCATCGGGGGTTGTTCTATGAGCGCCTTGGGCCAGTCGCCGTCGCCCAACAATATTGCACTTTTTGGAAGTTTTGCAGGGTTTAGACAGTAACAATAAGTTGCTACTTCGCGGCCATCTGACAATAGGGCCTTAATCTCGTGACGTATATGAAGGCTTCTTTTTGGATCTAGGGGAGAATAGCCATGATACTCATCCAAAATCTTTAGTAGAAATTCGCACTCATTGAGCTCAATTACCGTGCCAGGTACGCTGGTTTGCCCATCTAAAATAAATACTGGAAAGCCCACTTCTAAGCGATATACCGAGCCTTTAGCTTCAGCCGTTGTTCTGGATTTGATATAGTTGGCAACCATGCCAAAATGTACCATTCCTTCCGAAAACGACCCATAAATGAAGACAGAATCTATCATTCAACCGCCCTTAATAAATTTACGTACTTAATGTCGAGCTCGCTAGGAAAGTTCGTCGGGTATAACAAAAAACCCAACCAAGCGCAACAGGATTGTCAAATTCGTTGCCAAGATTAAAACTACAAAAACAATTTTTCAGAAAAATATTTTTCATTGGCACAATTCAAGTCTAGAAAAAAACTCAAGAAGGTAGTATTAATCTTTAAACCGACCGCAATAAAACATGAAAAAAATAGAGGCCATCATTAAACCTTTTAAGCTCGACGATGTGGTCGAAGCTTTATCTGAATCCGGAATAGAAGGCCTCACTGTGACAGAAGTTCGCGGGTTTGGCAGACAAAAAGGACGCACCGAAGTTTATAAGGGTGCTGAGTATGTTGTTGATTTTTTACCAAAAATAAAAATTGAGGCCGTTGTCAGTGACATTTTGCTAGAACCCGCCCTTGAAGCAATTCGCAAGGCCGCTCATACCGGAAAAATTGGCGACGGTAAAATATTCGTTTCAACTGTCGAACAAGTCATGCGAATTCGAACGGGTGAAAAAAATGAGGAAGCGCTTTAAAAAAGAAACCTTTAACCTTTATCTAAATTGGGGGAATAAATTATGGATGTAAATGCAGTTCTTGAAATGGCCAAAGCCAATGGTTGCAAAATGGTGGATCTCAAGTTTTGCGATCTTCCCGGAATGTGGCAACACTTTACAATTCCTCTTCACCAGTTAACAAACGAAGTCTTTGAGGAGGGCCTTGGTTTTGACGGAAGCTCCATTCGTGGTTGGCGTCATATTCATGAATCAGACATGATCGTCATTCCTGATCCAACGACGGCAAAGATGGACCCCTTTATGGAGGTTCCGACATTAAGCTTGATTTGTAATATTCATTTGCCTGATACGCTCTTGCCCTACGAGCGAGACCCCCGACAAATTATTAAAAAAGCTGTCGCTTATTTAAAATCAACTGGAATTGCTGATACTGTTTATTTTGGACCCGAGGCAGAGTTTTTTATTTTCGACGACGTTCGCTATGAACAAACCAATAATGGTGGATTTTACCGTATTGATTCCAAAGAGGCAGCTTGGAATACGGGTCGCGATGAGAGTGGTAATTTAGGTTACAAACCACGCACCAAAGAGGGCTATTTTCCGGTTGCACCCCATGATACTCTCCAAGACATCCGTACCGAAATCTGTCTGGAGCTTGAGCGCCTCGGAATGTTGGTCGAAAGACAACACCATGAAGTAGCTTCTGCTCAGGGAGAAATCAACATTCGCTTTGATGAAGGTCTTAGTATCTGCGACAAAATGATGTGGTTTAAATACGTAGTAAAAAACGTAGCGCAACGACATGGTAAAACGGCAACCTTTATGCCGAAACCTATCTTTGGCGACAATGGCTCTGGAATGCACACGCATGTTTCGCTTTTTAAAAATGGACAAAATCTTTTTTCTGGAAATAAATATGCTGGTCTTTCTGACGCCGCTCTTTATTTTATTGGCGGCATTTTAAAACATGCGCCAGCGACATGCGCTCTTACAAATCCAACGACAAATTCATATAAGAGACTGGTTCCTGGCTTTGAGGCTCCCGTCAGACTTGCCTACAGCTATAAAAACCGCTCAGCTGCCCTGCGCATTCCTAATTCAGGTTCAAATCCCAAGGCCAAACGAATTGAATTTAGAACGCCGGACCCCAGCGCAAATATTTATTTAAACTGTGCCGCGATATTAATGGCGGGACTTGACGGAATTCAAAATAAAATCCATCCGGGAGAGCCTCTCGACAAAGATATTTATGGCTTGAGCCCCCAAGAACTAAAAAATGTGCCGCAAGTACCCGGCTCCTTAGAAGAGGCGCTAACAAACCTCACCAATAACGGGGATTTTTTAATGAAAGGCGAGGTCTTTTCTAAAGAACTCTTAACGACATGGGTTGACTATAAGATTACGAACGAAGTGCGACCTATGCAGCAGAGACCTGTGCCCTACGAATTTCACCTTTACTATGATCTTTAAAAAAATTTAGGGGAGCCCGAGCTTGGCTCTGGTTTCTTTGACGCTTGCGACTTCTTTGCCAGACTTTTTTACGATTTTAGCGAGCGCTTCAACTAGCGCTCCGTTAGATCTAGTTTTTTTGCCGTCCGGCAAATAAAAGGTGTCTTCTAGGCCGGTTCGTACATCTCCACCCAATTGCGCCGCTTTTTCCAGTACCGGCCACACTTCGTCACGCCCAATCACAATAACTTGCCAGTGAGCTCCGGGAGTTAACTCCCCGATCAATAGTGGAAGCCACTTGGGATCTGCCGGCATGCCGCTAGCTACCCCCATCACAAAAGATACCATTGCGGGTTTTTTTAAAAGACCCTTTTTTTCGAACATAGGAATACTTCTCACGATCCCTGTATCAAAACATTCACACTCTGGCAGGATATTGTAATCATGCATGACTTTCAAAAACTGCTCGATTTTTTCAACCGGATTATCAAATAAAAAAGGTGGCCAAGCCCAATTGCCGTCGTTTTTAATTTTTAAATAGTTAAGTGAACCTGCATTCAAAGCAGCCATCTCGGGCTTTACTAACTTCAAACAACTAATCGCCCCCGAAATATCGGGACCGACCGTGCCCGTCGACATATTAATAATTATTTTTGGCACTTTTACCTTAATCGCATCACATATATCTTTTACTACTTTTGGATCCCAGGTCGCCAGATGCCCCTTGCCGCCCTCTTGATTGCGAAAATGGCAGTGCACTATGCTCGCTCCGGAATTGTAGGCCTCAAGAGCCGCGTTCGCCATTTCTTCGGGAGTAACCGGCACGCCGGTTTCTTTAGGGTCCGTCAACACTCCCGTTAATGCGCAGGTAATCGAAATCTTATTCACAGGCCTTCCATTTTAATGATGATCTCTTTCATGATTTCATTGGAACCGCCACCAATACCCGCCAGCTTTGAATCACGAAAGTATCTCGCGACTTCGTACTCGCTCATGAGTCCGTACCCACCGTGTAGTTGCGTGCATTCTTCTGTCACACGCTGCTGAGCTTGAGCGGCGAGCAACTTTAGCATCGATACTTCTTTAGAAAAATCTTTTTTTGCATTCGCAAATTCAACGCAGCTATGAGTGAAGCTCTCGATCATTTTTATTTCTGCGGCTATTTGTGCAAGCTTATGTTTCGTCACTTGTAACTCGTTCAAGTTCTTGCCAAAAACGGTTCTGGATTTTACATATTCTTTGGTTAATTGATAACAGCGTTTCATGACCCCTAACATTTGTACGCTGGCCGCAAGTCTTTCATACTGAAATTGCTGCATTTGATAAATGAACCCGCTATTTTCTTCGCCAACGAGATTTTCCTTAGGAATTTTAACATTATCAAAAATAATTTCGGCAGTGTCAGATGATAGGTGACAGATTTTTTTTAATACCCTACTGCGCTTAACTCCCGAAAGATTTGCCGGAACTATAAACAAAGAAAAACATTTGTGGCCCGCCTCTTCTTTCGTACGAACAAGAGTCGTATAAAAATCAGCTTGGGTGCCATTGGTGATAAACATTTTGGTGCCATTCAATATATAGTGGTCACCCTTTTTTTCGGCGCGGGTATTTAATCCCGCCACATCTGAGCCACAATTGGGTTCCGTCACTGCAATGGCCCCAATCATTTTTCCGGCAATTGCAGGTCTCAGAAATTTTTCTTTTAGCGCCTCTGAGCCATGTTCGTTCAGCGCGGGCGTTGCCATGTCGGTTTGCACCGCTAGACCCAACGCCACGCCCAGTGAACCACACTGCGCCATTTCCTCAGTGAATATCATAGAAAATGTATATTCGGCCTCTGCGCCACCATACTTAGAACTGAACGGCAGACCCAAGAACCCCAGTTCACCACAACGCGACCACACATTTCTCGGCGTGAAACCTTGGTCCTCCCAGTGCTCGACGTTAGGCCGGACTTCTCTATTAATAAAATCTCGCACGGACTTACGAAAGAGTTCATTTTCTTCACTAAATTGAATCACTCAGCACCACCCGCTAGCCCTTGGTTTATAGATAGTCCACATTTAGTAATACGTATTAACAATTAGAGCATCCTTACCGATAATATAGATGTAATGGTACACCAATAAAAAGAGGTTACTAAATGTTTTCTGCAAACATCAAAGTCTTAGTCGTGGATGACATGGAAACTATGCGCGCCATGCTAAACAATTACCTCACTGATATGGGATTCAAAAAAATCGTTATGGCAAACGATGGCGTTAATGCTATCGAAAACTTAAAGACTGCAGACAAAACCGGCAACCCCTTTCAACTAATTATTTGCGATTGGGACATGCCCAATATGAATGGAATCGAGTTTTTGAAGATATGTCAGGGCGATGAAAAGTTTAAAAATATTCCAGTGATATTTGTGACCGTTGAGGGCAACCAAAAAAATATTTTAGAAGCTATCACTCACGGGGTTGCGGACTATATTGTAAAACCCTACACGCAGTCATTGCTTCAATCAAAACTTCAGCGTGTTTTGAATCGAATTCAAGGCTCCGCCACTAAACAAACGGGCTGATAGCTTAACCTTTAACAAATGGGTTATGTCGCTTTTCTTGGCCAATAAGTGTCTCAGACCCATGCCCACAAAGTACGATTGTCTCGTCAGCCAGAGTATAAAGTCTGTTTTTAATTGATTTACTTATTTTGCCCGAATCGCCGCCCCAGAGATCTGTTCGGCCTATTGATTTTTTAAAAAGTGTGTCGCCAGAAAACAAAATCGATTCATCCGACTCAACATGGAAACAACAAGAGCCCGGCGTATGACCCGGAGTAAAAATAGTTTTTATTTTTTGGTCGCCAAATTTTATTTCCATTTCATCTAAAAGATATTTGTCTACACCTGGAGGTTCCTCGACCTTAAAACCAAACATATCGGCCTGCATTTTTAGATTTGTCCACAGATAGAGGTCTTCTTTATGGAGATAGGTTGTTGCCAAAGTATCCAGCTTAATCTGTTTTGTGGCCATCATATGATCAAGATGCGCGTGAGTATGCAGGAGCCCTAACACTTTTAGCCCCTTGGCGTGAACCAAAGATAAAATTTCATTCGGCTCGTCGCCTGGGTCAATTATGATGGCCTCATTAGTTTTTTCATCAGACAAAATAAAGCAATTACATTCAAAAGAGCCGACAACCAATGAGTCAATTTTCATCAGACAGCTCTGATATTGGCTCTGGTTTTGGCTTTAATTGGCCGATTTGTTGATAAAGGTCAGTAAAGCCCAAATTGCCGTCAAAATATTCTTTAACAAGGGCATCGCCTCCCTCCACACGTTTAGCTGCACTAATGAGCCTTAGTTCCATCCAGCGGTGGACCCCAAAGATAAAGGCTATTACAGCTACAAAAAATGTAATCCAAATCCGTTTGACTCTTGTTTCCATGGGAACCTCTTCGTAGTATTTTAAAAATCTTTTGGGATATTTGCAACTTGGGCCCCTCGACCATCATGAAAAAGTTCAATAATAGCTATAATAATGACCATTCTCCGGTGCTGCAGATAGATTTTGAATTTTCTTTTTGACCCATACCACCCATGTTAGTGTATTAGTACGTTTAACTTTTAACTGAGCCTTTCGGGTTTGCCCGGGTTTAATTAAAGGTCATGTATTTTTGGAGGCCAATATGGCAAAAAAGCTTTATGTAGGAAATCTATCTTTCAACACCACTGATGAGACTTTACAGGCTAAGTTTGGTGAGTGTGGCGCAGTTGAGTCTGCGAAAATTATAACTGACAGAGCTACTGGTCGAAGCAAAGGCTTTGGCTTTGTGGAGATGTCTAGCGACGACGAAGCTAACGATGCTATCAGTAAAATGAATGGCACCGATTTCGACGGTCGTAAGATTGTTGTTAGCGAAGCTAAACCACAAG
>JAWXAY010000050.1:0-26486 GCA_034439715.1 Pseudomonadota bacterium
CCGGCGAAATTCGAGCCGTTAATTTTGCCGAAAAAAGAATTCATGAGTCAAATCGCCTGGGATTTGAAAAATTTGTCATCCCCGCCTCCTGTAAAAAACAAATTGCTGAGTTACCAAAAGATCTTTTGGCTCGCGTAAGTTTTATTAAACATATAGGACAGCTCAACTCTTTCTTAGGTTCTGTGCCAGTTAAGGCCGCGAAGGAATCTTCGCGCGCTGTGGCTCGACCAAATAGTGAAATTTCACAATAAAAATAGGCCAAGATATCGAATTGAAATAATTTCGCAGTATATGTTACTCGCTAGGACGCCATGCGTAGGGCTTTTCGATTGACCCAATTCCAATTCTAAATAAAAATCCGCATCATATGAAAACAAAAAAATATTTTTCTAAAAATGTGATTATTTTATTAACGACTGCTATTACTGCCCTATTTTTGACTGCCGCTCGAAATGGTCAAAATGACAGTTTGGATCAGTGGATTAAGAGCTCTACGCCTGTAATGCTGGAGCACCTCTACGAAAATATTTCTCCATCGGGAACGGCGCCCGGAGTGATAGTGGCCTCACCCTCGCGTCAAAACCCCAATTACTATTATTATTGGATTCGTGATGGCGCTCTGGTTATGAATGTTGTTGTCGACCAATATATAAGTTCAAAAAATCAGTCCCGGCATAAATTTTATCAGGACCGATTGGACGATTTTATATCTTTGACGCGAAGAAATCAGCACACGCCTAATCCCAGTAATGGCCCGGGCGAACCAAAATTTAACGTCGATGGCAGTGCCTTTACAGGCGATTGGGGACGTCCACAAAACGATGGTCCTGCCCTCCGTGCAATTACTCTTATTCGTTACGCGAACCTACTGTTGAACGACGGTCAAAAAGATAAAGTTCGCAAGTTACTTTACGATGGCAGCTCCGATTCAGTAATCAAACTTGATCTCGAATACGTCTCTCACAACTGGCAATCCACTTGTTTTGATCTTTGGGAAGAAACTCGGGGACATCATTTTTACACTCAGTTTGTACAGCGGGCGGCATTAGTTTTGGGATCCCAGTTAGCGCGCCGAATGGGAGATGAGGGCGCTGCTAGTTGGTATGGACTCCAAGCTGACCGACTCGAAAAAGAGTTGCAACGCTACTGGGATGGCCAACGACGTGTAATTGTCGAAACTATTGATCGTGATGGTGGAGCCGATTACAAAACAAGTAACCTTGATACGGGAGTCATTCTCGGGTTGTTACATGGCAGCCTCGACGATGGTTTTTTTGCTTTTTCTGACGAAAGGGTCTTGGGCACTGTTCGTGCTCTTGAAAAAGCCTTTCAAGATATTTACGCTGTAAATAACAAAGGATACCGTGGAATCGCAATAGGTCGGTATCCCGAAGACCGCTATACAGGAGTTGACCTTTTGTTTGTTGCTGATGGCGGTAACCCCTGGTTTTTAACGACACTAGGATTTGCCGAATTTTATTACCGGTTGGCTAGAGACCTTACTAGGCACGGAACAAAAATCATAAATAATGGTAATCTGTGGTTTTTTCGCGACTTTGGATACGATGGTAAAGATATCAGTGGCCTAGCAAAAGCCTTGCGGGATCGCGGTGATGATTTTATGGCAACAGCTCAGTTTCATATGTCTAATGGACGCATGTCAGAGCAAATCAATCGTAATTCTGGCTATATGCAGGGAGCCCATGACTTAACATGGAGCTATGCGAGCTTTCTGACCGCGGCGAAATGGCGCTGATTTAAATTGTAGTTTTTACTGGCTATAAACCCGTATTTGCTTTAAATACGGGTTTTTGATACAGTGCGTTAATTCATGAAAACTCCGTATCTTCTTTTACTTCTATTGGCGGTTTATTCTCCAAATTTACGGGCTTCCATTACTTGTCCCTCATTATTTGGAACTCAAGACTTCGAGTTAAGGCCGGACTTAGCTTGGTACGAGAGTCAACGCACAATCGGACTTAAAGCCACGAAGAATATAAACGGTTTCTCTCCCAAACAGGGAATTTTTGTAACCAAAAGAGATAGCTCTAAACGCGAAGTTGAAGCTACTATTCGTGTACTTTCTGATAATCCCCATAACAAAATCGAAGTTATTGGTGATTTTAATGACTGGGGAAAAAAAGGCTCAGTGGTTTTACAAGCCGATAGCGATCCGGTTTATTCTATAGGTGTAATAAAAAACCTAAAGCACGGTGATCAATATCGCATTTTAGTTAATGGACAAGCGCTGTTGGATCCAAGTTCGATGACCTATACAACTCCTGAATTCTCAAAAAAAATGTACGGCCAAAATACACGTTTTTTAAACTCAGTATTTTGGGATATTGAAGGGGAAGGACACTACGAACACAAAAATCCTATTGTGGATTTAAGGGCCAAGCCATTATCAATTACGGAAATTGAGGTTCAAGCTCTCGTCGCGCGCTATAACGGTGGACCCAAAGCACCTGAAGATACCTATAATTTTGTCGCTAACTCGGGAATAATTCCACAGCTTAAGGCGCGCGGAATCAATGCGGTGGAGTTTTTGCCATTTAATTCTGCCGCCGATGGCAATGAATGGTCGAAGCGTTACCAGGTTTATGGGGTGTTTGGGATCGAGTCTAAATATGGAACTCCCGCTGAGTTTGCCCGCATGGTTGATAAGTTTAACGAGGCCGGCATCGCCGTGATTATGGACGTTTTATTGAGCCACTATCCCTTTGATGGCAACAGTGATGTAAGAAGGTTAAAGGATATTGGCTTGAGTAACTGGAAGAAGGCCGATGGTCGTCCGCTTTACGGGGATCAGCTGACGGAATGGCAGACGTATCGTTATGATTATAGAAATCCTTATGTGCGCCGGTTTTTAATCGACTCTGTGCTTAACACAATTAAACATTTCCATATCGGTGGCATTCGCATTGATAATTATGATGGCATCCGATTTCTTCCGGGAGGAACAGAGCTTTTAAAAGAGTTGGCTGCTGAAATTCGTGCTTATGCTCCACAGCTTTGGTTAAACGCCGAGATGTTCTTTCCAGAAAATGCTGTAACAAAACGTCTTGATTGGGGCGGCCATGGTATGAACGCCTATAATAACGGAAACTTTTTTTGGAAAATTATTAGGTCTATGGCCCAGAAAAGAACTGACGAAATTAACATGAATACTATTAAAGATGTGCTGCGGGATGATTGGCAGTGGAAAGAAGCCATGCGACTACTCTATGCCACCAATCACGATGAGGCGGCAAATAAACTTGAAGGTGCTACTGGGGCATATTTTGCTACACTCGTTGGTGGCGGCGGCTGGCAGTATGTCGAAGGAAAAACTCGGGTCTTCGCCAGCCTTGCAATGATGGCAGGATCTTATTATATGGATATGCCGCAACTTAGGATTATGCAAGAGGGTACGTTTTATAAAAACTCGGCGGTCGAGTGGGATTTACTAAAATTTGATAGTCAACGCAATATGGATCGGTATTTTTCTGATCTCTCCAATTTTTTCATTAGCGATGCCGCATTCGCGCCCCACAATCTCCATGCGAATATTGAAAACCATATCGATCCAATTAATAAAGTACTTTCAATGGAGCGGGTGGATTATCGCACAGGAAAGCGTGTCTATATTTTAATTAATCTTAGCGACAACAGTTTTAACAATTATGATTTTGGAGTTTCAGTAGCGGGCGAGTACCAAATCAAAATTGATAGCGATAACAACAAGTATGGTGGTAGCAATACTTTGCTTAAGCGCCTTCCTTCGGGTCAAATCCGTGCGGGAAGCCCTGGCCATCAAAGTCATGGCAAAGCACATTCACTTACGGTTCCCTACCTTGCTCCTTATGGAGTGGTGGTATTAAAGGGAATTTGACGAGAATATTTTAACGATATGCGCCAATTGGTAATGCCAAAAGTTTGCAACTGGCACGCGCCCTGCACTAGCACCCTTCAAGTATTTTAACTAAACCCAGGCCTTCGAGTTGACTTCAATTGAAACAATTTTGGGCCTGACAAGAAAAATTTTCTTTAAAGGGGGAATATATGAATGCAAAAAATTCATTAGTGGGAGCATTAGCTATTACGGTAGCTTTAATTACAACGGGCGGTTGTGCTAGATCAGGTGGATTTAAACCTGTAAAGCCACCAGCTGATAAAAACAGAGAAAGCGAAGCTCTGAAACAGAAAGAGACTGACGTAAACACACTGAAAGAATTAGCTGGCAAAGAGTGGGTTTTTGATTTCGCTAACCATTCATTTCCTGATGAGGCCTCAGCAGAACTTGGCAAATTAATCGAAGCTGATGACAAGTCGCTTGATGCTGACATTTCAGAAAATGGTCGAAATGTTTTTCCCAAGACGTTAAATTTTTCTTCTGATAAAGAAGTAAAATTTACTGACAACGCTGGTAATCACGTTGAGGCTACGTATACTTTAGTTGACGGCATGATTGAGTTAACTCCTAAGGACTCTAAAGATACTGTTAAAATGGCAGGCCGTGGCTTTGTTGAAATGGGTAACAGCCAAATGACTTGGACAACTGAGAATCCTGCGCCGCCAAAGTCTAAGATGGTATTTGTTTTTAAACGATCTCGATAGTTTTTTTGTCAAAGCGAGGGCTCACATGGGTCCTCGCTTTTTTTAATTTAGACATCCTTAGAGTCGTGCTCTCTTAACAGCCAGTGTCCACTTTTCAAGTCTTACTCTACGATCTCTAGACGATATCTTAGGTTTAAATTCTCTTTCTACTTTCCAAATTTTTTTAATGTCATTGAGGCCATTCCAAAATCCGATGCCAAGACCTGCTAAGTAAGCGGCCCCTGCAGAAGTAGTTTCAATAATTTCAGGACGTAAAATTTCAACACCCAAATAATCTGATTGAGTTTGCATAAGCAAGTTATTGCTTGCCGCTCCTCCGTCGACTCTTAAACTCTTAAGTGCTGTACTCAAATCCTTTTGCATAGCAATTAATATTTCGGTGTTTTGTAAGGCCATAGCTTCTAGCGTAGCGCGCGCCAAATGGGCGCTGGTGGTTCCCCGAGTCAATCCGCAAATTAAACCTCGAGCGTCCTGATCCCAATGAGGCGCACCTAACCCGGTGAGAGCGGGCACGAACTCTACCCCACCAGTATCGGCAACTGAATTTGCCAGCTGTTCAATTTCGCTCGAGCGACTGATGGCCTTTAAACCATCCCGCATCCACTGCACTGCCGCTCCACAAATAAAGGCGCCGCCCTCGAGAGCATAGGTGGTTTTTTTTTCATCCTTTAAACGCCAGGCCACTGTTGTGAGTAACTTCGACTTCGAAAGTTTAGGTTTGTTCCCACTGTTGATTAACAAAAAACTCCCAGTACCAAAAGTGCATTTAGCCTCGCCGGGATTAAAACAGGTCTGACCAAAAAGTGCCGCTTGCTGATCGCCAGCCACGCCGGATATTGGAATTCCATCTGGTAAAACACCCAAACCTTTTGTGTGCCCAAAAATTTCGTTAGAGGAGCAAATTTGCGGCAGAATTTCTTTAGGCACTCCAAATATTCTAAGCATCTCAACATCCCACTCGCACTTATCAATATTCATAAGTTGGGTTCTTGAGGCATTTGAGACATCGGTCTTAAAAACTTCGCCTTGACTTAACTTCCACATCAAAAAAGTATCGATCGTGCCGGCAGCGAGATCCCCGCGCTTTAACTGGCCTTGCGCCCCACTAACATTTTTTAAAAGCCAATTAATTTTTGAACCTGAAAAATAGGCGTCGACGACTAAGCCCGTTTTTTCATATATTGTTTTCTCTAGTTTTCGTTTTTTTAGTCCATTACAAAACTCTGATGTTCTTCGACATTGCCAAACAATAGCATTATGAATCGGCGCTCCCGTTTTACGATTCCAAATTAAAACGGTTTCTCTTTGATTCGTTATACCAACCGCCGCGATGTCTGAACCGCTCGCGCTGGCATTTGTTAGGACCTTACTTATAGAAGTCAGGGCGCTTTTCCAGATATCATTAGAATTGTGCTCCACCCATCCAGGTTGCGGATAAATCTGGGGGAATTCCTCTTTATGCCGGGACACAATTTGTCCCTCTGCACTTACCAGGCTCACCGTTGTACCAGTAGTACCTTGGTCGATAGCCAGAATATATTTTGCCATATTCATTCCTTTTATTCGTTCCTTTTAAAATATCAGCTAGAATACTACCCATGAGCGGTGATAAGCGCGAGAAAATATTTAACCTAAAAAGTCTTGCCCCAGACAAGCTTCTCTTTCATGTGTTGCCACGCTTCATGATGGAATTAATGCGAAAGTACTTTCGCATGGAGGTCGAAGGCATTGAAAACCTGCCCAAGGAAGGCCCATGTATCATCGCGCCAAATCATTCGGGCTACGCGGGTTTTGATGCTTTTTGTTTAAAAAACGAAATTTTTACGGCTTGTAGTCGTTCGGCAAAGATTATGACTCATCATTTTTGGTTTATGAGCGAGGCTACTGCCATTCCCGCTGACAAAATAGGATTTGTAGATGCCACTACAAAAAATGGAATCGCTCTGCTAGAGAAAAAAGAAATGATTATTTTGTTTCCTGAAGGCGAGCATGGAAATTTTAAACCCACCACCCAGCGCTATAAATTACGGGAGTTCAAGCGCGGTTTTGTCAGACTAGCCGTTTATAGCGGGGCTCCAATTATTCCCACGGTCATATTGGGCGCTGAAGAAACCCACATAAATTTGGCCGATCTCAAATTTACTAAATTCTTAAGGGGAGTCGTTTTACCTCTGCCCCTGAATATACTACCTTTACCAGCACGTTGGAAAATCAGATTCTTAAAACCCATTTACCTACCGTATAAACCTGAAGCCGCCAAAGACACAGAGCTGATGCACGAAATCGCCAGCGACCTACGGGAACGCTTGCAACAGGCAATTCGAAAAGAATTGCGAGAGCGCAAATCCATTTACCTCTGAATTTTGGCTAGGGACTATCGGCCAGATCTTTACCAATTTCGACGAGGATGGCCTGCCATTTGGTAATTAGAATACCTGGTGTGGTCGGACTACGACTTACCAGTGTTGATACCAGATAAACCGCGAGGACAACTGCCACAAAGAGAATCATGACGTATTCAACGACAATTTGTCCTCTCTCCTTTTGACGAAGGTCCGGTTTCAGTTTAAGCTTCTCAAATGAAATCAAAATCTCCTCCTGAATCGTCACCTACGCCAAATTCGCCAAATTCTAAAATCAAAGCACTTCCGGTTTGGGCTAAAGTGTCTTTAATGGCAATGCTAGTCTTCTTTGCCTCTATCGGCATATTTCAAAGCGAATTTGAGAGCCATGAGAATTTTCCAGACATAAGCGTCGAGGACCAAAAAATCGCAGAGGAGGACGAATCTGATGGCGGAGCTTCTGCCTTTGAAGAAATCGGCGTCCGCAAACAGATTAAGGAACTAAAATTAATTAGAGACGATGGTACGATCGGAAAAATTTCTGACTTCAAAGGAAAAGTAGTTATCCTAAGTTTTTGGGCTACTTGGTGCGTGCCTTGCCTTGTTGAGCTCCCGACATTCGCTAAACTAGAAAAAGAATTTTCAAGCGAAGGTCTGGTCGTCGTTCCCGTTAACGTAGAGGACGATACGGTTGATCGGCAGTTTATTGCGAGCCTCTGGCAAAAACATAGCATTGGGTTTCCGACGTTTTATGATCCTCAACAAATTAGTTCCAACATCATGGATGTTCAAATTATGCCCACGAATTATGTCATTGATCGTAAAGGCCGAATAGCCTTCGCCAGTTACGGCGCTAATAATTGGGCCGGCACCAAAGCACGAAAATTTATTACTGCTCTTTTGGCAGAGAAAGATTAGTCCCTTAATTAAACTGTCCCGGGCAAGTAAATAGAGGCGATGCGACTTTAAACCGCTTGGGTGAAAACATGTCTTCTGGAACTCCTGGTAGAAATTTTTCTTCAAGTAACATTTCGACCGCGCTATAGCCGGCTTCTACACAAAATGTTCCACCGAACCCAACAAAACCGGCAGCAACGACGATGTCTTTAATATAAGAATTATTACGCCACAAAAACCCAATAATCGGCAGTCGGTCTGGAGTAAAATCCAGCTCACCTACCCAAAGACTTGATGGCGGCTGTCCTCGAGTTTCGGGCATACGCTCGTCAGTTCGGGATTTGACATGATTCATAACCTTTGTGGTGCGTTTTAACTTTTTAACAGGCGTATCTTCGCCGCCACCAATAAGGAGGGTCCCACGATTTTCTCCATTTTCGTCAATATACCAACCAGACTTAGGAAAATTATAATAGAGGTCACCTTTATCTTCCGTAACAGTCATACCTTTTAAATTATTTTTAACATGTTCTAAAGTAAAAATCTGGCTTTGTCGTAGTTCGAGGGCTGTGATTTCTGGAAGTACCTTTCGCGTCCCTATGTTGGTCGCAACTACGACTTTCTTGGCACGGATGGTACCTCGCGAAGTCAATATTAGATTATTATTTTTACTGACATGTTCAATACTGTCCACCGTAACGGTGGTATATAGTTCTCCACCCATGTCCAATACTTTCTCCATTACTTTTGTCACGAACTCAAAGGGGTGATAGTTTCCAAATCCCGGAATCTTACGGCCTGCATATTTTGCGGGAATCTTGACTTCACTGTTAATTTTTTCACGGGACATAAATTCCATGTCTAGCCCTAACGAGCGCGCGAATTCAACCTCTTTTTGTAAACCAGCTTCTTCTTCGGGACTTGAAGCAATTCGTAGCTGCCCCGCTGTCGAAACATGTGGAACGTTTTCTATTTCAGCAATTTTCAAAAAGCGTTTACCATTTCTTTGGCCAAATCTTAAAATAAACTCCGCTTGGCGGCGGGCTTGGGCCTGTAAAGTCTCCTCGCTCAATTTTGGGTTTAATAATTTTAAAAAATCGTAGCGTACTTGTACCAAGTTTATGTAAGCCTTCTTAAAACTTTCTGGGCCTAGTTCATAATTTCCGCCGTTATGGCCTGAGGCCCCCATGCCTGGATCGAGAGCCTCCAATACGATTACTTTAATGCCTTTCTTTGCCAAGTGATAAGCTGCTGAGGCTCCCGTAAGACCGGCGCCTATCACAACAACATCGGCCTCTACAGGTATCCCAGGGGCTGACTGAAAGTTTTGAAACTTGCGCCCGTCTTTGAGCCAATACGAAGTTTTATTGGTAGGAAGTGTTAATTTTTTAGATAATACGATCGCGCCAATTTCACCCGCAAAATCTTGAAACCGTTGCGCCGCTTTTTCACTAAAATATTTTTCGAAGTCGGTTTCAATAGCGCTCAAAATCTTTTGCAAACGCGAGCTAAACCGACCATGCCTGTCGGTTAGGGTCTGAGCCTCGGTAATTATTTTACCCATTTCTTTAATATCTATTGAATTGTCGCCGGCAGCCAAGTCAGCAGCAAGCTTATAAAGATCCCCTGCAAAAGCGGGCATTGATACGGTGAAAAGCGCACCAAAAAAGCTTATTAGTGACAATAAACGACCGGTACGTACAATTAATGCAGTCACTTGTTGCCCGGACGACATTTATAACTCCTCTAAAAGCGGTAACTCTTTGATTTAGCAAGTTTTATGCCATGGGCTTGGTGGGGCTTTAAAGAAAAGAATGTGAGCTCCATCGCGAAGCTCAACTATCGACATGTCCAATTGCCGCCAATGGTTTTTTTAGTTTTTTGGTTTTCATAGCATTTTATAAACTTAACGCTCGGCTGCCTCAGATTCACAAGTAAGCGTAATTGCCCCGCCGCTCTGGTCACAATTAAAAACTAGAGGAGCTTTAAACTTTCTTTCCTGCCATGAAGAAAAAGGAATCATTAAAGAAAAATGGCAATAATCAAATGGAAGATAGTCATCAAAGTTATCAGTGTTTACCAATTTACTCATGTCAAAACGAAAGTGATTTTTATACTTTGTAGGTTTATATTTTTTGTCATTCGAAAGACTCGCTTTTTTTCCAATTCGCACATCGCCTGATTCAATTGCGGTCATAGTCACATTTATCAAGTGTGATTCGGTATCGTCCTCACTCAAGTAAACTTGAAAATTTTTGGCTTCGATCGAAACGGCAAGTTCGTAGCGATTATTTGTCGATTCGCACTTTAGGGTGCCCCTATATTCTTTTTCAGCCCTCGCCAAGGAAATTTGACTTAGAGTTAAGATTATTGAAATTAAAGCTAGTTTTTTCATTTTATACTCCTAGAAGAATAAGTTCGACTGTCTAGTAACAGATCAAGGACATGCTGTACAGACTGATAAGACCAGTATGAATAAATTTCAGCACGTAGAGACTAGGTACGCGGAAAGTTTTTTACCCAGAGTTAAGCGCCTGAGTGTCCCTAACCCTTTTCGCTACCAATCCCAATGTCTCTCTCGTATTCAATTCAATATATCTCAAAACACTTTTAAACTCCCGCTGCCAAGAGGTCAGCATCCGGGAATAAACGAGCTGGTTCCAAAATCTCCCTTTAAAGGGGTTACCCTTTTTTGCGCCCGTTACCGCTATCGCAACTAAGGCTGGAACAGTTCTCAAAAAATTTTGGATTTCGGTTCTGGTTTTGCCACGAATTAGTAAATGCAAATGATTTCCAGAATTCGCCCAGTTATAAATACAAATATGAAAGCGCTGAGCGCTTTTTCTTAAGATTTTTTCGATCACGTGATGATGACGAAGAAGCGAAAGCCGCTTTATGGCTTTCGTAGATCTCATAACAACGTGAAGAGGTTTTTTAGGGTCTAAAGGCCTTCGACCTTTCCGTTTCCCTTTATTGAGGTCGCCGCCGTAAGATTTCGGTGAGACTTTAAAAAACTGAAATTGCACTTAATATTTGAAGACACGATAGAATGGTTAGAAAAAGTAGAAATTTATTTAAAGAAACTAATTCGACAATGGGGCAGAAGTTTTAAAAGAAAATGAGAATCTATTCTACAAGTATGCATGCCTATTGTGCATTTGAGGGAGAAAATAAGTGTTAGTTCACAGAACTAAACCGCCTAACACTGCCCGTGAGCAAAAAGGCTATCGAGTTGGTTGTAAATGAAGTCATAGCCAGAATCATTAATGGCTGAATTGATTCCAAAAATATAATCATTGTCGACATGGTTGAATGCCACTTCGTTTCCAGAGCCCTCAAAAGACAGATTAAAAGTATCATTAGAGGGATAAAGCATGACAAATACATTGTTACTGGAGTCCCGAAAGTGCTTTTGGGCACCACCATATTTTTTCATTTGCTGCTGAATTTTAAAATAGATTTCAAGAGCTAAAGCCTCTTGATATTGTGCAAAGTATATTCTCAGCGGTCCGTCAAAAATTGCCCCATTAAAAGCAGGGCTATAAAATTTAGACTGCGTCAAACTCACAAGCGTAGAAGTCATCCGTTTCTCCTGGCTCGTCGAAATATAATTATTCCCACTCTTTAAGCCTAGGGACACTTTGACCTAAATAGCAAATTTTTTCTCATAAATTTTTTGTCCCCTGGTCCAGACCTGGGTGACGGGTGAAAATCCGACCTGATAAAATAGTTCTTGCCAAGCTCCTGACAGCACAAGAAAATCGGCGTCCTTACTAACCTCGATCGAACCCACTTGTGTCTCTAAACCCAAAGCATATGCCGCACCCAAAGTATATGCCACTATCACCTGTGAGAGACTCAGTCCCATCTGCATGCGCGCTAAAAGGCCGGCAAACATAAGATCTGCCGACGGACTTGACCCTGGATTAAAATCAGTCGCCAGTGCAATACGGGCGTTGGCAGCTGCTAAATCTAAGCCTCGCGGATATCTAATCTTAAGGTAGTAATCGGCGATTGGCAGGAGCACACAGGTAGTTGCGGCTAATCCCAAGGTCTTAATGTCGGCATCCGAAAGTTCAACCAAATGATCAACCGATTTTGCGCCGAGTTTACAACCCAAAGCAGCCGCCCCCGTATGGCTCATTTGGTCAGCATGAATGGTTAAATCAAATCCCAATTTTTTTGCGGCACTTAGATACCTCTCGCCATCCTCCAAAGAAAAATAACCGTTCTCGATAAATATATCAGCTCGCTCAGCAAGCTTTTTCTTCTTTATTAAAGGCAATGTATGCTTAATAATGTGGTCTATATATTTTGTCGACGAAGAAAACTCAGCTGGTACGGCGTGGGGTCCAAGGTAGGTGGCGACAGTCCGGATCCACTTTAAACCCTTAATCACCTCTAACATTTTGATTTCACTCTCGTCACTTAAACCATAACCTGACTTGATTTCTAGAGTAGTCACCCCTTGTGAAAGATACATCTGCGCCCACATCACCAAATTTTTTTGCAATTCCTTTTTAGTTACTTCGCGTGTCGCTCGCACTGTTGACAAAATTCCGCCGCCCTTTAGCGCAATTTCCAAATAGCTCATTCCCTGCTGGCGTAATTCAAATTCGTGCGCTCTGTTTCCCGCAAACACTGAGTGAGTGTGGCACTCGACAAAGGCCGGCACCACTGTTCGACCCTTTAAATCAATTCGTTTAAGGCCTTTTTTTTGAAATGCTTTTGGTAAATCCCTAGACTTGCCGACCCACGAAATCTTGCCAGCCTTAACAACCAACGCTGCATCCTCGATAATACCAAGGTCATTCTCATTGATAATACCGCGGGCACCCTTTTGGGCCGCTGGCTTTAAAGTGAGTAAATTATTAATGTGAAGAAAAACAGTGTATGGAAGCACCTTAAATGAATTACTGAGTAATTCCACGTCTGGCAAATTCAATTTCAAACAAAGCCGAGAATTTACTGTTAAACAGCGAGGCATCAATAGCCTTTATTTTAGTCAGCATTGACGAGAAATCGTCAGTCGAGCTGATTAGTTTAAGGTGTTCTGTAAACATTGTATCGAGAGTTTTAATGTCTCCTAGATTTACCAACGCAGCTTGCCTTCTCACTTCCCACCATATAGAGGCATAAACGCGGCCCATAAGATGGATTTCGCCACGCGCGGAATTTCCGCAAGAGTCATAGGCCCCCTGCAAAGTTAAACCTGAATTTTTACTAACAGTACGGGTAATCCCACATTCTGAAATGCCATCCACACTATTACCAAAGGTCTCAAGTACAGCTGTATTTTGCGGAAAGATAATCGCAAAATGATAGTCGGCTTGCCCCTCGTCAATAGCAGAAGCGCAACCTAAAGGTGACTTGCAACAGGTATTTTCTCTATCCGCGCAGATTTGACTTTTACTCTGAGCGCTGCTCGTTTCATAATGAGTGAAATTTGTAGCATAACCTAAATTGGCGTGTCCCATTTCATGCAAATAAACTTCAGCGCTCAAAGCCAATTCATTGCCAGCATTGTTACTTCCCATAAAAATAAATTTCTGATCGCCCCCATAAAACCAAAAGGCTTCTGGTCGCTCGGGATAATACGATACAACTAAAATATTCTTATTCTTTGCATAAAAATTTCCGGTGTGCTTTTGCATGAAATCAATCTGAAAGTTGAGCCAATAAAAGGCCATGATTTGGCTAAACTTGTGAGCAGGATCGCTCCCATATGCAAATTTAAAAACTCTGGTTCTGGCATCAACTCTAGGTAAAATTGTGCCATCGGCCAGCTGTGCATTCACACGAAGGGAACTATTTTGAAGAAACCCTGAGTTATCTAAATGTTCTGGTTGAATGTTAACAGCGTGGGTTTGTAGACTTCGCAGATCCGAACTTCCTCCCACCGGGCTGGCAAAGACTCGCCCCTCTTGTGCGATCGGATTTTTCCAAAAAACACATGTATTATAGTTGGGATTAGCTAAACAATTGGGTACCAAATTGGGCGCAATACCATTGGGAACGATTTCACCTTCTAGCAGAGAAGAACCACCCGACCCAGTAGATAGTTCGGCGACTTGATTTATCGCTTCAAATTTGCCACTACAGTTTTGAAATAGTAGCAGCACTGCTGCGATTGAAAAAAGAAGTGGATTTAAGGCTTTATGTTTCAAGTTACACTCCCCGCTAAAATAATTCGGCTGGTTTAGCAAAAAACTTGAGCTAGTTTTGGTCTGGATTTGACTCGTTTTGAGACAGTTAGTTCTCGATTGTCATAAAAAAAAATTGGTGCTAAATATGGCGCTTCTATGAACTCCAATATAAGCGTAAACCTTATTCTTTTTGACCTTGACGATACATTAATCGATTTTGAGAGTTCTTCGGTTGTGGCGTTGGAATCGGTATGTAAGGCTCAAGGGCTTTCCAATCCATTAGAAGATTATTTTTCGGCCTACTCGCGAATAAATTTAAAACTATGGTCGCAACTTGAATTGGGTGAGGTTACCGCCGATTTTGTAAGAGTGGAGCGGTTTAGACGTCTATGCCAGCAGATGAAGTGGCAAGCCGATGTTCAAAAAATGGCGGAATCCTATTTAACTGAAATAACTTCCTCTGTTAAACTCATTCCCTTTGCCAAGGAAGTCTGCGAAAAATTATCTCAGACCTTTGATTTAGGCATCATAACCAATGGCCTTACTCAGGTGCAAAAAGCTCGATTTAGAAAATCGGGACTTGAAACATATTTTAAATTTCTCATGACCTCGGAAGAACAGGGGTACCACAAGCCAGATCAGCGCATTTTTGTAGATGCAATCAATAAACTCCCCAAAAAAGAGCTTGCTAAGACGCTCGTCGTTGGCGATAGAATAGAAAGTGATATTTTGGGAGCAAAAAGGCTAGGAATTAGATCCGTCTGGTTAAATCGTCACGGTAGACCTAACATGACATTGATCAAGCCTGATTTTGAAATCAGCTGCCTCTCAGAATTAACGAAACTGGTGTTATGAAATATAAAGCCCTCGTTAGTGAGCTTCGCGGTCAAGAAGTTTCAACCACGATTCAAGAAAGAACCCTTCCGCCACTTTCTCAAAACGAAGTTTTAATCAAAGCTCACTTTTCAAGTTTAAACTTCAAAGATGCGCTGGGAATTACTGGCCGCGGTCCAATTTTTAAAAGTTTTCCGAGGGTTGGTGGAATTGATGTATCCGGTGTCGTTTACGAGAGTAAAACACCCCACTTTATGCCTGGAGATAAGGTTTTGGTAACCGGTTGCGGCCTGGGCGAAAACTATGACGGAGGCTTTGCTCAATATGTCAGGGTGGCTTCCGAAAATGTGATTTCCTTACCTGCTCAGCTCACGCTCGAAGAAGCCATGATTTATGGCACAGCCGGCTTTACGGCGGCACTTTGTTTGAGTCGTCTCATGACTAATGGTCAGTCGCCAGATTTGGGACCCATAGCGGTTACTGGAGCCAGCGGAGGCGTTGGATCTTTTGCAATCTATTTTTTATCTCACTTGGGTTTTAAGGTCGTTGCCATAAGTGGCAAACCGCAGCTCGAAGATTATTTATTGCAATTGGGCGCGCACGAAATTATTTCTTTTGAAAAGCTGAAGCTGGGCTCAAAACCACTGGAAACGGTCAGATTCGGAGGCGCCATTGATAATGTCGGTGGCGAAACTTTGTCCAAGCTTTGTGGGCACACCCAACTCTGGGGAAACATCGCCTGTGTAGGTTTAACTCAAAGCCATGAATTAAAAATGACCGTCATGCCCCTAATACTTAGGGGAGTGAGCCTTTTAGGAATCAGCTCAAACAATTGCCCCAATCCTTTAAGAAGGCAGCTTTGGCAAGAGCTGGAAGGGAAACTCAAACCCAAAGATTTATCTATCTTTAAGACGGAGCAAGTTGGGCTAGACAAAATAGTTTCGGTAGCACATTCAATGTTAGAACGAAAAACTCATGGGCGCGTGGTGGTCAAATGCGAGAGCTAATCACAAACTTTGATCATTGGCTTTTTTTAAAAATTAATCATGACTGGACCCTTCTTGGACCGATGCCATCTTCCCGTTCTTAACCAACTTGTTAAAATTTCCTTGGATTGTCTATTTTTTACTGCCAATGTTACTTTTAATCTGGATATATAAAAAAAAATCTTATGCTCTTAAAATATTAATTTCTTCACTCATAATTGTGGGAATTTGCGACCTCGTCGGCTTTCAGCTCTTAAAAGCCACTTTCGAGCGACCCCGCCCTCACCACACCGATATTGGCGCCATCGTTAGAGTGCCTTAT
Organism: Pseudomonadota bacterium; assembly: GCA_034439715.1. Classification (GTDB taxonomy): domain Bacteria; phylum Bdellovibrionota; class Bdellovibrionia; order Bdellovibrionales; family SG-bin7; genus JAWXAY01. The sequence goes on from JAWXAY010000050.1 coordinate 16,127, forward strand.
GCCCCCAAAAGCTACAGTTTTCCGAGCAACCATGCGCTTAACACAGCGGCATTGGCACAAAACTTGGCCTTTTATTACCCTGCGGCTGCCCCCTATTTTTATTTATTTGCATTGTTTATGGCCTACAGCCGAGTTTACGTCGGAGTTCATTTTCCCCTAGACGTCATAGCTGGAGGAATTATTGGACTTTTATTAGCGATTTTCATAAGATGGGTGCTGTTCAAAAAAATAAAATGGCTTGAGAGAGCTAAGTAATAAGTTAAATAACAATTTAAGTAACAATCTTAGAAACTAAAGAGAGGATCAACATGAAAAAGATTTTGGTTTTAATAAGTTTATTAGGCCTGGTTGCCTGTGACCGAGCTCCTAAACTGGATAACGATGATAAAAAAACCCTTTACGCACTTGGGGTGGAGATCGGCAAAAGTGTAGGTAATTTTGAACTTTCCAAGGCTGAAGTCAGCATTGTGGTTTCGGGATTAAAAGACCAACTCAACAAAGACAAAATTAAAGTTAACAGCAATGAGTTTATGGGCAAAATTCGCGACCTATCAATGAATCGCGTTAAAGCAAAAGCCCAAGTAGAGGTTGGCGAATCTGAAAAATTCCTAGTTTCAAAAACTACTGAAGCTGGCGCAAAAAAACAGGATTCAGGTTTGATTTTTATTGAAACAAAAGCCGGTGCAGGCACTGTCCCAAAGCCTACCGACACGGTGAAAGTCCATTACGAAGGAAAACTTCGAGACGGAACCGTCTTTGATAGTTCTCTTAAACGAGGTGAGCCCGCAACATTCCCGCTCAATGGAGTAATTCCTTGCTGGACTGAGGCCCTACAGCTCATGAAAACGGGCGGAAAAAGTAAAATATTTTGCCCTGCTAAAATTGCCTATGGCGATCGTGGCGCCCCTCCGCAAATTCCTGGCGGTGCGGCACTGGAGTTTGAAATCGAACTCATTGGCATTGAAGTCGCAAAAAAGAAATAATAGCTAAGGATGAACTTTGTTAACTCCCGCAGCAAGATATTATCTACGACTTACGTTAATACCATTGGCTTTGTTCAGCCTGCTGCGGATAATTTTCTTTTTTGTATTTAAGACCGAGGCCCCTCTAAATTCAAAAGAAACATTTCTAGCATTTTGGCTGGGCCTGCGCTTTGATTTGCGCGTTGTCTTTACACTTGCTCTTCCTAATTTAGTTTTTGGTGTTTGGGGCCCCTTAAGTTTGCGCTGGTCCCAATTTGGCAGAAAATTTTGGTGTGCCTACTGGGTATTTAGTATCACGTTTATTTTTACTTTTTACCTTTTCGACTTCACCTATTTCTCTTACCTTGGCGCACACATAAATGCGACAGCACTCCGATTTTTATTTGATTTTTCGACTTCCGCGTTGATGCTTTGGCAGTCCTATCCCCTTTTAAAAGGAATATTTTTGGTTTTTATCTTTGGCTGGATTTATAAAATGGTTTACTCGCACTATATTTTAAAAGCCATCAAAGCAAATGTTGAAAATGTTTCTTTTGAACGTTCTTTCGCCAACGCGGCTCTATTGCCGATCATACTTATACTGGGAATTTGGGGTAAGATTTCTCAGTATCCGCTGCGCTGGAGCGATGCTTATTTTTCAAATCAGTCTCTGATTACAGCACTAGCGGTAAATCCAGTGCATTATTTTTTTGATACTCTAAAATACCGAAAAACCGAGTATAGCCTCGCCACCACACAACAATACTTTCCCCATGTGGCAAAATATTTGGGAGCAGAAAATAAGACGTCTATGAAATTCAGTCAAACAGTCAAAGCGGCTGAGCGGGCCGCGCCCTCGATGAACGTAGTCATCATTGTGCTTGAATCAACTGCTGCCTATAAAACTGGTTTATTTGGTAATCCCCTGAACCCCACTCCCGTTCTCGACTCCATCGCCAAAAAGGGCATTTTATTTAAAAACCATTATGTACCCTCAGAAGCCACAGCAAGATCCATCTTTGGCCTTCTCACTGGAATTCCCGATGTGAATTCAGACTACACGTCGTCTCGTAATCCCCTAACTGCAAGTCAGAATCTTATTATTAATTCATTTATTGACTACGAAAAATTTTATTTTATTGGCGGAAGCACTAGTTGGGGCAATATTCGGGGACTACTATCATATAATATTCCCGGCATAGAAATTATTGAGGAAGGCAAATTCAAATCGGCGCGCTCCGATGTTTGGGGCATTTCTGATCTTTCGCTTTTTAAGGAAGCCAATCTAAAATTAAAGGGGAATCGCGAGAAACCATTTTTTGCAGTGATTCAAACTGCGGGGTTTCACCGGCCCTATACAATTCCGAGCGATCATTTGAAATTTGAAAAAAAGACTGTTGATGCGCAGAAAATTAAAGATGCCGGATTTATTTCTCTAGAGGAATATAACTCACTTCGTTTTCAAGACTATAGCCTTGGACATTTTTTTGAGTTGGCTGCCAAGGAGGAGTATTTTAAAAACACTTTATTTGTCATCACTGGCGACCATGGCTTGCCCGACAACGCCGCTAAACATTTAAAAAAGGGCACTGTGTATTTTGGCCTGACTCGTTGGCATGTGCCCCTGGTATTTTATTCGAGCCGACTTTTTGGCGAACCTAAGGTGATAGAAGACATGGCAAGCGAACTTGACATCATGACCACGGTGGCAAGTTTAACTGGTATAGATCACGTGAATACCACTTTAGGGAGAAATCTTTTTGCACCTACCCCGCCTCTACCATACGCTTTTATCTATACTTATTATGATAACCCGCCAGGAGTAGGGCTTATAGATACTCAATATTACATGAAATGTGACTCGAGAAAGTGTCACGGCTTATTCGATTATACCTCTAATACGCCGGAACAAGACTTGACCCTCATGATGCCTGAAAGGGCCCTTGAAATGCAAAATTACGCTGTGGGCCTTTATGAAACCTCCAAGTACCTGCTCTACCACAATCCAAATCCCCTCGTAAAATAAAAGAGATACGCGACCTGGCACTTGGTCCGAAATTATTCACGAATCCTCTCATTTCATTACAAATTCCGCCGATAAGAAAGAGATGAGATTCTCAACAGCATTATTACGAGTTTCCCTTGTTTTGGTCTTACCTAGCCTCCTAGCCAAGAGCAACGCCAAAGAAAGTACCGACAGAAAACCCGCAAGCTTTCAATACACACTGACCAATTCAGAGTGGATTAAGCAGATGTCCTCCGAACTCCCTTTAGCATTTTGCGACAACCGAGAATATTTTGGTCAGTGTTTTGAAGTGGAACAAAAAAACTGCCAAAAAGCGGTAAGTCAGCTAACTAAAAATTGCCTCAAAGATTTAGAAGTTCCTAAAAGCGTTCGCCTGGCCACGGCAGGGCTAAAACTTGGTCACAAATTAGGTCGCTGTATTGGCGCACGCTATGAAAAAAATATGATTCAGAAAAAGAAAAAAGATTCTATTTGCGTGGAGCTCAAACAATGGCTCTAGTAAAATTACTTTTTATTCCACTAATAATTTCTTTTGGATTGGAAACTCTAAGCTACGCTTGCTCGCTAACCGAAGAGGACATGGTCGAATTGCGCCGATATATGCGCAGTAAGTGCGAGAGTGACCTAGTCGTATCCGAAGAACTCTTTGGTTTTCCGGACCTTGAGGGCGCAATCCGGGAGGCATCGACCCTTGGTGGGAATCTCGGTGCTGCCGCCAATAACGTAGTAATGGTGCGCAAGCTGCCCGAATCTCGAAGAGAGTTTTCTCGACTCGGAGCATTTGGAGGAAGGCTGCATATGGCGTCTATCGTTTCCGCTGGCTGCACAAAAGTAAAATTTAATAAAGACCTCGGAGATTTGGTAAAAATGGAGCTGCCGGATCAAATGGAAGCGCTAAATATTGGTGGAAAATCAATTTGTAATTCCGCTGAAAAAAAGCTTACGGAATTTCGAGAGCCAGAGTTTACTGGGGAATGTTCAAATGAGAGCGTTTTGGCCTATCCAGAAAAAAAAATAGAGATTAACTTTTCAAGAAACCCTGCCCAGGCTACATTCAAAAGCAAAGGTGACCCCACAGCCGCCGGTGAAACTAGGCGTCCGATTACAGTAGATTATAAAAACATGCGAATAATTTACTCTCTTCCTTTTGTTGACCCCAATGGCAAGCTACTAGAGGTTTCAGCGGCACAAAAGAATTCCGTTGAAGAACAAATTAGAAGTAATTTAGAAGAATTTATTCAAATGCACGACTGCTGCACAGTAGGTCCAAAGTCACCCGAAGAAAAAAAAATCTGCAGTAGATTTAATTTAAAATATGTAACGCAGAAAGCGAAAAACAAATCCCCTGGCAAGCCAGGAGTAAAATAAATTAATACCCCGGATATCGTCCCAGTGAGTAGCCGCTCACCATGTTTTCTTGCATACGGGGTACAATCAGCAACTTTGCAGCCGACACATAGGCGATGTCTGCGGAGCCTTTAAAGCCGTGAAGTAAAACATCAACTTTACCGTTAGGCCTAACTCGAAAAATCTTGCCACTCACCCAGTCAGACACTAAATAATTACCGGCGTTATCTACCTCAAGTCCATCCAGATTACCTAAAGGCTTTTGTGTAATTTTAGTAATGCGTTTGCTGGTAAGCCCAATCGAATAAAGGTTTCCCACATTTTTACCCGACCAATCCTGAGTAAAACCCCAAGCAGCTGCTACCAGCTGATTTCCTAAGACCAATAGGCCATTTGGAGACTCTAGATTTTTTCCTTCTATAAATACCGAAACTTTGTCGTTTTCAATCCGATAGATTCGTGACGTTAACGTGTCAGAAACATAAATTCGGCCTTGATTATCAATCGCCAGATCATTCAAAAACTTTGCTCCATTAATTGCTATCGTGGTTTCTATTTTTTGTTCAGCAATATTTATTTTTACAACCTGATCGATATCGGTAACCCACAAAATACCTTTGTGAGACCGCATTCCTTTGGGGGCATTTAAGCCAGTAATCCACTGAGGATTAATTACCTTACCATTCTTATCGGCCTTCAATATAAAGCCATTTCCGTCTTTTTCATCAGGCTTACCAGCTACATTAGAAATAAAAATCGCATTTGAACCGATGTCAAAGAAGACGCTCTCGGGTGTGTCGATCCCCTCTTTAATCGTCCATAATGATTTATAGGGGGATTTATCGTTTTCTTTTGAAATATCAATTGAAGCTGAAGCTATCAAAGTTAAGGCCAGTAAATAAATCATGTCACACTCCCAGTTGAGAATATGATACTAGCGCGCTTTGTTTTATTTGCAAGACGGATTAGGCTGCTTGTTTTTTACTGACTGCTTTGGCGTTGAGCTGGATTAAAGCGTCGCGAAGATTGTTGTGGATTTCTGCAAAACGAATGACTCCACTTTTGGTGAGCTCTTCACGGAGAAAGGGGCTCAAGCCACAGATGCCCAATTCAGGTGCTTTTTTTCTTAATAATCGTTGTAGATTGGCCAAAAATTGAAGGCCGTGACTTTCAATTATCGTAACTTCTCTAAAGCTAATAACAGCTACGACAAAATCTAATTTTGAGACTTCATTTAAGCATAGGTCATACTGAGCTTGCCCGCCACCAGACAAGGGACCAACTAGAGTAATCGCCAAGAGTTTATTCTTCTCCGCGATTAAATAGTTAAAGCCTGCAATGGAATCTTTTGGAGCGTTTTCCAATCTACGTACCTCTTCGACTATTTTACCATTTTATTTAGCAATGCTTAAGATAAAACTCCGAAGTCTCTTACTGAGACATCATAGAGCCATTATTGATATCAATGGCCTGTCCCGTAATAGAACGCTGAACGGGCGAGACCAAATATTCGACTAGAGCGGCAATTTCTTCGGGCTCACTCCATTTAGCGAGCGGCTGAAGCTCCATTTGTTCTTTATAAATTTGCTCAAATGGCTTATTCATAGCGCTCCCCAAAAAATCCAGCCCCTCCTTTGCCATTTTTGTGTTTACCCACCCTGGGCAAATAGCATTCACCAAAATATTATCTTTAGCCCAATCAAGTGCTAACACGCGAGTAAGTCCTAAAATTCCCGTTTTGGAGGCACAATAGGCGGAATAAGATGGCACGCCCATTTTACCGAGTACCGACGAGACAAATATCATGTGTTTATAAGGTACATTTGATTTCTTGAGCGCCGCTAAACACTCGTGGGCTAAAATGTAAGGACCCGTGAGATTCGTCCTAATGATTTCATCCCAACGGTCTGTGGCACCGTAAATATTTACCCCACCTATTCCCGCATTGGCAATAACCCCCATGAGGTTGCTTTCCAGTAAACCATTTGCTCTAAATTTTTCTCGCAATAATTTGGCATCAGAAGTATCACACGCAATCACGGTATGCTCTAAACCCGGAGGCAATAAGTTTTTTGTTTCTTCAAGATTCTCGCGATTTCGCCCTAATAAAAAGACTCGTGCACCAAAAGCATGGGCCAACCTAATAGCCATCGCACGCCCAATGCCACTCCCTGCGCCTGAAATTACAAATGACTTCATTTAAGTTTACCAAGTTGTGAAAGTTCATTACCCATAAGCTTTACCTCACCTTCAATCAAAGTTTTTCGCCTATTGAGATTATTGATCTCTCCAGTCAAACCAGCTTCATTTCCAGTTGGCACTGTCCACTCTTCAAAATCTTTTCGGTTAGCATCTTCCAGTAGTTTTTTCTTAAAATCAATATCTTCGCCGATAGTATGTAGAAGCCGTCTTTTTTCATGGATTTCTTGATTCAAAAAAGCCTTTCGTCCCAGATAATATTTTTCTAAAAAGGCCGCACGCTTTGTCAAATCACAAATTTCACGATATTCGAGTCCCTGTAGTCCATACTGGTATCCATGATCTGGTCGGCAAAATAGTTTAAGGCCATAAGAATATCCTTGATAATATTTTGTCCTATCTGCCGTAATACCTTCTTTCAAACACTGACCAAAAAATTCTTCTTGGGTTTCTTTTGCGCGGCCGTCTAAGGCTACTTGTACACCACGCTGATACCATTTCATGTCCTCACAGAGCACTTTAGTTTGAGTGCTACACGCCGACAATATTATGATATTTAGTCCCAATAAAAAAAAGCTAAGTAAAGCCTTCATGTTTTTAATCCTAATTTATAACTTCTTTTTCGCAATAACTTGCTCTACAATATTAATTAAATTCTGCCATTTTATAGGTTTATGTAAAACTGCATGGGCTTTTTTTACGATGTCGGCATCTTCCTCTCCCATATAACCCGTTAAAACAACTATTTTCGGCCTGTGCTTCTCCAGCCTTTCAACGCCCTCAATGATGAATTTTCCATCTCCATTGTTCATTCTTAGATCTGTAATTACGAGATCAATTTTATTTTCCGCGATAATTTTTAGTGCTTCATGCCCATTTTTAGCAGTCAAAACTCGGCATTCGGCTAATTTAAGTTCCTCAGATATGAGCTCTCTCAGATCCTCCTCATCATCGACCACTAAAACTACCTTACCTTTAAGCAATGCTACCTCTTTTTGTGGGACTTCTGCCAACAACTCGCCAAATTTACTCGCTCCAATGACTTTTTAGAGGCCATAAAAGTTTGCGCGGCATTGGGCTCGAGTTTATTTGCCCACTCAGAATTATCAAAAAAGGCAATGGCTGAAGGAATTCCAGCAAGAGCCTCAACAAAGGTTAATTCCACCATATCACTTAGTGGCAATTGAATTCGAGTAAATTTGCTGCGAAGTTTTTTGTCTATTTGACGAACGATATCCGGCGTTTTGCTTTTAGGCCGCTGGAGAACACAGACGGCTTGGCTTCTTTCACAACCCGCATTTGTACAGCCGACACCTGATTTTAAAAATGGTTGCAAGCGCCCTCCCACCCAAATGAGCTCTTCAAAAACTATTCCATTTTTTGCTTCATTACCCACCCAAAAATTATCTAGTGCTCCTACTGAAAAAATCTTTGCCGGCTTTTGCTCAAACACTTCTGAGTAAACTGTAAAATCACTTAATTGGCGCTTGCCCTTGGGCGACTTTGCACCAATCTCTTCAAAACCACAGACGAAAACTTTGGCCTTTCCATTATAGATGTGTGAAACTTTCGCTTCGACTTCGTCGGAACCGGGACAGACTTGCCCCCAGGTGGATAATGAAAAAACAAATGTGAATATTAGACTAAGGGATTTTAGTATTTTCATAATATTTCGATGCCTTTATTATCCGCTCAAAATAACAAAATTCGCTATCAATATTCGGATCTTGTGACAGTTTTGGACCTATTCCTAAGCCTATTAAGATTTAGAATTAATACAACGCCTTTGGCATTGGCAGATCTATTGCAATTGCGAGTAGCACCTAGGTATTTTATGGAGGATAGTTTTGTGTTAAATCGATTAGGGCTCATAATAGTGATTTTAAACTTCGGGATAAGTTCTCAGGCTCAAAACTATGGCGTTATACCAAATGGACTTTCGCATCCCCAGCAGGAACAGCTTAACTCAGTTGCTGGAAGTCTTGAAGAAGGTTTGGGGCAAACACTTACGAATGACGAACTTCGAGAATTGGCAGTGGCTGTGGCGCTAGCTGATCTAGAAAATCCCAACCTAGTACGCATCGGTAAAAAGGGAGATAGAAAGTCGCTTAATGTTTTATTCTGCTATTGGCTTAACTTCGCCTACGGACTTAGCTCTAAAAGTGGCGGCATTTGTGCAGATGTTTGGGGCAATCAATATACGGTCCAATCCTCGGGTATAGGATTTCATTTTGGACTCTCAGGTCGCCTCACAACGATTTTATATACGGGCGCCTCTAAAATGGACGTCACTGGCACTTATAAGTACGGAATCATGGCCGAAGGAGCATCTGCCTTTGTTGGCGGTCATGTTGGTTACTTTCAAAATAGTTTTGGAACCCAAAATCTCATCTTAATTGGTTGGTCTCACGGACTTATCCTAGGCGCGTCTGGGAACATCGGGTCTAGGAACATCGGGCCGAGCGAAGGCTTAGGTCTCGCAATTAAACAACTGAAAAAATAAAAACAACCGCCCCCCATTGAGTGAAGGCGGCATTCCATCTAATTGTGCTTGATTTTTGTATTAGGTAAAAGAATTAGTCGTTTTTGACTTTAACTTTTACAGCGCAAGGACCTTTTTTTCCTTGGCCGACTTCAAATTCTACTTTGTCGCCATCGTGGGGTTGATCGCCTTGAATTTCCGAAATATGGAAAAACAGATCAGCTCCATCATCAGGAGTAATAAAACCAAAACCTTTGCCTGCATTAAAAAACTTTACGGTACCTGTACTCATTGTAATAACCTCTTTTATTTAGTGTTCTATAACATTAGTAACACAATATTGGGCCTATGGAAAAGGAAATTTGGTAGCGGGAGAGGGAATCGAACCCCCGACACGCGGATTATGATTCCGCTGCTCTAACCAACTGAGCTACCCCGCTAATATTAAACCGATTTGGGCATACTTTTTTTAAGTGCCCGTTTCATTTGTGTCAACCAATCATGCGGAGTAGGGATTGACTTATTATTTGATTCTAGGCCTAAATTAAGAATGAGATTTGATAAACTAAACTTTGATTGGAACAGATTATTTAGCTTGCTTTTTGTGCTGCTTTTTTCGGGATGCACAACCCTTGGTATTGATTCTGAAGAAATAAAAGACGCTGGCCCCCAAACTGCAGTTTTAGAAGCGCCTTTTGACAAGGTGTGGCGAGCAGCACAACTCGCCCTCGCAAAATATCCTATAAAAGTTAACAATATGGACTCTGCGATTCTTGAAACTGACTACATTAAGTTCGAAAAGCTCTGGCGCGCTCCCTATCAAAAAACAGACCCACCTTCTGGCGAAAGACAATTGCTTTCGATTCGAATGATTCGTGGCGCATACGAGGACCGAAATGAGGCCGTAAAGGTCATAGTCACCAAAATTATAGAACTCGCACCTGATTTTATTTCCCAGCCTAAACGAAAAATCAGCGACGGAATCGAAGAGCGGCTTATTTTATATCGAATTTCTCGGGAACTAGCGATTGAAAAGGCATTGGTCAAAGCCAATGAAAAAGAGACACAAGAAAAGAGCAAGAATTAATCGCGTTCTTTCCACCACAATTTGCATAAACTCACGCGCTTTGAAACTGAATCTTTGGGGCTACCAAACTGCTTCTTGGTGAGTCGTTCTAAAGCTGAAACCGCAGGGGCATAGAGTGTCGGGTCCTTGTCATTTAATATTTTGATAAATCGAGACTCATCGACCGGTTGGCCCATTTCTTCCAGCGTCTCAACAATGTGGAGACGAAGACAAAGGGTCTAGTGCACTACATAATATTGTTATTCATCAAGCTCGCA
>JAWXAY010000051.1:0-11752 GCA_034439715.1 Pseudomonadota bacterium
GCTAAACCATCAAAAATAAAATACTGGTAACGGGGGCTGAAATAGGTGCTGCTACCAGAATAAGTAGAATAACCGAGCGAAAGGCTGGCATTGACGAGCGAATTCCCCGCCTTGATGCGCTCTTCCCACATTGAATTGGCGCGCGCTAAATTAGAAATAAAAAAAAACAAGAGGATGATGAAGATCTTCTGCGCCATTAATGAATCTCTTTATTTAAACCGAGCTCGCGATCGAGCCGAAATACTTTGACTGCATTTTCGTAGAATACCTGACGCCAGTATTGTTTTGGAATCGCTTTTTTGTAAACTTCTAAATAAGATTTGATATTTACCAGCGGCCAATCTGATCCAAACATAAACTTTGAAGGGTCTTCAACGTAACCAAAAGCCCAGCTTAGCGGTTGCACGACATATCGATCCAAATCTTCAGCGCTAACTCGAGACAAATCTCCAATCATAAGAGCTGAGGCCTCGACATAGACGTTCGGGTTTTTAAAAACTACTTCGGCCGCACTTTGAATCCACGGATTGCCCAAGTGTGCAATAACAAAAGTAACATTGGGATGATCTACGGCCACTTCATCAATAGTTAGAGGATCTGAGTATTTGAGTTTGGCTTTTGAGCTGTAGGTGTCACCGGTGTGAAAAACCACTGGCACATCGTATTTTTCTGCCAACTGGTAGGCAGGCTCGTAGGCCACATCATAAGCAAACTGGTGAACGTAACCCAAGTATATTTTTATACATGAGAACTTTTTGCTTTTTAAGCGCTCTTCTAATTTTTCGGCATCTACTTTGGCCTCTAGGCCAGCACATTGAATAACTTTTAGGGGCTTCAAATCATCAACAATGTCAGTCGTTCGGCCCACATGGGAAATTGCGGCCACAAGACCGGATTCTTTGAATTCACGTAAGTACTCTTCTTTGGTAGCCTTAATGCCGCTCGTAGGATCCACTTCGTCATCAAAACTCGCGTGGGTATGGGTATCAACAACAGGAATGTCAAAGGGCTCTTCGCCTGTTTGGCCGTACCATCCCCCCAGCCCAAGGCCTACGAGAATGAAAACACCAGAAAAGACAAATTTTTTCATAAACCCTCTTTAAACTTTTCAAGAAGTAGTTCGTCCTGGTCTTCATATCCCTTCGGTGAATAGATAGTAAATCGAATTCCCTCTTTTTTAAACTTTTGCGTCAAATCTTTTACATGAAGCCCACCAATAACCACCACTGGATTATCTTTTAAGGTCTTTTTAACGAGAGCTAAGACCAAGTTGTTTCTCTCGGCCAGAGAATCTTCAATATTTTTAATGCTTTCGAGCACCTTGCCCCGCTCAAACTCTATGGCATCCACTTTACCCAATTTGTCTTTTGGAATTGCCGCCGCTTCGTACGCTTTGTAGTTCTTATCGTCCTTCTTAGCCTTAAATTCTTTAAGCCGCAGATAGAAACCCGATGCTCCCCTAAGGTCAGAAAAAGCGAGTAAGCTTTTTTTTATTAGCTCTTTGGTATCACTACATATAGCGCGAACTTTGTCGTCAAACTTGACTATCATTTTTACTGGCATAAAAGCTAAAATATCTCGAAAGTCCTTAGTATCTTTGTGTCGACTTAAAGATTCATAGCTCCATCCGTAATGCTCTGGTGAGGTGGTCTTAGTTACTTCGCCTTCACAGCCCTCTTGAATAAGCGTTAGCTTTTCGCGACTATTTACTAGCTCAGTGAGTTTGTAGTAAATGTCTAATTGGTTAGTAAACTGCGGCCGCAATTTACTGGCGGCAATATCTGTGGTTTTTTCGCCTGGGCTTAAATGCCACTGTTTTATAAGAATTACCTCTTCACCCTTTAAGCTAAAAGTGAAGAGTAAAATAAAAATAATTAAAAAATATTTACTATTTAACATCGACAGTTATCGTTTTGCTCCAGCTCTCACCATAAGAACTGTGAGCGCCGTCGGCAAATTGCAAGGTGAGCGTATGCTTGCCCGGGGCAAGTGTTAACTCAGTCTCACTTTGCCCTTGGCCAAAATGAATATTTTTTTCGTCTTTGGCTACCACGGTACCTTTAGCTACCGGTGCCCCATCAATAATTAAATGATGATGTCCTGTGCCTTCGGTCATGTCGCTCGCCGGGCGAATTTTCATGCCGTTTATGCCAAACCTTACTGTAAATTTAGATTTAACACTTTCGCCATCATTAGGAGCGATAAAGTAAGCCCCTTTTTCGGAGTGAGAGCAGGATCCACCTTCTTTGTGGTGGTCGCCGTGATGGTTCGTGCTGTGACAAGCTGAAAAAAATAATGCAGAAAAAACCACTAAAAGATATTTCATAAAACCTCCGTATTGATGAGTGCTAATTCTGTAATTGAGAGCAGCCAAAATCAAGCGTTAAGTGTACGCTCATGGCAGGCGAGCGCTGCTTCTTTGACGGCTTCTGATAGAGTGGGATGCCCATGCATAGTTAATGCTAAGTCCTCAGCTGTAGCGGCAAACTCCATTGCGACGCATAACTCATGAATCATCTCTGACGCATTGGGGGCAATGATATGAGCGCCCAGTATTTCATCAGTATTTTTATCTACTAAGATTTTAACTAAGCCTTCAGTTTCTCCAACAGATATTGCTCTGCCATTAGCCAATAGCGGAAACTGCCCAGTTTTATAAGGAATATTTTCTTTCTTGAGTTGCTCCTCGGTTTTACCAACAGTCGCCACTTCAGGGTGGGTGTAGAGAATTCCCGGCACAAGGTTGTAGTTTATTTTAGATTTTTCTCCATTAATAATTTCGGCGCAAGCAACACCTTCTTCTTCAGCTTTATGGGCAAGCATTAGGCCACCTATAACATCCCCAATGGCATAAATTCCTGAAACTTTTGTACGATAGTTTTCGTCAACATCAATAAAACCTCTGACATTGGGTTTTAGTCCCACGCTTTCTAAACCTAAATTTTCAGTCATGGGTTTTCTGCCCACACTCATAAGAACCTTTTCAAATTCAACAGTTTCACTCTTGCCATTTTTATCTTCAAGGACAACCGCAACCATTTTATCCTTTTTTGTCACTGCCTTTACTGCCGTATTGAGGCGAAACTTTAAACCTTGGCCTTGCAATATTCTCAATAATCGAGTGGAGATGGTGCCGTCCATACTGGGAACAATCCTATCCATAAACTCGACAACTGTGACATCACTTCCAAGCCTTGACCACACTGAACCCATCTCCAAACCAATGTAACCGGCGCCAACGACCAACAACGATTTTGGCACTGTGGCAAACGTTAAGGCACCTGTTGAGGAAACGATGGATTGATCATCGATGGTGATGCCCGGGAGGCTAGATGGCACGCTTCCCGTTGCTATGACAATATTTTTAGTTTTGATAACCTCACTGGTGTTATCTGGTTTTCTAACTGAAACCTGTGTGCCTGAATTAATGGTGCCCCAACCTTGGATACCGACTATTTTATTTTTTTTAAAAAGTCCGGCCACACCTTGAGTGAGTTTTTTAACCACGGCATCTTTTCGAGCTAACATTTTTTGTAGCTGGAGCTCAACCCCTTGAAATACCACACCATGATTAACCATTTCATGTTTCATTTTAAAAAACAAATGGCTCGATTCTAAGAGTGCCTTGCTGGGTATGCAGCCTATGTTGAGACAAGTGCCGCCAAAGGTGGGATCTTTTTCTACACAAGCTACTTTCATTCCTAATTGAGCAGCGCGAATGGCACCAATATAGCCGCCAGGACCTGAACCCAAAAAAACAATGTCAAAGTCGAGCTCAGCCATTTTTACGAAACATCCTTTTCTGTCAGAAGGGTCTCGAGGTATTCTTTTATTTTGACCAAAAATGTGACTGAGTCTTTTCCGTCGACGAGGCGATGATCATAACTCAAAGCCACATACATCATTGGCCGCACCTCAATTTTAAATCCACCCCCTTCAAGTGGAATTGCCATTGGGCGGTTCTCTGTTTTGTGCAGTCCCAATATTCCGCTTTGGGGAGGATTCAAAATAGGTGTGGATAATAGTGATCCAAAAACACCACCATTAGTAATGGTAAATGTGCCACCCATCATCTCATCAATCCCGAGTTTACCAGTCCGCGCTTTGTCCGCAAGCCGGGCTATTTCTTTTTCGATCTGACTAAAACCCATTTTTTGTGCGTTTCGTACGACAGGCACCACAAGTCCTCGTTCTGTGCTAACCGCGATACCCATGTGCACGCCCTTGTTGTAAACCACTTCATCGCCATCAACAAACCCATTCACGATTGGTACCTGAGAAATGGCGTAACAGGTCGCTTTGCTAAAAAACGACATGAAACCAAGCTTGATACCGTTTTTCTTTTCGAATTCTTCTTTTAATTTTCCGCGGATATCAAGCGTCCGAGTCATGTCAACTTCGTTAAAGGTAGTTAGAGTCGCGGTGCTTTGCTGAGAATAAATTAGACGCTCAGCTATTTTTTTACGAATGGCACTCATGGGTTTTCGTTCCTGCTCGCCCGTAAAATCAAGTGTTGGCGAGGGGCCTGTTGGCCCAGAAGGAATTGACATTTTGCCTTCGCGAATCGCTTTACGTTTTGCGGGGCCAAATCCTTTCAATTGAGTCTCGCTGACCATACTCATACCACCAACAATAGAAACTGCCGGAGCTGGTGGCGGGATGGGTTTTACTGTTGATGTGAGTGTTGGGGGTGAAGCCGAGTTGTCCATAAAACCAACACTGGCTCCAATAGCCACAGTTTCGCCCTGTTTTACTTCTATCGTCAGCCGCCCACTGTCAGGTGCGACCACTTCGACCGTAGCTTTATCAGTCTCGATTTCAAACAGTGGTACATTTTTATCGACCCAATCGCCTGTTTTAAATGAAACCTTGCCAATATTGGCTTCCACGATACTTTCGCCCACGCTGGGAATTATTATTTTTGTTTGCCCCATTATAAACTCCTAAATGCTTCTTCTAAAAGTTGCTCTAGTTCTTTTTTATGACTGTTGCTGGAACCTGTGGCCACACTCGCCGATGACTTTCTGCCAACGTATTTAAAATTGAATCCTAGGTCATCGGTCGCCAGCTTAAAGTAAGACCAAGCGCCCATATTTTTTGGTTCTTCTTGAACCCAAACCCACTCTTTTACATTTTTGTATTTATCTTTTAATTCTAAAAATCCCTTTTGATCCAGCGGATAGAGTTGCTCCAACCTGACAATCGTCACTTTGCCCTGAAGACCCTTCTCGTGCATACGCTTTTGCAGATCCCAAAATACTTTACCCGAGCAAAAAAAGACTCGAGTCGTGTTCGAGGGGTGTGATTCATCCTTTAGTATTGTCTTGAAACCACCCTTTAAAAAATCACTTTTAGGTGTCATTACCTCAGGCATTCTCAGGGGGCTCTTGGGGGTCATCACAATCAGGGGTTTTCGAAACGGTCTAATAACTTGCCGGCGCAAAAGATGAAACATTTGACTCGACGTCGTGGGATAACACACATAAAAATTGTCATCACCGGCTAACTGCAAAAATCTCTCTAGGCGAGCACTGGAATGCTCGGGCCCCTGCCCCTCATACCCATGGGGCAACAATAACACCAACCCGCTCATTCTCCTCCACTTACTTTCTGAAGAAGAAATAAACTGATCTATAATAATCTGGGCACCATTTCCAAAATCACCAAACTGGGCTTCCCATATAGTCAGCGCGTTGGGTTCGGCCAAGCTATACCCATACTCGAATCCCATTACGGCGTACTCAGAAAGCGGACTGTTATAAATGGCAAGGTGACTGCCATTAGATTCTAGTTTTTTAAGTGGAATAATCTTTTTGGAATTTCGGCTATCAGTGATTTCAGCGTGGCGGTGACTAAAAGTGCCCCGGCGCACATCTTGGCCAGTAAATCGGACCGTGTAGCCTTCTAACAATAATGAGCCCATCGCCAATTGTTCAGCCATGGCCCAGTCGAGTAATCCGTCTTGTTTAAATTTTTCTAAGCGACCCTCAAGCATCTTTTTGAATTTAGGTAATGGCTCAATGTCTTTGGGAATTTCATGAATAGTCTCAATGATTTTTTCAAAATCAGTGGCCTTTATCGAGGTATCCAAAAATTCACACATTTCTCCCGGCTTGGCGACTCGGTATTTGGACCATCTCGATTTCATCGTGTTAATATTTTGTGGCTTCTTGTCTTGTTTGACTGATTCCAGTTTTTGTTCCAGTTCATCATTATAGGCTTTCTTCCGCTCCTCGATATACTCGCGAGAAAACTCATTTCGGCGAACCAAAATCTCAGAAAATTTATCTAAAGTACTTTTTTGCTTACCAATCTGCGCATACATCACGGGTTGCGTGAATCGCGGCTCATCGCCCTCGTTATGCCCGTATTTTCGGTAACAATAAATATCTACAAAGACGTCGCGCTTAAATTTACTGCGAAATTCTGCAGCAATAGAAACAACATGCATCACGGATTCAACGCTATCGCCATTAACATGAAAAACTGGCGCCTGAACTGCTTTGGCAAAATCTGTACAGTAGGCCGTCGAGCGAGCGTCTTCAGGTGACGTGGTAAATCCAATTTGATTATTGATAACTAAATGAATTGTTCCACCAGTTGCATATCCTTCAAGGTTAGCCATGTTTAAGGATTCAGTCACAACACCTTGAGCGATAACGGCGGCGTCCCCGTGAATTAAAATAGGCAAAACCTGTTCTGACTTTGGGTACAAATGATCAAGCTTTGCTCGCGCGACACCGAGTAAAACGGGACCGATGGCTTCGAGATGGCTGGGGTTAAAACAAAGGCTAAAATGGATTTGACTCCCATTAACGTCGGCATTGTTAGAATATCCCAAATGATATTTTACATCACCACTACCACCAAAATCGGTGGCAAAAGGGGCGCCCTCAAATTCACTAAATATTTCTTCAGGAGATTTTTTTAAAACGTTCGCCAAAACATTGAGCCTTCCGCGATGGGCCATCCCAAAGATAACCTCTTTGGCTCCCTCAGCGGCAGCAATTCTTACGATGCGCTTCATGGCCGGAATTATGGACTCACCACCTTCAAGCGAAAATCGTTTTTGCCCCGTAAAGCTTTTTTGCAAAAAACTTTCAAATAAGGTGGCGTGAATGAGGTCTTCTAATACGACTTTATTTTCTTCGACCTTAAAAAGCGTACGATTTCCTGTGGGTTCCATTTTGTTTTCAAGCCAGGACACCAAACCATCATCAGAAATATGCTTGTACTCAACACCAATATCTCGGCAGTAAATTTCTCTTAAGCGTTGTACAATGTCCGGTAAAGTGGATGGTGGCAGGCCAATAATTTTAGCCGCTTGATATTTTTCTGAAGAAGAAATTCTTTCGAGCCCAAACTTTCCGAGTTCTAAATGTTTTGGAAAAATGGGAGGAAACTCTGACAGCGGATTCAAATGGGCCGCCAGATGTCCACGTTGTCGATAGGCCTCAATGAGATTGAGAATTCGGAGTTCGGTATCAATACCGGCCGCTACTCCGGTTTCTGAGAAATGGCCGTTGCCGCCCTTGCCATTGCCGTTAGTGGTACCCAGTCCTTCAAGGTACTCGTGAGCCAATTGCTCGCCAACTTCTACACCATCAAAAAAAAGTCGCCATGTTAGAGGCAAGCTTTCAGGATTCTGAAAATAGGTTGACCTTAAGTTTTCTAAATACTCAGGAGAAACAAATGATAGGTAAGAAAAACTGTCTGATTGGTTCATAGCTAAGCTCTTTAAAAGAATAGCATTTTAAAGAGCTAACCGACAAGAACAACTCTAGTTGGCGATGTTCAATCTAATGAACACGGGCAAATGGTCTGAGAAGCCAGCTTTATCGGCAGATTCGGCACTAAAGTCATAACCACGGGGTACGTGTGAAACCGACTTGCCATTCCTTTCTTGGTAGACGTAAGTCATGAATGGGGCTGCTAAATTCTTAAACGATTTTAAATCAGCAACAATGCGGCCGCGACTTGTCATGTTTTTGCTAACTAAAATGCGATCGAGTCGATTCCAAGTCGCATTTTTTTTGTAATAGTATGTTCCCGGGGGAGTCATTTTTATGCCCTTTCCACGAGCTAAAACTTCGGTATCGTAGAGTCGGCTTGTCCATTTGGAGCTGGCTAAAACGTTGTCAATACCATTTGGGGACTCACTCTCAATGGTATTTAGATCTCCCATAACCACGACGTGATAATTGCTGGCGCCGTGCTCTTTTACATTTTTATCGATGTCAGCTTTGATTATTTCAGCGACCGCCATGCGATATTTTCCGGGATTAGACTGAGAGGGCCAATGAGAAACATATACTGCCAAAACCGGAGCAGAGTCCTTGGCATTTCTTAGGCTAGCGTCTTTTAGTCGAAAATGCACTCGCAGTACATTTCGAGTTTTCATATTGCCACTATCTTTAAATCCCACTTCAATTTCTTTGTGGGACACATACTGAATTTTTTGTTCATTAAACATAAGGGCAACGTCGATGCCACGAGAATCGTTTCCGTCAGCTATATAAAGGTGATCATACCCAGTGGCACGAGCCAATATATTAAGAACATTTTCGTTTTCAACTTCGGATAGGCCGACGATATCTGGCAAAAACCCTTGGTGCTCGATCACTCTTTTGATCTGTCCCACTTTTAGATTTACGCGCTCAGGTCGCCAATCCGTTTTTTCACACAATTCTCGGAAAGTGGGAATTCTTATTTTAGCGCACGCCTCCATTTTTCCGGGAAAACTCTTGGGGAGAAAAGTATAGTCATCTTTACCTTCGTCGTGTTCAGAGTCGAAAAGATTCTCGACATTGTAACTCATAACCGAAATGGAATCTCTGCTTAGGTCGGGGCCAAACTCTGCGCGAGCACCCAATGAATAAATGAATAGACCCACGTAAATAGTAAATGTGATGACTCGAAACATAAGAATACCTCCGAGACCAAGGTATATCGCTGACCGACATCTGGGGTAAACCAATCAATTGTTAGAATTTGGCTTTACGCACCGAATTAAGATGAAATTTTTCTAAGATTCATGAATTGCTTTTACAATGGACTCCACACAAGCCTTGGCATCACCAAAGACTAATGAGCAGTTTTCATAATAGAAAAGGTCGTTATCTACGCCAGCATAGCCAGGTTTCATTGAGCGCTTATTGACGAAAACTTGTTTAGATTTGTAAGCATCTAAAATCGGCATGCCATAAAGTGGGCTAGATTTATTCGTTTTGGCTGCCGGATTCACTACGTCGTTAGCACCAATAATTAGGCTAACATCTGTCGTTGCAAATTCTCCATTGATGTCTTCAAGTTCGAAAACACAATCATAAGGAATGTCACTCTCGGCTAACAGCACATTCATATGCCCGGGCATTCGGCCGGCCACGGGATGAATAGCAAATTTCACTTCGACGCCTTTTTTACACAGAGTTTGATATAGTTCTTTGACGGCATGTTGGGCCTGCGCCACAGCCATCCCATACCCGGGCACGATGATGACCTTACTAGAGTTTTCTAACATATAGGCGACGTCTTCTGCCGCCGAGGATTTAAATTTCTTGCCAGAAGCCGCTGGAGCCGAGGAACCGTCGGCCGCCGCCCCACCAAATCCACCTAGGATGACGCTGATAAAAGAACGGTTCATCGCCTTACACATTATATAAGATAAAATTGCACCGCTACTGCCGACTAAAGCACCTGTGGCAATCAGCAGGTAGTTCCCCATGGTAAAACCTGTAGCCGCCGCCGCCCATCCGGAATAAGAATTCAACATCGAAACTACTACTGGCATATCGGCGCCACCGATAGGAAGAATCAATAAAAAACCAAGAATCAAAGAAATGAGCGTCAGTATTAAAAGAGGAGAAAACTCAAAACTCCCCGCAAAAATTCCGCAAAAAACAAAAATTGATACACCTAATGTTAAATTCAAAAGATGTTGGCCTTTAAATACCAAGGGATTAGAAGACATAAGTCCCTGCAACTTACCAAAAGCAATCACTGACCCTGAAAATGTGATGGCGCCAATGGCGCTACCCATGGATAACTCCCAAGCAAGCAGAGCTTGATGGCCGACATCAATCGAACCCTGATGAGTAAAATATGTTCCCAGCGATATTAGCACTGCAGAAAGTCCTACAAAACTGTGAAGAATCGCTACCAGCTGGGGCATTTCCGTCATGTGAATTCTAAGGGCTATGGTAGTACCAATGAGTCCACCTAATATAAGGCCCGACCAAATCCATGTATAACTTTTTATATCGGGATGAATCAGTGTTGCGACAATGGCAAGTCCCATGCCTAACATAGCAAAACCGTTGCCAGCGGCAGCAGTTCGCGGAGAACTCAATCCTTTAAGACCAAATATAAAAAGTATAGTAGCTATTAAATAAACGGCTCCAAAAAAATCGCCAGAAAAAAAACCAGAAAAATATGAAGATAAATCCAATGACATTTTTTGATTCCTACTTTTTCTTTTTAAACATTGCTAGCATTCGATGGGTCACGACAAAACCGCCAAAAATATTTATACTAGCCAACAATACTGCAAAAAAGCCTAGCATCTCAATCGGACTCACTTCTGAAAACGATTGCGAGTCGTGAAAGCCGGCCACAAAAATTGCACCCACAACTACGATGGCACTTATGGCGTTAGTCACAGCCATGAGCGGAGTGTGCAACGCAGGAGTGACCCCCCAAATTACGTGATACCCCACAAAACAAGAAAGCACAAAAATATATATTCCAAATAATGTGTCAGACATTTTTTCGTTCCTTTAAGTCCGGAGTTGTCCCTGATGACAAACACAGGCTGCGGCAATAATGTCATCTTCGAAATCCACCTTTAACACGGACTGACCCTCTTTTTTTTGAATCATGATACTTAAAAAGTTATGTAAATTATTGCCGAAAAATTGGCTGGAATCGGTAGCCACCAAACTGGGATAATTGGATATGCCAACAACCGTGACACCACCCACTGAAATAGTTTGGTCGGCTTTGGTGAGTTCGCAATTACCACCTGTACCGGCCGCCAAGTCTAAAATAACTGAGCCCGGCTTCATTCCTCGAACCGCCGCCTCAGTAATTAATACCGGCGCTTTTCTACCAGGAATGTTGGCGGTAGAAATTATGATATTGGCGGACTTCAGATATTCCGTTAAAAGTTTCTGCTGCAGCTCTCGGGCTTCTTTAGAGAGTTCCTTAGCGTAGCCGCCTGTGCCCTGGCCTGATTCGCTCACTTCTAACTCCACAAATTTAGCGCCGAGTGATTGAATTTGTTCTTTAACTTCGGGTCGAACATCATAGGCTTCAACACTAGCGCCTAACCTTTTTGCCGTCGCAATAGCTTGCAGCCCCGCCACCCCTGCCCCCAGTACTATGACCTTGGCTGGCTTAGACATTCCCGCCGAAGTCATCATGAGCGGAAAAAATTTTTTATAATGAACGCTGGCCTCAAGCACCGCTCTATAGCCTGCGATATTGGCCTGAGAGGATAAAACATCCATGGACTGAGCTCTCGAAGTTCGAGGTATTTTTTCTAAAGCAAAGGCCGTAACTTTTTTTTCGTTAAGCCATTTAATGGGCCCTTCTTTATCCCAAGAATTCAGAAGCGAAACAAAGAGCGTTCCTGGTTTTAGCAGACTGACCTCTTCCGTAGTAGGTGGATTAATTTTAGCCACTATTTCGCAATCCAACACCGTGTTTTTATCCGCAGTTTTGCAGTCTACGCGCGCAAAATCATCATCAGAAA
>JAWXAY010000052.1:0-58404 GCA_034439715.1 Pseudomonadota bacterium
GAATTTTAAAAAGATTTTGTTGTTTCATAGTAGAGGGAGATAACTGCAAAAGAAGTCTCAAGTGGGGCGAGGGGGTAAATTCAAAGCAAGGAAAACAAAGACACGGAGGCCGGATGGCTCGGATGCATGCGAGTAATCGAGTTAGGACTCCAGTTAAAGATCTCTATTTCAACTAGTGGCGAGATCTTTTCTTAAAGACATCCTGTCTCCACTAATAAAAGAAAGAGCCCACAAAGTGATATTTATCTGAGATTAGGGTGTCTCAAGAATTGTAATATCAAAAAAGTCGTTAACATCTGAAGTGGTCTCAGGCATATGTAGTAAACTGATAGAATGATTACCTGCCGCCAAGTTGTTAAGTGTAATGACAGAAGGAACAAAGACTTTATGCGAGAGAACTTCATTCGTCAAAACCTTTGCTGTACCCACATTAACTCCATCAATAGCTACAAACATTCCTATAAGACCGCGACCGCCAGCGTTTGTGCGGTAACCACTGCCATTGACAAAAACTAGGACTTTGCCCCCTGAAGTTGTAAAGCTTGAAATTGAGGGTAGGGCTCCTCGAATGTCAGATATTTGTGTTAGCTTTACACGGCTAGGAACTTCTAAAACAGCAACATCGAAAATATCATCGCTATTTGAGAGTGCAGACGAAGAAGACAAGTTAATTTGATGGCTCCCAGCTTCCACGCCACGTTTTACCACAGCCTTAGAGGCTAAGAGTTTATGAGAGTTTGGCTCATTGCTGAAAGTGCTTAGTCCAGCAAGATTGGCGCCATCGAATTGGATACCTAAAAAAATCTGGCTGGCAATGGTATTGTAAGCTGTTCCTGATGTCATAATTAAAAGATCACCACCGGAAGTCAAAAAACTAGCTGGGCTCACTGGGAGCGGCCCGACTTGTTGTTTTGCTAGATGCTGAGAGGAAAAACCTGAGTTGTCTGGTATTTCCATCACAGTCACATTGAAGAAGTCGTCTGCATTAGTTAAGGTGCCGATTAATGGTAAAAGGGTTATTGTATGTGCTCCTTTAGCAACCCCATTCACTACGATTGCCGAAGAAGAAAAAGCCTTGTGAGAGGCAAGTTCATTAGTATAGGAAGATGCCGATCCAATTGTGACTCCGTCTAAACTAACCGACATACCGATCTTTCCCGCCAACGTTAAGCGAAAACCAGAACCCGAGACAACAACGATCAGTGTCGACTCAGAATTTGTAAAACTTCTTGTGTTCAACGGTAGTGGCCCAGGAGTTTGAGGCAGCAACTGATGTGACATGAGGTTCTTTAAAACAGGATCTGGGATTGAATTCTTACTGTTTAAATCTAATTTTTGTTCGGAACAATTTTGAAATTGAAATATCGTCACCAAAACTAAAACAATACAACCCATGTACAAGGGTGTTTCCCGAAATAATTTCATCACTAAACATCCTTTAGTATCTTTAAAATTTCTAACTCTCCTATCGACAAAAGTATGTATCGACTTAAGGCGTATTCATAAAGTTGTTCCGACAATATAGAAGTGTCCCTCTTTGAGACGGCCAGAGAGACGATCAGAGCCTTTTAAAGGGTATCAGTTTATAGCCCTTGCCACTCAAATCGAGCCCTGAAAATATTACACGGTCTTACAGCAATTGTCGTTGGGGCAGATTTAAGAACCAAAATCGATCAATAGGGTTAATTAGACGGCGTTAATCATTGGTACACCTATTGCTTTTAATAGCTTCAGCTTGGCCTCTGAAATTTTGCTTGTTGGAGTATTAGTGGTACGTATTCGATATTTGAAATACATAATAACGCTATTGATTTTAAATGCCCAGTTTGTTTGGGCAGGCAGTCTATACCTTCCTTATGATAAAAATTATCGGCCTGCAAAAGAACTTATTTACCAAGGACAGATAATCGATGCTGATACAGTAGCCCAGTTAAAAAAATCGGGCTTTGACATAAGCACACTAAATCCCGCCGAGAGCGATGTTTGGGTAAATGAGCGACTACCTTTTACCAATGAAGAAGAGCACGATTTTCCGACAGCTGAAACACCTCGCCTGGTATTTGATTCCGTGAAGGCAGCCAACAGATTAAAAAAGAAAGAAAATACCAGTAAACCTACATCGGCAGATTCCCAAGGTGTGTTTTTAGCTCGTGTCTTGGACGGCAACAAGCCCTATCACTTGGCAATCAGTTTAAACCTCCATCCTGCATTAATGAGGGCGGCGGCTTTAAGAGCCATGGGCTACCAAATTCCGTCGCCAAAATATTATAAAAAAGTGACTGTGGTTTTTGAAAACGACTCTATTATATTGGATGAAAAAGGAAAACCTAAAATATTTGATGACACTAAAAAGCCGGACTATGAAACTCGCCGTGTCTTTAGAGATGGATTTGCTTATGGTACTAGGCGAGGCGAAAGCCGTTGGATCGTCGATTACCCCGAGGACCGATCTGAAGTTACCGTGATCGATGTCCTTTTAGAGACTGCACGTATCGAAGTTCCCACCTTTCAATGGGGTTTAATTAAGGAAAGTCACTTAGGTAATCTTAGGCCCTTGAGAGCGCTTATTGTGCCTATGACCCTGTTCGATCTTTCTGAGAGCGTTAATTTGTATTCCTGGGACTGCGGTTATGTTTTTAACGACTCTGGGGTTTTGGTTCACCCGCAGGCTACTGTTTATGGTCAAACCACGATAGATGACGCCCGCTGGATTATGAAGAAGCTTGCCGTTTTAACTCGCGAGGATTTTTCACAAATTGTGGCTTTGGGTAAGTACCCGCCGGATATCAGCCAACTCCTTTTAGAAAAAGTTATTTCTCGGCGAAATAGTTTGGTTCAATTGTTGAAATTAAAGCCATCTGAACTTGCTGGAGCTCCTCTTGAAATTCCCTATACCACTCATGTCAATATCGGAAATATCGTTAACGGTAAACTGATGCAAGAAAATTACCCCGGATATGCCCAGCGCTTCAGTTGGGGTGACCCAGAGTCGCCACTTACGACTGCAGAACTGACCCGCTACGGCGCGATGATGGGACTTTCTAGTGGAATCGGCCAAGCAATTGGTGAAATAAATAAGCATCTTCAAATTTTGACCGTAGGTGATGCTGTTGATAATCACATGAGCAGTATTAAAACGAGTTTGATTAATCATTTTAAAAGTAATCCCACGCAGCCTTATGAAGGGAAAGTAAAAACTTGGGGCGGGCCGCTCTTTAATTTCGGCATAGAGGCCAGTCGAAATATCGTGACAGGTACCTACTACGGCTTGAACCAAAATCAGGTTAATAAAACTCCCCTGCAGCTCGTTGATGTTTTAGGTGCGCGAATATCTGTCGGGCATTTTTTGGCAGTAGACACCTTGAGCCCCAATTATCTCCCTACAGTTTCTGCGAATATTAATATTGGCAGAAATTATGTGCACGTTCGCCCAGTTGCAAGTGTTAAAGCGGCGATGGAAGAAGGCTGGGGAAATCTTTTCATTCCCGGATTTATGAATGGATTAGGCGACATCATGAAACTCGACGAAATCATGCAAGGTGCTGACCCAGACACCTTAAGCAAAGAGGATCTCGAAAAAAAGGCCGAAGCCCTAAGCACGGCAGTTGCTAAATTCATGTTAGAATTTAGGGAGGGCGAAGTATTAACGATTACTGACACGCTATCGCCCGATGTTACCGGTACCATTCGCTTTCCGCTGGCAGCCTTTTTGCCGGTAAATTTTAAAGACATGAATCCTATGATCACCCTTAACACGGGTGTGAACGCGGTAATTCTTCGTCGTACTACCATTACTAGAACGAGTGATTCTCTGCACGTCTATTTGCAAAATCTAAATAGCAAGGCACTGCGTTTTTCGATTGATGCCCGTTTTTGGATAAAAATGTTAGAGGTAGCTCGCCAGAATAAGACTGGCCACATTTCAACACGAGCCTTTATTATTTCCGCTGACCCAAAAGGGTTTAGAGATAATTTTAATTTAGCTTCGGCTATGGATGCGCTACTTAAAGATAATAATGCCGAACCACTAGAACGCAACTATTCGCCCTATAAATTAAAACACAATCTCACCTCTGAAACCACAAAAGGTGGCTTCTTGTTCTGGTCAAGATTTAATTTAAATCGCGGCCATGAGCTTAATGTCATGCCGCCTGAAGACCCCGATAAACGTTATGATCCTAAAGATTTCACGCGAACTTTATATGCAAAAACCACAAAACAGTTTGTAGGCATGCGTTTTTTGAACACTATTTCTGATGTGGTGGGGTACCTGACAGAACGAGAAAGTTTGATCTTTGACAATCCAGGACCAAATCCCGCGCATTCTTTTATGGGGCAGTCTGTTTTTACTGAAATGAAAACCGACGCAGAAATCACTAAGGGAGTGCTCGAAAACCCGGTCAATGCGTCTGTTCAGTCGTGGCAGGGATGGATTTTATCTCAGGCAAAACTCATGAAGATTTTAAACAGAATAG
Organism: Pseudomonadota bacterium; assembly: GCA_034439715.1. Lineage (GTDB taxonomy): Bacteria > Bdellovibrionota > Bdellovibrionia > Bdellovibrionales > SG-bin7 > JAWXAY01. Next base: position 4,476 of record JAWXAY010000052.1, read on the forward strand.
ACGAGCAAGTTCGTCCCGCCGACGGTGGGATTCCTATCATACATAGAGAGGCCTTCAATATGACGGAGGACCTTCAGTTTTATGACGTGCGTGCTAGTCTACTCATACACAAAGGTGGCATCGGGAAACTAATCGATGCACTTATTGGAAGTGCCGAGAGGCCACCGATATTTATTGGAGAAAAAAGTCGACTCCGCCGGCTCGATGACAAATTTACGGCAACTGATCCGCAATTGGTTGAAGTCTTCAAGGACATTATGGGCCGCGAAGAATATGGCAATTACTGCCGCAGAATAGCACCAGAGCATAAACACAAACTTAACTCTTGGTTGATGAATGCTAACCACTTTGGTTATAAGCATGAGTGTCTTACCGACTGGATGGTAAAATTACTCAATCTACGACGAAGTTTTCCCGAAGAACCCAAAGCTCAGATTGACTGGATCAACGACGTCGTGTCATCGCTCATTGAAAACCTACGCACAGGTAGTTTTTTGAATTGGTTAGGAAAACAGAACTTCTTTTTTCAAGTTAAAGTGAGTGGCTTTAGAACCAAGGATGAAAACGGCGATAGCGAATATTATTCAAGCGCTCTGGGGACTCTGGGCGCTCAATATAATCCGGGAGTATTTAAGGAATTTATTAATAAGTACAAAATTTTAGAAAACGAAGTGGAAGGTAGTTACTTCGATGAGGGCAATTAAAATGAAAAAAACAATTGCCGCACTGAGGGGCTTGTTGGCTCTTATATTTTTGAGCGTACCGTTTAAAGGTGCTGCCGACACTGAAGTTATAGTTACGCCAACTCAAAAGAACGCTACCGTTACGTTAAGTCGCATTTACGGCAATCCCTTAATTAAGTCTCATAAATTTGTTTTTTCTGAAAGTGAACGAACCGCCTTGATAGGCTTAGGGCGGAGTGATGTGGCGCAATCAGTAAAGTTAAGACTACGCCCTGGTCAGGATATTGAGAGTTTTAAAACTTGGATTCGAATAGAGAAACTCCCACTGCGACTTGAAGACGGCACACTGCCGATAGAAATGGATGAGCCACTCATTAGCGAGCAGTGGGGAGTAAAAAATCGAGGCAAATTGCAATCGATGTTTTTTGACCAATATCGCTCACTTCAAGTCAAAGGTGTAAAAAACGAGGATGTCAATTCTGTCAGTATTAAACCCAAGACCGGCAAGCAAATAGTCGCAGTTTTAGACACGGGAGTCGACGTTAAACATCGGGACTTAAAAAATCATATATATAGAAATGAAAGCGAATGTACAGCTCTCGCTCAATATAAAGAGTGTTTAGATGTGGCTAAAAAAGAAGACAAGACTCTAGATACCAAAGAAAATGCCAAGGCCATAGACGCCAAAACTAAAGTGTGTCATCAAAAATATGCAGAGATGGACACCGACGGCAATGGCTACCCTTTAGACTGTCAAGGCTGGAGCTTTTTAGATCACAAACTTAATCCGCTGGCCAAGGTAACCGGAACTCCTGAATTTAAAGATCCCACGGGCCATGGAACCCACATCGCTGGAATTATTGCGGCTGAAAGAAATAACTACGGCGTCGAAGGTTGCACCGAGAACGCACTGATTCTACCCGTAAAAGTCATGGGCCAAGAAACCAACGGTCCTATTCGGCCGCAATCTCATGAGCCTCTTCCCACTCCCAATCCCAAACCTATTTCGATAGATGAGGAACTGGCTGACGTAATCGCCAGGGGAATGCTTTATGCAATTCGTGCAAAGGCCAATGTCATTAATATGTCGCTGGGTTGGCCGACCGGCAAAGACTCCTACCTGATGAGACAAATGGTACAACTAGCCCAGCATCAGGGGATTTTAATCGTGGCTGCGGCAGGAAATGATTCTACCGACGCGTCGGTCATGCCCTGCTTATACCCAGGCGTATTGTGTGTCGGTTCCCACAATCCAGACGGTTCTGTTTCGCACTTTTCAAACTTTGGAAGTGGCGTAAATCTCGCTGCACCTGGCTTTAGAATTCTCAGCACCTTTCCGATGGGTTCCAGCAAAATTGCTGCCAAAATTTATACAGATCTTGAAGGATTTGAATTTAAAGAGGGGACTTCGATGGCAGCTCCCTTTGTCTCTTGCGCCGCCGCCGAGGTTTTAGCGCAGGGACATAAACCTGACGAAACTGTAGCGCGCATAATGCTCGGGGCACGACCCAGTCGAGAAGTCTCAACTCACGAGCTTAAAACACAAGTTGAAAAGTATACTTTGAGTGGAAATCTCGATATTAAGCGAAGTCTTGAAGTCAAAGGCCAACCTCTGATTCTGCCTGTAAAAAAAGAACCTATTTCTGTCTTGTGGGATGGTCAAAGTGAAGAAATCAAATTTAGTTTCGGATTAAAAAACCTTTGGACGAGTGCCAAAAATGTCAGAGTTAGCATCAGTCTATTAGCACAACCCGGTGTGACCGGGAAATTAAGACTTTCTGAAAGCTCTTGGCGAGTAAACGATTGGCGAGAGGGCCAGTATCATGACTTTAGCGCAGGACTTATAGTAGAAAGTTCTCCCTTTGAAAGCGAAGTTTTACTTAATTTAAAGATCAATGCTGACAACATGCCCGAAAGAAACATGCGCTTGCAAGCGACTATTGCGACTCTGGTCGGCAGTCAGTTCAAGGGCGTTAACAGCCACCATCTTAGAATCAGTGGGCTAAAAATGAACGACAATACTTCGCTTCACACTATTACAAACCATGTCCCTAGTGGAACCCAGGACTATCTGGCCATCGAAGACTTAGACAATCAAGTAGGTTTTTATCTTCTTAAGCAAGAGGCTACCGGCGCAGACCAATCGTATAAAGTGACCGCTAATGTACTTATTGAAAAAGTGAAAGATAATACTCTCGGAAAAATTTTTAAATTGGATCTTAATAGTGATGGAAGTGATGACTACATTTTGATTTATGAGATTAAGAAAACCAAAGAGGTCAGGCGATTCACCTATGCCTTTTTGGCTTTTGATAAGGACCTCAAGCCTCTTGAGCTTCCCTTTGCTTCAGGTGTTACTTCTCGCTTTAAATATGAGAGCGAAATTTCTCCTTTTCCAGAAGATTTTCAGTGGGTGCGAACTGGGAAATTTCTTTTGCCAGCGTGGGTGTCGATCGGAATTTTGCTAAAAAGCACCAAGCCCGATCCGTGGAAACTTGAGCCAGAGGTCTCCCTGCAAAATCGCGCCTACGCAATAGGGTTTAACGACATAAATATTGTCTCTGAAGTGCAAGATTACAATCTGGCGCAAAAATTGAGTCAGAATTTCGCACAGAAAAAAAATGGTATCATGCCTGTGTTGCTAAACCGCGGCGAAGACTATTTGCGCGAATATGCGACGGGCGAGTTTTTTGATGGCCAAATTCAGAATGTCGTGCCGCTGGAGATGAAAAACTATCGCATGTTGGTTGGAGAAAAAAACTCAAACATAGTGCCTCTGTCACCTAAATTAGAATTTAGCGGTACTAGCTTTATCACCATGGCTCATGGAGGCAAAGTTCGCATGACATGGTTAAATTCCGAAGGGGTATCATTAGACAAAATGCTTGACCCGGTAAATACGGCTGATGCCGTGGTGCATGTAATAGCCGCTTTTTCTGGTCCTCATGTTCGGGCGGCATTTACGCAAACTAATTCAGAAATGCAGTATCACGATTTAAATACCGGCCGTGTGGCATTGACAAGTCTCAATCGTTTTAGTTTTGCACCCATGGCCACGTTTGCACTAACCACTTCACCCGTAGTGTCTTGGTCAAACCAATTTAAAACTAAAATGCCAGGGGTGCAGGTGCCAGCTGGGTTTGGTTTATCTGAAAGTTCTTTGGTAGTGGTGCCTGTGTATTCACAAAGTAGTGGTGAGCTAGAGCGACTCTCCCGCCCAGCAAGCTTAAGATTTATTGCCGGAAAGGGCTGCGAAGCCATGGGAGACCCAATTGACACGGGTGAAAATAGCCCTTCTCAGATTGTTTTTTTCTGCGGAGATAGATTTATTCGCGTGCCGCTGAGTTATTGAGGACTGTTAGTTATGATTTTAAATTTAAGGCCTCATTTGGGAGGCCCTTATAGAGGGTGTGCAGATGTTTTTTTTATTAACCACGAAAGGAGTTTCAAATGAAACTATCTAAATATTTTTTGCCGATCATGTTGGTAGCTAGCACTATGACAACATTGGTTGGTTGCGGCGGCGGTGGCGGCGGAGCCTCTACTGATCCTATTTATGCCGGCTGGTATAACGTTTATGGTGCTCAATGTGGTAACCTTGGTCCCGGCTGTAACTACTATGCCAGTGGATTAAAAATCATTGACGTCGAGGATCCTAATTTTGACGGTAGCTACTTTTTGGAAAATGCTACATGGTCCTATAACGATTCCTACGGCGACCCCAAAATTCATACTGGTTGGGCTTGGCTAAGTCCAAACGATGTACTTTACGATGCTTTCGGGAATGCGCTAAATGAAAAGCTGAGCAAAGGCCGCGACCACGTTGGTGACGTTATTGAAGATGAAGAGATTGTCGTTGCGCGTGCTGGTAGTGCTTTTTCTGAGAAATACGGCCTGTCTTTAGAGACAGGAATGCATGTTTCTCGAACTCTTCATGATCATGCCATTTCGGGTAAAGATCGTGCCAGAACGCAGGCGGATGTCGATAGTACCTCTGGTACGCTTTACGGTGTCCCCGCTTTTAAAATTAGCTTCGCTCTTGAAAAAGCTAAACAGGGTGACCAATCAGCTTTAGAGGAAGCTTCAGCACAAGCCGCTTCAAACTGGGGAACCACCCCTGAAACGTTTAGAAGAATTCAGACTGACTGGTTTGCTAAGCAAGTAAAACAGCATGAAAGTAGTTTATAGAGAATCGAGCGCCATTAAACCTAAGAAGACCAGAGGCAGTAATGTCCCTGGTTTTTTTTGTTTTTTTTTCTACTTTTTTCTATTGGGACTTGGGTCCTTTTGCCCCGATTCTAAAGAGTGGCCCCTTTTGCCCCGATTCACCTTTTTTTACTTTTTTTTACGCATGCTTTTAAAGTAACACATCTGCTAAGTCCCCTCTGAAAAACCGCAAAGATATTTCTTTTAAAAAGATATGTTGATATAGATCCCATCATGAATTTGGGGATTGACCTCAAATTATTAACCGAACAAAGAACAGAACGATCAAGAAACAAACTAACGAAAGGGGTTTCAAATGAAACTTTCAAAATTATTAATGCCCATTTTAGTTGTGGCAAGTGCTATGACGACTATGGTTGGATGCGGCGGCGGCGGCGGCGAAGTCGATACTTATTATGCTGGCTGGTACAATGTATACGGAGCTCAATGTGGTAACCTTGGCCCTGGTTGTAACTATTACGCCAATGGTCTACAAATCATTGACATCGAAGATCCCTATTTCCAAAACGACTATTATCTCGAATATGATCTCTGGTCCTATTACGATACCTACGGCACATACTCACTTTATGCTGGTTGGGCGTGGATCAGTCCTACGGGAGTATTATATGATGCTTTCGGAACGGCGCTTAACGAAAAGAAAAGCGAAGGCCGCGATCACGTTGGTGATGTCGTAGAAGCTGAAGAAAAAGTAGTTGCTGGCGCAGCGGGAATCCTTTCCGAAAAATACGGCTTATCTTTAGATACAGGTATGCATGTCGCGCGCACTCTTAACGACTGGGCCGTTATCGGTCAAGACCGCGCAAGAACGAAAGATGATATTGCAAGTGTCACACAAAAACTTTACGGCATTGACGTGTCTGAGGTTAAGTTAGCTCTTGAAAAAGCTGCTGCAGGTGATCTTGTTGCTTTAGATCTAGCAGCTGATAAGGCCGCTTCAAACTGGGGAACAACTCCTGAAACTTTTAAAGAGATTCAGAAAACCTGGTTTGCAAAGCAAATTAAACAATACAGTAAGTAATTCTTAAAATATAAAAGGCACGGGCCTAGGTTTCGTAACGCACATATTTTACGATATCTAGGTCCGTGCCTTTTTTTATTTCGAAAATCTCATAGGACTCTTAATAACGGGCAGGCCTGATTTCTTATCCTTGCCAAAAAAATTTCGCGAACGTAGTTGAGGATCTCGCACTAAATCTTTAAAAGTATTAATTGGCCCAACTGGCACTCCCGATTTTTCAATTAACTGAATCCAAAACCGAGACGGCTTAGTTTTGAAGTGTCGTTCAATCACCGATTTTAAAAGCTGGCGATTTTTAACTCTGATGGGATTCGTTGCGAATTTTTTATCTAAGTGCCAACGAACTCCGAGGGCTTCACAAAACAGCCCAAATTGTTTATCGTTACCCACGGCCAGCACAAACGAGCGGTCCTTCGCCCTAAAAACTCCGTAGGGCACAATGGTCGGATGATCATTACCAAGTGCGACTTCCGGTTTTTTTGTGATGAGGTAATTCATCAGGCGGTGACAGAGCCAACTAATTTGCGATTCATAGAGGGAAATATCACAGTGCTGGCCTTTGCCTGTTCGAGTCCGTTCGATCACTGCTGCGAGAATAGCGATAACGGCATAAAGACCTGTCGTGATATCGCTGACTGCCATGCCTACCTTTGTAGGTGTTTGTGCATTGGGTCCTGTAATACTCATAAGTCCCGACATCGCCTGAATAAGCAAGTCATAACCCGGTTTTTCTTTAGCGGGTCCAGTTTGGCCAAATCCCGTGATGCTTATATAAATTAATCGAGGGTTGATTTTTTTGAGCGATGAGTAATCGAGCCCAAACTTTTTTAAATGCCCCGTTTTAAAATTCTCAATTAATACATCGGCCCGTGAAATAAGTTTAAGTAATGCCTTTAACTGCTTAGAATTTCTAAAATTTACCTTTTTTATTTTCTTGTTACGATTGATTGATATGAAATAAATAGAAGTGCCCTTAAAAAACGGCGGGCCCCAACTTCTGGTTTCATCCCCATTAACTGGTTCCTCGATTTTAAGGATATTAGCGCCAAGGTCTCCGAGTATTTGTGTTGCAAACGGCCCGGCCAGCACGCGTGAGAGATCGATAATTTTTAGGCCCTTTAGAAGTGACATATCTTTAGATAATTTGCATTAGGGCTGTGCATCGTGCAAGAACTGAAATTATAGACCAAGGCCTATCGTTTCAAAAAGTTAAGATCGTTTTAACTTGTTAGAGCTATTGTTCTTCCTCTAAAATGTGCCTTTGAGGTCAAATTGAGTGTAGAAGGAAACCCCCTTACCAATAAACTGGTCATACAAGCATTTTCTGATGGAGTGGTGCACACTCTATCTACCATGGCTAAAACTATACCTACCGCCGAAAAGCCCTTTGTCGACAAAAAGTACAATTCCAAAGGTGCAGTGGCAGGCATGATTGGGATGGTTTCAGGAAATATTAAGGGAAACCTCACGATCAGTTTTGAAAAAGAAGCAGCCCTGGCAATTATAAATAATATGATCGGCGAAACCCACACTGAGATTGATGAGCAAGTTTTGGATGCTATTGGCGAGCTTACTAACATCATTTATGGTTGCGCAAAAACTATATTAAATGAATTCGGCTTTGCGTTTCAAATGGCTATTCCCATTGTCATCGAAGGTCACGACGGAATCATCCCCATGCATAGAGGTACCACCCTTGTATTGCCGTTTAAAACTGGTAATCATAACTTTTACCTAGAAATTATCGTTCAATAGTCAGTTCGAGAAGGTCACAGCGTGTTAAGCGTGGACTGTCGACTTTTTTGATGGCTCTCTCATAGAACTAATTAATTAAAGGAGAATATATGGCAGTATTGGTTGGAAAAAAAGCGCCTAACTTCAAGGCGAAAACTGTTTTTGGTTCTGACGTTAAAGATGTCGAGCTATCTCAACTCGAAGGCAAATATGTTTTGCTTTTCTTTTACCCACTTGATTTTACTTTTGTTTGCCCCACAGAACTTCACGCCTTTCAAGAGGAACTTTCTGCGTTTAGAGAAAGAAATGTAGAAGTCCTAGGGTGTAGCGTCGACAGTCATTTTAGTCATGCAGCTTGGCTACAAACTCCTAAAAATAAAGGGGGAATTGAAGGCGTTAAATATGGCATAATTTCTGACCTTGGTGGAAAAATTGCAAGCCAATACGATGTGCTAAGCTCCGGTGGTATTGCCTACCGCGGATTATTTTTGATGGACAAGGAAGGCATCGTACGCCATCAAATCGTCAACGATTTACCGCTTGGTCGAAATGTTCAAGAGGCACTTCGTATAGTTGATGCCCTTCAACACTTTGAGAAAAATGGCGAAGTCTGTCCGGCCAATTGGACTAAGGGTGCCGAGGCTATGAAAGCAACTAGCGATGGCGTCAGTAAATATTTAAGTAAACATTAAAAATACGGGTTTTCGCCGCTGGCGTGGTCGGTGACATCGACCACGTCAAGAATCTCAGGGAAAGCATTTCTAATGGTAGTTACTACGCCCTCACGCAAGGTGAGAGATGACTGACTACAGCCCTGACATCCGCCACCCATGCGAATATAAACAACATCGTCTTTGACTCCCACAAGTGTAATATGACCGCCATGACTGGCCACCTGGGGATTGATTTCAGTTTCAATAATTTCTTGGACTCGCTGAGCTTGGGGATCGCTTAGGTCGGCTGCGAACTCGCGGTTTTTCTCTGGCGGATTTTCTTCGATTGTACCTTGATCGAGTGCCATCTCCACATGTTCTTTTATCAGGTTACTGAGTGGCTCTGCTAATACTTCCCAGCCGACCCAGTCTTGCTTAGCAACGCACAAATATTCGGGGGCCACCTTTACTTCACTTGTCCAAGGGAAGCCAAAAATTTTCGAAGCCAGCGGTGAACGCAAAGCTTCTTGAGCGTTTGTATAATTGACTACTTCGTCACTAATACGAACGTTTAGGTAAAATCTACCTGATTGATTAGATTCAATTTCAAATTTCACGTTAACTGAATTTGTCATTCTTAGTGTCTCCTCTAGAGTGGAAGCTCTTATAACACGGAGATATCCTGATCAACACCTTGCCGCGAGGCAATATGCGTGATAATTAACCCATTAGATGATAAGAACTTATAACGAAGGAGTTAGAATGATTTTAATTATTGCTAGTGACGAATCGTCATATAAGAAGCTGTCAGAGTTTTTTGCCGAGAAAAAAATTCCAACTATTTTTGCCAACTCCTATATAAATGCTATTGAGTTAACCAAAACGACCACATTAACTGCCATCATTAGTGAATTCCAATTAGACGAACACACGGGAATACAGGTGCTCGGTCGCTTGCGAAGTTATGGTATTAGGGCTCCATTTTTTTTGATTACCAATCATGTTTCTGAAATTTCTCTCAAAGAGGCTTTCAAGCAGGGAGTCGAGGCCGTATTTAAAAAGCCGCTATCGGTAGAATTATTGGGTCAAAATGTTTTTGAATCGATCACTCACAAAAATGAGTGGAGTTTGCGCAGAAAAAAACCGCGGGTGTCTACCAGCGTTCAAATTGAATTTGAAGCTAGTCAGTTGCAAGGAAAGTATACTTGCACGGCAACTAGCATTGGTCTTGGCGGTATGTTTCTCTGCTCAGGAAACATACTTCCTAACGTGGGAGATTTTGTTGCGTTTAGTATCAAGGCTTCCCCTCACAATCGTTTTCCAGTTGAGGGCGAGGGCGTTGTACGCTGGGTGAGACTTAATTCTTCAAACGAAGAACCGATTGGATTCGGAATAGAATTTTATTGCCTGACTGATGAGGGATACCAACAAATTAGCGAGCTTTATAATTCACTTCGAACAGTAAAACCCGCCTCTGTATTATTAGAGCACCAGGTCTAAATTTTTTGACAACAAAGTTATTTCCGGCTAGGCTTAAGTCGAACTTTAAATTTTCAAAGTTAAGTACTTAAAATTATTAGGGAAATTTCGAATTGACCGGACTTCGGCGAGCTCTCAGCGTGACTGTTTTTTTAACCATGGGCCTATTCATGCCCGAACTTGTTGTCGCTAAAGCAAAAACGGCGGCACAGGGCTCAGGAAAAATCACTCAAATCAAAATTGAAGGTCACAAAAAGATCGAAACAGATGCTGTTAATGCAAAACTCCAGAGTCGTGTGGGCACTTTGTATGATCAAAATCGAGTTCGTGAAGATGTACAAGCGCTTTTTGAAACCGGATTTTTTTACGACATCGAAGTTGATTTACAAAATGTTTCAGGCGGAATCATCCTCACTTATCGTGTTACAGAGAAACCCACTGTTTCTGAAATCGCCTATAAAGGTAATGTTGAAATAAATGAAGACGACCTAAAGGAAGCCAGCGCCCTAAAAGCTTACGAGATACTCAACTACAATAAGATCAATGAGGCGATCGACAAAATACAAAAATTGTATGAAGACAAGGGTTTCTTTCTTTCAACCATTAAGTATGACCTGGAGGACATCGTCAAGGGCGAGACGCAAAGGCTGACTTTTAGGATTCAAGAAAATGATCGCGTGGTTGTAAAAAAACTGTCGATTTTGGGAAATAAAAGTTTGAGCGATGGAAAAATTAAGTCGGTATTAAACACCAAAGAGGACGACTTTTTTAGCTTTATGAGTGGCGCCGGTGCTTTTAAGCAAGAGGCCTTTGACGTGGATCTGCGCCTACTGAATTATCTCTATTACAACGAAGGCTATATTTTAGTAAAAATTGATCGGCCACAAGTTTATGTAAGTCCTGACAAAAAAAATCTCTTTATTACCGTGCGTGTTGAAGAGGGCGAAAAGTTTGATGTGGGCAAAATTGATTTTGAAGGTGATTTATTGTTTCCGGAGGATGAGTTACGCGCGACCATTGACATCGATAATTCCAAAACATTTGTTTATTCAACGATGCAAAAAGATCTGCAAAAGGTGACCGAAAAATATGGCGATCTCGGATATGCTTTTGCCAACGTGATTCCTAAGGTTCGCCCCAATGAGGCCAGCAGAAAAGTTGATATCACCTTTGAAATAGATAAGGGTCACAAGGTTTATTTTGGAAAGATTAATGTCGTCGGAAACTCTAAAACTCGCGACAAAGTAATTCGTCGAGAACTCAAAATCACAGAAGGCGAGCTCTATAACGAAACTCGTAAGCGGGAATCACTCGAGAATGTGCAGCGCTTAGGTTACTTTGACGAAATTCATTTTAATAATAATACGCCAGAAGACCGCCAAGATATATTGAATATCGACATTGTGGTTAAGGAACGAAATACCGGTACAATTCAAATTGGTGCGGGCTATAGTTCCTATTCAGGTGCGGTATTCCAAGGACAGATAAATCAAATCAACTTTTTGGGTCGTGGGCAGAAGCTGGGAATTAATATCGATGTTTCTAAAAAAAGAAGCGTCTTTAACTTTAACTTTACTGAGCCCTACTTTTTGGACTCAAATTGGTCTCTGGGCGTGGACGCCTATCAAAGAAAAGACAGCCTGCCTGATTGGGACAAGACCGTAAAAGGGGGGGCGCTCAGAGTAGGACATCCTTTAGCTGAATATCTTTCGGGTTTTTTGCGATACCGTTTGGACGACACGGAAGTAATATTGAATGGGGAGGAAGTTGATAAAGATATAGATCTGTACCCCGTAGAAACAGTAAATGGCATTACAAGTTCCGTGCAGGTAGCAATCGAGTATGATAAGCGAGATGACCGCTTTGCACCCACGAAAGGGCTATTTGCCGGCACATCGTTAGAGTACGCAGGAATTGGGGGAGATCTCGATTACACATTGGGGTCGGCAAGTTTTAGGTACTTTAATAATCTTTTTTGGAGTGTGGTTTGGCGCAATAACGTTACCTATCGTTTCATTACTTCAAATAGTGACAATAAAGACGTACCATTTTCTGAAAGATTTTTCTTGGGCGGACCCTATACGTTGCGTGGCTACGACCCGTATGCGGTGGGAAAACGAAAATTCTCTGATGTGGCCTATACCCGTTATCTATCAAATAATCCGGGTGACCTTGCGGGAGCAGAGATAGCGGCATTGAGACCCTTTGGGGGAACTCAGCAGGCCTACTATCAAATGGAGTTTGAATTCTCGTTGATCGAAGAAGCAAAGATTAAAGGCGTATTGTTTTATGATATCGGCAACGCTGACGATGTTTTAAGTGCCTCGGGATTCAGAAGCGACATGGGTTTTGGCTTTCGTTGGTTTTCACCCATTGGTCCGCTTCGCTTTGAGTGGGGTATTCCTATTAGTCGTAGAGAAACAGAACGAGCAGTAGTATTTAATTTTTCCATTGGTGCGCCATTTTAAAATTTAGACAAGATTAACTTTAATAAGGGGAGATATTTATGAACAAAGTTGCAACGAGAATATGCTTGGGTATGTCGATGTTCCTGTTAGTGCCAGGATTAGGCATTGCGGGCGATGATCTTAAACTTGGCTACCTGGATATGCAAAAGGCCATTCAGGCCACATCTGAAGGGAAGTCAGCTCGCGGAGAATTAGAGAAGATTTTTAACTCTCGGAAGACAGACCTAAAAAAAGTAGAAGACGATTTACAAACGAAGCAGGGAGACTTCAAGAAAAAAGAAATGGTACTCTCGGATGAAGTAAAGGCTAGAAAGCAAACCGAGCTTCAGCAAGATTTTTTGAAATACCAAGAGCAGCTCCAAAAGAGCCAGATAGAAATTCAAAAAAAAGAAGCGGAGCTTACTAAACCAATTATCGAAGGATTGCGAAAGACCATTGACGAGATTGCAAAAAGCGAAAAGTACACGATGATTCTTGAGAAGTCTCAGCAAGGAATTGTTTGGGCAAAGGCCGAAATCGACCTCACGGACAAAGTAGTTGCAGAATATGAAAAAACCAAGAAGGCCAAAAAATAATAATGGAAAGTATTGAAATATTTAAACGGTTACCGCATCGATACCCTTTTTGTCTTATTGATCGAGTCAAAGAAATAAAATTGACTGCGGATCCTCTTCGGCGTTTGGGCCGAAAGGCAGTGGTCATTAAAAATGTGACTATCAGCGAACCTTATTTTGAAGGGCATTTTCCGGGTAATCCAGTAATGCCGGGAGTGCTGCAGGTAGAAGCCGCCGCACAATCGTGTGCGATCTGTGCCTGCCGAGATGGAGATCCTCCTCAGGATTTTGCAATTGTTGGTATTGATAACGCCAAATTTCGAAGGCCAGTGATACCAGGAGATGTCCTGGAAATTAATGTTGAAATTATTAAAGAAAAAGGAAAAATCTTAGTGTTTCAATGTGCTGGTTTTGTTGAGGGCCAGTTAGCCAACGAAATGACTCTCACGGCTTATGTGGCGGAGCGCAAAAGTTGATTCATCCCTCGAGTACTATTTCGAAAGCTGCTGAACTTTCTGAAGGAGTTACAGTTGGCCCGTTTTGCGTGATTCGCGGCAATGTCAGGATCGGCAAAGGAACGATTTTGCATAATTCGGTCACCGTAGGTAGTGAAAGCGGAGTTGTTGAGATTGGCGAAAATAATCAGTTCTTTGCCGGCAGTGTAATCGGCGGTCCACCACAAGATCTAAAATACAAAGGCGAAACCACAAAATTGGTTGTCGGGAATAATAATATCATTCGTGAGTGTGTCACACTTAACCTCGGTACCGTGACGGGTAGTGGAGTTACAAAAATAGGTAATGGCAATTTAATCATGGCTTATGCTCACTTGGGGCATGACTGTCAGATTGGCAATAACAATGCTTTGGCGAATTGCTGTCAAATGGCTGGGCACGTGGTTTTTGAGGATAATATTCACGTGGGTGGTAATTGTGGATTTATACAATTTACGCGAGTCGGAAAGTTTGCTTACATCGGCGCTCAAAGTACAATTAATAAAGATATTTTGCCTTTTTCGATTGCCCAAGGTAGCTATGCGCTTTGTCGAGCTACAAATAAAATTGGACTCGAGAGAGCTGGTTTTTCAAAAGATCAAGTTGCCAATATACATAAAGCCATTCGCACGATAATTATGGGATCATTGACTCTCGAAGAAGCTGTAATTCAAATAGAGGCAGAGTGTGTGCTTGACGACAATGTTAATGGCATAATCAAGTTTGTGAAAGATGCAGAAAAAGGTATTGCCCGGTGAATTTAAAAATTCGAACCGCAGTTATAGGTGTTGGTCATTTGGGGCGATTTCATGCCCAAAAGTACAAGTCCTTAGAAACTTGCGAACTAATAGGTGTTTGTGACAACCTAAAAGAACGTTCTGCTCAGGTTGCCAATGAACTCAATGTGGAGAGCTTTTCTGACCCTCGTGAACTCATAGGAAGGGTAGATGCCGTGACGATTGCGGCAAATACCTCAGCACATTTTGAATTGGCAAAATTTTTTTTGCAAAATAACATTCACGTAAATGTAGAAAAACCCATCACTTCGACTTCCATAGAGGCTCGCGAGCTTTGCGAGCTCGCCAATAAAAAGAACTTAAAACTACAGGTGGGACATGTTGAGCGATTTAATCCCGCGCTGAAGGCGGCAAAAGCCAACCTAAAGTCACCACTTTTTATTGAGTGTCATAGGCTGGCTCCCTTTAAACCTCGGAGCTTAGAAGTAAGTGTCATGCTCGATTTGATGATCCATGATCTTGATGTAATTTTATCTCTGGTCAATCGCAAGGTTACCAGTGTCTCGGCCGTGGGTACACCGGTGATGACCAAAACAATCGACATTGCTAATGCACGAATCGAGTTTGAAAATGGAGCTGTGGCCAATGTAACAGCAAGCCGAGTTTCTCAGAGTGCTTTAAGGAAATTTCGTGTATTTCAAAAAGACCAATACCTATCAATGGATTTTGGCTCCGGTGACGTTCAACTCATTACTAAAACTGGAGAGTTTGAGTCTAGTAGCTCGACAATACCGTTTAAAAGCGAGGCCTGGAACTTAGAAAAAGGGGATGCTTTATTAGAGGAGACCCGCTCTTTTATTAATTCCATTATTAACAACACACAATGTGAAGTTACAGGTGAAGATGGTTTATTAGCACTTGAACTTGCAGAAAAAATTGGTCATGACATCGAAAAGCGACTTGCCCTCAATATTAATAGTTTCGGCCGAGGCCTCTAGTGCCCTTTATGCCGAAAGATTGTTAGAGGAAATTCGAAAGCGAAACCTTGAGCTGAATGTTTTTGGCGTCGGTAGCCGCGAAATGGAGCGTTTGGGTTTTGAGACTGTGGGCCGGTCCGAAGAAATGGCAGTTGTTGGTTTCAAGGAAGTCATTGCACACTATCCAAAAATTCGTAAAGTTTTTTATGAAATCTTGAGAATTGCTAAAGAGCGAAAACCTAAGGTGGCTCTTCTTTTAGATTACCCAGATTTTAATTTACGACTAGCTAAAAAACTTCATGCTCTGGGCATACCGGTTGTCTATTATATTTCGCCTCAGCTTTGGGCTTGGCGAAAGGGCCGGATCAAACTGGTTAAAAAATACGTCAGTAAAATGCTCGTGGTCTTTCCTTTCGAAAAAGATTTTTATCTAAGGGAAGGAGTGAAGGTTGAGTTCGTAGGGCATCCTCTGCTTGAAGAATTGACCGCGAATTTATTTAATCCGAGCGATCGAATGAAAGCACGCGCTCGATACGGTATCTTGGACGATGAACTGGTTTTGGGATTGATGCCCGGAAGTCGAAAGTCAGAGTTAAAAAATCATCTAAGCACTCAATTGGGAGTGGCGAAAAAATTAGGACTTAAGTATTCCAGATTGAAGGTGGCTTTGCTAGTGGCGCCGGGACTGGAGCGGGAGGCGATACGTAAGGAGTTGCGCCATGATGGAGCCGCACTAATTTTAATTCAAGCTCCACCATTTGAAATGCTGAGAATGATGGACGTGGTACTTGTGGCCTCCGGAACAGCAACACTGACAGCGGGACTCATGCAAATACCAATGGTAATTATGTATAAGATGAGCCCATTCAGTGCCTGGCTGGCCAAGAAACTAGTTAGGTCGACAAAGTATTTCGGCATGGTAAACCTAATATTGGGTAAGATGGTGGCTCAAGAGAGATTTCAGAATGACGCCAATGAGGCCCAGTTAGTCAGTGATTTAGAAGTATTATTAAGCGACCCCTTGAAGCGTGCTTCAGTAGGTGAAGAACTTTCAAGACTCCCACAGCTCTTGGGAGATAAAGGGGCAGCAAAGAGAGTGGTGGATTCGATGCGAGAGTATTTTTGAAATCGCTTTTGTTAGGGCCATTAGCTAAAGCTTTTTCGCTGGCAGTGGATGCACGCTACTGGTTGTATAAAAAAGAAATCCTTAATTCTCGGCAAGTCAGTGTGCCCGTTATTAGTGTGGGTAACATAACACTTGGTGGAACGGGAAAGACTCCGTTTGTAGACCTCATCGTTAAATATCTCACTGAGAAAAATAAGAATGTGGGATTGGTGAGTCGCGGGTATGGCGCTAAAGAAAAAAAGCGAGGTATCATCGATCAGAATCAAAAAAACTATGGAAATTTGGCCAGTCAATTTGGTGATGAGCCGACTATGCTTCAGTGGAGGAATCCAACGCTTCATGTGGTTGTTAATCCAAATCGGTACAGGGCATGCCAAGAGCTCATTAATAAAAAATCTGTAGAGATAATTGTCGCTGATGATGCTTTTCAACATCTCGCTCTTAAGAGAGACTTAGACCTAGTTTTATTAGATGCAACTGAAAGCTATGAAAATTTTAAATTGCTACCACTGGGGCGAATGCGAGAAGGGTTCTCGTCACTTGAAAGGGCAAGTCTTGTTATTTTGAATAAAGCAAATTTAGTGAGCCTCGAGAAAGTTCAGAATTTAAGGGATTTGGTATTTTCTAAGTGCTCGTTTTTAAAAAATGAACCTAACCGCTGGCTAGAGGCCAATTATGAATTTGAGGGATTTTTTCATCTCGAAACCGATAAACCATGGAGTGGGTCTTATAACGAAAAACTTCTTGTGCTCTCGGGTATTGCGAATAACCAAACATTTTTTAAGATGTGTCGGGATAAGTTTGGGAAGAGCGTGTATGGCGAAATGGGGTTTAGCGACCACTATGTTTACTCTAAAACTGATATGGCATTGATTATGATTAGGGCAAAGGAGCTGGGGGCAGATAGGATCTTGATTACTGAAAAAGATGCCGTTAAGATTAGCCAATGGAAATCCGATATTTTCGTCTATACAAAGCTGAAGGTGTCTTTGGTCGGAGACGGGCGAAAGCTTTATGACAAAATTGATCAGATTATTTCTTAAACCCATTTTTCTATTGGTGTTTTTAATGCCGAGAGCGTTTCATAGACATCTCGGAAATTTTATTGGAATATTGTGGTTTGATATTTTACGAATTCGTCGTGGGCTCGTATTGGCGAATATTCGATTAGCCTATCCCGAATGGAACGATGACCGGATAGTAATGACGGCTAGACAAGCGATGTGTATTGTTGGTCGTGGCATTGTGGACGTAGTTCTCATACCCTTCATGAGTAAGTCTTGGGTTGAAAAGCATGTTGATTTTCGCGGAACTGAATATTATGAAGTTGCTCGTCAGAAGGCCCGACAAAGGGGTACTGGAGTGGGATTTTTGTCTCTGCATTTAGCCAGTGGGGATCTTGCGGTAGCCGCCATGTCAATAAGTGGTTTTCCGATTCATCTTATTACTAAGGAATTTAAAAGTGCCTGGCTCAATGATTTTTGGTTTTCAGCCAGAAAAAAACATGGAACTCGGTATATCTCGGATCGTAAGAGTAGTTTTGATATTTTAAAGGCGCTCAAAAAAAATGAAGTTGTCATTTTTGTCCTAGACCAATTTATGGGTCCACCCATCGGGACCGAAGTACTATTCTTTGGTCAGAAGACGGGCGCAGCGATGGGTTTAGCAGTTATTGCTGATCGAGCCGAGTGTCCCATCTTACCTTGTTTTTCGTATTACGAAGAAAATGACAAGTTTGTAATTGAGCTTGGTCCAGAAATTCAATTTGATCGGGCGCTTGATAAAAATGAAATGATAAAAGGCATGACACAAAAGTATACTGATGTTCTTGAGGCCATTATTAAAAAGTACCCAGAGCAATGGATGTGGGTACATCGTCGGTGGAAGGAATTTAAACACTAGTGTATAAAAGAGCGCTCACTTTTTTAGGAATTTTGGTTGCTTTAGCAGGCTGTGCCCTTTTCAAAAAGGATGGCGATATTCAAGCGCTAGCTCAAATTAAGGAATTTGATGCCGCATTAGCTATTAAGGAAGTACCAAATACACAGTCAGACCCCCAGCCACAGGTCAGCGTAGCGGCAACAAAGAAGCCAAAGCCTAAGCCAAAACCTGTCACAAAAAAAGCTTCTAGCGCACCTGCCACAGTTATCAAGAGAGAGCCTGAAATCGAAGATTCAGCGGGCTTTGTCGGACGAAGGCCACTAAAGGATCCGTTTAGAGTCGGAGAAAAATCTGTGTTAGCAATAAGGTATTTGGGGCTTACCGCAGGGGAACTATCTATAGAGGTAGGAAATTTCTTAGAGGTCAACAATCAAAAGGCTTATAATTTTTTATTGAACGTAAAATCTAATTCCTCGTTTAGCTATGTGTATGAAGTTAAAGATTTAGTGCGGACTTTTGTGAGTTTTGAAACTCTATTGCCCCTCGGTTTTTCATTGCAAATTCGAGAAACGCGGGATCTCAAAGAATCTCGCAATGTGTTCGATTGGAAAACCTTAAAATCAAATACTTGGACAAAATTTATTTCGGATGGGGAAGTCAAAGAAGAAAAACAGGAGGGAAACTTACTTTCGTTTTCGCAAAATGTTTATAGTATCATGTTTTATTTACGAAACTTTGATTTAACCGTTGGAAAAAAACTAACTTTCAGAGTTTCTGACAAAGGCAAGAACCTGTTATTCAAGGGTCGTGTTTTGCGTAAAGAAAAGCTGACGACCCCTGTTGGAGACTATGATACGGTAGTGGTTAAACCGGAGTTTGAAATGGATGGGATATTCAAACCTGTTGGCGACATTTTTCTTTGGTTAACTGATGACGACAGAAAGTTCATTGTCAAAATAGAGAGTAAAATAAAAATTGGCACACTAGTTGGTGAGCTCAAAGAGCTTCAGCCTGGCGTACTTACACCCTAAGAATTAGTCCTTTGTCCTCTAGGAAACCCGACCCTCCGCTAAGTACAATAGAAGATATGGCGGTTACTTCGTGTCGGTATTTTACGGGTTATAAGCCTTGCGGGAAATCTGAAACCTGTGATCAGCTGTGTCCGAGTATTAGCATTCCCAGTATTCGATTGCTGGTAATTAGTCTAGAGGCAATGGGTTCGGTACTGCGCTCAACCGTAATCTTGCCAAGTTTGAAAAGAAAATATCCCAACTGCCATATCACTTGGCTCACTAAGAAGCCATCTGATCGTATGATACATCCCAATCCCCTTATTGACCGTATCTTTACAACGAGTGCGGAAGATTTATTAAAACTTGAGGCACTCGAGTTTGATCTCACTTTTTGTCTTGAAAAATCTCTGGAGGCGGGTGGAATTTTAAATAAAGTAAAAACAGACTTAACCTACGGATTTATAATTGATAGAAGAACGGGAGCGGTATTACCGGCGACTAAGTCGGCTAACGAACTCTGGGAAATCGGCATCAATGACCGAAAAAAGTTTTTTGAGAATACCAAGCCTGAAGCTCAGCTGTTGACCGAGGCCCTCGAGCTGGGGCCTTACAAAAGTCAATCATACTTCTGTCCTCTGACAGAAGGGGAGCAGTGTGAAAGCGAGAAGACGAGAGGGGCATGGATTCAGGGGTATAGTTTACTCGTAGGAATTAATACTGGCTGTAGTGATTTTATTAAATATCGACGATTTTCAATTGAGTTTCAAAGAAAGTTAATAGCGGAAATCAAAAGAAAATATAATGCACAAGTGGTGCTACTTGGTGGGCCAGAGGAAACTCTGAAAAACCAACGAATTGGTTATGGACTCGATGTTATTGAGTCGCCTACTGACAGGGGCCCTAGAGCCGGTCTTGTTAGCACCAGGGCTTGTGATATCGTGATTAGCGGAGACAGTTTAGGCATGCATATGGCCATTGCAATGGAACGCTTTACTGTGGCGTGGTTCGGTCCTACTTGTGATCAAGAGATAGACTTGTTTGGACGTGGAGTCAAAATTCGATCTGAAGCAAGTTGTGGTCCCTGCTGGAAAAGGCTATGCCAGAAATCGACCATGTGCTACGATTTGGTCTCCATGGACAAAGTCTTGGACGGAATTAAAAAGGGTATAGAGTGGAAAGATTCAATCTCGTCATCCAGACAGCGTTTATCGGAGATCTCCTTCTAACAATTCCGTTATTAAAACATCTACGGCAAATTGATTCAAAAGCTCAAATTGTTTTACTTTGCAGGTACGGATTTGGCGATTTTTTTCTTCATCACAAACTTGTTGATCGAGTATTTGAAGTTAAAAAAGGAATAAGGAGCAACTGGCAAGAGGTTTCCCATCAGCTTTCGCAACTCAAATTTGAGAGGATCATTAGTCCGCATCAATCTTTCAGAACTGCGAGATTGGTTTTTAAACTAAATGCTAAAGAAAAAACTGGGTTTAAACGATTTTGGAATTTCTTGGCCTTCAATCAACGGGTTCGGTGGCGAAAGGATCTTCCGGAAGCCTTGAGACTACTTACGCTTATAAAAGATGTGAGGCCCAATCAAGATTATCTAAAAATGACGAATGAAATTCCGCAGGAATCGTCGCTGCAATTAGAGAGCGATGTCGGCTCACGAGAACCAATAGTATTTTTGGCGCCCGGAAGCGAGTGGGCAACCAAAAGATGGGGCATCGAAGGTTATACTCAGGTCGCTAAATATTTTTTAGATAAAGGTTTTGCTGTAAAAGTAATTGGAACACAGTCAGAAATCCATTTAGCTGAAATTATTTTAGCGAGCGCCAAGGGTTGCGAAAATCTTTGTGGTAAAACTACGTTGAGTGAGCTCTATGATCTTTTTAGAAAGGGAAAGTTATTGATTAGCAATGATAGTGGGGCAATGCACATGGCCGCTGTTGCTGGGCTACCTGTTTTAGCCATATTCGGACCTACTGTTTTAAGTTTGGGTTACCGACCTTGGACTCCGAATGCATTAGTTGTCCAAAAAGAGCTTTCGTGTAGGCCCTGTGGCTTGCACGGATCCCAAAAATGTCCAATTGGGACTCATGAATGCATGAAGGGTATAGAGCCTAAAAAAGTAATTGATGCTGCACTTTCATTTTTATGATAGTTTTCTAGAATGAAGGTCTACCAAGGTATTCGGCATCTTAAAGAAAAATTAACTGGCGCGGTCGTTACGATTGGTAATTTTGACGGTGTTCATTTGGGACATCAGGCACTAGTTAAAAGAGTTTTAGAAAAATCTAATCAGATACGGGTAAAGTCAGTGGTCATGATTTTCGACCCTCACCCGATTACTTTTCTATACCCTGAGCGTCACTTTCAACGAGTTTTTCCGATTTCGGATTTAATTGTAAGCATGGAAAATTTGGGCGTTGACGTATTGGTCGTTGAGCCTTTTTCACGCGAATTATCTGAACTTGATCCAGAGGCTTTTGTTCGCGAGTACATTGTGAAACCGTTTTCAGCTCGAGAGGTTGTCATTGGATACGATTTTGCCTTTGGTAAATCTCGCCAAGGGACGTCCGAATTTCTAAAATCCAAGGGTCGAGACTTTGGGTTTGAGGTTGAGGTATTTTCGCCTGTCAATGTGGCGGGCGTAGTAGTATCAAGTAGCGAAATAAGAAAAAACATTCTTTTGGGAAATATGAAAACCGTGAATTTACTTTTGGGCCGGTATTTTTATCTCGAGGGAATCGTAGAAAAGGGCGTGGGCCGGGGCCGAACGTTAGGAATTCCCACTGCCAACCTCTCGCCAATTTGTGATATTTTTCCTAAGTATGGCGTTTATATTACGGATGTGGAACTTGAAGGAAAAAAATATAAGGCTGTGACAAACATAGGTGTTAATCCCACCTTTGTCGAGAAAAACGTAGGACATCCCAAAATTGAAACTCATATCCTTGATTATTCGGGCGACATTTATGGCAGAAGAATTCGCATCGAATTTAAGGAGTTTCTAAGAGATGAAAAAAAGTTTTCTAACCAAATGGAATTAGTAAAACAAATAGGTTTAGACATCAATCTCTCGAAAAAGTGGTTTGAGAGAGAGGGTGGTAATGATATTTAAGTGGTCTGTAATTGGAAATCCTATAAGAAAAGAGCAGTATGAGAAGCTCTCTCGGTTTTTGGTTGAGAATCTTTCGATTCCCAATGAGCTCCAGCTTTTAGAGTCCAAAGAAGAAAATTTTATCCAAGATTTAAATTCTCAATTACAGGATTCTCAGGCTATCCGGTTTGACTTTCCATTTCCAAGATTGGCGTTTAGTAGTTTTGAGGAATTTCCTGCTGATCTAATGTTTTTGCGTGCGGCCGATTGCGCTGTCAACCAAAAGGGCCGATGGTGGTTGAGGAGTTTGTTGACTGAAGCTATTCGACGCTTAATCGTACACAGTCAAATTAACTATGATCCCTCGGGAAAGGCAGTTGTAGTTGGGACGGGCGCCGGAGCTCGAGCCAGCATTATGGCTTTGGTCAAACTGGGAATAGGACATCTCAATGTTGTGAGCATTGATAAACCGGCCTTTGATATACTCGACAAAGACTTTAAAAGATTTTGCTTTAATGTGGACCTTAACTATATTCCACCAGAGAATATTAAGCTCTTAGGTAGAGAGCACTCAATCCTCATTAACTCCACACCTATAGGGCCTGAAAACAGTTTACTTGAAGACCTCACATTTTTTAATTACCTGACGGAAAAGGCCTTTGTTATCGACTTAAACTTTGATTCTGCCGACAGCACGCTGGTGAAGGAAGCTTTAGGTCTAGGTAAATATGTATTTACGGGACTTGATCTCTTGTTACACAAAGACCTTTATTGGTTAGAAGTCGCATTGGCCCAAAATGTCGAATTAAAAGTCTTTCAAGAGTTTTTAAAATCATAATAAAAATGTTATTCCAGGACCTGCGTCCAGTTACAAAAAGTGTCACCTATGATTTAATTGATATTGGGAGACTCTATGGGAAAACGGGGACTTGGCGATTTATTAGTTCGCGAAAAGCTATTATCGGCTGAGCAATTAGAGCGAGCTAAAAAAGAAATGGTAAGTTCTGGTAGCAAGCTAAGCGCCGCCATATCCAAACTTGGCTACGTTACGGATCGTAAAATTGCAGATTACGTTGCCCAGCAACACGGTTTGGTGGCGATTGATTTGGATCAATTTGAAATTGAGCCGGCAGTTTTAAAACTGGTTCCCAAGGACTTATGTTTAAAGCACACAATGCTGCCAATTAATCAGAGTTTAGGTACGCTGGTCGTAGCAGTGGCCGATCCGAGCAATATTTATATTCGTGATGACTTACGTTTTCTGACGTCGTCCAAAATTGAAATGGTAGTGGCCTCTGAAAATTCGATATTAAATAATATATCTCGTTACTATGAGACTTCGGATTTTGGCTCCATGATCACTGAAATGGAGCAGACCGAAGAGGCTACTCAGGCTTCGCAATTTAGCGAGTCTGACAAAGTGGAGATCGCAAACGAAAGTGGCAAATCTGAAGACGCTCCTGTTATTAAGTTCGTAAATATGATGATGACAGAGGCTTTTAAACAAAGAGCTTCGGATATTCATATTGAACCTTACGAGAAAAAGTTTCGAGTCAGATTTAGGATTGATGGTGTTCTCCACGAAAAAATTCAGCCTCCACAGGGGAGCGCCTCGGCCATTACCAGTCGTATTAAGGTTATGTCAAAGATGGATATCTCTGAGAAACGGCGTCCACTGGATGGACGACTAAAAGTAAAAACAAAAGCCGGAAAGGAACTTGAGTTTCGAGTAAGTTCACTGCCGACTTTGTATGGCGAAAAAATAGTGATGCGGATTATAGACAAGTCTAAACTTAATGTGGGATTGGGTGAATTAGGTTTTGAGCCCGAAGACCTAAAAATATTAAGAGAGGCGATCCATATGACTAACGGTATGGTGCTGGTGACAGGGCCGACAGGTAGCGGCAAATCAATGACGATCTACAGCGCTCTTAACGAAATAAATACTCCCGATAAAAATATTTGTACCGCAGAAGACCCAATAGAAATGAATTTAGAAGGAATAAATCAGGTGCAGATGCACTCTGAAATCGGACTTGATTTTTCTTCCGCACTCAGAAGTTTTTTACGGCAGGATCCCGATATTGTTTTTGTGGGTGAAATTCGAGATAAAGAAACCGCAGAAATTGGTTTCAAGGCTGCATCTACGGGCCACTTGGTGGTAAGTACCCTTCATACAAATGATGCTCCTTCAACAATTGTACGATTAATGGATATGGGGGTTCCGCCATTTTTGGTAAATGCAACTGTGCATTTGGTTGTAGCCCAACGCCTCGTGGGAAAAATTTGCGGTAACTGTAAGAGCGCTGTCGATGTGCCTCGCCAAGTCCTCCTTGATTTGGGAGTCCCTGAAAGCGAAGTCGCTGGTTTTAAGGTCATGAATGGCGGTGGCTGTGTCAATTGCAATTTTACAGGAATTCGTGGGAGGCTGGCCGTTCACGAGATGATGCGGCTTACACCATTGGTAAAGGACGCAATTATGTCGGGTGCAACTGGTCGTGAAATTCGAAAAGTGGCTGTCGAAGATGGGATGAGTAGCTTAAGAAAGAATGCGCTGAAAAAGCTAAGTGCCGGTTTGACGACAATCGAAGAGGTATTAAGCGCTACAATGAAGGATTGAAATGATTACTTTAACTCAACTTTTAAAAACGACAGTTCAGCAGGAGGCTTCAGATCTTCATATTACAGCCTTCTCTCCGCCCGTACTGCGAATTAATGGTGCGATCGTTAAGGTCAGGGCAGAGAAATTTAGTCCCGAGGAATGTCAGAGCCTCCTTTATTCAGTTTTGACAGAAGGCCAAAAGAGTCGTATCGAACAAACAAAAGAATTAGATTTTAGTTTTTCAGTAAAGGACGTCGCCCGATTTCGCGGAAACTTATTTTTTCAGAGAGGATTTTTGTCAGGAGTATTTCGAAAGATACCAACGCTTGTCCCCTCACTTGAAGACTTGGGGCTTCCAAAAGGATTAGAGTCATTCGTAAATTTTCCTTCGGGTTTAGTATTAGTGACAGGTACAACGGGAAGTGGAAAGTCAACGACAGTAGCCGCACTTTTAGATCGCATCAATAACGAAAGAGCCGGTCATATAGTAACCGTTGAGGACCCGATTGAATTTTTGTTTAGCCACAAAAAGTGTATAGTGAACCAACGGGAAATTGATCAGGACACCTTCTCTTTTGCAAAATCGTTGAGACAAGTTTTGAGACAGGATCCTGACTATGTATTTGTGGGAGAATTAAGGGATCAAGAAACTATCGAAGCGGCCCTGAGAATTGCTGAAACCGGCCATTTGGTATTTTCGACCTTGCACACCAATTCCGCCGTCCAGACCATCTCAAGAGTCATAAATGTGTTTCCGGCTCAAGATCAAGAGCGAGTTCGCTCAATGTTGAGCTTCACATTACGGGGAGTCATTAGCCAAAGTTTAATTCCGAATACCACGGGAGGAAGAACTCCTGCCGCTGAATTATTGTTTGTGAATTCCGGAATTGCTAATTTAATTCGCGAGAATAAAATTCATCAGATATACGGATTGATGCAGATCGGTCAAGATAAGTCAGGAATGATGACGTTCAATCAATGTTTAGTGCAACTGTTAGTTCGCCGAAAAATTGAGCTAAAATCAGCATTCGAAGTTACTCGCGATCCTGACGAGTTAGATCAATTGTTAAAAAAGGCAGGAGTATAAACTTTGGCATCGTACAAATTTGAAGCAAAGACAACAGCTGGCAAAACCGTAAGCGGTACGATAAAGGCAAAAAATGAAACCGATGCCAGAGTCAGGCTCAGAGCTGAACAGCTTGAGCCACTAAGAATAGTTCCAGTATTGGCCGCAGGAGATAAAGGTACAGGACCCGTACCATTAAAGGACCTACAGGTTTTTACGAGACAGTTTGCGACTCTGGTGTCGTCGGGAATTCAAATCGTACAATGCTTGGAGATGCTTTCGAATTCCTCTTCGTGTCTGCCACTTAAGGCAGTTTTAAACCAAGTCATTGAAGATGTGAATAAAGGAAAAACATTGGCCGCTTCGCTCGATGAGCATCCGAAGGCGTTTGATAAACTCTACCGTAACCTAATCCGTACCGGCGAAGAAAGTGGTGTACTTGAAGTGGTCCTTGGGCGATTGGCAATATATATAGAAAAAACGGTAAAACTTCGGGGCAAGCTGAAAAGTGCCATGATGTATCCGGTTGTTATTATAGTTGTGGCAGTTGCCGTAATTACCGGAATCATGGTTTTCGTGATTCCGAAATTTAAAGAGATGTTTAGTTCAAAAGGTAAAGATCTGCCTGAGTTAACTCAAATGGTAATTAATTTGAGCGAAGGATTTCTTTCATATTGGTGGTTAATTATATTCGTCGGTGCACTTATCTGGGTGACATTTATTCAATATATAAATACGTCCAATGGCCGCAAGGTCTTCGATCATTTTAGCTTAAGAATTCCGATATTGGGGAGTATTATTCAAAAGGGTTGCATAGCCAGATTCTCCAGAACGCTTTCAACTCTCCTGGCGTCCGGTATTCCCGTAGTCGAAGCTTTAGATGTTTCAGCGAAGGTGGTAAATAATAATGACATCGAAGTTGCCATAATGGAGTCCAAAGAATCTATATTGAAGGGAAGGTCAATTGCCGAACCTCTCATCAAACATCCGATCATTCCGAATATGGTTTCGCAGATGATTTCTATCGGCGAACAGACAGGGTCGATGGATTCGATGCTTGCGAAAGTTGCGGATTTTTATGAAGAAGAAGTGGATGTCTCAGTGGCAGGGCTTTCTACTCTTATTGAACCGATATTAATGGTGGTATTAGGGGTGATCATTGCCGTCTTAGTGATTGCGATGTACTTGCCTATTTTTAGCATGGCTGACACATTTGGGTGATAATGGGAATTTTTGACAGGACCATTGAAAAAAGCAAATTTTCGCTTGATGTGACGTCGAGATTCGGCCAGGTATTGGTTGTTGAATCTATTCGAGTGGTGTTTCTTAGCGCAATATTGTTGATAACTGTTGCTCTAAACGTTCACCAACCTCATTTTGTCAATTTTGACTTATTGAGTTCCGTGTACGGAATTCTAGCTGTTGGCTTTCTAGTTCACTTTGTGTACATTTTATTTTTTGAATACACTTTTAAGTTTTGGTTTGTTAGCGGAGGGATTTTTGCCTTAGACACTTTGTTGTACACATCAATTGTGTACAACACAGGAGTTAGTCAGTCGATTTTTTTATTTTTATTTTTGGTGAATATCGTGTTGTGTGGGTTTATTTTTCGCACACGTGGTGCTTTGCTCTTAGCACTTTGGACTTCGATTTTTTTTAGTATCCTTATACTTACAGGTCGTGAAGAGTTAGGGCAAAGAGTAATCTATATATTGGGTCTTAATAACCTTGCGTTTTTGAGTGTGGCGCTTCTTTCGGGTGTATTAAGCGATCAGATTAATTTTATGGGAATTGAGCTCAAAGAAAAGGGGCGAAGCCTAAAGATATTAGAAGACTATAACAAACTGGTTGTAGAGAATATTTCAACAGGACTTTTGACGGTTAACTTGAGCGGTGATATTCTTCATCACAATCCTTTGTTATTAGTCCTTTTGAATCGTAGAGAAGACGTGCTGGGTAAAAATATTACAACTCTCTTTCCCCACTTTTCGGAATACATCAGGCCCAATCAAAAGGGGGAGCCACTAATTCGCGAGAATCTATTACCTCGGCGCCGAATCTTGCATATCAAGGACAATCTTAGTGAGCCGAGAGTATTTGAACTCATCAGTTCTTCATTGAGGAATACCATGGGTGAGAGCTTTGGTTTTATCTTATTGGTGCAAGACTTAACAGAGATAAGTCGACTCGAAAAAGACGTCAGGCAGGCTGAAAAAATGGCTGCCATCGGCCAGTTGGCAGCAGGCATAGCACATGAAATTAGAAATCCTTTAGCGAGTATCAGTGGCAGTGTGGAGCTGTTATTTTCAATGCTTGAACAGCAGACCTCTGATGAGCGAAAGCTAATGGCAATTGTAATGAAAGAAATTAAGAGGCTCAATGGTCTAATTACAGAATTCTTAGATTTTGTACGTCCGGATGCTCCTTTGGACAGAGCGGTTAATCTCAATGACGTTATTCAAAGTGTTATAGATCTGGTGCAAATGAATTCTCAAGTTAGTAAAGGTACAATTAAATCACAGTTGGAATTAAAGGCAAAAAAAACAATTTTAGGAAATTACGACAAACTAAAACAGGCCTTTCTAAATGTCATTATTAACGGATACGAAGCAATGGAAGAAAAAACCGAAGGGCGACTCTATGTGACCACATTCGACCGGGGCGACTCCGTGGAGGTTCACATTCGAGACGAAGGCATGGGAATGAGTGAATCTTCTAAGTCCAAAATGTTTGAGCCATTTCATACAACAAAAAAGCGTGGCACAGGACTGGGATTGGCAGTAACCCACAAAATTTTAGAAATGCATAGTGCCAAAGTTCGCGTTGAGAGTGAATTGGATAGGGGCACAGTATTTATTATGGAGTTTCCGGCTAATCATCAAATGATGGCTCAGACAAGTACCATTGATAATAAATTAAAAATAGAAAACCAAGTTGAAAGCAATATTGCAAAGAAGAAAGTAAAAGGGGTTTAAATATGAAGTCTAAATTATTGGTAGTAGATGACGAAGAGTCCATACGTGAGTTTCTCGAGATTATGTTAAAAAAAGAGGGATACCAAGTGACTCTTGCCGAAGATGGGCAACAAGCCATCGATCTTTTAAAAGGCAAAAGCTTTGACATGATTATTTCAGATATGCAGATGCCTCGCGTGACCGGCATCGAGCTTTTAAAGCACGTTAAGGACAACCATCCTGAGATTGTTTTTATGATGATCACTGCTTTTGGTACAACTGAATCGGCTGTTGATGCGATGAAAATGGGAGCCTATGACTACATAACCAAGCCCTTTAAAATCGACGAAGTCCGCATAAATATTTCTAATGCGTTAAGATCTCAAAATTTAGAAGTTGAAAACCGAGTTCTTAAAAAAGAAATGGAGAAAGAGTATAGTTTTCAAAATTTAGTGGGTAACTCCGAGGCCATGCATCGTATCTATGACCTCGTAAAGAGAGTTTCTTCCGCTCCGACAAATATCTTAATTACCGGAGAAAGTGGTACGGGTAAGGAAATGGTGGCAAAAGCCATTCATTTTAATGGCCCGTTAAAAACGAGACCATTTGTCACTATCAATTGTGGTGCCATTCCAGAAGCCCTGATGGAATCAGAAATGTTTGGACACAAAAAGGGCTCCTTTACGGGTGCGATCGCCGATAAAGCGGGACTATTTGAAGTAGCTTCTGGAGGCACTTTGTTTTTAGATGAAGTGGGTGAATTACCGCTTTCGATTCAGGTTAAGCTCTTGCGATCTATTCAAGAGCGCGTAATTAGGCGAGTGGGTGGCATCGAGGATATTAAAGTTGAAGTTCGAATTATAGCGGCGACCAATAAGGACCTTGATGAAGGAGTAAGATTAAGTACTTTTCGGCAAGATCTCTACTACCGACTAAACGTTATTAATATTAAGACCCCATCTTTAAGAGAACGACGCGAGGATATTCCAACTTTGGCACATCACTTTCTTAAAAAGTATTGTGATAAATTAGGTAAGGTGGTTCATGGTATTTCTCATGAAGCCATGGAGATATTAAAAAAATATGATTATCCTGGAAATGTCAGAGAGTTAGAAAATCTTTTAGAGAGGACAGTGGCACTTGAGGCGGGAGCTGAGGTTTTGCCTGAAAGTCTGCCACCGTATGTAAACACGCCTTCGGGACGCAAAATGGCTTCAAGTCACGAAATAGAAGTCACCGAAGAAGGTCTCGATCTCGATAAGGTTATGGGCCAAATTGAAAAAGAATTATTGGTAAAAGCGATTCACACCGCCGGTGGAATCAAAAAGAAGGGTGCTAAACTTTTAGGTATTACCTTTCGGTCTATGCGTTACCGAGTTGAGAAATATGGCTTAGGCATCATAACTGATGATGAATTAGACGATGAATAACTTGCATTTTCATTTAACTTTGCTAAAAATTGTGGCTTAAGAATTGACCACGTAGCTCAGTTGGATAGAGCACTAGTTTCCTAAACTGGGGGTCGCAGGTTCGATCCCTGCCGTGGTCACCAATTGCAACAGAATTCGAACCATGACCCGTAAAAAAATGTGGGGCACGGTTTTTACCCGTGCCCACATAGTAAAATAAGTTAATTTTGTCCTCATGCAGTTCCACTTTGTGCAGTAAATTTTGAAGGACGCGAACCCTGGTTTCAGCGCTTTCGCGCTCTGACAGAGCTTTGAGGCCCTTTAGAAAGCTTGTGTAGCCCTTAAATTCATTCGGTAAATCTTGGGCTTGATTAGACTCCATAAAGTGCCGCTGATCATGTAGTGCATCTTTATCGTGTTCTAATTTTTGTATCTGACGATAAAATAAATCAGCCGATACGTCCTTTGGCAAATCACTAATTCGATCGATCAGATTATCCATTTTTTCTTGAACAGTACGCAATCGTTTCTCGATTTGCTTAAGCTCAAAGCTTTTGTCGATTTTCTTAAAATTTCGGTGAGCGATATCAATTAAATTTCTCGCCATTTTAGGATCAGTTAAAAGTTTCTTTATCTCGGCCCACACCATGTCTTCCAGTTTTTTACCTGGAAATCTATGCCGAATACATTTTTTCACCTCACCCAACACAGTTTGGTGTTTAGAGACTGTTCCGTGCTCGTAATAAGGCACCTTGCCGCCGTTACCCGTGGCCGACTTACCCCAAAGTGACCCACCACACTCACCGCAATAAACAAGGCCCGTGAGTAAATACGGGTAACGGTTGTATTGGCTCCTTCGATTCCGCCGATAATTTTTACCCAGAATTTCACGAGCCCGTTTAAAAGTTTCCTCATCGATAATCCCATCCCAAACGGCTTTGGTGTCGATCTCATTGTCGTCTTTATCTTGGTAGGTTTTTAAGCCCAAATAAGCACGATTTCTTAAAATTCTGTACACGCCATCGAAAGTGAAAAACCCCAAACGTTTATTGCTGCCCCCACCTTCACATTCCTTTTTAATTACAAAACCACGGCTATTTAAAACTTTGGCGGTTTTTGACAAAGTTCTTTCTTTTAGAAATGTTTGAAAACATTCTTTCACCAAAGCTGCACCATCAGGATCAACTTCTAAATATCCGCGCTTACCAGCCATTAGCCTGTAACCCAGCGGCACACGACCGCCATTATATAACCCACGCTGAGAGCGGGCTAAAATTGCAGCTTTAATCCGCTGTACAGTTTGCTTTCGCTCAAACTGCGCCATATTCACTAAATTAAACATCAGCATTTCACCAGCGGGACTTGTGGTATCGAACGATTCATTCAGACTCTGGAACGCGCATTTTAGTTTTTGCATCAGATCCCAAATATCTGAAAAGTCTTTTATTGACCTAGATAACCTTGAAAGTTCTGTCACCATCACAAGATTTACTTTTTTGCTTTTAATGTCGCCGAGTAACCGTTGCAGCTCAGGCCTATTGGTATCTTTACCGGATCTTGCTCGGTCAACATAAACGCCTGCGACCTCATATTGACGGCCCTCTTCATTTTTATGATTAACCCAGCGCTTCAAGCGCTCCTCTTGGTTTTTGATGGACCCCTCAGGGTTATCAGCTTGTTCTTCTGTTGATACTCTGATGTAAAAGCCCACTTTAAATTTCGACATAACTATGCCGCCCTTTCTGTTTTGGTTGAAAGGCTCGAGTTATTTAATCTATCCGCGGGATTTACTTTTTTGAACTGGCAAAAGTATTTATATAAAATTCGCGCGATGATCTCAAGCCTTTCATCATATTCGTTTGCGTTAACTTCAATTTTATAAATTTCTATTTTTTCTACTTTAAATTTTTTTGGCATATTCGTTTTCTCCTCTACAAGTTTCGATTTCAGGTTCCGGTCCTATTAAGTCACAGTTCGCCGTTTTTAATTTTCTTCATAAGTTATAGTTTTGATTTATATTTTCTAAATTGCGTTTGTTCAGTAACTCCTCTTGTGTGTGATAAAGTTATACCTATGTTGGTAGGGTAGTTATATCTTGGTTGGTACGGTGGTTCTTGGGGTGGGTAATAGGTTTTGTGATCAAGCCCCGCGTGGCCCTATTAAGTCACGTCGGGAAGTTCGATCAAGTATTTTTAAGTTTATGATTTCATTTGTGATTGTCGACGCTGCAATTATTCAGCAATTCGTAAGATTCGGAGAGTATTGTGGGCATATTGCTACAATATTGCGGTCACATTGCTACGTTGTTCTTGCTACCGGCCAGGGCATTGAAGAACTGAACTAAATTACGCCACATCAATTTTAAAATGCGCATTGGGAAAAAGCTCACTTAAATATTTCACTAAGCGATCAAGCGTGAACTCTTCGATGTTGTAATTTAACACTTTACTCATCAAAGCTTCATCAATGCCAATTTTTTTTGCCAACTCTTTTTGGCTAATGGCATTTTCGTTTTTATAAACAACGAACCTCTCACAAAGTTTGTATTTCATTTCATCAACAGGGCTTGCGTCTTTCGGCAGAAGTCTAGCGGCTTGTCCGTGATCTAGTCTTTTTCTGACCTCATCCAATTTTTCTTTCGACGGAAATTTTGCCATAAATTTTTACCTCTTAACTCTAAACGCGTTAATCACACCTAAAAAATCATCCGTAATACAAATAAGCAGCACGAGTCGATAGGGTTTATCGTCGTGATAGACAGGCTCAACCCTAAAGTAACGGAACTCACCATCGATCTCTTCAACCGGGAAACTGCCACCATCTAGTTCTTTACAAGCTCTAGGATAATCTCGTCGGTTAAGTCGGGGTGTTTGATCTTATAATGCTGATCAATGATTACCCGGTTTACGTCCTGCCTATTAACAACCAACTGAAGTTTATACTCAGGCCGCTCACCTATGCAATGAGTCTATCATTAAATTGACGAATTTGTCAATTTAGAAGTTAAACCTATTCCTTGGGTCTTTTTTGCCAGTCCAAAAGGTCACAATCTTTGGCAATTTAACGCCCAAGGTTTTCACCTCGCGTTTAGGGGCGAAAAAAATTATTCCCCTCATAATAGTCAAAACAATAAGTCCCAGATTCGTCATATCGCATTTGAGTAATTTACCAACTAAAATGATAGTTCAAAAATAGTGAGTATGTTTCATCGCTTATAAGAATAAAAAATTTATTTTCAGTACGAGTTTTCGCGGGAGTTTTTTAGTAATATTTAATTACTGCTATCACCACTCAGCGCCTTCATGAACAACAAATAAATTAGAAAAGCCAGCATGTCGCAAATCATCTTGGCTAGATGCGCACGACAGACGAGTGTTTGGTAGCGCGGAAGAAGAATATTGTGGCCAGACTGAATTTCCATCTGACCATCTTTGCGAACCGATATTATTTCTTGAGGAGATTTTGAATATTCCTCATACAAAAGTTTCTGCTTTCGTTTAAGTCCATTTTTTTTAGGTTACACCAATCTCTAAATGAAAAGCTCACGTTAGACTCGCTGCCAACGGCCACCCAGCTTGCCTCTCTATAGGCTTCGTTCAGCGCCTCCCAAGCCTGCAATGCAGGTCCAATGTCCGTGATCGGGCCATTACAATTTTTAAAAAAGAGATCTTGAGCATCATTAATTTTCTTTTCGATAGGAGCTTTCGCTTGTTCTTCTCTCTTAATGGACGAGAACGTTTGATAATTTCCAAATCCATATTTGGATACTTTACTGCTGAAAGCCATTTCTTCTAAATCGCCTACTGCAGTCAAAACCCGCTTCAACCCTCGAACACTTGCGGGCGGAATTAAATCTTCAGTTTTGCGTTCCTTATTTAGTAGTAGCCGTCTGCCCTGAACGAGTTCGTGAAGAATTAGCTGGTCCTTAGCTACAACTTTAAATTTTGCTTCTTCAATAAAAATATCATTATCATCCTGACAAGCGCCAGCTGCTGTTTCAACTTGAATATGGCTTTTTGGATCCTCGCAAAGAATTTCGAAAGGTACCAAGTGCCATGTCTTTTCTGCGAGAGGTACGCGGAGATCTTTTGCCAACTCTGGCAATTTTTGTTCAATTTGAATTAGTATTTCCTCTACAGATTTAAAAAAGCCTTCTTTTTCTGGATGGATTATTTTTCCCTGCTCCAGATCATCTATCAAAATCCAGTGACCGTTTACCTTGCCGTAGAAACCGCCACCAGGACCAGTTCCTCCCGCGAAGGCAAAATGGGGCGCCACTGTCAAAGTGATCGCCAGAAAGATTTGTTTCAAATTCAATAAGGCTTTCATAAAAACTCCTAAGTTATGTTATTCAATCCGTATGCCAATATAGCGCGATGCGCTAAATGTTTCTAGATCTATTTGGTATAAAGATAAACGAATTTTTTACCGATTAGTAAAACAATGACCAAACCTTTAGATTTATTTAGTTTTCACGGCTATCGAAACTACCTCAAAGCATGGATTGAGCACGCCCGCGAAAACCAAACCTCAAATCTCTCGCGCTTAGCCGAAGCAATTGGGGTTAACCCCAGTTTCCTGGCTCATGTTCAATCGGGTTTAAAAAATTTGAGCTTTGAACAGGCGGCGCTTATTTCAAAAATATTTAATCATACAAATCTAGAGCGCGAGTATTTCTTCGCGCTGGTTCAAATTGAACGCGCTGGCACTCAGTTATTAAAAACATATTGGGAATCAAAAAAAGATGCCATTCTTGAAGAAAGATCTCGAGTTAAATCACGAGTCGGAAAACATCTAGAATTAACTTCAGAGGATCGCGCGATATTTTATTCCAGCTGGATTTATGTAGCGGTTTTCGTAGCAACTGCAATTAATGACGGGCAAACCCTTGATCAAATTGCTTCTCGTTTTTCTCTAGATCGCTCAAAGGCCGAAGAAATTTTAAATTTTCTTGAGAGCAACGGTATTTGTGGACGAGAAAACTCTATCTATAAAATGGCTCAAAATTCAGTGTATATCTCAAATGACTCGCCATTGGTGGTTAAGCATCACACTAACTGGCGCATGAAAGGAATTCAAAAAATGGATTCGCGGCAAAAAAATGAACTCTTTTATACTTCGCCGATGTCGATATCGGCTTCTGATTTTGAAAGAATTCGCGAATTACTCTTAAAAAGTATTGAGTCCTCTCAAAAAATTGCCCACGCCTCAGCAGCAGAAGAAGTCTTTTGCCTGAATCTGGATTTTTTTAAAGTAGCCACTTAGCAATACCCTCAACATATGAATTCTAACCTTATGGAGTTTTGTAGCTGCTTTTGTTAACTGACGCTTTTCAGGTCAATTGGTGGGACCCGGTAAAACTGGCCTAAAATAAGCCCTTTAATGGCCTAAACTCTTTACCAGCTTCAAAAGTCGAATGAGGGTAAGAGCAATTTACGGCTTTAAAACGTTTGCTATTGGACGAATCCAAAAGATTTACGATGGAAAGGCTGCTTTTCCGTCGAACCGGGACCTGAAGATCTTGAGGCACAAAGAAAAAGCATCTTCTAAAACGGATGGATTTAGAAAACTTCTTGTGCTCCAATGAACACATGGAGGTTCTGATGCGTCTAATCACACTTTCTTTCGTGCTACTAATAAATTCATTTGGATATGCTAAACCAAATTGTTTTTTAAATGTAAGTCTCCCACTCAGTTACGTCATTGAAGGACCGATGGACTGGAAGGTTGGCCAACAAACGACTCATCAAGCTACTCTGACCGACTCTACCGGCAGCCAACTTGTTTACTATTTTGAGGAAACGGTGAAGTCTGACGTTCAAGAAGGTCTATGGGTACAAACCATTCAATCGTCTGATTATGAAGAACAGAAAGATGTCTTTGACATTCTTTACGACAAAAAAACCGGCCAAGTTTTAAAATATATTATTAACGGCGTAAACTGCTCAATTCCCAGAAAAGAAAAATACAGAGTTCTTGAGACCCACTCAGAAAATGTGACTGTGAAGGCAGGAGCGTTTGAAAGTACCTACACCAAGGCAGAAGCGAGAAGCACTGGCTTTATGTTTGAAAATTGGATAAGTCCAAAAATTCCAATGACGGGTGTCGTGAAATCCAAATCATTTGAAACTGAGTTCAAAATTCCTGTCGAAGTAGAACTTTTAAGCTTTAAAATGTGAATGGCGCTCGGGGCCGCTTAAACCACTTCGATAATTGCCAAAAGCTGGTGATAATTTTGCCGGCTTCAATATCACCAAAATTATCTCCGTCTCGAAACACCCGTTCAACTTGTCAAAAAAAAGCTCAACGACTCGTTAGCTGATGCGTAAACTCCGAATAGCTAATCATCTGTTTTTGCGCGTTCGCAGCTTTGTTCATCATCACTAAAGTGAAAACTTTTAGTTCGCCAACCAAGGCAAGATAGATCGCAAATTTAACAACAGACGTATAAAATTGTAAAACCCCATTAATCATATTGCCCCTTTCGTTTTAAGCGTTTTAAACGGCCCTTCACTTGTTCTAAAGTCAAATTCAAGTGCTCTGCGATCTTCGCAATAGGCCACCGCTTAACCCATCTTAGTATTGCCAGCTCTGACAGGTTAAGCCTTTCTTTTTCCCACTGGATTCGATAATCTCGAACCACGGTGCATGGTTCGTATTGTATGGCGTGACCTTCACCAATTTGGATAAAGTGCGAACACCAGGCCGGCGCATTGCCGGTCCATTTCTTGAAAAGTCTCGTTTTTGACTAATTTTGGCAAACCGTAAAGTTATTTGACACAATATGCGTTTTAGGAATTTGGATCGCTGTTCTTCTCTATTCGCGTTGCTATGTGAATGAGGGATCAAATCACTGAAGAGAGTTTGTATGGCAATGGGTTAACTGGCACGCGAATTGCTCTTTTAGGGAATTTCTGGAGGTTCTATGAGTCGCGTATTTATCGCCCTAACTACGTTTTTTATATCGTCCGTATCATTAGCGGTTTCTCCACTTTATGAGAATTTAGCCAAAATCTTACCGGCTGGGTGGAGTCTTCCCGATGGCAATCAACGAACGAAGGTAGGAGATTTTATGTTAAAAGAATTCCCCTACGAACGAGGTTACCGTATGAAAGATCCTTACAATGGGCCTGTCGAGGGGTATAAGATTGTCACCTCACATAATGCTAAATCAGGTCGTAGGTATGCCATTTCGGTTATAATCGCAGATGGACTTGTTTTTGAATTAGGAATGAATGCGATGGGTATAGATAAGGAAACTTATTTGAATGATCGAGAGGTTCTATGGCCAGAAAGAAGAGAGATCAAAATTCCGGCTGTTTTTAAAATAGATATGTCCGTCCCAAAGGGGAGTGATTTTAATAGGAATTTAACAGACCAATTTACCAAAGAGGCCTTGCATATGTCAGGGGTCCGATTTTCGCGTGAGGCACCAGAACACTTTGTGGCTGGATTTAGAGATATAAAACAGGTACGCACGTTTTTTTCAAATCTAGATGGTCTCTTTAAGAGTACGGCAAAAAAATTGGAAAGAAAACTCGTCTTACGGTCTCGGACGTGTATGGGCCAGTTTGGATCATAATTTCAAACCGCGAATTCCAAGATAAAATCTTTTGAAAACTTCGGAACACGAGATTGATATGGATATTATTAAAAAAGACTTGGAGTAACTTCAGTGTCCGCAATCAATTTGACATTTCTGCTAATAGTTCTTGTTCATCAACACAGCCTCGCCTCTGAAATATCCCCTCGAAGATGCGCAGATGTTTTTTCGCCTGTACTGATGCTAAATAGACCCGTTACTATACCCGATTCCTATGAACTACCCAACGGACGAAAACACTCTAAGTACAAAAAATTTATTTCTGAAATTTCGGAACTACGCGATAAAATTAACCTCCTGACAGAAGGCAAACTAAATCAGGTAGAGTCAGTAATTTACCCCGCAGCAGGCTTTGACTCTGGCTACCCCTTTTTGATGGCACCAAAGGCAAAGGTGGTAATCGCTCTTGATGATAATCCATTTATAACCCAGAAAAATTTTAAGCTCGAAACTTCACTAAAACCTGTGCAACCCTATGGGTATGCATCATATATGCATTTCTCGGCTATAGTAAGCTTGCCCGGATTGGCAAACCAAATTGTAGCCAATATCAAAGGACTCGACAAAAACATAAGAATTCGTTCTGTCGAGGCATTTATGATCCAAGGAGAATCTAAATATATGGAGGCTCAGGACGAGCACATACCTATTCATGGTTTGGTGAAATTTGATCGGGGTGACGGGACTCCAGAGCAGATCTATATTCACGTGAATAGATTTTTTTCTTCTCTTGAACCCTCTACCGTTACTATATTGCAAAGTTCGTGGTGGAGCGGAATGATCTCAAGTAGACGAATGGCTCTACTCTACAAAGGGGCAGCAGGAATAACAGGAGAATCGACAATAGATGCGTTAGAGCAAATTTTTGCAAAAACCCCCGGCTCCGTTTATGTTGCCGCGAAAAATGAGGCTACCGTTAGATTTCTGAGCCGTTCAGACCATGTTCTAGTTCCCTTAGAAGAATCTAAAAGAGGATATAAAGAAGTTCTCATGCCTTATTTTCAAGATCCTAAATTAAAGAAATATAAAGTTCGTGCTAGGTTAGGCTACAATTCCATTGGCGGCAGGAAGGGTTGGGTCGACATCGTTATCGTACCTGAGAACTCCGATATCTTTGAATAAATCAGGGGTCATTAACTAGATTTTTTCATTTGGAATGATCGCAGGCGCTTTCAATATCAACAACTGAATCATTACGATGTATTGATAATGCTTGCGGCTCAAGCGCGATGTCGTCAGATGATGGCCGCTTAAGAATTTCATCTAAATCGGCTCTTAACTCTGCTGCTTCTACTTCTTTAAATGGTTGATTATCGAGTATGGCATTTAACCAAGCGGCTAAGCGAAATCCGGCTTGTAATACTCTTTCGTTTAAAGGATCAATACTCTTTTCAAAATAGGCCTCATTGGACCCATCCTTCCCTTTGTAAGTGGTGCCCCGGCTGCTTAGCGATTCATTGAGCCATGTCATAATATATGAGCTTTGCCATTTTGTTATTTCATTCTGACTAGGTTTACGTAGGTTTCTAAAATATTCCATGCCTGTTGGTTGTGGGGGCTTTTTTTCTTGCATCTGAAACGAAGGGTTCAAGAATGTACTAATTAGATGGGTATCCCACACTGCATGTAGATTTGTTTTGTTACCATGCCATGACATATCTATGGAGTTTCCTCCCTTATCCTCGGCCACACCAACATGTAGTGGTTGATGCAAATCTCCTATAAAGTGAACTAGAAAACGTAAAGCGTCGGCTTTGGCCTTTCGGGAACCTTTGGGACTTCTCAAAACATCTTCTGCCTTTATAAGCGCTCTTACGATATCGCCTGCTTCTTGCTCAGAACTTGAAAGCGAATCTAAGGCGGAATAGTAATCATTTTTATTTGGGATACTGACATAATGATAGGGGCGCGTGTGCGGCCAATTACTGGAATATTTAATCTGGTCTGGCCATAGACTTGCCTGGGCTAGGTCTTCGCCGCTT
Source organism: Pseudomonadota bacterium (assembly GCA_034439715.1). Lineage (GTDB taxonomy): Bacteria > Bdellovibrionota > Bdellovibrionia > Bdellovibrionales > SG-bin7 > JAWXAY01. Next base: position 44,239 of record JAWXAY010000052.1, read on the forward strand.
TTTAACAAAGTCTTAATTCTTGCTTTTGCGACTCGGTTGAGGTTTTTTTCAGCAATAATACCAATGGCCTCGTGACCAGGAATTCCCCAAGAGAAAGCTGAAGCGGCATAGAAAAATACCAAGAAAGTGCAGATAAAAAAACGCATTGAACCCCCAAATAGACCGGCATTTTCGGCGCCGGGTAGAAACATCGAACCAATTATCGATTTATATCTGGATACATAAAAAGCGTATTAAGAAACCGCGCTTAATTCTACAAAAATCTTTTAAATTTTATTTACTGATACTCTGCAGCGAGTGGGGTTTAGATTTCGAATATGGCAGAAAATGGGCAATGAGTTTTTAGTTTATGACAAGCATTTTTTAGAAAACTCAATTGGGACGCAGTTGTGCACATTTGTGCATTTATAAATCGACCATATTCGAGTAAATTCTTCTGAATAAAGGAGAAATATATGAGAACTAGTCAAATTTTATTTTTTATTTCGACCACCTTAATGAGTTGTTTGGCCATAGCGGAACTCGACACCTATTATTGCACGACCGAATGTAGATATATCACTACGGAAGAGAGAACTTTTTGGCCAGATATTGAATCCGTCCAGACCGATGAAGTGACGGGGTCATCAAAAGATCTCAACCAAGCATACCAAACTATGAACGACAAGTGTCCTGGAAATATTTCTCCCAATTATAGAAGCAAAAAAGCTTATAGGTATGAAGAGCAAACAAAGAAACGCCATCTTTGTCGGAAACACGCACTGAAGAAAATCACGGTGGAAGGCAGACATGAGTTTAATACGCCCTTCGTCAAAATTGGCAGTCTTTGCGAGAATTTTGATCCGGTTTGCATTCAATCGTACCTTCATGCTTCTGAAGAGGGTTTCAAGCAGGCCGTAGGAAAGTGTAGCGATGCTGGTGGCGAAACTGACGGCAGAGTTAAAGTTGAGTCACTACCATTAAGAGGTGCAGATGAGTTGGTTCATTATGGTAGTTATGATGCGATCGGTGTGTATGCAGCATCTCGAGTTGAGATTCAGTGCAGTCAACTAGTTGACCTCGCTGAAATCGAAGCTCTATAAAAAATTGCAAAGATTCCCGACTTGGTGTCGTTTTATTTTTCCCGAAAACTGTTGGGACCTTTGGTGTCACTAACGCTCCAACAAATTCCTACAAATCGATAAAATGCATCAGTTTTGCACAAATCGTAGGCAATAACTGATTAAGTCTTGTGCATTTTATTTGGTACCGTTATTGCTCAGTTGTTTATTAAGGGAAATTTTTGCGCCCAGTTTTAATCTTTTAGGGGGATAGAAAGATGCATCCAAATCCAGCACCAACACATTCACGTTTTAAACGGACTATAATTTCCATCATAAGTTTAGCGTTTATGATGACCGGATTTGATTTTTCAAATGTGAACCAAAAAAATGCGCAGGGCCTTGGTTGCTCAGATTCGGGTGGTAGCAAAAATAATTTTGATAATCCCCCGACATTTCCCAGCGAAGAAGGCTATGGCCAAGTCGCCATTGACGTACAAGAATCCGACACGCACTTACAGTATGGAGAGTTTGCAGAAGTTGAACTTTATCTAAAAGGTGAATATGAAACTCCGGTTGTTTGGCAAGTGCCCGAATATTCGGGTCTGCCTCCAGGCCTTGAGATGGTCGATAACAATAACGGGATTTTACTCTTAAAAGGGGAGCCTCGCTTCGTTGATCAGTGGTGTTTTATTATTTCAGCATGGACCCAAGATCAAAAGCAGGGATATCGAGAAATTTGTATAAATGCCGACGCCCCCCTCGATACGCAGCCTCTACCCACCTTCAGTACCGATCGCTACCTCGATGACGCTTATATAAATCTAAATTATTCAGCAAACATTTCGTGGCAAAATCCGGCAAACCATTTTCGTGCTGATATCAGCCGCGAATCATTTCCTCAGGGCTTCAATATAGATGTTCAAGATACTTCAATATTACTCAATGGCACATTTACTGAAGCCAAAAATCATGTCTTTTGGATTCACCTTCAATCTGACGATAATCTCACCGAGGTTTATAAACAGTTTCAGATTACGGTTTCTGATGAAGTGCAAACTCCTCCGCGTAGTTGTCCCGATGGTTATTACTACGACACAGTTTTGGGATATTGCGTACAGAACCAGTTAGAGACCTGTCCTAATGGCACATTCTACGATCCCGTTTCGAATCTTTGCGTTCAGTATCCCCAACCGCCCCCGCAAGTTTATTGCGGCGAAGGTTATTATTATGATCACTACTCAAATCAATGCGTACGAATAGGCTACCCACGTTGTCCACTTAATTCACGCTGGGATCCTTACTACAATCGCTGTGAGCCTACCTATCATCAGTGCTCGTGGGGTTACCGCTGGTCACATATTTATAATCAATGTATTCCCGTCGATAATCGCGTGAATTGCGGCTACAACGAGTATTGGGATTCTTATTACAAAGCTTGTTTGCCAACGCGCTCACAAGTTTGTGGTTACGATGAATATTGGGACCGTGCAATGGGCCGTTGTGTTTCGACACATCGACGTGATTATTGTGGGTACGACAGATATTGGGATCCTTACTTAAATCGCTGTGTACCGAGAGATAATCGACGATATTGTGGACCCGGTTCGCGCTGGGATTATGATTTGAATCGCTGTGTGAGGGTGATTGATTATAAATATTGTCCCGTTGGCTATCACTGGTCGTGGCAGTTGGGTCGTTGCGTACCGAATACTATAGTAACTCGCCCTCCCAGGCCATACCCAGTGCCGCGACCCATTCCGCCTCGTCCTGTTCCCGGTCCAAGACCCGGGCCGCGTCCACGACCCACTCCGCCGCCGCGACCACCACCTGATCGTCCACGTCCACCGCGACCGGTACCACCGCAGCCAAATCCTCGCCCAGTACCGAATCCTCGTCCGGTACCACCGCGGCCAACGCCCCCTCGTCCGACACCGCCACCTGATAGACCGGCGCCAGCACCACGTCCAACACCACCGCCTGATCGTCCGCGACCGACTCCGCCACCTGATAGACCGGCGCCACCTCCGTGTCGACATCCTGATCCCAGCAGGTGTCCACGCTAAGAGTGGGAATAAGAGTTGCGAAAATAATATTTTATTTTTGACGGTATAATTGCTGCCTTACCAGAAATGGTAGGGCAGTTTTATTAAAGCTAAAGTATAAATTTATCTTGAAGGATTATTAGAGCGTTGAGACCAGTTTTTGTTACCTGAGGGTTGAGGCCTTCTATGACCGCCGCCGCCTCCACCATGGCGTCCTCTGCCTCCGCGACCACGGGGAACGGGAGGAGGCGCGATCTGTCCTGGAGGTGGAAGAAAGGGATGATGGTCTATTATGGGAACCTTTAAGCCAATTGTCTTTTCAATATCCCGAAGATTAATTCGCTCGCTAATATCACAAAAGGCAATAGCCACACCAGCTTTACCTGCTCTTGCAGTTCTGCCAATGCGATGCACGTAACTCTCTGGCACATCTGGCAAATCAAAATTAAAAACGTGACTGAGGCCCGGAATGTCTATTCCCCGAGCGGCAATATCAGTGGCTACGAGTGCCTTTACCTGGCCTAATTTAAAGCCTTCGAGAGCCTTCATTCTTGCGGCCTGAGACTTATTGCCATGAATAGCCGAGGATCGAATGCCTGAGGCCTCTAAAAACTGACAGACTTTATTAGCGCCATGTTTAGTGCGAGTAAAAATCAGCGCCTGTTTTATATTTTGGGTTTGCATTAAATGCTTTAAAAGTTTCGACTTATTTTTTTGGTCCACAAAGACAACTTTTTGATCCACTTTTTCCACTGTTGTCGCTTGAGGAGTGACCGAAACTTTTACGGGATTCGTTAACAATTTATGGGCGAGCGACGCAATATCAGAAGGCATAGTGGCCGAAAACATAAGTGTCTGGCGCTGGGGAGGAAGCCTCGCTACTATTTTTCGAACATCGTTGATGAAGCCCATATCGAGCATGCGATCAGCCTCATCCAGTACAAAAATCTCGAGCTCATCAAGATAGGCTACTTTTTGATTCATCAAATCTAAAAGTCGGCCAGGAGTTGCAATCAAAACGTCCTGACCTAGTGCCATGGCCTTTACTTGTGGCTTTTGACTAACTCCCCCATAAATCACAGTGCTAAAAAACTCAGAATTTTTGCCGTAGGTTTCAAAACTCTGATGAATTTGCGCCGCCAATTCTCGAGTGGGGGTAAGTATTAAAGTGCGACAGCGAAAGTTTTTTACGCGTCGAGGGTTGCGGCCAATAAAATCTAAGATCGGAATCGCAAAGGCTGCGGTCTTACCCGTTCCCGTTTGGGCAATTCCGAGAAGGTCACGACCGGCAAGTAATTGTGGAATGGCCTGTGCCTGAATCGGAGTGGGTTTAGTGTATCCAGCATCTTTAATGGCGGTTAAAATAGGATCCAAAACATTTAATGTCGAAAAGTCTGTCATAGTGCCGTTTCTGTTAAGAGTGGAGAAGTGTTAATATTATTTGAGCAGAGGACTCTCTCAGCTCGAATGCGAATCGTCAAGGTTTAAGACTTTAAATGAACTCAAGGTTAAATTAACCCAGTAATATTTTCTACATGTCTGATGGAGTCAATCAGCCATTGGGCTCGCCTGGTGCTTTTCTCTCGGCGAGGGGAAACCGGGGACTCATACTTGATTCCGAAAAAGGTTTCGGCAGATATCTGAGAATTTCGCGACGTGCGTTTTCGGGGTCGGATACGCCAAAAAACCAAGATCTGCCATTTTTTAAATTAACTAACAGGCCTCGATTCCAGAGTGGACGCAAAAAATAAAAACGCGGAAAGACTTTTAGCCATGGAATATTGAAACTATACTTCGTTTCGATAGATTCAATTTCGCTTAAAGAAACATGCCGCGAGAAATAAGTAATGCTCTTGATGACTAATTCAGAATCGATTATAAAAAGGCGCTTAGGGTAAGAGGCATAAAATCCCAAAATCATTGAAGTCAGTATGAAGGTAGAAACCGCATCGGGTAAATATTCTCCATACGCAAGGGAGTCACTTAAAAATGACAATTTGTAAAATGGCAAATCAACTACAAAAAACTCGACATAGGTAAACAAATAAAAGGCCACGACAAACAAGAAAATCTCAACCACTTTAAAGGGGGGGTAGCTGACTTTACGCATCCACTTTAAATGGGAGTGGTCAAAAGGTTGAGTTAAGAATTTTTTAATGAGCATTAGGCTGAGTAAGAACACGCCAAAGAGCAGGACCAATTGTTCATAACGAAAAAGATAAGGGGGTCGATGGTTAAAGGAGTAGCGTTTTTGTGGGTCAAATAGTAATTGGAGGCGGGCATTAAAGCCCTCAGGCGTGATAAGACCTAAAATTTCGTGAGGTGAGCGGGTGTCTTTATAAAAGCGGTGATAATAAAAATAGAGTTCGGCAATTCCTAGCATTGTTTCGCTGTTGGCATCGTTAAGGTCATATTTTTGAAGATAGAGATTTTTGGCTTCCTCAAACTCTTCGGCACTCAATCCTGATTTTAGAGTTTGCTCATTAATAAGGTTTTTAACAAGCGAAAAATTTTCAGAAAAATTCGCCGGCTGTGTTTCAAAATTCAGAATTGCGTATCCAAAACGCTCGTTAAACTCTGAGGATGGTACTACTGAATAAGTTTGACCCTTTTTGTTTCTCAACTCTTTCATTAATTTGTGAGAGACGAAATTCATATACATTTCCAGAATTTCTTCGTCTTCGCGGGTGAGGTCCCAGGCCTTTGTGCCATAAGAGATCGAGGGTGTTTCGTTAGCGACTTTGGTTCTAACATACGGATGTTTTGTGGGGTTAATTTTTTCGATGGGTGGCAAAGTCTTACCTTTATAAACTGGGATTTGACCCCAGCTTTCTGTGATTTTTTTGATCACTTGAGACTTGTCAAAATCACCGGCTATAAAAATTCGCATATTTGAAGGGTGGTAATAGTCTTTGTAATGCCGGAAGATTTGCTCCGCCGTCAAGGTAAGTGTAGAAAGCCGCTCTTCATCTTGTGAGAAGCCATGATCCTCAAGTTTAGCTCCAAATTCGCTTTCCCAAAAATCTGGTAGGCTGAGATTTTTTGGCTTGAGTTTGGCAAAAAGATCAAACCCTAACAGGCTAGCAATAACTCCGGGCTTTCCTATCTCTAATAGTACTGACTGTTTTTCTTTATCGATATGGTCTTGAACAAACGTTCTGTTGGTGATCATTTTAAAATATTGATCGAGCAACCAATTTGATTTGTTACTTTTAATTACCGCCTTATAGATTGTTTTTCGGGCTTGAGTAAAGCCGTTGGCACTACCACCATTTTCTTCGATGAGTTGCAGGTAGGTCGTATCGTCTTTAAGTCTAATGTCACGAAAAACACTATGCTCCAAGAGATGTGAGACCCCCCAGTTTTCTTTAGTTTCGACATCCCAGCCAACGTCAACCTCGAGAGCAAGGCCTACAATTCGGGATTCGTCGCTGGGAGCAAGAATTAATTTGAAGCCATTCGGAAACTCAACCATCTGCACATTCTCAAAAAGGCTGTCCTCAGCAAAGGCGAAGGCGGAAGGAAATAAACTGAGAAACACACTAAGAGTGACAAGCGAAATAAGTTTGGTTACCATGATATTTACTCATCGGAAGTCTAGGAACTAAACTTTCGGCCAGCGCGGAGATTCTTTTTTTGGGACATAGCGCGGCTGGCCAATGTATCATAAGGTTTTTAAATGGGTGTGAAATGGTAACGAGCCTAATTCGCAAAACAGTCGGTTTGGAAAAATTTCCGAATTTTTGGCCACTGTTTTGGACGCAGTTTTTCGGCGCTCTCAACGACAATTTTTTAAAACAAGCTTTGATTATTATGGTGACTTACCAGTCCATCAAGGTTTGGGGAATGAGCGGTCAGACGCTCAATGCCTTTGGTGCCGGAATTTTTATTTTGCCCTTTTTTCTTTTTTCGGGACTAGCAGGTCAAATAACAGACCGCTTTGATAAATCGAAAGTCATAGTAGCGACTAAAATTTTAGAAATAGTTTTGATGGTTATGGCGGCAGTAGGTTTTTATTATCATCTGTTCGAATTTCTGTTTGTAGTCCTATTTTTTATGGCGGTACATTCTACCTTCTTTGGCCCTGCAAAATATTCCATCATTCCTGAAATTGTCAGCGAGGCCAAACTCACCGGCGCCAATGCTTATGTTGAAATGGGCACCTTTGTCGCTATACTTTTAGGTAATCTGTGGGGGGGGTACGCCATTACCCGAGGCGGGGGCGCCGAAAAACTTGTGGGCCTCTCGCTGATAGTTATCGCTATTATTGGCTATCTTACAAGTCGTCATCAAAAGCCCGTGGCTCCCACTAATCCGGAATTGAAAATTGATATCAACCCCATTCCTTCGACAGTAGCCACAATTAAACTAGCCTATAAAGACGCAGCTCTTTTTAATTCTATTCTCGGAATTTCCTGGTTTTGGTTTTTGGGTGCTGCAATTTTAACAATTCTGCCGACCTATTGTCGCGATCTCATGCGCGGTGATGCGACAGTAGTAAACTTGTTTTTAGCCACTTTTACAATCGGGATCGCCGTCGGTTCTCTGTTGGCTGAAAAGCTTTCGTTTGATCGAGTCGAAATTGGACTTGTTCCCATTGGCGCCATGGGTTTGACGGTTACTCTATTTATGCTTTATTGGTTGAGGCCGGAATGGGTCGTGAGCAGCGACTCTAGTCATTATATCACATGGACGCAGTTTTTAGCTCTGGCTAGTGGACGTAAGATTTTCGCCTCTCTCTTTTTATTGGCGGTATTTGCCGGGCTTTATACTGTGCCACTTTACACCTTAGTGCAAAGTCGCAGTGATAAAAAAATGCGCTCCCAAATTGTAGCGAGTAATAATATTATTAATGCTTTTTTTATGGTGGTATCGTCACTGTTTTTAATGGCCCTCGATCAAGCTCAAGTCAGCAGCTATTACACCTTTCTAATCTATGGTATTATGAACCTGGCTGTGTCGGCCTACATTTATTTATTGGTTCCCGATTTCGCTTTACGCTTTATTACTTGGGGGATTGTCAATATCATGTATCGGTTGAAAGTGACGGGCGAAGAAAATATTCCTAGAACAGGCGCCGTCATTTTAGCTTCCAATCATGTCAGTTTTGTCGATGGTCTTATTATTGCTGGAGCCGTTAAGCGTCCCGTACGTTTTGTGATGGATTATTTGTTTATGACGTTGCCTTTCATGGGTTGGTTTTTTCGTCATGCTAAAATTATTCCCATTGCTCCAACTAAGGATAGCGCGGTAATGTTGGGCAATGCCTTTGATAATATTTCGCAAGTCATCGCCAAGGGCGATGTTTTGGGAATTTTTCCTGAAGGAAAAATAAGTCGTGACGGAAACCTAAGTCGATTTAGACGCGGAATAGAACGCGCGATCAGGCGAAATCCCACGGTTGTGGTACCTGTGGCCATAGTGGGTTTATGGGGCAGTTTTTTTAGTTTTAAAGACGGCCCTGCTATGAAAAAGCGACCTCGCAGGTTTTGGTCAAGAGTGGAACTAAGAATTGGAAAGCCCATTCCTGCCAGCGAGGTTACCGCTGCCTTAGTTGAGTCCCGCGTACGCGAGCTTTTGGGCTAATTTTTTTGCTGAAGTTGGTAATGTTTTTGAAAAGCGCGGCTTAGTAGAAAGGCCGAAAACGTCGCGACCAGTGCAAAAACACCTAAGACTTGAAACACGGGTTGCCATCCGCCTGTAGAGTCTGCAATTTACCTGCGCCCCAACCCGCTAGCGCTCCTCCGATATAGCCGACACCATCGACCAGGCCAGTGCATGTTCCAGCAACTTTTGGGCCTGCGATATCTAGCGATAATGCACCCCCTGACATGGAATAGGGGCCCAGTAGAAAAAAACCGCAAAGGCCGATTAAAACCACGATGCTTATCAGGTTTTCTGGCTGAGATTTCATGAGATGGGCAATTATAAAAAGGCTCGCAGCCAGTCCGAGTAACATAATCCACATTGGTCTGGCACGGTCGCCATTTTTGACGTATTTGTCGGTGTACCAGCCAAGCAGAATAGTCCCTACGCAACCTAATGTCGGAAAGACCGCCGAACTAAAAATAGCTGTCGTCGCGCCCATGCCAATATCAACGAGCAATTTGGGAGTCCAAGTAAAAAAGAAAATTCTTAAAACATGGGAGAAAAAACTAAAGATAAGAAGTTTATGAAAGAGGGGCATTTTTAATAGCTGGAGTATGTTTTCTTTTACGCTGCCCGATTTTTTTATGTGGGTTTTTTGATCTTCACTCGAGCCAAATGTGGTTCCGGGAACAACGTCTTGAGGAGTTTCACGCGAGGCGAGTGACGACCAAATGAGAATGAAAAACAAGACACCGGCGGGATACAAAAATAAACCTTTCCAGTCGGATCCCATTTGCAATAGAAATCCTGAGAACAGCGCCGCTAGGACTCCCCCAAACTGAAAGTTTATACTGATGAGTCCCATTACGGTTCCGTATCTTTTGGACTCATACCAACTGCCAATCACCTTGACGAGTCCTCCCCAACCCATCGATAAAAAGAATCTGGCAAAACACCAGATCACTATAAAGTGGGTGAGGGTTGTGCCATATGTAAAAAGCACGTTAAAAAAGATAGCGCCAATCATGCCTAACAAAAAAAACTTTTTTCCACCTAGTTTATCGGCGAGTGGGCCGTTGACGAATTTGCCAGCGGAGTAGCTGAGTTCCGAATAGGTAATTATTAGCCCGAGCTCCGCATTGGTAAGACCAAATGTTTCGCTTAAGAGGGGAAAGGCATTAGGCAGGTTAACTCGGCAAAGGTAGTAGCCGATATAACCAAAAAGCATGACTAAAAAAGTTGACGTCTGCCAACGCGTTAGACGGAGTATGTTTTCAGGGGATTCGCGTTTGAAAGTCATTGGAGAGTGAAGACAGAGCTCTTGGTTTTAATCGAGCAAGCGGGACAAAAGGCTTCTTCTTTAATGGCCAGGTTCCCATAGTCAACGGTATGAGTAAATTCGAGCGTCGTACCGCACAGACAGCAGTGCGTGAAGTTCTCAACGACCTCAATCAGTTGCTGGCTTTCTGCCTTGATTTTTTTAGCTACGTTGTTCTTTTGTGCTGGCATAATTTTTTATCGGAATATGGGCGACAATTATTAGGCATTTCTTCAGTAGGCAATGCGTTAAGTTTCAAATATAATGACCCTAGACCAGGACTTTCATAAAGTCGGCCGCCATGAATAGTGCCATCAATTATCTTTCTTCAGTTTTGGGAATTAGCGGAGTAATCGGCACGTATGCTAGAGGTAACACGGCATTAAATAAGACGCCCTTGTTTGTTTCAGTCTTGCGCTCACTGCGGCCGAGTTTACTCGCTCTCAACGAAGCCTCAATTCTATTTGATAAAATGCTTGCTGCCATAGGATTTAAGCGAGACAAAATTGAGTTTCTTGAAGTAAATGAAGTTACGATCACAGATTTAAAAGTTTGGACTGAGAAACATTCCCTAGTCGTTATTTTAGATAAACCCGAGCAAAGTTTATTATCAATCCAGCCCCATATTATTTGGTCCTATCACCCCCAAGAACTTTTAATAAACGGTTCCTTAAAAAAATTAGCATGGGAACACTTAAAAAGACTTTCTTTGGGAGGACTAAATGGCTAATAAACTCTTGATAACGGTCTTTTTGTTAGCTTTAAGTTTGGGCTCGTCAAAGTCTTGGTCGATTTGCACTGGCGAAATGACTATCAATGGCGCCATTGGCCCAGCGACTGTCGACTATTTGGAATCAACTCTTGAAAAAACAATAGATAGCAAATGTGCGTCGCTGCTAATACTAATAAATACCCCCGGCGGGAATCTGCAAAGTACTCGGATGATCGTCGAGTCAATTCTCAGTTCTAAAATCCCCGTACTCTGTTTGGTTTATCCCAGCGGCGGTCATGCGGGAAGTGCTGGTGCCATTATTTTACAAGCGTGCCATGTTTCGGGAGGAATAAACCCGACTAATATTGGCGCTGCCACTCCGATTCTAATGGGCGGCGAGGAAATGGGTAAAGATTTGAGGAATAAACTTGTCAATGACACCGTCAGTTGGGTTGAAGGCCTAGCGAAGTTGAGAGGGCGAAATCTTGGTTTTGCGAAAGATATTGTTGAAAAGGCTCAGTCATTGGGGGCCACTCAAGCCGCCGGAATTGGTGGAATAGATTTTGTAGTCAATGTTAAAGAGGAGTTTCTCGAGAAATCTACAGGCAAAGAAGTTTTAATTAGAGAAAATTTAAAAGCTAAAGTTGAGGTGGGAAGTCTTGTCGAAATTAAACCGGGTTTGCGACATATCATTTTGGATTTTGTGGCCGACCCTCAGTTTGCCTATTTCATATTTATGGGTAGTGTAGCCCTCCTGTATTTTGAAATTACCCATCCAGGAATTTTTGCCCCAGGAGTGATTGGCTCGATCGGATTGATTCTGTCGCTAATTTCTTTTCACAAATTGAATGTCTGGTGGGGTGGATTAGGACTTCTTTTTTTAGGTATTGTGATGTTGATTCTCGAGGCCTTTGTACCCAGCTTTGGAGTGTTGGGAGTGGGTGGAATCGTGGCATTTACGGTTGGCAGTCTTTTTTTATTTGACCCCGTAAAATCGGGATATGTATTGCCGCTTTCTTCAATTCTACCGACGACCTTTCTGCTCTCGGGAGTCCTGCTGGGTCTAGGTTATTTAGTTTTACAGACGAGAAAAGTTAAAAAGCATGGTGGATTTGATGATGTGATTGGAGCAGAAGCTGTAGTTGTTTCAATCGATGAAGTGAACCCTTTGCAGGGATACCTTGAAATAGCTGGCGAAAACTGGAAGTTTCAGAGCGAAAGCGGTCTTCAGGTACATCAGAGAGTGAAAGTGTTGAGTCATAAAGAATTAGTTTTAAAAGTTATAGGTCTATAAATTAATGAGGTGTTATTATGGAATTTTTAATTCCAATAGTGGTGGGACTGGTGATTCTGGCAAGTGTATTTCGAGTTTTGCCAGAGTGGGAGCGGGGCGTGATTTTGAGACTCGGCCGCAGCATGGGCATTCGAGGGCCGGGCCTTATCATTTTAGTTCCCGTGCTTGAAAGTTTAATTCGCATTGATACACGGACAATCACAATGGATGTGCCGCCGCAAGATGTGATCACTTTGGATAACATAAGCCTAAAGGTGAATGCCGTGGTCTATTTTAGAGTGACCGACCCAGAGTCTGCGATCACAAAAGTTGAAGACTATTATTTTGCCACGAGCCAGTTGGCGCAAACCACTTTGAGGACTGTTATTGGTCAGTTTCAGATGGATGAGCTTTTGGCAAATCGCGAGAAAATAAATATCAGGCTACAAGAGATACTGGATAGGCAAACTGGGCCATGGGGTGTCAAAGTAGGATTGGTGGAAGTTAAACACATCGACCTGCCCAAAGAAATGCAACGTGCTATGGCCAGGCAAGCCGAAGCTGAACGAGAGAGACGCGCTAAAATCATTAGTGCTGAAGGGGAGTTACAACGGGCGGCTAAATTGGCCGAGGCCTCTAACGTGCTCGCAGCTTCGCCATCAGCATTGCAATTGGCCTATTTACAAACGCTTACTGAGATCGCTGGCGACAAAACAACCACCATTCTTTTTCCGTTACCGATGGATATGATAAAACCGTTCTTGAATTATTCCCAAAAAGACAGCTAAACTTGGATTAAGTAAGCATGGAGGCTTTTAGTGCAACAAGGTTTAGCAACAGTGATTGCGGTACTTCTACTATCTATTATCTCCTTAGCTGATCAAAATATACGCGTGAGACTTTTTCATAAAGATAAAGTCACAGTCGAAGGACAAATACAAATTGTCGGGAGTGACCTTCAGCGCGGACAAAAGGTTAACTTCTTTTTAAAAAATGGCGAACCGACTTGGCGGCTTGAAAGTTGGTTTGAAAAAAAACCAATCGAAAGCAATAAATTTCCGGTAACAGTGCAAGGTACGACGCTGGAGTCCAGCTTTAAACGATTGCCTCCTTTTCTGAAAATTTGGCCCACATTTGTCGACGGTAAATTTAAGCGTTTTGACGTTGTAGGTACTTTTGAACTTGAGGAATATTTAGCCGGTGTATTGGGGGCCGAAATGCCGCTCTCGTGGCCGATTGAGGCGCTCAAGGCCCAGGTCATTGCATCGCGCACCTATGCACTCAAACAAATGGAGAAACGAAAACTCGATAATTTTGATGTCGACTCCACCGTTAAGGACCAAGTCTACCAGTATGATTCCTATATTCCTCCGGAAAAGCGCAAGAATTTGACTGAAGCATTGGCGCAGACCAAGGGAATTATTTTGAGCAATGCCAAAGGCGAATTAGTCGAGACGTTTTATCATTCGGACTGCGGCGGAAAAACAGACGATTCCTATCAGGTTTGGAAGTTTGGCAAGGTGGGTGGCGGTGCCGTCGACCAAAGTTGTGCTGTAAGACTAAAGAGTGCTTGGGAACATTCTGTGTCTCTCAAAGATTTTTTAAAAAAATTAAAAACGGAATTAGGTGAGATGTCTGGAAATCTTTTAACTATTGTCACGAGTGGGTCGTCGCCTGGTGGGCGAATTGCCATTGTGCGATTGTTATTTGATAATAATAATAATTATTTGATTTCAAGCACACGACTCAGAGAGTTGATGGGTTTTTCTGACGTGAAAAGTACTCGCTTTGAGATTTTAGTTTCTGAAGATAAAGTAACATTTAAAGGGCGCGGATTTGGTCATGGTGTGGGAATGTGTCAGTGGGGAAGCAAGTATCTAGCTGAAGCCGGAAAGTCCTATAAACAAATTCTCATTCATTATTTTCAAGGTACACAGGTTTCGGCTATGAACGGCCCCGCCGAGGCCGTTTCTACAGCTGGACTCTAGAAGCATATTATCTGCGTCGTCGAATTACTCTTTGTAGTCGTAAAGACGATAACAACATCAGCGGGAAAAAGAATAGTGACAACACGAGACTAATATAGAGACCAGTTGTGCCGCTCGCATTGCCACTACCACCGCCACCTTTAAACCCAGTGGCTACAAATCCACAAGAATTCATACTAGGTAATTCTTTAGCTGTGGAAC
>JAWXAY010000053.1:0-60874 GCA_034439715.1 Pseudomonadota bacterium
CTGATGCGCTAATCCGTGGGAAAGCGTACCAAAAAGAAACATAAAGAGGACAAAATCCCTGAAGAATTAAAGGCGGACAGAATCGCTGGAGAGTTACACGGGGAACCTTTCAAGGCTGTCTATTTTATCTTATACATTCGTCAACTCCTTAGCCATTGCCTCACTCAGATACCCCACCTAAACAACTAAAAATTTTGATGAATCTCATTTTGAGAGGCCAAATTCTCTGGCCCATTTCTTGAATTGGTAAGAGACAAGGGCCGGGGGTAAAAGTGATTTCCATAAAAAACATGATGTTGCTAGCCAGTGTGAGTGTTTGGTTTACGGGGTGCATGAAGTCGCCCTATGAAGCCACCAAAGAATCCCAGATCAATATACCCTCTTTCTCCTCAATAGTTGTCTCCCCCAAGTCCTTTGAAATGAATGACGATAGCGAGCTTAAGGGTACGATTGATGCTATCTCTCGAGTAAGCGGTGGTATTACCTACCGTATTTCGAAAGCACCCTTGCATGGCCGACTTGTTATAACCGAAAGTACTGGCGAGTTTTCTTATATACCCGGTCGGGGATTTTATGGAAATGACAGCTTTGAAATCTTTGCTACAGTAGGATCAATAGAATCAGCACCTGCCAAGATGGATATTAAAATTAATCCCCTGTTTACTGACGCTGACCTCGCACTCAATGCATCGCCCAACTGTGCCGCTGACCCCATTGTAAATACTTGTCTATTTTGGAAAAATCCCGTGGCACAAAATAAGGCTCCACTGGCCGCCCCCATCACCGCAACTTCTAATCTAAGTGCCCTAACAACTCACTCCGTAAATATAATGCCTGACTGGTATGACAGCTCAGGGTTTCTTAAAAATCTATCCATTGATGTTTATGCCGATACTCTTGCCAATGTGGCTTCTCGAGTAAGTACAGCTGGAGCAAATTTTAAATTTTCCTATGGCAATGATCCCAAACATCAATTGAGCCAAGTCATGGCCTTTTATTGGCTCAATATGCAAATTAAATATATGACTGCGCGTGTGGGGAACTTTTTTGCAAGAGATAAAAACTTAAGAGTTTTTGCCTGGGATAATTCCGCTGGCGCTCGGGACAACGCTTACTACGCTACAGACGCCAATGAAATGCATATGGGCATAGACTCGACAACGGGCAATGAAAATGCTTTGGGTGCTGAAATTATTCTTCACGAAATGGGCCATGCAAACGTGGATCACGCCACCAACAGACTTATAAATCAATTATCAAGTGCCACCCACAAATTTTGTGTCAACGCTACCGATGGCAATGTTTGCTGTACGGGGCGCCTAGGCTGTTCATTTGCTATGAACGAGGGACAGGCCGACTATCACTCAATAATAATGTTCGACTCTGATCCCGCACTAGGCCAACATATTACAAACACAATTAACGGTTTAGCGAGCTGCGGAATTTCACGAAACAGTGTGCTAAATTCAGCTATCACGGCTGATACGGTATTGGGCGCCTGTGGTAATAATGGTTTCGACGTCCGCTTTAACGGCGAGGTTCATGTCGTGGGGTCACTCTATGCCTCTATTTGGTTTGAACTTCGTAAAAGAGCAAAACTCGTCAACGCTGCAGAAGTCGTACTACTTGATAAACTATTTAACGAACACTTAAAAATTATCAGAGGTAATGATACTTTTAGTACCATTTACGATAAAATCATCGCCATCGACACCAGTTTATTTGCCAGCAGATTCGCCACTTCAATAACGGCTGAATTTCGGCGGCGCCTTATTATCCCTTAAAAATTACTTAAGGAATAAATTTCGAAACTTGGGCTGACATTTTACTTTCGTTCCCCGCATTATCATAAGCAGTAATTGCAAAATAGTGCGTCTTTCCGCGAGTCACATTATTCCAGGTGTAAGCGATGACTTTACCCAATGTTACTGGCGCCCCTGTTGAAAAATTGCCTGAGACCTCACTGTGGTACACCTTGTAGCCCGCTAAATCCTTCTCGGTATTGGCAGTCCAAGCTAGTTTGACAAAACTAGACGACGTCGCCGCTTTGACGTTCCAAACAAAGTTGACGCTCGTTGAAATACTGGCGACAGTGTCTTTGACAGTTATTGTCGTTGAGTAAGGGCTCGACGCTGAGGCGTTACTTCCTATAGTTCCAGAAATTAAACCTGACTTAACAGCAATGCTGAGCCCTGTCGGCAAGCCACTTGCCGAGTAATTTAAAGCACTCCCCTGAGGACTTGAGGCCTGAATCTGCAAACTCACAACAGCACCATTATTATTTGTTTTGGTACCAGGATTGGTCACGTTAGGTGGAAGCTTATTAGTACTCGCCGAAATATTCCAAGTTATCGTCGTGCTGCTCGTGTTATTACCGTCACTCGCTTTCAATGTGGTATTATAGGGACTCCCCGCCTTGGTTCCTGACGTCACGTTTCCGGTAATTTTACCCGAAGTCGAACTGATGCTTAACCCTTTTGGCAAACCCGTTGCTGAAAATGCAATCGGTGAGCCTTCAGGATCTTTAGCCGTGACTTGAATCGATACCGAGTTACCCTCTTTGTTGCTTTGATTGCCGGGGTTCGTAATTTTGGGCGGCAGATCCTGTCCTGAACCACAGGCGGTACCTAACAATCCGATGTTGATAATTTTAGAGGTGTCCTTTGTGTCTCGAAAAATTTGGTATTGGCCTATCATGCGATTGTGAAAACCGGTGCACGTATAATTAAAATTAACTTCGCCATTAGAGCCCATATTTATGAATCCACCACATTTAGTGTCATTAAATGAAAAACTGGTGGCGCCAGTTGAGCCGACCAGGCTCCCTGTGCAAGTAAGCGTACCAGCTGGAGCATAGATATTCGTTGAGGATTGCCACTTAAGTTGCGTGCAGGTTCTCAATTTATAGGAACCATCACTCGCTTTTGAAAAAACGACTCTTAACGGATAGGCGCCACTGCAGTTTACTGGCAGCTGCTTAATTGCCTGAAATTTTCTAAAGGCATCAAAGTCAGAGTCAAAGTTAAAGTCAGAAGCCGCTTCGGGCTTTTGTGAAAATCTCACTTTACTTTTATTGCAACCAGTTATTAGATACACAAATACTAAAGAAAAACACATAAGTTTTTTCACACGACCTCCGACCAAGCAGAATCATCCTAGTACAATCATCGTGCCAATTTAATGTGACAGAATGCGGCTATCAAAACAATTTGTGCCAGGGCGAAGTCAAACATATTTGATCTCGTCTCATTTTTCAAAACTTACCAAAATGGCCCATATTAGAAACTTTTATTGAAATTTTTTTGTAGTGACGGGGAATGTTCAGCACTCAGTTTTTTTTTCAAAACTTTTCTATAGGAACTATTATCTGAGTAGTACCTCGGGATTTTTACCTAAATCCAAAGTTATATTTTTTTGGTGAGCCTCAAGAGTGCCACCGCCAATTTCTAAAAGTTTAGCGTCTCGCCATAGCCTCTCAACAACGTATTCACCGACATACCCATAGCCGCCTAATACTTGCATCGCACGATCAGCAACGTTTTTACCCATAGTAGTAGCTACTAGTTTTACGCCGTCGGAATCTAAGCGTTGGCCATATTGATCGAGTTTTAATTTCCGCGCGGTCTCATAGACATAAGCTCTTGCCGCCATATATTCAGCGTAACTGTCGCCAATGTATCTCTGAATTTGTCCAAAATCTTTTAGTGGTTTACCAAACGCATGCCTTTCGCTCGCGTAGCGATTCATGACCTCCAGACTGCGTCGGGCAATTCCTAAACTCATCGCCGCTAAAGTGAGGCGCTCCAACTGCAAATTTCTCATCATGTGCAATGAAGAATCACCCGGTTTTCCCACCATATTAGACTTTGGCACTTTAACTTGATCAAACACGAGCTCTGCCGTGTTGCTGGCGCGCATTCCAGTTTTGTCGCGAATCTTTTGTCCAACACTATAGCCTTTAAAACCCTTTTCAATTAGGAAAGTCGAAATCTCGGCTCTTCCCTTTATCGTACCCGTACGTGCATAGACCCAAACGCAGTCTGCGGGCGTTCCGTCATCATCTACACAGCCATTGGTGATCCACATTTTTTGACCATTCACAACCCAATAATCTTTTTCCTCAACACCTGTGGTGGACATACCAAGAACATCAGTACCTATATGAGCCTCTGACATGGCCATGGCACCAATCCACTCTCCACTACAGAGTTTAGGTAAAAATCTCTCTTTTTGCTCTTTGCTGGCATTAACCGCACAGTTATTCACACACAACATCGCATGAGCCAAATAGGACAAACATAAACCGGGATCAGAGGCCGAAAGCTCCTCATGAACAATTACAGAGGATAGCGCATCCATTCCTGCTCCCCCATAATCTTCAGAAACAGTAATGCCGAGGAGTCCCAGTTCTCCTAATTTTTTAAATAGTGACAGATTAAAACGCTCTTCGCGATCATGTTTAAGGGCTTGGGGTTCAATTTCTGACTTTACAAATCCACGAACAGAATCACGCAACATTTTGTGACTTTCTGTAGGATTATATAGATCATATGAAGTATAGTCTTGCATCAGCACCAAAACTAAACACTTCCCTAAATTTGCGTCAAATTATATTTCGAAGTTTAAAGAGAATGTTGTGAGAAAGCCTTGGTTATAGCCGCTAGCATAATCAACTTCATAGATTTGTTTGAATCCGCGCATAAAAAGTCCTTCAACGACAAGGCTCGCATTGGAGCCAAGCTTAAGCTTTCCGCCGAGGCCTATTGTGCCTAGAAAATCCATGCGACTATACTCTGCTGTATTATCTAAAGTCTTTGTACTAGTGGTTCCATATTGTTCAAGTCTTCCGCTAGTTAGGTATGCAGGCCAAATACCTGCTTTGCCAAATAAGGCCGACTGGCTGGGCTCATTAAAATAGTAGAGCGCCATTATCGGAAGAGCAATGTAACTACGATCCCGATACTCAATATAGTCTTCGCCAACTCCCAGAAGGCTGAAATCGAGAACTTCGCGTTTGGCCCCAGCACGTAAATACACTAGGCCCGTCTCAAGCCTCAGGCGCCCAGAACCTATGTCTGCAAGTAGCCCTGCACTATAACCTTCAAAATATTCATATCCTTGAGCAGCTCGCCGGGTGGGGTCTTCACTTGGTCCATCAATCATGAATAAACTGTAACCTACCAAGGGCTGAACCGACCAAGAGCTAACACCTGATTCTTTCTCGACTACGATGGGCGCAGATTTACTAACAGGTGTCGAGGTGACAGTGGGGGTGGGATCTGGTTCTGGTTTAGCAGTAGAAACAGTTGAAATTGAATTGGCAAATACTTTCATTTCTGGCGTTTCTTCCTGGGGATCGGCTTTTTGAACTGCGACCCTTTTCGCACGGAGGACTTTTTTGTTGGCAAGTCGTTCTTTGCGATTTTCTTTTCTAATAGCCGCAAAGTCCTCTAATTTTTCACTCTTGTCGAGGTCTCCGGCATCTGAAAGGTCTTTCATAAAGTCATTTTCTTCTGAATCAGATGATTTACTATTTCCGTATTCAACATTGGAAAATATGTCTTTGTACTTATCTTTAACAGCAGTCTTTTTTAATGATTTGCCTTTTGCCATCTTAGTGGTCTTCGCTATCTTTTTTTGAGGCTTACGTGCCACTGACTTTCTTTTAAGTTCCAGCACGAGGGGATCAGTTTTAGCGAAGGCAAATGCCAACTGGATGGTA
Organism: Pseudomonadota bacterium; assembly: GCA_034439715.1. Lineage (GTDB taxonomy): Bacteria > Bdellovibrionota > Bdellovibrionia > Bdellovibrionales > SG-bin7 > JAWXAY01. The sequence goes on from JAWXAY010000053.1 coordinate 5,723, forward strand.
ATTAAAATCGTTATTACAAATTTCATGCGGACTCCTCAAAAAACTAGGTAAAATTCATATTCATGTAAGTGCAGCGCCTATACCAAGCGAAAGGCCCTATATTCGATCCTGACATCTATAAACTGCTTTTTAGCGCAGCAATGGGCGCAAAATGTGGCTCTCTGTCAAAATTAATTGCACCACCCTTAAATCTAGATTTACAATTTTTTTGGTCTATTTTTGGTCTTTTAAAGTGGGGTACACATGTTGCGTCTAATTTGCTTTTTTATGTTTTTGGTTTCTTGTCACAGTGTCGAAAAATTTCCAGAGGCTAGCGAAGTCAAAGTTGGCGCCAATATTCCCGATAAAAAATGCCAAGAAATTTCAAAAGTAACGGGCCGTTCAAGTTCCGTAAAACCCGATGAAGTCGCCGCGATTACCGATCTGAAAGCCGAAGCTTCTCTCATTGGCGCCAACTATGTTCAGATGATTCAGAAATCTAGTCTTGGGACTGAAGTCACGGGCATGGCATTTAAGTGTCCTTAGAAAAATTGGCGTATTTTCTGCATTTACACTTCATGTGAAAAATAAACGTATCCCTCTGGTTTTTAAGCTACTTTCGGCGCTGATTTTCGGCTCTATGTTGGCGCAATTGACACCTGCCTATGCCGGCGGAAGCTCGGGCGGAGGGCCTGGTACTGCAGTTATTAATTCTGATCAAACCGCCACCCTACTACCGATTTATCTCGCCAATCCTAATTTCCGCGATTCATTTGTCTCTGGCATAGTTGAGTTACCCGAACCCTTTACGGCGTGTGAACATAATCCTCTCTTTACGCTGGTGCTCCCCTATGTCGCGTGTAACCCGGTAAAAGCCGTTACCCTAATCGGCCAACTTCTGCTAAAAAAGATAGAGAGTTGGCGCTGCTCTTCGCCCACCCTTATGCAAGCCATTCACCAAGGACTTTTATGGTCGAATTTCTATTTTACAAAAGATAAAGCGGCTCCTGATACAGAGCCTCTTGACGATGGATACTACCTGCCCGCTCCAGATCAAAAGATCCAATTAAAAACTGCTGCGTATTATGATCGCGATACCTTCGTACGAGTAAACACTGAAGTGTACAACCTATTAGGTGACCACTCGCGCGCCGCCCTCTTTTTATGGGAATCATTACGCGAAGTTATTTTAGCCAATGGTGGGAACATCAGTCTTGAGCAGCAACAAAATTTAGTGGCCAAAATTATTTTATCTTTGCCGATAGAAGGCGAAACCTTAGAAACCAGTGAGTTCATGAGTGGTGCGCTTTTAGATTTGGCGAAAGAAAATCATTTAAATAAAAATTCCGAAAAGTGCACTCCGGCCCGACCTTTTCCTATAGACTTTCGCCAAAAGTTAATTATAAAACGCTCGCACGACCTGACGAAATTTTTTAATCGTTAGATTTCGTAAAAATCTAGGGCTAGAGAATAAATGACTTCTTCTTTTGACTCTCTAATTTTCTTTTGAGAATTTTCCATACACTTTATAAAAAATGATTTTAGCTCTAAAGCATCATCTTTAGAAAGTGTGACTACTGTTGAGTAATGGAGGTCTCTTGGGCCTTCGTGCATTAAAGACGTCAGTGCATGAACACGCCAGTTGCTGTGATGTTTAATCACCATTTGTGAATCATCATTGTTAATATATAAATGCGCAGTCCCCAATGCCAAACCATTTGATTTTTCAACGACTAGATTTCTGCTCACTAAGAATTCCACAACCTCGATCACTTTTTTTATGGGAATGCGAAAGTGTTCTGCTAGCGCTTGAATGTTATTTAAACCCGGAACTGCAACCGCCATATGAACGGCAGCATATATAAAAGACGAATAATATTTTGACTGATCTTCGTGAGATAGATTTTTATCGACTTGGATACGATCCTTTAAAGTTAAACGTTTTTTCAATATTTGATTTAACTCATCTCGAAAATATTCCTTAAGTTCTTTGGTGGCTGCACGTGCCATTAACACTAGATTTATATAAAAGCGCGATTCATCAGGGGAATGATTTAGAAAGCGATTTACGCGCTCAGCGTGCTCAAGACTAAAATGCGCTTCTTTGTGTAGAACTTGTGAAACAAAGGCGCGTTGACAATTAATACTTTGGGCAAGTTGAGCTTGAAATCCCCGCCCACCCTTCGGGTGAGTTTTTATCTTGAAGACTAAATAACGTTTATAATCCTGAAAATCAAATATGTTTTTTTCCATAAATTCCAATGGTTACAGGGTACTTGTAGAGTATTACTATATTATCGGTTAATTAATTAAAAACATTTGACTTTTAATTTTCCATCACTAGCACTATTATTAATGCACTGCAACACAACCACAAACTAAGGAGATTTCATGAATACAATTATACTTACCGCTTTAATTTCGATTTTTTCGTTAACATCATTTGCCGAGCTCACCGAGAGATCGGGGTTTTTTTATAACACGCAGGTTTGTTCACCTCATGCATATGACAGGCTGTCGGGCCCCGCCAATTATATTCGCAATCCTTTTGAACTCCCCCACACATGGGATCACTTGGGTAATGAGCGTGGTAAGATAAATTGTATTCAGGTTCAAACTTCGTTCTGTATTCAAAATATTTCTCCAGATTTTACTTTTAACTCACAGTCTTTTACCGGTTGGCTGCTCTTGTCGGGACTCGTAATAGAAAGTGGCAAGGTTTCTGAAAAGTCCATTTCAACGTATTTGGCAACTACACTTAAAGATAAAAACATAATTAACTCGCGGAACTCAAATTTTAGTTTCCCGAGTCTTATGCCTGCCCTCAACGACTTTCTTTGGGGAATTCCCGGCGCAATTACCGGTGCTGTCGAAGATACGATCAATGCCATCGACGATTCTTCACATGAAAGCCGACGAGAGGAAGAATTAGAGAAGTTAACTTACGCAGCCAAAGTTAAATTAATTAGCGAAGCTCTACACGCAACTGAGCCCGCATTTGTTTGCCCGGGTAGTGAAAATCAAATCAATCGTGTGCGAGATTCCCTAAAAGCACGACTACGTTAGTTTCTCATAGGTGGCAGGGCCAGTGCCCTGCCGAGCCGGCGTGGTTCACAATACGAAGATGGCACTAGGCTATAGTCGAGACTACTTACAACTCGATCTGAAATTTCATAATGCAAGAGGAAGTTCCGATAATTATGAATGGTGAATTCGAACTCCTGTGCATTAGTATCTATTACAATCCTCTCTCTCTTCTGCTTTAAAGCTTTCAGCCAAAAAACAGAAACATTTGCAGACGAAAATTCAAAATGTATGAGCTTAGAATTTCTCGGCCAGGCCAGAGAAGCGTACAGTTGCGATATCGATTGGAGTTTCGATTCATGTGAAGGCGCTATTCCTGTTGCGGCAGGTGCGTCGCTAGGCATCGGCGCTTACTCAACAAAAAGAATTCAAAGCAATCTTACTAACAGGCCAATAGCCATTGAATTCAATAACTACATTGAACAAATAGCAAAGTTTGAGGAGTTAAATCGCACTTATTGGAGTTACCAATATGAAGCCGAGCGAATTAATAAAGTTAATGGCAATGTGTTTGATAAATTCCAGATCCATGAATATTCACCAGCCATAGAAGAAAAGTATGAGAAAATGGCAAAAAATCCGGCCTTTAAAGAATTTGAGAATAAATGGATTGAGGCCAACAAAAACGCCGAGAATGCCAAAGCCAAAGCAAAAGAGTTTCGAAACAAGATCCTCGATCCCATGAGAGACAAGTGGGCGCCCAAGACCTATGACAAAAATGTTAAACTAAGCCTTAGACAATCTTTCCAACAGCTCACAAATACAGAACTTGCACTCCGAAGGTCCAACTTAGCTAAAATTGAAAGAGATGTTTATAAAAAATATTATCCCGATTCGACGTCTGATAAAATCCAAAAGTTGACCGCTGAAATCGCTTCGAACAAAGCAGACTTTGAAAAAGCTCAGAAAAATTTCAAAAGCGAGGTGTTCAAGGAGCATTCGGCACACCTACAAAGAATGTCGGCACTACGAGGTGGTATTTTAGGTTTAGCTGGTGGCGTAGCACTCGGATTAGCTATTGAAAAGATACCGCATGCACTAAATTACATTAAGAGCAAAACTTGTAGTAATCTCAAAGGCCACGATGAGGTGCGCGAATACTTACAAATTTCATTGGGAGTAAATGATTGCGCTGTGGCATTAGATACGCCAAAAGAATTTGATTTACTGACTAAATCACCAATGGAGCGCGCCAGGATTTTTGATAAATATCCCATCTTATGTAAAGCGTTTATTAAAAAGTACGACGAACGGGTATCTCGCTTAAGTGGTCTAGCCATTGAACCCACTCTGCTAAAGTGCACAACGAGCAGCGCCGAAGCGTCGATAAAAATAAATAATAGAAGGTATGATTTCACAATCGACAAGGTCGGTGAAGATTTAGTTATTTCCTCCCAACTTGGGAGAGGCGGCGAGATTCCCGAAAAACCTGTTTACGTCAATTGGAAGTATTTAACTCGTGAGACTAGGTTTTCATCTGCCGCCCTATCTTCAGACTCCCAATCGGGCTCACTTATGAGTACCAATGCCTTGCCGGATGGCGAATTGAATCTCCTTCAACAAAGTTATTTAGATCTTCGAGGAGAGTTTAATCCGCTACTAAGAATGAATACCTCAGGAAAAAATAATATTCGCTCAGCTTTACCAAGAGATGTAGTGGGCACAGTCGCAGAGCAAAGCATTGCACTTAAACATGGGTTACCGCAGATTGTGCAGGCTTGTGGGAGCATTTCCGACTTCAGTGGCACAGCTCAGAAGCCTTCGCCACCAGCTCATTGATTGATAGTCCGTGCCTTTTTGAAATACATATAAAAGGGATAACCAGAACCGATGATCAGTACACCAATGACGCTCTCCCGTGGCAACGAGATTACCGAACTGACGAGAAGCCAAACACTTGTCAGTATGAACAATACGGGTGTCCAGGGGTAAAACGGAACTTGGTAAAGGTTGGCTATGGGCTTCTTTTTTCGCCGCTCGACAATCACGCCAAATGTACACATGGTGTAAAATATCCATGCCGAAAACACCACATAGTCAGTTAACTGATCAAACGAATTTGTAAATGCAAACGCAATAGAAATTAAGGCTTGAATAATAACCGACATTACTGGCACGCGCGTGGTGTGGCTCAGTTTTTCGAAAATATTCGGAAATACTTTAGCTTCACTCATGGCATAAGGAACTCGCGCAGAGGTCAAAATAGAACCATTCATTGCTCCTAAAGCAGAAACAACAAAAAGAAACGAAAATATCTTGCCGCTGTTTTCTCCAAAAAAAGATGCGGCGGCCTTTGCAGCTACGGGGAGAGCTTCTGGATTATACTTAGAACTAGAATTAATGACTTCTTCAAGTGGTAAAACCATAAAGTAACCGATATTTATTAATACATAAACAGCCATGACGATGAGGGTTCCCCAAATTAAAGCTCTCGGCACATTTTTTTGGGGATCTTTAATTTCTGAAGATACCATCGGCATATTGTTCCAACCATCATATGCCCAAAGAGCTGCCATCATAGCGGCAGCAAAAGCCGAAAGACCAGTGAACTCCCCTCTGGCAAAAGTAGCGCTAAGGTCAACACTTGAGCCACCAACTAAAAACATTGCGAGCGCTAAACCTAAAACCATTAGGATTTTAAGCGCCGTAAGCACCACTTGAAGCCTTCCAGAAACTATAACCGTTAAACAATTAATGCCAGAAAACACGATAATTGAAATTATGGCCCAGGTTTTAATAAACGTACCACTTTCGGTAACGCCGAGGCCACTAGCAAAAAATGTGGCAGCGCCAATTGCGTAAGCGGCGATCGATGCCGGCGAACCGATCCAAAAACGCATCCACCCATAAAAAAATCCTGAGAGATCCCCATAAATTTCTTTTAAATAGGCAAACTCGCCGCCGGCACGCGGATACCGTGCCCCTAGCTCTGCATAGGACAAAGCACCCGCCAAAGATAAAAGTCCCGCGACCACCCAAGCTGATATTACGTAAAATATACTTTTGAGATCATGGGCCATAATCGCCGATTTTAAAAAAACTCCGGTACCGATCATCGTTCCAGAAACTAAACCTATTGCCCCAAAAAAACCTAAACCTCGTATCAAACTTAGTTTTTCTTCAGTTTTTTTATTCATTTGTTCAGATCCTTCTTAATACGCTCGGCAACTTTTTTATTAAAACCAGGAAGGGCAGCAATTTTTTCCACTTCAGCTTTGCGAATGGCTTCAATAGAGTCAAACCTTTTAAGTAAAATGTCTTTTCGTTTTTCCCCAAGGCCCTCAATAGAATCAAGTTCGCTCTCCAATAAACTGGATTCTCTAATCTTGCGATGATAACTAATGGCAAATCGGTGGGCCTCATCACGAAGGCTCACTAGAATATGAAGGGCGTCTTCGTTTCGCGCAAAAATCACGGGATTCTGCCGACCAGGAAGAAAAAAGCGCTCCTCTGTTTGCGTCACTTCTTGATCCGAAAACTCACCTTGTGTTCGAGCTTTGGCCAGCCCAACCACAGGGATATCAAGTCGACCAATCTCCTTTAATACTTTGACTACTTGATTCAACTGCCCTTTGCCACCATCCACAACTACCAAATCCGGATCATCGTACTCCGTATGTCTAAAGCGCCTTTCCAAAACCTCTTTTATCGAGGCATAGTCATCTGGTCCTGTAACGGTTTTTATCTTGTAGCGACGATACTCATCCTTTTCGGGCACTCCATCAATAAAAACAACTTGAGATCCTACTGATTCTTGGCCTTGAAAATTACTGATATCATAGCACTCTATTCGTCTGGGGCGCCTTACTAGGTGGAGTCTCTTCTGAATATATTCCAAAGCTTTTTCTTTATTCTCGGAACGGGTGAGGTGAAGTCCAAATTGTGACTCCGCATTCTTCTCAGCCATTTCTATGAGGCGACGGCCATTTTCATCTGTGGCAAATCTCACTCGAACCTTTTTGTCTTTCCGTTTAGTCAACACTTCGTTTAATAGTTTTGTGAGATCCTGTCCAATTTCCACTGATAAAAGCACTTCGTCAGGAACAATGTTTTCATAATAATATTGATTAAGAAAATCGACTAACCACTCGCGGACATCTTCCTTACTTGAAGATAAATTAATTTGTGGTAAAAAATGATTCCTCTGACCTATTACGCGGCCCTGGCGCACGTGTACTGTCGCCACCAATGTTCCTCGCTCGTCTCCAAAAAAGCCGACGGCATCTTGATTTTCTAGGCTATTGGCATTAATCACGCTCTGTTTTTCTAAGATAGTTTCTAACGCTCTCAAGCTGTCCCGCACCTTGACCGCTCTCTCAAATCGTTCTTCTTTGGCGGCGAGCTTCATTTCTCTTTCAAGGTTTTTAATAACTTTGCTGTTTTCTCCATTTAAAAATGCTAAAGCGCCGTTGATGTCCTTGCGGTATTCTTTTTCACCGACTAGCTTTACGCATGGGGCCTTACACCGATTGATCTCATAGGTCATGCAAGGTCGTTGTCTCGCGCGCATAAAGCCATCGTTACAATCTCGCACCATGTAGGTTTCGTTTAAAAAGCGAATTGTCTCTTTAACCACGAAGCCATTTGTATAGGGCCCAAAATACATCGAGCCATCTTTGACAACTTTGCGACATAAATAAAGACGTGGAAATTTATCGGCGAGACTGAGGCGAATATAGGGATAATTCTTGTCGTCCTTAAGTCTAATATTATATTTGGGACGATGCTTTTTTATAAGGCTGGCTTCTAGTAAAAATGCCTCAACTTCGGTTTTAGTAATTATGTACTCAACATGACTAATCTGCTTTACTAAAAAAACAGTTTTCGGACTTTGATCTCCTGAAGCGTTAAAATAGCTGCGCACTCTGTTTCTGAGATTCTTTCCTTTGCCGACATAAATAATTTTACCCACAGGGTTCTTCATAAGATAGACACCCGGGTCTTTGGGGAATTCGTTGACGAGGTCTTTTAGTTTAACTGACTTCTTTGCCACTACTCACTTCACCCTCTGTGGTTTTGTCAAACTCTCGATCAATACTACCCGACATCATCGCTAATTGTTTTAGCTGGAGCCGTTTGATTTCATCTCTCAGTTCAGCGGCACGTTCAAATTCTAAATTCTCTGACATTTTCTTCATTTCTTTTCGGAGCTTGGCGATTTCCTTAGCTAGTTTCTCGGGTGGCACCAAAGTGTGCTCTCCCTTGCCCTTAACAATCACAGGCTTTGTAGGAACCGTCGAGTAATCGGACTCATAAATATGGCCTAACCCTTCCCGAACCAATTTTTTTATGGTTTCAGGCGTAATGCCATTCTTAGTGTTATATTCTTCTTGCTTCTCCCTACGACGTTTAGTCTCATCCATAGCCTTTCGCATAGAATCCGTTATTTTATCAGCATAGAGGATAACTTTACCTTCAGCATTGCGTGCGGCACGGCCTATTGTCTGAATTAGTGAGCGGTGAGATCTTAAAAAGCCCTCTTTGTCTGCATCGGTGATCGTCACGAGACTGACCTCGGGTAAATCGAGCCCTTCTCTGAGCAAGTTAATTCCCACTAAAACATCAAAAACGCCCAGGCGAAGGTCTCTAATTATCTCAGTTCTCTCAATGGTTTTTATGTCACTATGGAGGTACTTTACCTTTACACCCAATCCCGCTAAATAATCAGTCAAATCCTCCGCACTTTTTTTAGTGAGCGTGGTAACAAGAACACGTTCTTTTTTCTTAGCCCTCTCTCGCGCCTCTTTTAAAATATCATCAACTTGATGTTTGGCTGGCCTTACTTCAACGATCGGGTCAAGTAATCCAGTCGGCCGAATTATCTGCTCTATGATTAGTCCATTAGATTTTTGCAGTTCGTAAGGCCCAGGTGTCGCTGACACGTAAACAACTTTATCTGCAAAATTCTCAAATTCCTGAAAATTAAGAGGTCTGTTGTCAAGAGCGGAGGGAAGTCTAAAACCATGCTCAACCAAAGTTGACTTTCGAGATCGATCACCCCGGTACATACCTCCAATTTGGGGAATTGTAATATGGCTCTCGTCTACAAAAGTAAGAAACTCATCCGGAAAGTATTCCAAGAGTGTTGGCGGCGGCTCCCCTGCCTGTCTACCCGTCAGGTGCCGCGAGTAATTTTCGATGCCCTGACAAAATCCCATTTCATCGATCATTTCAATATCATAATATGTCCTCTGCTCTATTCTCTGTGCTTCTACCATTTTAATTTCGCTATTAAAATGGTTAATTCTTTCTCTCAGCTCTTCCTGTATTCCTTTGACGGCGTGTTTGATTTTATCTTGAGAGGTTACATAGTGACTTGCTGGATACACAGCTACTTTATCAACCTCCTCTAAAATTTTTCCGGTAAGAGGGTCGGCCCAAGATATCTTGTCTATATAGTTTCCAAAAAGTTCCACTCGAATGACCTTTTGGTCTTCGTAGGGTGGAAACACCTCCACTACATCGCCACGCACTCTAAATGTGCCCCGCTCAAATTCAAGATCGTTTCGTGAATATTGAATTCGCACAAGCTCTCTCAACAGCCCATCGCGTTTAATTTCTTCACCATTCTCAAGGAGAACCACCATATTTTCATAAGCTTCAGGACTTCCAAGACCGTAAATACAAGAGACACTGCTCACGATGATCACATCACGTCGCTCAAAAAGTGCATGAGTGGCCGAATGGCGCATTTTATCTATTTGTTCGTTTATCGCTGAATCTTTTTCAATAAACGTATTTGTCGCTGGCAAATAGGCCTCAGGTTGGTAAAAATCATAGTAACTGACAAAATATTCAACCGCATTGTGCGGAAAAAGTTCTTTAAACTCACCGTAAAGCTGAGCCGCCAAGGTTTTATTGGGAGCCAAAATTATTGAGGGCAAGTTTAACTGATTAATAACGTTCGCCACTGAAAAAGTTTTGCCACTGCCAGTAACCCCCAAAAGCACTTGGTGATTTTGACCCGCGCGAATGTTTTCTACCATAGATTGAATCGCCTGGGGTTGATCGCCGGCAGGTTGAAAGGAGCTGACTAGTTGAAAGGGTTTTATAATGCGAGGAGTCCGCTTCACTGTTTTTTCCTCAGTTGTTTTCTAAAATTTTTTGCTACTTTTTAACTTCCCAAAAAGTTCCTGTGGGAGTGTCGTGAACGGAGATCCCTTTTTGGCTCAGCTCATCCCGTAACCGGTCGCTCTCGGCAAAATTTTTGTTTTTTCTGGCTTCAATTCGCAAGTTCACCAGAGAGTCTATATCCGAGCGCAGGAGGCTCATTTGCTTAAGCAGCATATCGTCCAGCACACCTAAGAATGCTTTGGGTTCTTTTTGAAACAGAGCCATTAGGGCCCCATGATCCCTTAGCCAAGCACTAAAAGCTAGTGCTCTTGCTTTTACTTTTTCGGTAATCTTTTGTCCGCGCGTATAACTCTGATTAAAAGCTCTTACTACTTCAAATATTCGCGCTAAAACCTCAGGTGTATTAAAATCATCGTTGAGACCTACTTCTATTCCTTGACCGGCGCTTTCCAAAACCTTTTTAAATTCGGGATCTAAAGTCTCGGCCTTTACCTCGCTTTCAATAATTTCGCTCGAAAGCGCAAGTGCGGAATAAAATCGGGCCAGACCAGACACTGCATGACTTACCTGATTTACCGAAAAATCAATTTTTGAGCGGTAGTGAGTAGACGTCATCATATACTTAAAAATTTCGGGATGGTATGTGGTAAAAAAGTTTCTCCCGGTAATAATATTACCAAGTGATTTTGACATTTTTTCGTCGCCAAAGTTCAAAAACTCATTGTGCATCCAAATCGTTACAAAAGGCCTATTTGAGGCACCCTCGCTTTGGGCAATTTCATTTTCATGATGTGGAAATATCAAATCAATACCGCCGCCATGAATATCGATAGTCTCACCCAATAGTGTTTGGCTCATGGCCGTACATTCAATATGCCAGCCAGGCCGGCCATCTCCCCACGGTGAAGGCCACTTCGGTTCGCCAGGTTTGGCGGGCTTCCATAACGAAAAATCAAATGGATTTTTCTTTCTTTTGTCCACTTCAACGCGTATGCCAGCCACAAGCTCGTCGATTTTTTTGCCACTGAGTTTACCGTAGCGTGGAATGTCTTCAATAGAACACAGCACTTCTCCATCAATGACATAAGCTTTCTTGTTAGCAATTAACTTTTCAATAGTAGAGACAATAGGTCCCATAAATTCAGTCACACGCGGATTATGACTGTGAGGTTTTAATTCCAAAGAGTTAAAATCTTTCTTAAACTCCTCAATAAATTGATTTGCGATGTCTTCTGATTTTTTTCCTTCTCGATTGGCACGGTCTATTATTTTATCGTCCACATCGGTATAATTATAAACAAAGGTCACTTGATAGCCTAATTTTTCGAGCCAATTTCTTACCAAATTAAAAAAAACAGCTCCTCTAAAATTGCCAATATGCAAGAAATCATAAACTGTGGGGCCACAGACATACATCGATACTTTAGGCGGATTTAGAGGCCTAAATTCTTCTTTTTTCTTAGTTTGAGTATTGAAAATTACTAAACTCATACCTAAAAACCACCCCGCTTCACTAATTATATTTTTAAACAGCGATTGGCCCGTGCGACAAGAACATCTTTACTGAGCAAGGGAACGAGCTGTTTTAGTTCGGCGCCATGAGGCTTGCCAATGATGGCTACCCTTGTTGGCATAAATAAAAATTTACCTTTAACATTACATTCGTCTTTAACAGAATTAATAATCGCATCAAACTCGGCTGTACTTAAATACATTTTGCCGCAGCCCTCTATTTTTTCTCGCCACTTAGTTATAACCTTGAAAGAGGTTTCCCATTTCAAAACTTCTTTACCCTCGTCGTTTAAGTCGAGCTCTGTGAGACTAAGTGGTCTAAATAACTCTACGGCGTCGACCAAGGTCTCCATCGAAGTTTTCATAAGTCCAATGGCCTTATCCTGCCACTCAATATCGCTCGGCAGTTTTAAACCCGCACCATCAAAAAATGGCAATAGCTTTTGCCAAAGCTCAGCATGAGGCATAGTTCGAATGTACTGTGCGTTTACCCATTTTAATTTAACTTCATCAAATACCGCAGCAGCGGGATTTAAGCGATCCAAATCAAATTGTTCGATAAGCTCACTTTCGGTAAAAATTTCTTGGCCTTTTGGAGAGCTCCAGCCCAAAAGCGCAATATAATTTTTTATGGCTTCGGGCAGATAGCCTTTTTCTTTGTACTCGTGGCAACTCGTATCGCCATGACGTTTACTGAGTTTTTGACGGTCGGCTCCTAGAATAATTGAGAGGTGGCCAAAAATTGGAATTTCAAACCCCAGAGCTTCATAAATCAAAAGTTGTCTTAGTGTATTACTTAAGTGTTCCTCAGCGCGAAGAACATGAGTAATTTCCATGAGGGCGTCGTCAATCGTGCAACAAAAATTATAGACTGGCATCCCATCAGAACGCAGTAAAATAAAATCGCCCAGCATTCCCGGCGGAAATACCACTTCTCCACGTATGAGATCGTTAAACTTCACATCATGAGTATGGGTTACTAAAAAACGAACCGCGCCTTTTTCTCCGCGAGAAATTTTTTGCTTCGCAGTTTCAATGTCTATCTTTCGGCAGGTGCCATCATAATGAGGTGGGCGGCCCTCTTTCATGGCTTTTTGACGTTTTCGTTCAAGGTCCTCGTCGGTACAAAAACAATAAAAAGCCTTTCCCTGTGCTAAAATTTGATCAGAATATTTTTTATAAATTTCGAGACGCTGACTTTGGCGATAAGGAGCAAACGAACCCAAATCTTTTAAAGTTTTTGGGTCTGGCCCTTCATCCCAATTAAGTCCCAACCAAAGCAAGTCTTCAACTTGCATTTTTAATGCGTCTTCTGTGCTTCGAACCTGATCTGTGTCTTCAACTCTTAAAACATATTCTCCGCCGGTATGTTTGGCGTAAAGATAGGAGTAAAGCGCAGTGCGCGCACCACCCACATGCAAATAACCGGTAGGACTAGGCGCAAATCTCGTTCGAACTTTGCCTATTGTATTTTTTGGCATTATTGAATCGAAAAGAGATTTTATAAACCGAAAATCTCTTTAATTCCTTCCTCTTCATCAAACTTCGAGGATTTTGTGGCTAAACGCAACTCTTTTAAGAGTAGGCTTCGAGCTGTGTCGAGAAGTTTGCGCTCCCCAAAACTCAGCTCTTTATCGACCTTAAGCAAAAACAGATCGCGCAAAACTTCAGCAATTTCAAACACCGAACCGGTCTTAATTTTTTCCATATATTCACGATAACGGCGATTCCATGTTTGGTTATCTACTTTGGCTTCGTTTTCTTTCAATATACCAATGACCTCTTGCGCCTCTTCTTCAGAAATAATTGGGCGCAGACCTACATTTTGAATATTATTTTTGGGAATCATAATTTTCATTCCCGTTTCTAAAATTTCAATCGTGTAGAAAATATGAGCCTTGCCCAAAATCATTTTTGAATCTATAGAAACTACTCGCCCCACTCCATGCCCTGGATATACCGCATTATCATTAACTAATAGCTCGGTTATAGTGAGCATTTTAGGCATTCTTCGTTCATTCTGTTTTTGATTATTTTTTATTATCACCTGTAAGAGCCCCCAACAGGCATAATGTATATCACTTTTGCCGCCAGTTATCAATAAAAACATGTGATTTCAGGTACTTAACTAAAATATTTACAATTGCTTGATTTAAGTGTTTGTACCAAGGTTTCCAGTACCTTAGCCAATGGATAGGAAATGATACCGGCCTTTAATTCCAATTATTTCTTCATTTATCGCGGCATGTACGGGCATTTTTAATTCTGGGTCCATTACTACCAATTCTTGAGCAGCAACTCTTGCGGACTTCAGAATTTCAATATCGTTTATTAAGTTAGCCATTTTAAATCCAGCCATCCCTGATTGCCTTGTACCTAAAAATTCTCCCGGTCCCCTTATTTTTAGGTCCGCCTCAGAAAGCTCAAAACCATCATTGGTACGTTCCATCCATTGAACTCGCTCTTTAGATTCTGGCCCGACGGCATAGCCTAAAACTAATACACAGTAACTCTTCAATGCTCCCCGACCCACTCGGCCTCTTAGTTGATGAAGCTGGCTCAATCCAAAGCGCTCTGCATGTTCGATAATTATTAACGTAGCATTGGGCACATCCACTCCCACTTCTATCACCGTAGTTGAAACCAGCACTTGAATATTTCCCTTCCGAAAAGAAGACATGACATCCTCTTTCTCTTGGGAGCTCATTCGACCGTGAAGCAAGCCAAAATTAATTTCAGGCATTTCCGTTTTCAATTTTTCGTACTCGTCTACCGCATTTTTTAAATCGACTTTTTCGCTTTCTTCGACAAGGGGAAAAATATAATAGGCTTGTCGACCGTAGCCAACTTGAGTGGCTAAAAACGCTAATATTTGGGGACGCTTATTCTGAAATGTGACCCGGGTGACAATTTGAGTTCTTCCCGGCGGCTTCTCGCGAATGATGGATAGGTCTAAGTCACCATATACTGTGAGCGCAAGTGAGCGAGGAATGGGAGTGGCCGTCATCAATAAAAGATGGGGACTAACACCTTTGTGTTTTAATTGTTCTCTCTGTTTGACCCCGAAGCGGTGTTGTTCATCCACAATTACCAGACTTAGGTTCTTAAACTCAACACCTTCTTGAATAATCGCTTGGGTGCCAACACAAAAGGAAATCACGCCATCTTTTAATTGCGCTAATGTGGCAGCTCGCTCTTTGCCCGAAAGATCGCTGACTAGCAAACCCACTTTTATCCCCAAGGGCTCTAATATTTTTTTTGCCGTGCTCAAATGTTGTTTGGCCAAAATCTCAGTGGGCACCATGAGTGCCGCTTGATGACCATTTTCAATGGCTAGCAGCGCTGCCATAAATGCAACAACGGTTTTACCGCTGCCCACATCGCCTTGCAATAAGCGATGCATGGGATGAGGCACCGACAGATCCAAGAAAATTTCCGAAATGGATTTTTCTTGGTCATTGGTCAATTTAAAAGGTAAGATTTCACGAAATCTCTTTGTAAGATCGTGTTTTTGAATTAAGGCAATGCCATTTTGTTTTTTTATCTTCGTTCTATTGAGAGCTAAAAATAACTCAAGCCAAAAAAATTCTTCAAACTTTATTCGTGTATGATAAGGACTTGTGAAATTGGTAAACTCGACGCCGGCAGATTCAGGAGGGTGATGGATTTTCTTCATAGCGTCGATCTTCGAGACAAGGTTATATTTCTTTTTTATCCATTCGGGGAGTGGGTCTACGCTGGGCAGTTTACTCGAGGCTAGCCCCTCAAACGCAGACTCCACCAATTTTTGAACTTTTCTGGTCGATAAGCCTTCGGTTTCTGAATAGAGTGGGACAAGTTGGTCTTTGCCTTCTAAGTTTTCTTGAAAATCGTTAAGGTCAGGATGATGAAACTCGAGTCGGCCTCGATACTTTGTCACTTTACCAACAACCTGCACTGTTTTTCCGATTTCTAACTTTTCGAAATAACCTTTAAAGGGTACACGAAAATATTTGCAATTAATTTGTCCGCTTTCATCAGAAACCAAAACGTCATGGACCCTGCGTGTTTTTCCGATGTGCTGGCTACCGACTTTGATGATTTTAGCTTTAAGGCTAACTGTTTCGCCCTCGCTGAGGCTCCTGATGTCTCTAGCTCTTCGTCTATCTTCATAGGCACGTGGATAATACTCTAAAAGATCAGAAAGCCGCCGAATTCCCTTTTTGCCAAGGAATTCGCCCATTCTTGGGCCTACTCCCTTTAAGTACTGAATCGGCGTGTCATAGCTTAGGTACATAGTCCATGAGATAAAAGTGTTTTGCTTGTCAGTCAATGAATCCAAAGGAAAAATAAGAAGGTGATGGATAAAGAAAAATTTGTTCGCATACGCATTAAAAGTGTTTACCCAGATGTAGCCACGGACTTTGACCTTTTTGTGCTCATCGGAGGTCGCCATGTTTTATATTTGCATTCTGGCGACAAACTTAGCCTTGAAAAAATGTCTTCGCTTGAAGCTCACCAAAACGCAGCCTTTTATATCCATGAAAAAGATTTCAAATCCTTCAAAAAATATGTTCACCGAGAAGTGTCCGGAGATAAACTCAACAATAAACAAAAAGCACTTATTCTAAAAGAGAGTTCATATGCTTTAGTCGAGCAGCTTTTCGAAAATCCCGATGTCAATAAAGCCCTTGATGAATCTAAAGAAATCATTCAGAGTTTTGTGACCTTTATGGAAGCAGTCCCTGAAGGCATGGCACATCTGATCAGTCTCTCCAGTCACGATTTTTACACCTATAACCACTCACTCGATGTCGGCATCTATTGTTTGGGACTTGCCAAGGCCCTGAGCTATAATTTTCGGGACCTTGTAGAGGTTGGTCAGGGCGCGCTTTTTCATGATATCGGAAAACGCCTCGTGGACGTAAACATAATAACTAAAGCGGGCCCCTTAGATGAAAGCGAATGGGCGCAAATGTCCAGACATCCTCAATATGGACTTAAAATTCTTAATGATCACGGCGGTATCACTGACGGTATTAAAGCCGCTTGTTTTGAGCATCATGAAAACTTTCTAGGTACAGGATATCCTCAAGGGTTAAATGGCCAAGATATTCATCCCTTTGGACGTATCGTCGCATTGGCCGACACCTATGATGCCCTCACCACAAAGCGTTCGTATAATAACCCCATGTATCCCAAAGATGCCGTTGAATTAATGGCTCATAAAATCTGTGATCGCTACGATCCAGAAATGTTAAAGGCTTTTACGTCTATTTTATTTAATATAGAAAAAAAGAAGTAGACTACTCTTCCTCTTCCTCTGATTCGCTGTCGCTTTCATCGTCTTCGATTTCATCGAGGTCAATCTCCTCAACTTCATTCTTTTTCGAAGTAGTGATGGGGGCGTCTTCTTCACCTATAAGTTCCTCATCGGAAAGCTCTTGCAACAGATCCCTTTTAAATCCGCTGCTGCGAGTAAGTTTTAGCTGCTCTCGCAATAAGGGGCCTGGTTTACCTGTAAAGTCACCCGGTAAAATTGCATCACTGGCAGCAACAATGACACCCGTCGAAACCGAATCTTGTGTATGAACAATTTTTAAAATGCCCACCTCACGGGAATTAAGTTCATCAAGGGTCTTTTTGTCGCGCAGCTCTTCGTTTGCCAGTACCGAGAGGAGTCCTCCAACTTTGATACCGTCACTCGTTCCCACATTAAGGTAAACAAAATAACCGACACCAAAAATTTCAGTTTGGCCATCAAGAAATCCACCGGTAATTTCGCCCGAGATATTTTGTAAAGCGCCCTTTATAGAAAGCTCTACAGTAGGAAATGTCTGGCGAATCAACTTGGCACCGACCGCCACCGCATTTGTATTAGCAGTAATAATGGCCCTAAAAAGCTCAGCGCCCTCATCTATGACTTCGACCAACTTGAGTTGACCGTCCACACTCACAGGAACACCGTTAACCTTTTTAAAGAACTTCCTCGGTTTTTTTAACTGGCTAATCACCAAAAGACTTTCTCCGAGTTTACCTCCTGATACCTCTACGTAAATCGGTTGAAAGTTGGAGCCGATTAACTGGTCGTTATTTATTCGAACGATTCGCCCATCGTCCTCCGGAAACTCTTCCGCAACAAAACTGACAAGCGGCACGATAACTTCGGCAGGTTGAGATAGCGGTTTACCTGAAAAAATTAAATTCGAGGAAACTTTTCCGCCCGAAGTCACATCCCAGATCGGAAGGCTTGGTGGAATTACTGGCAACCTCGCTGTCGATTTTCTTCGCGTAGGGGGAATTACAACCTCTTCCACTGTGGTTGCCCGCAACCCTTCACTCGGTAACAATTCATCCTCGCCTAAATCCGGTAAGATGGCCTTTTCTTCGGGAGTTAATGTGCCGGCCATCTCAATTGACATGGACTGCTGTGGCTCTTCTATTTCTATGGTCGGCTCCTGGGTAAGAGTACCGGGGTAAAATTTTAATTTTTGTTTTGAAATCACAAAGTGGGGATTATAAATATCTTTATTGAGAGACCAAATTTTTGGCCAAAAGAAGGGGTCGCCAAAAAAAGCACGGCTAATATCCCAAAGCGTATCACCTTTTTGAATCGTGTAGTTTTCGCTCTTTCGCGATTTTACGATTTCTCCCCAATCTTTATCTTCTATCGGGCCCCTTAGCCCACTAAAGATTTCAAAAAGTCTATCTTCGAGCTCCACATCGGGGAGGTCAGATGCTTCGGGCGATATTGATTTTTTTGATTTTTCTTGGACAGTCAATTGAGGATCTGCAACCTCGGCTTTTTCTTCGGTCTTTTCTTCGGTCTTTTCTTCGGCCTGTTCTTCTAGACTATCCTCAGCATCAAGTTCCTCTTCAATATCGACGTTGTCGTCATCTTGGGCCCATAAAGAATTTTGAAAACCACAAAAAGGTGAAAAAACCATTGCAGCTAGTACTATTTCGAAAATCCATTTTCTCAATCTAGCCTCTTTTTATTTCAAAATCTTTAACTGAAAATCAGACTGAAAATATTCCGGGCTACCAGGATATTTTTTTCGAACACTTTCAAATATCTTGGTGGCCGTTTCTTTCTTTCCTAACTTCCTCAAAGCAATTCCCCTACCTACCATAGCAGAGGGTAACTTATTTCCATTTGGATAATACTTTTGCAAAAGGCTAAAATTTTTCGAAGCCCGCTTGTAATTTTCTTTCGACAGCGCCAATAAACCGTTCAAGTAAAGCGAATTGTCTGCATGAACACTTTTGGGATAAGTCTTCAAAAATAAACGAACTGACTTATTTAATAGCAGACTATCCCCTTGCCGGTAAGACTCAATCACCTTGGCGTAAAGTAAATGCTCAGGATTTGTTTCACCCGAAAAAACAGTTTGGGGAATTATTATCAACATCAGTGCGATTAAGCTTGGCAATTTTCTTAGATTTCTCATTACAAACATTTTAAGAATAATTACCTACTCTGTCAGTAAATTTTCAGAATCTAAAATCAGAAAAACTATTCTAAAGACTTGGCTCACTTTTCCACATCGGTTGTGGATTAAATAAGGTTCAAGACCTTAGGCCATAACACGGACAAGGGTTTGAGCGAAATGCCAGTCAAATAACAATATCTTAAACTATTGAACTTACGAATCAAATTACGATAACGTTGAGCTTCAATTTCACTTTTTTTTTAAATCTTAAATTCTTAAACTGGACAGCCCTGTTTTCATTCATCACTGAGAAATTATTGGGAAGTTTCAGCAACTTGCATACGTCTGTCATATGGTTATTGGTTTCGCTTTGCTTGTCTTCGCTCAGATATCTTTATATTTGAAATGGTTTGACCTGCTCAAACCTCTGGCCAAGGTTTCCCACGACTTTTGCATAGCCAGCGCCCCAATAACCGAATGGAAAAGTCTCTATGTGGCAATAGTATGTGCAGAGCCTTTGCCTGAAAGTAGTTTTAAGCAGGCACTTAAGCTCAGTTCTTTGCTACATATTATTGTTGTTTCTGGCACACACTTACTTATTTTAGAACTAATTTTAAATAAAACATCATTAGTTATCCCTCGCTTAAAAATTCTCATCCCTATTTTTCTGGTGGGATTTGCTTTTGTAACTTTCTTAAGTCCGCCTGCAATTCGAGCGCTAGTACATATGGCAGTTTCTAAAACGAGTGAATCTAAAAAACTCTTCTGGAACCCAATGCAGCTTTCTTGGCTTTCATCGTTTGTAGTTTTGTCGATATTTCCAGAATGGTTGAACTCCTATTCTTTACTCTTAAGCACTGCTGCCAGCCTTAGCGTTACAGTTTTTTTTCGTGCAAATATTTCAACAATTAAAAAACACACATTGACGTATTTAATTATGGCAATATTTTTATTGCCCATCGGCCTGCCCCATCCTTTGGCAATTTTGTTTAATGTCGTTTTTGTGCCAATCGTAGGTGGAATACTTTTTCCGTTAAATCTCGCCTGTTTTTTCTGGCATGATCTTAGCGCAATAGTTGATTGCCTTTGGGCTGGATTCAATGAGTCTTTGCTATATCTTACAAATGGACTTTCTCCGCTCGGACAAAGAAATATCAGTATCCGTTATTTATGGATTCTTCTTTTCCTGATGCAGATATCTTTGATTTTTCATAAAAGAAAGTCCCTGCCGAAATGATTAATTGGCTGTTGTTGGTATTTCTCCTAATGGTTCCTCCGCCCATTGACCCAGGCCTCAGTCAATCAGAATTTATTGTTTGGAATGTTGGGCAAGGGCTTTGGGTAACCTATATTGATAGTAGCACCTGCCACCACTTTGATATCGGTGGCGAAAAAAACAAAACAAAATTCTTAAAAAAAAGCCTGCGAGAACATTGTTTAAACAAGATTAATTTTGCCTACTTTTCTCATTGGGATTGGGATCATATTGGTTTAGCTCAAATTGCCAAATCCTGGTTGCCTAATTTGTGCATTAAAGTATGGCCTCAGGGATCCTCAAACTTCAGAAAGAAAAATACTTTATCTACACTTGGCGAGTGTCATTCGGGTCCACTAATTCCTGAAATTGTTGAACTTACGTTTGAGACTCAGGCCAGGTATAAACCCAACCAATTGAGTCGAATTTTTCTAATTAATAATGAAATTCTATTGCCAGGGGATTCTCCTGTTGACATGGAAAAAAAGTGGCGCGAGCAAATTTCTGATAGAAACCAAATTCGAATACTTGTGCTAGGCCATCATGGCAGCAAAACAAGCACCAGTCCCTTAACATTAAATAAATTGCTGCACCTTAAAGCAGGCATTGCTAGCAGTAACCCAAGAAGATATGGGCACCCACATCAATTGGTGTTGAAGCGACTCAGAAAATCCCATGTACCTGTTATCAAAACTGTTAGCTGGAACTCGCTACACTTTTTATCAGCGAAAAGAACTCGACCAAGGGCCAGTCTTACTACGAAGCATTAGCTTCTAAAATTTTTCTGAAAATATTTAAGGTGGTGCTATGATATTTCTATGGCTACGAATTCCACGGCAATCGCCGTTTTTCTTAAGACTCCAGGATTTTCTTCGTTACATCAGGGTTTGGCAAACACCATTGGAGATGACAACGCGAGCGAGGCAGATCGACTATCAATAGACGCGACGGCTTCAGTCGTGAGAGCCGCCATGGCTCAAGATAAGAGACTTATACCTTACTGGGTTTTAAATAATCCCAATGAACACCTCCCGGCCGTGGCCCAAGGCTTTAAGACTATTACTCAAGGTAAGGGAAAACTTTCTGAACGTATCAGCCAGGTTTATAACGATCTTTTAGATTCTCACTCAAACGTAATTATTTTAAATACCGAGTGCCCACAAATCTCTCCCTCACTGATCCTGTCTGCGGATATTCTATTGTTAAATAATCAAAGAAAATTAAAGCAATTCGTCTTGGGCCGCACAGAAAATGGCGGATTTTATTTGTTTGGCGGAGCTCAATATATTTCGGACATGATCTGGAAAAATCTGAATTTAGGAAGCAAGAATTCTGCAAATAATCTGACAACAGCATTAAGCCAACTGGGCCAAGTCAATGAGCTAGAAACTCTTTATGATATTCATGATTATAACAGCCTAAAACGTCTGGGCAACGATCTGGCCTATGAAGTTACTCTCCTACCAGGACAAAAAAATCTCGTAAACTGGATTAACAATCAAGCTTTATAAGCTTTGAATTCCATTTCGAGATCACGTGCGACAGGCTCGTAAGATACAAAACCCTTATAAACGTTTAGACCCAATAGAAGTGCGGGGTCTTTGGCTACAGCCTCTTCTACTCCCATGGCGGCAAGCATTGAAGCATACTTGAACGTGGCGTTTGTTAGAGCATAAGTCGAAGTGCGAGCGACAACTCCCGGCATATTGGGCACGCAGTAATGAATAACTCCATTTACTTCGTAAGTCGGATTGGTGTGCGATGTGGGTTTACAAGTTTCAATGCAACCACCCTGATCAACCGACACATCTACAACAACACTTCCGGGTGTCATGCGTGAAACAATTTCTTTAGTTACAAGCTTTGGCGCCTTGCGACCCGTGATAAGAACGGCGCCTATTACTAAGTCTGCATTGATCACCGCTTTTTCAATGTTGGTGGTGTTTGACCAAAGAGTTGTCACTCTGCCCTGATAAACCTGGTCAATATACTCAAGACGTGAATGATTAACGTCAATAATGGTGGCCTCGGCACCAAGACCTATCGCAATCTGAAGAGCATTAATCCCCACAACTCCGGCGCCAATAATAACTACCTTACCTCGTTGTACTCCCGTCACCCCACCCAGCAAAAGTCCCTGGCCACCGTGATCTTTTTGTAAATAACTGGCGCCTACTTGTGTCGCCATTCTTCCGGCAACCTCGCTCATAGGAGTCAACAGCGGAAGGCTACCATCTGTTTTTTAAATTGTTTCGTAGGCGCTGGCCTTCCCTTTTCTTTCACACAAGCCTTTAGTGAGTTTTGGTTCCGCCGCTAAGTGCAGACAATTGCATAATATTTGATTCTCTCGTAGCATGTCATATTCTTCGGGCAGTGGTTCTTTCACTTTCACAATCATGTCGGCTTTGGCATAAACCTCTTTTTTTGTGTCGATAAGTGTGGCGCCCGCTTGAATATAAAGTTCATTGGTAATTCGACATCCGACTCCGGCATCTTTTTCTACCAAAACTTTGTGTCCTTCTTGCACGAGCTGCCTCACTCCTGCTTCAGTTAAGCCTACGCGATTTTCGCTGATTTTAATTTCTTTAGGTACACCGACGATCATAATAATAACCCCTCAACAAATATAGTTACTTTGCAATGTTAGCGTTTTATAATAGCCACATGAGAGGGTCAATGGGAATGGTTTTTCTTAATATACTCATCGGTATGTTTCTCGCCTCCATTTCCTCGATCGCCTATGGTCTGCCGCCTGAGGGACTAGAAGGCTACGGAATTTATTCAAAGGAGTCCGCTAACTACCACGTCTATTTACAGGGAGAAAATCGTAATTCTTATTGGAAAACTGAAGGCTTAGGTACCTCGATTATCAGTGATTATCTTAACGAATCCGGAAACCAATGGACCCTCGGATTTTATCAAAATGCCGATACCGTTAACAGCAATCACCTTGCCTATTTTGTACGCTACGACTTGATACCATGGGAAACTCACTCGTTATCGCTAAAATATCTTCACCAAGATTGGTACTTTATTGAATCAGGTCAAGAAAATATCGGGTTAGAATTTAGTGGCTATTTTCCGTTTGAACTTGCGCGCTCAAGTTTTTATTATTCGATTGGTTTTTATTACCGATGGCTCAAACAAAGTTGGAACCAAGATGCCCATAAGCCATTTTCTTTTCAAACTGAAGATAAGAGCGGCTTTCCAACCTTTACCTTAGGATTTCAAAAGGAACTTTCTGATGATGGCAGCTTTTTAACTTTTGATTACAATGATCGCGATGCCTTCAATTATCAAAACGGCGATTCGTGGTCTACTGACTTGAGCGTCAACATCAGTTTCGGAGAGGAACGTTTTTTAAAACTTTATTATGGGGTCATGTGGGGGGGCACTTTTACTTTCTTACCCGGATTTCCAATGAGCGAATATTTCGGCGTCGGCTTAGTTTTATAAATCAATCTTATGCACAGACACCATGTTGCCATTAACAGTTACACGCACATAGTGTTTGTCATTGCCAGGATCTAAAACCGTGTTAATGCCCCCTGTGACAATATAGTTGGTAAAGCCCAATTGTTTGGCGCGGTAACCATGATAATGGCCCGCAAACATAATGTTCACCTGGTATTTATTTAACATGTTTTTTAAAATAGCGGCTTCTTCTTCACTAGCCATTTTATTAAGTGTATCAAAGTCAGCTGAAATTGCCGGATAGTGACTCACCACAATCTTAATGGGTTGAGTGGTATTTTCTAAATCAGACTTTAACCAATTTAATTGCGGCTCCCCTAACACGCCATTGCCAGTATCTATCATAGAAAAGTGCACGTTATCGGCATCAAACGAATAAATACTTCGCCCTAAAAACTTTGAGTAGCTCTTCCATCCATCAAAATAAAGATCATGATTGCCAATTACCGCACGAAAAGCCATACCCAAATCGCTAAACACTTTCATAAATTCTGCAAATTCTTCTTCTTTCCCAAAATTTGTGACATCGCCCGCAAGTACAACAAAGGCGTCGCCCGCGGCCTGCGAGTGTTGGGCCGCGCTTGGCAATACCCTGCCCCACGAGACCCCAGTATGCGAGTCGCCCATGACCGCAAAGCTAAAGGCGTCGGTACCTGCTGGGTCAATGTTTCCAGGATTAAAAAGTGTACCGTTCATATTATCTTTAAAGCGATCCCTAATGCCGCCAAAATCAAAATTATTACAGGCGATGATGGCACCTATGAAAAGTAATAAGAGGGTGAGTACTTGAGTTCGCACCAATAAAGCCTAAGGTTTGCTTTTTCAGAGGTCAATTATTGACTTCAGCTCATGCACTAAATAAATTTTTTGCATGAGTCACTTTTTTGCTTATCTTTCTCGCATGAAATTAATTTATCGCTGGGGTCTTTGGTCAAAAAAACCTAAAAATTGGTAAATCGACAAATTTTAGGTAGCCCATCGCTCAACCGCATTTGATTTGCCTTCACAATAATAATCAGACTAAGCCAATTTTTGAAGTAATTACTTTACAGAATCAAAAATAAAATTTGGCTGAATTCGATCGATAAAAGTTATTGCGTTACCGCCAAAACCAGGAAAGAGTGAGCCTGCTTTACCTAAATAAGTGGATTCAGCCGAACTGGATTTCATACTTTGACGATATTTTTCAGCCAGATCTATTTCAGTGGCCTTTCCACCTGCAGAATTTGAGCCATATAGAGATCCCGCTGCAGCTAAAATTAAGTCCATGCGGATACCATTTTCGGTCGCTCCAAATCGTCCTAAATTTTTCATATTTAGCTCTGAGCCCGCAAAAGCCTGTCTGTTCATCTGATAACCAAGATTGGCAATATAAGCTGCTGAACGTGCGGCTTCGGCATCTGATCCATTCTTAATTAAATTTCTAGATAAATAGGCCGTCATCCAAAAATGATAACTCTTGCCGATGTCACAAGGAAAACCGACCCTCGCAGGCAGACTATACAGCGCACCTTTCTGTTGTTTCGATTTTTCGGTATCTAGTTTTGGTAATAATTCAGCTATCACCTGAAGGGCAAAGGCATTGGGGTTGTCATTAATATTTTTCAAATCCATCCTATTGCCAATTCCTTCACGGCTCCAACGTTTCGCGAAATTGGGACCCCCCGAAGCTAGTGCCGCCATAGCGTCCCACGTTTTGTTTTCAGCTTCTTGAGAGGTTAACCCCGCCTCTTCAAAAGAGCTTTTAATATCGTCAAATGCATTTGTTTCTGAAGAAAGGGCTGAGTTTTGCCTTTCTAGCATTTTGAGAGCAGCTCTTCTAAGTCCTTCAGTCGCTGCAGCATCTGTTAAGATTTTTTTTACAATTGGCGCCGCTGTTACCATTGAAGAGGTAAATGGCATCTCTTTTGATCCCATTCCCATGCTTACTGTTGCAGGGAGCTCTTTATATAAAACTGGTCTGGGAAAATTTTGATCGGCGACATAACTTTGCACAGCCATAAGTGATTCGATGTGCGATAAATTGCCCATACATGTACTCGCAGATGAATTCGAGAACAGAGTGCACGCCCCGAATTGAAGGACAGAGGACGATGGTTTCCTGTCCTTGATGGGTTGATAATCTGGAGTATAGAGAAAATTATTCTGAAATGATTTAGAAAGTGCTGCCTTGAGATCTTTGTTAGAAGCCGGCTTGCAAGTTGGAAACCCTGTGGGAGTGCAGGTCACTAAAAAAGATGCACTGTTAGCTAATTCTTTAATAGCAGGATGGCCCGCCATTGAAAGAGCCCAGATATCGAGTTGGGAGCGCTCTTTTGTCTTTTCGGCTAAAAGCTGCGCAGCTCCTTTCTCATCACCCTTTGTCTTCATTTCATTGTAGGCGCGTTGAACGTCAGAAGAAAACTGCTGCGAAAACCGATCCATACGGTTCCATTGGCAAAAAGAAGAGAAGTCTTCTGTAGCATAATCAATTAATTTAATTTTTAACTGAGATATGTGAAAAGCAATCAAAGGGCCAACGTTACTTAATTCACATTCCCGCTCTGCATAAGAAATGGAAAAAGATAGAAAAAGTGGAAAGGCAATTAAAACTCGATACTTCACAGAAGCTTATCGGCTAAAACAGGGGCTCTATTTAATTTAGCCAAGGCCTCTTTCCAGGTGGATCTATGCCCACGGCTTATAAGAAGGACGACCCTACCTTAAGTCGAGTATTCTCAATTCTTATCCACTTCACTTTCAAAATAAATCACAATAGATTTTTAACCGAGGTATTTATGAAATTATCAAAACTAGGTACATTTTTTTTAATAGCGGTGGCTCTCGTTGTTGGCGGAGTCGTTTTTCACAACTGCGCGCGCGCAAAGTTCATTAATCCTGACGTTCGCCATAGCGCTTTTGCATTGGGCTTATGTCGTCCCTGTAGTGATGAGAGCGGCTCAGGTGTTACTTGTAGGTCCGATCAAGTCAGCTCTTTTAATGCCTGCCTATTTGAAAGCTGCAATCCTGGGTTTGAATTGAAGGGAGCACGCTGTGTTCCTGTGGTATGTGTGGCAGGTGCCATTGCCGATTGCGCTATTGAACACGGTGAAGGGCGTATGACTTGTTTAGAGTCTGGTAATGTCTATGGCGCCTGTACTCCTATTTCTTGTGACAGCGGTTTTGAAATTCAAAATAATCTATGTGTGGCAACTGTTTCACCTCCCTCTGATCCCGAAGATCCGCCATCTGAAACACCTATCTGTACTCCCAACAGCCATCGTGATTGCAGTAATGAATCCACCTATGGCAGCGAAACCTGCAATGAATCTGGTTCGGAATACGCCGCCTGTGTACTTGCCGAATGTAAACCAGGCTATCATAAAGACGAAAGCAATATTTGTGTGGCGAACCTTTGTGACCCCAATACGTTAACCCCTTGTACAATGGGTGCAGGTTCAGGTTTTAAAATGTGTAATAGTATCGGCAGCAGTTGGGGCGTCTGTGAACTCAATGGGTGCCAATCGGGCTATCTTTTAAAAAATGGAGTCTGTGTTGTACAGGTTTGTACTCCCGGCGAAGAATCGGTCTGTGAATTCCATAATGGTTCAGGATTAAAAACTTGCAACTCTGAAGGTCTAGATTACGGCGCCTGCGTGCTCTATGGCTGCCAACATGGCTACGGAGCTGAAAACGGAAGGTGTATTGAGCACATTTGTACACCTAGCTCGCAGGCAACTTGCCAAGGCGAGAGTGGGAGCGGTCAGAAGTATTGCTATGAAAATGGCAAAGGTTTCGGCCCTTGTACATTAAGGACCTGTGACCCCGGCTTTAAACTTAAAAACGGTCAATGTGTTGTCGAAGCTCATTGTGATGCTGGTGAGACACTGGCCTGTACCGAACAAAATGGTTCGGGCTTAAGAACTTGCAACACCAGTAGCAATCGCCTTGGTCCCTGCGTCGTCAATCAATGTAATGCGGGTTATGAATTAGTCAATCAGGGTGGGTCGAGCGCTTGTAAGAAAACAAAGTAGTTATAATTAGAGAGGCAAATCTCCATGAAATACACTTTAGTGCCGCTCTTCGCATTGTGTTTTTTAACACTGAAAGCGAGCGCGAACATCTGTGGAACGGATTACCAGAATTTTAATCCCACTACGAGTGGCTTAGACTTTGTCACGGTACAGTCCACAGAAACTTTGAAGCCCTGTATTATTAACATGGGTTTATTTCTGAATTTTTCGCGAGACAGCCTCACTTATAGCCAGGTGTTAAATAACAATTACCCCGCGGGACAAAAAAGAAAAGACAAAACATTGGCTGCTGACTTAAGCGCGGGAGTGGGTATAACTGAAAACTGGGATTTTGGCATTAATATGCCCATTCTTTTAAATCAAACCGTCGCTAGCGATCACTACGTGTCCTCGTTTGATGATCAAGGTATTATGGAAATCAAAGCCAATACCAAGTATCGATTTTGGGGTGGCGAAAGTAGCGGGTTAGCCGCGGTTTTATCTATGAATAAAAATCTTGTCGAAGACAACCCATTTACCGGAACAGGCGGCGGACCAACGTGGAATTTTGAATTAAGCGCTGACACAACCTTTGCGACAAAATGGGCTGGGGCTGTCAATTTGGGGTATCGCTTGCGTGATCCCGGTGAACAGATCGTCGGCGTACCATTTGTGCCGCTTGAAGACCAATATATTTATTCATTGGCAGGTAGCTATTTGTTTTCAGAAATAGATACCAAACTTATTTTAGAACTTTACGGTAGTCGTGCCGTCAGACATGTTGCCTTTGACAGTGATCGAAACCTAAACGCTCTCGAAGCATTAATCGGAATTAAACATGATTACTCAGAAAGTATAGCCCTGCATTTTGGAGGCACTCATCAGATTGGCGAATCTTTGGGGGGCGCTGAATGGCGTGTTTACGCAGGCCTCAATTGGGCTATCGGTCCATATTGTAAAACCAAAAATGATGTACTTGTTTCGTCCATAACTAATCAGGCACCTAATATGCCCAAGATGGAAGAATTTACTTTAGATGTTGAACTCTTGTTTGGTATTAATCTGGATATAGTTGATCCTGAATCCTTTGATAAATTAGATTCCCTTTTTAAAGAAATGTTCGCGCGTAAATATGATCGCATGGTCATTGAGGGGCATACCGACTCCATTGGAGACCCCGACTATAATATGAGTCTGAGTCAACGCCGAGCGCTTTATGTTCGACAAGAAATCATCGCACGCTTTAAAATTCCATCTGATAAAATTGCTATCGCTGGTTATGGCCAAACTCAGCCGATTGCTGACAACGGTAACTATCAGGGCCGCAAAAAAAATCGCCGCGTGATGATTAAGGTGTGGCGCTAATCGTGCATTGTCTCGGTTATTGGCGATGATGCTATTCTTAACAGAGACGGAATTGAGTTCGGCTTTACATTGAATTCTGTGTCTCGAGGGTCACGGTGCCCTTAGCTCGGAATTTACTTGTCTAAGCCTGGGCCTATGCCTACTCTGGAAGTGGAATCTAACAAAAGGGAGTATTGAGTGACAAAAATACTTTGGTTTTCGGCATTTCTTTTCCTTTCCCTAACCACGTTCGCTCAGTTGGCGACCATTAATATTGTGCCAGGTAAATCTTTTGGAGACGTTAACATTGGTGAGAAACGCATCAATCTCAATAAACGAGGTTTTGTCCGCGATCAAGCTCGCCGATCAGAATCCTACCTACGGAAAGGGAATTTTCTTTTACGTATGGAAAATGATTCCGTAGTACAAATTTGGCTAGACGGCGATTCTTTCGAAAATCTACGATTCGAAGGAAAAAAATTTCCTAGCGTTTTGGATTTGAAAACATTAAAAACCTATTTTAAAGATTGCGGGCCTGAAATAAAGAGTAGTGGTGGAACTATTGTCTACTGCGAAAACAAAGGCGTTGAACTGACCTTTTCTTATTTCAGCCCAAATCCATTCGGGTTTTCCGTAATCAATCCGGAAAAATCACTGAAAGAATAGACATGATTAGTGAATTCGACATTTGATTCGATACTTACAAAAGGTCACTCCATACACTGGTCAACGTCGAAGAGCTTTGCCTTGGGATCACTGAGTTTGCTTTTATAAAGCACATACATTTTATCGACATTCGCCCATTGATCTGAAATATTAGAGGTCCCCTTAGAATCGTAGCCGCGGCTGTATTTGTTGACTTGAACTTGACCTAAATAAGCATCACCTTCGCCACCACATATTTTTACATTTTTCTTCTCAGAAAAAACTATACGAAAATCTTTAGCAATTACTTTGCTTCCCAATGAATCTAATTGTTTTAAATGATTTTTATCAACAGGGGCGGAATTGGCAGTATTGAGAATAAGCAGGGCAATAATTAATTTCATGATTCTAAGTCTACACTGAGATGGAACTCCGATACAAACGAAAATAAGGCAACGAAGGTACTTGTCAAACTCTTTGATCACGAAATCCGGGAGTGGGTAGCCGGTATCCTGTTCCATTTTCTCTTGATGCAATTAATAGACGTCGTTAATAGCAGCTCCAGAAAATTCGAATGTTAAAATTTCACCTTCGTAACTGAGAAATGTCACCCTTAAGGCACCTTGATCCAATTTCTCAAAGCTTTGTTTCAAAGTCGTTAACTCAGGGCTGCTCTTCTTGTCTACATCATTTCCGCTTGCAATAAATGCGAAAAGCAGATGCTTCCTAAATCTACTTTGCCTTTTGTCTTGAGGTTTTGTAGTAACGGTTTTCTCATTTTTTAATGGTGGCGGAGGCGGTGGTTTAAGCTCGGGCTCTTGACCTTCACCCATAAGTTCAAGGTTGCTTGCACCGAGTTCGATCGCTCGATCAATTAAACCCGCTCTAGATCGGCCAGAGGAAAATTCTGCCATTAGCTTTTGTTTAGGATTCAAATTGACCTCGGTTGAAATATTTTTGAAGATTTGCATTCCTGCAAATACTATTGCTATAAAAAAGACAAGACCCAAGACCTTAAGATTTTTCATACTAGAATGATAAATACAAAAATAGTTAAATTCAATGACAACTTCCGATCGCGATAACCAACCTGATCGGGTTCTATAAGTGGGTCAATTTCAAATTTTTTTAGAACTCGATATATAATTGATTTCATTCCCTGAAGTATCGCAATTTGATCTTTCCATTCGTTGATTCTAGCTTCTGCAAAAAATAATGAGTAAATGCTATAGGGTGCGAGTCCCAGGCATCGATAAAATCTTTTAAGCAAAGGATCTTCAATATGTTCTGTAGCATCTATGTCAGTTTGTCTATCCGCACTTGGATCCATCTTTAATATCCAAGCGTCAACCGGTGTAGGAAATAAAACATTTAAATTGGGTTATTTTTTTCCACCATATGCACGTAGTGAGATTCCTGAGCCATATCCTTAACTGTGATGCTTTCAGTGAAACTACTTTCAGACATCCACGCCTCCCGAGCAAAAGCGACTATAAGTATAAAAATGAACTTGAGATAGTATTTAATTAAATTCCTATCGGCCCCATGAACGAAAGTTTTTTAAAAGACTTCATTTCAACGCGTTTATTTGTCTAGTACGTCAGTTATCATTTTAAGGCTAACATAAGACTGGCCATTAGTAATGGCAGTACCTTTGCCACTTGCAAATTTAAAGAGTGGACCTTCTTTGCCGAATACGATTTCAAGCGTTTTCATTTTGCATAATGCTTTTTTCGATTCCGCATCGGTACAGTATCCAGCAACATTTTCAATCATATTTTCGGCAATGTATTTTGCGTTAATAAGGTCATCGTTCGAAGCAAATGAATCTGCTTTGACGTCAATTTTTAGAGCACAGGCGCAGGCTTTTTTGTATGCGTCCTGAGCTTGAGCAATTTTAGGCATAATGTCCGTTTTCATATATTCACGTTGTTCTTTGCCAGCAAAGGCCGTTGCCGATAACAATAAGGTCAAACTGATAATTAATTTCATAGATCACTCCTTCTAAGTAAAATTAAAAAATATTAATGTTTTCCATATACTGCATTCTGATTACGTTGCTCTGTTTAGATTTTTTTGTCAAATATTGAGATTGTAGCCAAAATTGCATGCACTTCAGGACGATAGTCGTAAAGCAGAAACTACTAACATTGCGCTAATTCATTTCACATGTAATCTTTGTTTAACAATTAATTCGGGAGGAATGATGAATCGGATATTTAGTTTATTATTACTAGGCATGATGAGTTTTGGAATGTCTACGGCATTGGCAGCAAAAAAAACTATGCTCAATGTGAATGTTAATAATATTTCTGCCGCTTTAAAGGGTTTAAAAGATAAAAAGGTTTCACTTCTTTTGCATGGTGGCGGAAATGTCTCTGGCGGAATCAGTGATGCCAGTGCCAGCTGGGTTCATCTTATTCCAACGACACCGCAAGAAGGTCAGGAAGTATTGATTTCAACGTCGGCAATAGCTGGAGTTATTTATCATGCGGGACCAAACGATTAAAATATTTTTTTTCGCAATATCCATTTTTTGTCAACAGTAGGTATGGCAATGCAGATGCTGTTTTAGCTTTTATAATCCTGCCCTGGCTACCTTTTCGGCGCTTTTCCAAACGAATAAACCCTAAAATCATTCCTTTGATAACCAGGGACATGAACTGAGTTGGGACTATATTAGTCTAACTGACTAAGTCTTTTACAGAGCAAGTCTACCCCTTCTCATATAATAGAGTTCACCTTGGCAGAGTAAATGTAAATACCTCTTGCTATAGGAGAATTCCATGCATTTTTTTAAAACGTTTTTCATTTTAGTATGCCTTTTGTCAGTCTCTGGCTCTGCATTAGCTGATATTCGATTATATACTTGTCGGTTTGGTAGCTCTGTTGTGAAGTTGTCCGTTGATTCAAGTAATTTGAAAAATCTCGATCTAGAAGCCAGCATACGCCCTGATGTCCAACTTGGAATATCAAATTCAGATATTCAAAATATTTCATTTGCACTTGGTGAATTAGATGTTGAGGACTCTAGAATTGTAGGAAGCACTGTTCTCTTAAATTTTAAATCTGGAAGTGCTGAGGCCATTCAGATCATTCAACTTCTTCCCGGAATGCCATATCAAATGATGATTTCCCCTGCGGCTGATGTTATCGAAGCCCAAAATCCTGGAATAAAAGTTAGCGCCGGTATGTGGCCTTATGAATGCAACTAAATCCACTTCAAAAATTGTCTAAAGCTGGGTAGTTTCGCGAAGGCAAACCAAAATGCGGCTTGCCTTCTGACCTTCAAAAGCGTGCGATTTAGGATGAGTCCTTTAAGAAAGGCCAATTGACAGTATTGTTTATTTTTGATGTCATAAGAGAATGAAATCAATTTTATCACTTTTGTGTTGCATTAGTTTTTTTTGTGACTCTGGGCATACGAAGGAAAATCAGTTGCCTGCACTGAAAAAAATAAATGATACCACAACTATCATCAGTCTATTCGATAAGAACAAGATCGTGGCAGGTGGCAAAGAATGGGACGCACTGAAATACTGTAATGAAGAAACTATTTCGAACCCCGATCAGCTTGAAGCTTTTTCTCTAAATGATCAGGAGGATGAATTGGTGATCCTATGCAGTGGCACGCTGGACGGTGAAGAAAATGTGGTATCTATTTTCTCCAAAAAGGGGTCGCCCAAAACAAAAAGACTAAGGCCCGTCAAAAGTTCGAGCCGAATCAGCGATAAGACGTTAATAAAAGCCGTCGAAGAATTACTTAAAAAGTAAACTCTGAAGCACAAACTTCGATCGGCTTTACATTGAATTCTGTGTCTCGAGGGTCACGGTGCCCTTAGCTCGATTGACACGAATTTTAACAGAAGATGTTGATGGCTTAGTGACTCCACTATCATGATCATAAACACTATACGGTATGGTCAATAAAAGTCCCTTTGAATCAAAAGTTGATTTTGCCTTACGAATATCAATTCCTGAAAAAAATGTAACTGCTGTGCAAGATACGCCTGGGCCCTGGCCCTCGGTAAAAGGCATTACAATCGCAAGGCCATGACTTTTCGCTGCGGGCTCTCCAACATCTACGTTGTAAATTTGTACATCTCCACTATAAAAGTTTTTGAAATTTTTCTCAATAGGAATCATCAGGGTTTCAATTCCGATATCGACCTCCTTGCAACTGCTGACTTTAAAATCAGCATTGCTAGCAAAACCTTTTAGTGAAATAAGCCAGAATAAAAAAAACAATGTGCTTTTCATTTCAACTTCTCCTTGCAAGCTTTTCTGAAGCGGCAGTGCTAGTCGTTTGGTTTTTCTATACTTATAGATTTAAGGTTTCCAATTGAAGTTTCAGAATTTGTTAATTCTTTCAAATTAGATATTTCTAATGCCGCAAATCCGCCGGATTTCTTCAAAACCTCAAGTACGTCGCAAAAAACTTGAACCTCAGCAGCTGAACCTGAAAATTTTAGTTTATAATTAGCACCACCTAAATCATTGCCTGTAGTGACTGAACCCGAAATGATGTCTTTAGATTTCTCGCACTTACAGTCTTTAATCTGCAACAATGAGGTATGTGTTTTGCCACCAGCGTGAGCGGAATAGGGAGAGATCCCCACAAGAACTAACAAAATAAATATTCTCAAAATACTTTCCATAATCTGACATTAACTTTCGACAAAGAAGGCGGGCACAATATTTCAGCCATAAATTATGGTTACGTCATCTGGGACTGATGTCAATCTCTCTGTGCTACTGCGGCTTCAAATTATAAAAATCAAAACAGTAGGCATAGGCTACTTCTTCTTTTGATTTCTCAATTAAGTTTAAGTCATTTTTCAATTTTGAAACGAATCCCTCTTTGATTTTTTCAGCATCTGCTTTTGACAAAGTCATCGTACCTGAATAATGCAAATCGGTTTGGTTTTTGTTATCGAGCGATGCAATTGCATGCATACGCCAGTTGGTATGATGTTTATTTATATTTTTCGACTCTCCGCCAAGATGAATATGTGTTGGACCTAACTTAAATTCGTTATCTGACAGGACGGCTAAGTTAGTTTTAGTTAAGAAATCCAGAATTTCGATAATTCGACTCCTCGAGAGTTTTAAGTAATGCGTGAGAGCCTCGACTGTTCTTAGCTCAGGAATTGACAGCAAGATTCGCACAGCACCGTATTGCCAGGAGCTATAGAACTCTGCCTCGTCTTCACGACTGAGGTGAGACTCCTTCTTAATGCGCTCTTTGATAACAAGACGTTTCTGCAGGACACTCTCAATTTGCTCTAGAAAATATTTTTTAAGTGTTGGAGTGCCGGCTCGATCTTTTTGTAAAAGAAGCAAAAAGAAATGGGCTTCATCTTGGGTGTGGTCAAAAAACCTGTTGAGTTTTTCTCCCTGCTCAAGACTCAAATCGGCCCTTTCATTCATAACTTGGGACATATAAGTTGAATGACAACCGATAGCCTGAGAAGAAGCCAAACGCTGTCCGGTTCTCTTTCCCCCAAAGCGTTCGTCCAAATATCTACGATAATTAGAGAACTCAAAAATACTCTTCATTTAAGGTACTATTATAATAGAGTTTTACTCTATTTATAAGTGAAAGATTTAGTAAATTGATCTATTTTTAAACATCACCGTAGTGTAAAAACTTGACTGTGAGCGTTAAATAACTTATAACTATGGAGAATATATGAAGAACCTTTTCGCACGTCTAACTTTAACATCAATGCTTATGACCCCACTAATTACATTTGCAGGTGCTTCGGGTGGCGGTGGTGGGAACGTGTCCCTTGAGACCCAGGCTTATCAGATTGCCCTTTCGGACTATGTTACTAATAGGCTTCCCTCAGACGTTATTGCTTTCTTAAGCAAGGGTCGAGTCGATAAAATCTCTGACCCCATTCTCGGGGACTTATTTAAAAAGATGTTAAGTGGAAACGCAGTGATAAAAGACATTCAAAAGATGGGTAGTAACCAATATCAAGCACTGAGTGAATGTCCCCAAGGAAAGGATGAATACACAAGCGGTCAGAGAGAAACGCCTATATGTTTTAGCATTTCCAACTTATCGCTTCGCTCTCAAAAGCCTTCTGCGGGTGACCTCGTTCTTCTAGCCGTCCACGCCCATGGGCATCAGTTTGGTTGGGAGCTAAGTTTACCTGCGGAACAGGAACATATACATACAATGGCTCAAATCTTTTCTCCCGACGTTATGAGAAGTGTTCCTTCGGCACCGAGTCTTAATATATCTACTGGATTTTACTCCGTAGATACAAAATTACTAATATGTGATCGTTATCTTGAGTATGATCAGGCGAATAAGACCCTCTACTTAGAGCAGGTCCCGCGAAGAGATGGTAAATATGATGTTATGAGGGAATGCGAAAAAGGTATCCATCTTGTGGCTAACTGCTCTTTTGCTAGAAGCGAAAGCGATTGTTTCAGCATGGTCTACGACGCAAAAAAGACAGCAGAATTTGCGGGAATTGATTGGTCTACCAATTCCTTTGATCATACTTGGGTTTACGAAAAAATTAGATTTTTAAATGGAAATTTTATATCTCACTTTTTCGTAAAATATACCAATGGAAATAACTTTGAATCTCAAGATTATATCCTTAAATTTAAATTTCTTGGCGCTAATGTTGAAATAGTGAAACCAGAACAAAATTGAGATCCCAATGTACGGTTATGCGTCTTTGGCGCAAGTGTTGCATTTTTAGTTCCTCTTTGAGGAACGTCGCCAAGTGATAAAACTGTTTAAAGCTCCCCTATTTAGCCTAGTTACGTTGGTTTTTACAATAGGTGTTCACGCCAAAGCACCCACTTGTTCTAGCCAATTTTCCTCCAATTTCGCAATTTTTGACACTGAAGTCGCAGGCCCAGTCACTATAGTGATCGATGCCGAAGAGGTACTCGAGGGTATGGATTCAGCAATGCTTAACAAGCTGTTTGGCGCCCCCGTCTTAGCCGTGGGTGGCGACACTCCCCGCTCACCCAAAAAAATAAAAGGGGTCGTGGTTCACTTAGGTGATTCCGAGTTTCTAAAAAAATATGTTGTTGGAGAGTCTAATCTCACAAAAGGCTACCGCGATTACTACAAAAAGTTTGACGATAAGATTCATGAGTACAACGTGATGTCAAAAATTGATCCCGATATCATGCCGGCTTCTACGGTATTTAGTGATTATGTTCCTGAGATTAGCGAAACAACTGCAGGTCGGCAATTACTTAAAGATATCAAAAGCATTAAATCGCGATTGATGAGTAATCCAGCTTTTAAAATAGAGGCTGCCGAAAAAGCACACCTTATTTCTTATGTGGAAAAATTTATAGAACTCGTGCACCGAGACTTTCCGGGCGGTGCAATCATTAAATTAGCTGGTGAATTTCAAAGTGCTGATACAGGCATTATTTTAAAGTCCAATCAAATTAATGCCAGTGAAATGGTCGATGAGTTCAATCAATCTTTTTTAAAACTTAGACATGAGGTGTTGTCTAAAAATAAATCCAAGCAACTCTCTGAAAAGGATTTTTCTAAGGACGAGGCGGCAACCAAATTTGATAAAAATTGGTCGTTTATAAATGCCTTAGTCTTCGGTGAGTATGAAACAGTTATGGCTCAGAAAAAAGAAAACATTGTCCGCGAAGGCAGGCTTAGCATGGCTAATGGGCGAATCCTAAACGCTGTAGACAGGTTCTATAGACCTTGGGGACCTCCTGACTTATTTACTAAAGCCTCTGCAGTCTTGAACGAGTTTATCGCCAAGGCTAAAAAATCGGGCTTCCCAATGGATAAAATGTCGGGTGGAGTTGACTTTGCTTTGCTCGAAGATGGACGAATCGTAATATTAGATTTCAACTTTGGCGCGATGGACGGATTTCTAGATGGTATAAATTCTCCCATCACCGCAAATATGTTTATGTCTAATGTCGTTGGGCGCAGAACTAACCTATTGGTGGAGTTAAGTCAGGCCCGCGACCTCATTCTAGAAAAAAAGTGGCGACTTATTTTAAATTTAAGCCGCAAGTATTTGGGGCACTTAAATGCTACCGACCGCTCGTCTGTCAGAGGAGACATGGTAAGATGGCTCGGCATGAATAATTATTTGACAGCTAAAGAAGAAGAGTTTCTCTTTCAAAAAAATCAATTACGATTCCAAAAATAACTATCTTCGATAGCAGGTTCGGGTAAATCAGCGCCCAACTCAATATGGCGGTAGCAATCACGACTTTCGATAATTTTTCGCACCAAAAGATTCATGATGTCATGTCCTGATTTATAAAGCACAACATGGCCCATGAGTGGCATACCGAGAGTCACTAAGTCGCCTAGCGCATCCATGGCCTTATGTCTGACGAATTCATCGGGGTAACGGAGGCCCTCGGGATTCATGATTCCGTCGTGATCTAAGACTATCGCATTCTGAAGGCTGCCCCCACGTGCCAATCCCCTGGCTTTTAGAGACTCGACGTCACGTAAAAAACCAAAAGTACGGGCTTTCGAAAGTTCGTGAGTAAAGCTATATTCGTTAACATCGAGATCAATTTTTTGAAGACCAATCTTGGGATGCGGAAACTCAATCGTACAGGAGACGCGTAAACCATTATAGGGTTTTACATACGCGTGTTTTTCGTTGGTTCCAAAATAAATAGGTTTGGTAATGTAGGCGTATTTGCGGGGTTCATCCTGCTCGACAATGCCGCCATTAACGAGTGCTTGCAAAAATCCTGATGCACTTCCGTCACCAATGGGAATCTCGGGCCCATCAAGTTCAATAAAGAGATTATCCACCCTCAGGGCAGCTAAAGTAGACAGGCAATGTTCAACTGTTGCCACCGAGAAATGCGGACCCGCTAAAGTAGTAGCATAGGAGGTTGATTTGACATATTCCCAACGGGCGGCCAAAGCCGGTGAGCCGGGCAAATCTTTTCGTACAAAGTAAACGCCGGTGTTTACAGGCGCCGGCGCAAAGCGCAGCCTTGACAGTTCACCTGTATGAAGGCCCACGCCTTCGATCTGTACGGTCTTTCTGAGCGTTCTTTGCAAAAACATAACTAATACTATCTATAGCAATCTCGATGCCAAATTGAGTAAAGTGCCATTTCTTAACCAGTTAATATGACAGTAATTTTCTGCGAGACTTTAGTCTATTAGGCAATTTTCGATAAATTCTGTTGTAATTATTCCACAGGACCAGTGCCTGAAAAACCACAGGCCTTTTGAAACCTACGTTCCAATCCGATACCTATAACGAATAGGTATATGAAAAATTTGGGAATTATTTTGTTAATATTTTGGTGTGCGCTTGGCTGCTCTTCGACAGAGAAGGACGACTATGATATTTATCACCCCAGCACTCTTCACCCCGCCGCTAACACCGTCGACGGATTTTATTTGGATAAGGCAGCGCCCGTCCATGCTTCACCATCAAAAACTTTAGACTTTTGGATTGGTGGCTGTAACCACAGCACCGAGGGAAGCTACTACTCAAAAACTAGCTATCGTTGTTCTAATAGATGAAGTTTTGCTGCTTCAGAAATAATTCTCCCACGAGGAGTTTTTTGTAAAAAACCTTCTTGAATCAAAAAAGGCTCATAGACTTCTTCGATAGTCTGAGGCTCCTCATTTAAAATTGCAGACAAAGTGTCGATCCCTACCGGACCGCCTGAAAACTTTTGGTCGATAATTGATAAAATTCGCCGATCCATGGGATCAAGGCCACAAGGGTCAACTTCTAGCTCATTGAGGGCAAACTTGGCAATGGCAAGATCAATATTGCCGGTACCTTTGACTTGAGCATAATCGCGAACTCTTTTTAATAAACGATTGGCAACTCGTGGAGTACCGCGACTGCGTTTCGCTATCTCAAGCGCACCCTCTGGAGCCACCTCAACTTCCAAAAGTTCTGCTGACCTAGAAACAATTTTTTGCAAACTATCTTGATCATAAAATAAAAAACGCTCCACGATACCAAACCGGCTTCTTAAGGGTTGACTAATTAATCCCTCGCGGGTCGTTGCGCCAATCAACGTAAAGGGGGCTAATTGAAACTTCATGCTTCTCGCGGCCAAGCCATCGCCCGTCATCAGGTCAATATAGAAGTCCTCCATCGCACTGTAGAGATATTCCTCAATAACTTTCGAAAGCCTGTGAATTTCATCGATAAACAATATTGAAAATGGTTTAAGGCTAGTGAGAATGGCCGCCAATTCTCCTTTTCGATCAAGCGCTGGCCCCGAGGTCGTTTTGCATTCCACATTCAAATTTCGCGCGATGATATGAGCCAGAGTTGTCTTTCCTAATCCCGGTGGCCCGGATAACAGTACGTGATCCAAGGGTTCATTTCGCTTTTGAGCAGCACTGACAAATACAGAAATT
Organism: Pseudomonadota bacterium; assembly: GCA_034439715.1. Taxonomy (GTDB): domain Bacteria; phylum Bdellovibrionota; class Bdellovibrionia; order Bdellovibrionales; family SG-bin7; genus JAWXAY01. Next base: position 45,878 of record JAWXAY010000053.1, read on the forward strand.
TTTTCTTTGAGTTTACTTTGTCCCGGAAAATGCTCAAAGGTGTGCGGACGAAGCTTGTTTTCCCAGGTGCCCTCAACCATTTGTTTCTCTGGATCTGTGACTCGTTCCAAACTCAAACTCCTAGTTGTGTCCTGATAAATGTTTAAGAGACTCCCGAATTCCTTCACTAAAATTAATGTCAACTGGCATCAAGCCCACCACTTTCTCAACCTCAATTAAATTGTATCCCAAATTAACTAGGGCAGAAATTATATCCTTTTTACCTGCAGCTATCTTGGCGCTTTGCTTAAAATGTATTTTCTGGGTAATTTTATCTTTTAACGTAATTATAATCTGTTCGGCGGTCTTCTTTCCCACCTTTGGTAAAGCTGTCAAAGCGTTGATATCCCCCTCTTGAATCCACTTAACAAGGTCCTCAACTTGAGTGCCCGAAAGAATTTTAAGCGCCATTTTGGGGCCGATACCATTAACTTGGTTTAGGGCTAAAAATATTTCTTTCTCGGCCACAGTGGCAAAACCAAACAACTGTAAAATGTCTTCTCTAACGTGAGTATAGATTTGTAAAGAAACTATTTTTTTTCCAAAAACATCATCCAGAGTATTTGCCGAACAATGGATTTCATATCCCACACCCCCCGTCAAAACGATAATGGTATCTTCTCGCTGTTCCTTTAATTCACCTTCAAGATAGCCAATCAAAGCTCCACCCCACTTGATCGTAATGGTTTTTCTTTTTCTATCGCCCAACCCGCAAAAAGTGCTACGGCCAACGCGTCTGAGGCATCATTTGTCGCAAATGCTTCTACAGTCAAATGACGTTTTATAAACATGGCAACGACGTCTTTATCCGCATTTCCTTGCCCACAAATTCCTTTTTTTATTTCCGTGGGAGCATACTCTCTGAGCACAGAATTATAGCGTCCAGCTTCGGCCATGCACACACCCCGAGCAAGACCAATTTTAAATGCGGAGTCTGCATTTCGGCCAAAAAACACACGCTCTATTGCCGTAAAACCAGGCTTAAAGTTCTTATAGATGTTTTGCAAATAAGTACTTAAATTAAAAAGTCTTTTCTCAATGGTGTCACGGGAATTCAGTGCGCAAACGTCGTGAAAAATAGCGCGCCAAATTCCCTGCTCAAGAGTGACCACACCCACTCCTAACAATCGAGTTCCAGGATCAATTCCCAATACGATCACAAACAACCCCTTAGACACATCGTTTAACAAAAGTTTATCCAGATATGGGGTTTAATCAAGTTGATATTCGAAATCCTTGATGCCAATATGGCAAAAATGGAATCCATTGATCCTGAATTTGTTGAGCGTTATCAAATTATTTTTCAAAAAGACCCCAACTCTAGAGTCTTTGCGTTACTGACTGAAGCCTATCGTAAAATGGGTATGCTGGATAAAGCTCGAATCGTAGGCGAATCGGGTACTTCGAAACATCCCGACTTTGCCAGCGGCCATGTAGCGCTTGGCCGAGTTTACCTTGATCTGGGGGATCCCGAAAAAGCCTGTGAGCACTTTCGATTGGCAACCGCACTTGCCAGTGAAAACATTCTTGCTCATCAGCTTCTCGCGCAATCGTACCTAAAATTACGTCAACCAAAAGACGCCTTAAAGGCCTTTAAAATGGTGCTACTTATTAGTCCCACTGATATTTCTGCCCAAAGGGCTATTAAGAAATTGGAGAGCTTAACGGCTGATGAATTTTCGCAGGACTTATTTAATGACGTTAAACCTGGACGGGAAAAAAATAACGGAAAGACTTCACACCTAGCACCTCCTACATATAGAACACTCGAGCGCATGCTTTCTCTGGCAGATGCCTATGCAGCGAGAAATGATATCGATAAAGCTATTTTAACACTAAAAGAATGCGAGGACGTGCTGGGAAGTCACCCTGAAGTCACGCATCGCTTACGCACCTTTAAAGATTTTGGCGGGGGGCTGGCAATAATTTCTGAAAGTTCAGAACCTTTGAAGCCCATAAGCCGTCGTGATACAGCTGTACAAATAAAAAAAGAAACACTGGAGAAACTTCTTGTTAAGGTGCGAACCCGCCGAATTAATGTGAAGTAGTTTAAAGAAAGAGGACTTATGTATTCGACAAACGATTTTAAGAAGGGCTTGAAGTTAATGGTTGAAGGAAACCCTTATACAATTGTTGATTTTCAGCACGTTAAACCTGGCAAAGGAAACCAATTCTGCCGAACAAAACTACGAAATCTTTTGACGGGTGCAAACCTCGAAAGAACATTTAAATCTGGCGAAAAATTTGAAGTTCCAAATGTTGAAACGCGAGATATGAATTTTCTTTACAGAGACGAGGGTGGATTTCACTTTATGTCTCCAACCAGCTATGAGCAGCTAGACCTCGACGAAACGGCCGTCGGCGAATCTCGCTTCTATTTGTCTGACAATACCGCCGTTACTATACTTTTTTATAATGACCGAGCCGTAGGTGTTGATGTGCCAAAAGCTGTGAACCTAAAGGTCAAAGAAACCGCCCCCGGCTTTAAAGGAAATACGGTCACTGGCGCTACAAAGCCAGCAACGCTTGAAACTGGACACATTGTCCAGGTTCCCATGCATATCACTGAGGGCGATCTTTTAAGAGTCAATACCCTGACTGGTGATTACGTTGAACGCGTAAACAAATAACGCATTTCACCCAGCCTAACAGAAGGCACCTTAAATACCTTAAAATATTAAGGTTGGGGGAGAGATTTGCAATTAGATTTTGAATCCAAAATTGCTGACCTTTTAGCGCTAAATACGCCGGTTGAACAGATAGCCGAGAGACTCATTGTCGAGCTTATGAACCAAAAAGTTTCCGACAATTCTATCGCCCCGCTGGGTTATTTCTTTCTAAACTCGGGGCAAACAAAAAAATTATTTTCCTTCACGAGGGAACTTTTAGAAAAATCTAAACCGCTCCCCTGGGGAGCGCTGGCCCTATCTTTGTGTAAACTCAATGAAGAAATTCCCGATGATTTTTTAACAGCGTTACGTGAAGGTGCCACTGAAGATGGCCAAATAGAAGCTTTACTATCAATTAGCAGACTTTGCAAAATGGACGCGAGACTTCGGGAATTAAAAGAAGCCAAAAAGAGAGAGAGAACCTCTCGACATCAGGAGCAGCGCCAGGTTTTGATAGACAAACTCACCTATTTAAAGTCCCAAAGAATGGTCCACGAAGAAGGTCGAACATTAGAGGATTTTCAAAAACTTTTTCCCGGTGACCCCTACATTAAGTCTTACACCGAAGAATTTAGCAAAAGACATGCCGCCGTGGTGGTCAAGGAGATAGCTGAAAATCATAAGCCTCATAAATTACTCAAACGCCCGATTACTCACTCGCCGGTCAATCTTAAATGGGCCAGAACTCTTTTAACCCATCTTGAAAGCATCGTCACAAAACATCCTAAAGCCGCCACTGACTTTTCAATGTTATTTTATTTTTTGGATTTTTATGAAGAAGCCCTTTATGTTTTAAATTACGCCCCCTCATCGCCCTCGACGGATTGGCTTCGCTTAGAATTAAAAATTCTTTCGCGCCGGTATGTGGACGCCATCGAAGAAGCCCGTTCGCTAGAACAAAAATATGCCCTGGATCCCGAGGCCACCTTTGCCACAACCTATGCGCGAGCACTTTGTCTATGGGAGCTCGGGCAGGAGGGACTTGCGATCTCAATTTTACAGGGAATTATTAAAATTCGTCCGCAGTTTCGCTCGGCCGTTTCACTTCTACAACAGTGGCGCCAGGAGCTTGTATGAGAAACCAGATAGTACGCCAATTCGTAAAATGGTGGCGTGAACAAATCAAAAATGTACTTTCGCTCTTACTGCTAATGGCTTTTTCATTCTTACTGGGTTTTAGCGTTAAATACCACTACCCTCGAATGAAAGTATGGCTCATTACCGAGGTTGAATTTTTAAGCTCAAAATTTTTAAAACTTCAAATCCTTCCTATGGATATTGAACTCAGTGCCTTTCCAATAGGTATTAAATTAGTAAATTTGAGAGTCAAACCACTCGATGAAAAAAGAGCTTCATTTCCCAGTATTCAAATCAAAGAACTTCTAGCCACTATTAGCATGTGGGATATTTTGTCGGGCCACCTTCGCCTTTCAACGCTCGAGATTATTGAGCCTGAAGTCGATTACATTGAAAAACCTAGCCAAAAAAAACCGACGTCACTGGATTTAGAAATCAGCATCCGCCAGTTGACCAACTTACCGCTAAGACGCCTTAAAGTGAGCCACCTCAATGTTCGCTCTCGCCTCACTAGCCTTGATCTTGTGGCAGAAACTAAAGACCTCTCGTGGATCGTAGACAATAAGAATGGATCTTTATTTTATGAAATTCTCGCCAAAGATATATATGCAAAAAAGATTTCTTCGACTCTGTCCTCGAGATTTGGGTTTTTTGCTAAAGGTAGTGTCAATCGAGATTCCATTCATATTTCAAATCTAATTCTGAAAAGACAAAATTCAGATTTAACATTGACAGCACATGCTACTGGGAAAGTCGAAGAGCTCTTGCTGCAAAAAGTGGAATGGAAAATGACTTCTAATCTAGATTTGTCAGAGCTGCTACCTTTGGTCTCCTCGTTTGTACCACAGCTCGATGCCCATCAAATTAAAGGCAAAGTCGACCTCACTACCTTTGGTGAATACACGAATAAAAAGGGTATCAACGTAAATTTTTTGTTGAACACTGCGGGACTCGCTGTGGATCAGTTTACTATCGATAAAATCGAGTCACGTGGATCATTTTCCAAAAAGCGCCTTCTTCTCCAAAGCTTTTTCATCAATAACAGTTCGGGTTATTTTGGACTCAGAGACACCGAGATAGATATTAATGAAAGTGAGAATAATAAAATAAGCGTTAAATCCAAGATTCAAGTAAACCAACTCGAACTACAAAAATTTCTTTTGACACTGGGTTTGCCTGAGAGTCCCGTGACCCTAAACACAAATGGTCAGTTTGATTGTCAAGGCGAGGCCCATCCGAAATTAGATCTTTCCTGCACGGGACAGGCCCGAGGCAACAATCTGCATGTTTACAGCGAAGAAGATAACTCCAGCATAGTGAAGCTCGATGCGTTCAAGACTGAGGGAACGGTGAATATTAATTCTCAGGAGGTCCGCTACTCCTCCAAGTTGCAAATTCAAGAGAGCGTCGGATCTAGCCAAGGCGTGGTCGATTATAAACGCGGCTTCCGAATCGAATTTGATTCGCCAAAAGCCATATTCTCAGAAGTCAGTCACCTGGCTGGTTTAAAACTTGAGGGTGAAAGTCAAATCAAAGGGTATACTGAAGGGAACTCCTCAAGTGCCACTTTAAGTATTTCTGCAAATGGGCGCAACCTCTGGCTCGAGGATTATGCCCTTGGCAATGCAAGAACCCAACTGTCATATGCCAAGGGACTACTCAGTTTTTCAGATATAAAAGGAAGTATAGATGCCTCCAACTATTTGGCAAATGTGATCATAGGATTTAGTCCAAGTCGAATCGAAGTGTCGGCTAACTCGTCTGACTTAAACTTAAAAGACGTCGCGTATTCGATTTCCCGACGAATAAATATTCCGCTTGCATTGAGTGGCACTGGCAAGGCCCAAATTCATCTCTCGGGCCCGCTGTCGGGCCCTCTCCCCTTTTGGGGCTTGAGTTACCGCTTGTCCTCTCTATTTAACGATGCCAGAGTGGGCGACGAATTATTTGATGGTCTCACTTTTAATATTTCGGCCGAAAAGGGAATCATTAAAGCCAACAAAGTTACGCTCAACAAAGGGACCTCGCGCGTAACTATTAATGGCAATATTACTCCGCCCGGCATTTTTGATTTGGCGGTGCTGGGAGACCAGTATCGCCTCGATGACTCCCAATACGTACGTGCACTCACTCAAGAACTTAAGGGACAACTTGATTTTGATTTATCACTGAAGGGACCTGCACAGGCTATCCAGGGTGCTTTTAAAGGATACCTGAGTCAGGTTAGTCTCGGCGTTGAACCCATTGAGCCATCCAACCTTTCATTCCAATGGAGCCAGAAGTCACTCAAAGGTAAGGGCAACTTTTTTGGCAATCAATTGTCAGCGCAAATTGAAGTCCCCTTTGAAAAAAATAGACCATCTTTAATGTATTTTAAGGCCAAGGAGTGGAATTTTCTGCCGTTGTTAGCGCTAGTGTTTAAAAATGAGCGGCAGTGGGATTATAAAAGTTCGATGACGGGATTGCTTGAACTTCGATCAAATGCTGGCGGTTTTTGGAAATCGACGGGACAAGGAACCATCGACAGCATTACCATTCAACGAGGTCCTATATCAATGACCACCGACCACCCCTGGAAAGTAATCTTCGACAATGGTGAGATGAGCTCGAATCTCCTTAGCCTCAAAGGACCTAATGCCTTTTTTAAATTAATGGTCAACAAATCCACTCGAGAAAACCTCAACCTCTCAACAAGTGGAAAGATCGACATGTCTCTACTTTCTCTTGCCACACCATTTTTTAGCGAAATCCGCGGCAACATGACACTTTCCCTAAAAGCCCAAGGAAGTATCGACAACCCAAGAACTCTTGGCTCTATGTATGTAGAAAATGGACTCATCAAATTTCCTGGGTTCGCTCATACTTTTCAGAATATTAAAACCGATATTTTATTCAATAACGAGAAAATCTTGATTAACTCTCTGTCATCTATTTTAGGTGGAGGACCACTTCTCGCCAGCGGTAGTATTACTATCGCGGGGTTAAACAAAGTCATTGTAAATATGACCGGAACCGCTGAGAGAGTGCATCTCAATGTTCCTGAGGGAGTTAGAACGGTTATTACAGGTCCCATCGAATTTTATGGCGATTCATTTCCTTACACACTCAGTGGACGGCTAAAGATTGATGAGGGACAGTTTCTAAAAGAGTTTGGAGTCGCCGAATCTACTTCCACTCTCATCCGTCAGAGTTCATTTTTACCTAAAAGCGTTGGCGAAAAGGAATCTCATCCCCTAAAACTTAATCTCAACTTATTTGTTTCAGACGATTTTAGAATCAAAAATTCAAAATTGGATTCTCTCGTTTATGGCAATCTTAATGTAAAAGGCTATGTTGACGACCCCAATATCACAGGCCAAATTAATTTTCTTAAGGGAGGTAAGATATTTTTTCAAAAAACACCTTTTGAAATATCGTCGGGAACAGCACAGTTTAGGGTAAACTCTAATAACAACCCAGACCTCTATGTCGCTTCTGCAGCTCGAGTCCAAGAAGAATATGATGTCACTTTATTGGTTCAGGGAACAGGGAGCAAACCCATTTTGAACTTATCAAGTCAGCCAGCGCTTACAGAACCCGAAATTATTTGTCTCTTAGCCATTGGGCTTACCTGTGATAAACTTGAAAAGTCGGTGGGCTCATCCCAACAATCACAAGCAACCTCCTACCAAATTGGAGCGGCCGTATTGTCACAAAACCCTTTAGGAAAACAAATTAAAGAACGAACCGGTTTTGACGTTGAGTTCTCAACTTCATTTGACAGCGAGTCCACTAGCGTACCCCAAATTGTGGTTGGTCGACAGCTATCTAGCCAAATGGGAGTAAAGGCTACAAGATCCTTTGGCAAGGAACCCAAGTATGACGCCCAACTTTTCTATAACTTTAATAAAAACATTTCAGTCATAGGTCGCTGGGAGGGACGTGAGCAGGTAGAATCATCGACGCAATCTACGCAGAAAAAAGAATCTAACAAGGCCCTGGGTTTCGATCTCGAATACAAGGTGGAATTTAAGTGAAAGGTTTCTTCTCGACCTTCTATTGGTATTTAAGCCTTGTTGCTATTTTGGTATGTGTTACGACTTCAGCAGTTGCCCAAATTGATTTAGGTTCAGTGTCGCTCGAAATCCAAAAAAAGGTCCAACCTCTTATTCAGCAGCTGCAGAAAAACTCAGGGGACCTTTCAGTCGCCGATCAACTTTTAAAGGCTCTGATGGATACGGATTCATTTGAAGCTGTAGAAATTCACAGGCAAAATGGAGTCCTGAGAATTCTCACCCGCCCCTCACGAAGGATTTCGCAAGTCATTATCGAAGGAAATCAAAATATCACATCTGCAGAGACGTCCCGAATAATTCAAGTCAATATAAACGACAGTTTTGACAGAAAACTAATGGTCGAAGCCGCAAAGAGATTAAAAGATGAGTATGAGGGCTTGGGTTACTTGAATGCCATAATTGAGGTAAATTTCATTATTGAATCGAAAGAAAAGGTCAGTGTGTATTTTAAGATAGCAGAGGGAAATCTTTGTTCTGTCAAAAATATTATCTTTAACACTCCTAACAAATTCCTACTCGTCGAACTCAACCGCAAAGCTAAAGTTTATATTAATAAACGGTACTCCAGCAAAGTCATTGCAGAGTTAAACTCAAAATTGAGCGACTACTTAATTGGTAATCGTTATCTTAATACCTCAATACTAGCCCCGGCATTTAACTATAACAGCAGTCGATCTGAAGTGACGCTATCTTTCGATGTCATTGATCCCTATAAAATTCATTTTCTATTTAAGGGCAATCAACCCAACCTAGAGGATGATTTGAAAAAATCCATTTCACCTGAGACCTCTGCACAGTTAGGTTTTAATCTGGGCGTTGAGGCTGCCAACCGAGTTAAAGACTATTACTTAAAGAATGGTTATGCCTACGTCACTATAACCCAACAAGTGAAGCAGTGGGAAGAATCTTTTCGTCGAGAAATTCACTTCACGATTAACGAAGGCGCTAAAATTAGGCTGCAGCGATTTTTTGTTCGTGGCCAGTTTTCTAAGCCCGAAGATTACTACTCAAAATTTATTCGTAACCACAGCTCCGAAATGATTGAGAAAGGTTATTATGTCGAACGTGATCTTGAAAATGGCGTTAAGAACCTCGCTACTGAGCTTCGCAATCAGGGATATTTTCGTGCCAAGTTACAATCCCACAGTACTATAGAAAGTGACAATAGAAAGACCGTAGACATCCAGCTTACTCTCAATGAAGGCCCACTAACGTTAGTTGATGACATTATTTTTGAGGGCAACAAGTCTTATTCTAAAAGTGAACTCGAGGTTTCTCTTTTTTTGAGGCGAGGTGGGCCACTACACCTAAATGATCTCGAGAGAAGCCTCGAGAATATTAAAAAGTTCTATTTTGATCAGGGTTTTCTGGAAATGCAAATTTTGGGCGATGCCGATTCTCTCGTGAGTTATGATAAAACAAACACGCGCGCCCAAATCACTTTTCGAATCAAAGAAGGGGTTAAGGTCAAGGTGGCCACAATTGTGGTGGACGGTGCCGATCAAACTAAAAACTCTGTGATTCTTAGAGAGCTTGAGTTTGTCCCCGGCGACACTTTAACTCCTGAGAAAATTGATACATCGATAATGGGGTTACAGCGCCTAGGGCTTTTTTCTAAAATAGAAATCGATACCCTTCAGAAAGACACTGATATACCGCAACGTACAGTTATTGTCCGAGTCATCGAAAAAAATCCTGGTGTTTTTAAGTTTGGAGTGGGACTGACGAACGACACAAATTTGGATGTCCGCGCCTACACGGGAATTTCTTACCGAAACATTCGGGGAACAGCTAGAGCAGCGAGCCTTAGAGTTGAGCTCAACAGGTCAGTAGCCGCTCAAAATGGCAAAGAGCTCGACCCCGGCGAAAATTATTTAGAAAATAAAATCACAGCGGGCTATTATGAACCTTTCTTATATAAAAATCATATCGATGGCCGGGTCAATCTAACGCATTCAGAAACTAAGCTTCGAACGGAAGAACAGGAGCCCGCAAAAATTCAAGAGGCTAATGCCATCGATTTTTTACTCGAGAAAGATTTAACTAAGAAGATAAAGCTCACCTGGGAAGCCTACGGTTTTACTCGAGAAAGGGAATTCACTTTCGGCGGTTCAACCCCCGAGAACCGGCGAGATATCGCTAGAATCGGACCAACCTTGGATTTCGACTATCGCGACGACCCCTTCAATCCCACTCGTGGGCACTTTATGCGTTTTAACCTTGATTACAGTAGCCCAAAGCTGGGCAGCACCAGAACAATTCATTTTGTTAAGATGGCCACGACAGTAAGTCATTACCTGCCCGTGGGAAAGAGCAATTTTATCTGGGCGAATTCTCTGAGAAGTGGGTATGTCGCGAACCTTTCAAATCTCTCAGATGGAGGTGTTCCCTCTCAACAAACATTTTTCTTGGGTGGTCGTTCTACAATTCGCGGCTTCGACCCCCAAACTGAACTCATTCCCCGCGCTGAAGAACTCAACCACCTTGAGGACATCAACGATTTTTCGCTGAGTGGAGATAGCCATTTTTATCTGATCAAATCAGAAATCCGATTTCCCATTTATGGCTCGCTGGGGGGAGTGGTCTTTTATGACGGTGGGGCTGTCGTTATTCCTGGTTTCCGTTTTGAAAGACAATACCGAGACTCCGCCGGCTTTGGTGTCCGCGTCACTACTCCCGTAGGTCCACTTAATTTAGAGATCGGGTATAAACTTAATCGGATTGCTGAAACCTCTGTACTCGATGTATTAAACCAACCCACCACTTACAAAGAAAGCAAATATCAGATTCACCTTAGCATCGGGAGTTTCTAAGTCGAGCCATATAAAAGCCGTCATACCCGCTTTCATCAGGCATCAGACTTAACTCTTTTTCTAAACTAAAATGGGGAAAGTCCTTCAGAAAGGCTGAAATATTTTTTTTATTTTCTCGGGGTAAAATACTACAAGTCGCATATACAAGGCGTCCGCCGGGCTTAACCATCAAGGAATAGTCTCGTAAAAGTTCTTTTTGTAGATTGATGAGTCCTTCGACTTTTTCTTTGGTTAGCTTCCATTTTGTATCAGGTTTTCGTCTCAAAACCCCAAGCCCCGAACAAGGAACATCTAGCAAGAGGCCATCGGCAACTCCCTCAAGCCGTTTTATTACTTTGCCGGAATCTATAACTCTGGCCTCTATGATATCAACTCCAGCGCGACTCGCACGCTTTCTCAAATCTTCAAGCCTTGAGGAATGAACATCAAGCGAAATAATTTTTCCTTTATTCTGCATGAGTGCCGCCATGTGAAGTGATTTACCGCCTGCCCCGGCACAGGCATCAATTATTCTCTCGCCTTTTTTTGGCTCCAGAAATGGTCCGACCAGCTGCGAAGAATAGTCTTGAATCTCAAAAAGACCAGTTTGAAATGCATTTGATGTAAATAGATTTTTCCGGTTTATCAGCTCCAAAGCGTCTGCCGCTAATTCCCGCGTTTCAATCTCTTCTTCGTTCAGCAAGCGAGCGCACAATTCCTTAGCCGTAATTTTTAAACGGTTGGCCCGCAGAATGACCGAACTTTGCTTATTAAGAATAGTCAGACAGGATTCCCAACGATCTCCCAATTCAACTCGCCCCATCTCATCCAACCAATCTGGAATTGACTCACGAATTTTAAAAGGGAAATTTTTAATTTTTTCTTGGGGCCATGAAGTCTTTTTGATTCCTTGAAACTCTCGCCACTGAGGTAAATCAATGTTTTCGCGAGTGAGGTACATTCCTAAGACATGCCAATAATTAATTCCGGAGGAGTTGAGGTCATGGTCTAATAGAAAAAGAAAAAGACGCCACCATCTTACGATTTCATAGACACTCTCGGCAACAAATCGACGATCACGTCCACCCAATTTTTTATTGGTTTTAAGTTGAAAACTAACAACCTTGTCGGCGTACATTCCGTCTTTGAATATAGAATCGAGCGCTCTCACGATAATGTCACAAACCGGGCGATGAATATTCAAAATGAAAACAGAACTCCACCAATTAGATAAGAACTATTGAGTTGGCCATCACTTAAAATATGAATATGATTTTGAAGTCCGGTCTCGACAAAAAAACCAACCGAATCGATGAGATTTAAAAACCTCAGTCCTAGCAATAATTGGTAATCTAGCGAAAGGGCCGACTCGCCTTCTAGCTGCTTAAAGAAAACACCCGGGCCAATTCCTGCTCCAAAGTAAAAGGGAAACTGGCTGCTAATGTCTGGCAACAAAACAGCAGCTAAAACAGACATTTTGGTAGCGCGGTTGCCAGAAGCAAATTCATAAGAACTAAAATCAACTCTCAAATAAGAATCACCAAAATTAACCCACTCGCCAAAACGGTAGGTCAGCCCCCCAGAAAATTTAGCGACACCCTTCTCTCTTTTTTGCGGCCCCCAGCGATAGGCTGTTGAAGACAAATGGTTGCCAATGTGAATTCCTAAGTAGTGCTCACCACCAACGGTATTGGTGGCTGCCGGTGTTCTTTTCTGTTCTTTGAAGTATTCGGCCGCCGCATCTTTCCCAGTTTTTGATGGAGTGTCTGCAGCATTGGCCCGTGGAGCATTTGAAGTAAGAGCCAAAAATAGAAATAAAACGAATCTCATACCAACTACATAGATAAACCTGACAAACTTGTCTATCCCTAGCTGCGGCTGGTTGACGCGGCATGTATTCCATGCTAATTCCTCCCTAAATGACTAACCGCCGGCAATCACGCGAAGCTGCACTACAAGTTCTTTTTCAATATCACTTCACTCCCGAGATTAATGTGAGCGATAGCCTGGCGTTATTTGAATCTCATTTTCTCAAAAATCAGGACTCTTGGAAATACGCTAAAGTCCTTACTTTGGGCGTCCTTGAAAATATAAAGCAAATTGATGAGAGCTTACAAACCAAGTCACGAAACTGGAAATTGGGGCGCATGGCAGGTGTCGACCTCAATATTTTGAGATTGGCGCTTTTTGAAATATGCTATTTGAGTCCACCGGTGCCAAAGAGTGTGGTTATCAATGAAGCCGTTGAACTAGCCAAGAAATTTGGCACAGAACAAAGTTCGGCTTTTGTTAATGGAGTGCTCGATAGTTTTTCTTGACCTCTCTTCTACCAAGCGCTGAGGATAGTATTATGCCTTATACAGTTCTCACCCGAATGACGGCTTTTTCTTCAGGAGCCGATCTTTGGATTGTACCCGACATTAACCATTCTCAATGGTCCCAAAAAATTGATTGGGAAGTGGGATTTCAAGCTGCTAGAGCCAAGGGTTATGTCCCTCCCGAAACTCCACTCGCAATTAAAGAAATTGCCACAGAACTTAAAATAAAAATGGAGGATTTTCGTCAAACCAAAGCAGCACCTCTCTTATTGGCCACAGAAAATCATTTACCAAATAAAATGACGGTGTTTATTCAAGTTCCAAAAAACAAATCTCAGTGGGTAATGGCGGCTTCGGAAATTTGGAAGCAATTAAATTTTCCCGAACTCCGAGTGTTTTTGCCCGAAGGAGTTGACGTTGACGAATTCAAATCTGCGTGGCCCCATCCTGGCTTTGATCGCAAAATAACTTTAGTTCCGACATTTTAAATCGAATATCTAAACTATCTACCCGAACTAAACTGCAAGGCTCTAAATAAGACTTCGGCAGCGGCCTTGGCCGGGCTATCTTTTTTAACATAGAATTTAATATTGTATTGATAATTGAGTCCAGCAACTTCGATGTGGTTAAGTCGACCTGATTGAACTTGTTTACGAATGGAATGCGCCGGCAAAAAGCCCCAGCCAAACCCAGACTCCACGATTCGTTTGAGCGAACCCACATTAGTGCTTTCTATGATTGGACGAAGTACTATTTTTTTGGCCTCAAGCAGACCACTCAGGAATTTGTCAAATGCGGGATAGTGGTCATTCAATTTTACAAATGGATTCTCAGCCAGGGTTTCGACCGGAATGTTCAATGGCAGCGTCGTATCTTTTGCTGAGGCCACAAGCCACAACTCATCCTTAAAAAGAATTTTTTCTTCGTAGGCTGAAAATTCACCACCGTATTCTTTGCTCACGTCGGGAAGAATAACTACATCCATAGCGTTCTTTTTCATGGCTTCCATTATGTCTATTCCGGCGCTGTATTCTAGATTTAGAGTTAGTTGGCTATTAGTTTTTAAAAATAAACCGACAATTGGACTTACCATATACATGCCGATTGAATTCAGGGTGCCAATATCAAGACGCCCCTTAACATCAGACTTCATACTTTGAATGGCGACCTCAGCCTGTTTTGTCAGGTACATGATCTTTTTTGCATACTCAAAAAGTAGCTGCCCCTGCAATGTCGGTTTAACCTGCCGAACACCACGAACTAGGAGCTCTACACCCAACTCTTCTTCTAGGTTTCGGATTTGTTGACTCACTGCGGGTTGAGTTAAAAAAAGCTTTTCCGCGGCGGCTGTCATGCTGCCCTCGTTCAAGATCGCACAAAAGGTAGCCATCTGCTGTAGATTCATGGGTTCCCCCTCTAAACCTAGTTGTATAAGCATTTCTTATGGAGAATCAAGAATTATATAAATTGCCGAGTTTACAAGCATTAGGTTATGTCTTGTGCAGGAAATTCGTTTGGGGGAGGGGTTGCATGAGGAAAGTCCAAAATAGTGCCAGTGCAATAATAACACTTTTACTGTTGTTGGTGGCCTGTACCGAAAGGCCTAAAAACATGTCAGTTGAAGTTCGCAATCTGACAGTACGCCAGACTGGGTTTATCATTGAAATCTCGCCTGGACAGGAATTACTCCTCGAAGAAAATTTTTCAGGCTCACTAAGAGTCATCGATGGGGCAAAAGGAATTTACGAAATCCTTCCTCCCTTCACGGAGGCAGACATCGAAAAAGTCCTGCCCAAAGCTGAAGTGACTAAAAACATGGTTATACTCCCTGAGCTGTCGCCAGAAAAAATATCTGCTAAACAAGTAGCCTACGCTCAAATGGCTGCCATTCCCGAATCTAAGCTTAAGCCTTGTGTTAGCGCCAGAGAACCTCCTAAATCAGAAATTTCTGTTTTGAATGAAAGTGAGCTCAAAGGAAAAGCGGGCTCCATAAATCGAGGTCAGGTCTTAAGGCTTTCTGCACAATTAAGCGAACCTCATCCACAGC
>JAWXAY010000054.1:0-3081 GCA_034439715.1 Pseudomonadota bacterium
CTCTCTTTTCTCCACTGCGAAGCCCATACCAGTACTAAAATCCAAGTCAGTACAGCGAGATACTCAAAAATACCCGCCGATGTCCCCAATTTATTTAAATAACAAGTGATTAGTCGGTACCCAATTACGCCTAAAAATAGTTAAATTTTCAATTTATGGCATCCAACGCAATCCTATTCGACTGCGAGGACGGTATAGGGTTTGCAAACAGATTCTCTAAAATGGGAGAATTAAACATGAAAAATCTAGTTGTAATCTTAGTACTGCTTTCTGGTTTCAATGCTCGCGCGAGCGATGTAGATAATACCAAACTAATTTTTTGCGGGTCACTGGAGCAGATAAAACAAGTCTATGGAAATCTAACAGAGGCTGACCTTGCTGAGCTTACTAAAAGTCGTCAAGGCATGACAAGTCTTTTAAAGAACGGCAAACAAGCGATGAAGGACCTTCTCGATCAGGGCAGTAAAGATGATCTCGGTGCTTTGCCTTTAATTGGGAATTGCGCAATGATCGTTAAATTGAAGGAAGTAATTCGCCAAGGCCAATGCACCGACCTCGACACGAATAAGCCGCTTACTGATGATGGTGCCGTCGCAGCTTGTGAACTAGTAATGAAGTCTTTGCAGAAGTAGAGACGCTAAAAATGGCTAAGCCCCTCAAGTTTACTTGAAGGGCTACGTTTGTTCTCACTTATCTGCGCGGGGTGTTTGCTCGCTACTTTGCGATCGGTGATAAGAATCGAGTGCTTTTACCTGCAAATTATTTTGGATTGGAAACATCGATGCATGTGGGTTCATTTTTTACAAGTATGCAGTAAATATCTTGGTCCTGCTGTTCTTGCCTGGTAGTTAGTTTTGCATCACCATTTTTGCCTCCAACTGACATATTACCGTGACCATACTTAATGACAGGCCTGTCAATGTCAGTGTTAGGTATAAAGTTAGAGTCAGTGTCCTCAAGAGAAATAACACAGTTTTCATTCGATAAAATACCGCCGCTATCATTTCCTACGACATAAAATGAGATTTGGCTGCCAGCGTTTTTACAGTCAACTCGAGCGAATAATCTATCAAAAGAGCCACTGCCGCCTAGATTTCGATTCCAACGGCAAAAGTCTGATACTCCATCGCCAAATTTAGCATTAATGAGATATTTTATCTGAGCGTCTTTTACTCCCGACTTAGCACAATCTCCAGAAACCGCTGTAAAAGGAATAGACAGTAAGCTCAAAATTGTAACAATTTTTTTCATAAATGCCCTCTAATACTCGAGTTAAAATAGAAACTTTTGTCGTAAGGTAGTGGCTGCAGGATCTGTTCCATAGAATTTCAATATGAATTGAATCACATTAAAAGATACCGACGGTGGTAGTTGAATCGCGGTGGGCCATACCAAAACCAAATAATTAAATTAACTTCTCCACGCCTAGCGACCGGCGACACAGCAAACCGCTCGCCTGAGGAAGCGGTAGCCGTAGCCGACGCTTGAGGCTCAAACAAGTGTTACCAATTCGATCTAAACTAGCTAGGCATATTTTTAGCAAGTAGACCTCATGGCATTGAGTTTTAACAATTATTTACTTTTTAGCTCGATCTAATGAGCTTTTGGAGATCTTATGAAATATTATTTAGGCGTTTTTTGTCTGTTGTCGAATCTTTTTACGGTTCCCGCATCGGCAACGTGTGGTTACCGTTATTATTCAAATATGGAAAAAGCTAAGGAAGCCGCTCAAAAGCTTGAAGATGATATGACAAAATATTGCTATACCTTTACCAGAGGAGATCTCGCAGATTGTATGAGAGGAATGGCCCAGGTTACCATTCGCACTGTCTCTTCGGATCACCCCCATCCATGCCAAAATGGTGAAGATCAGTTCATCGTAATAGTGGGTGGAGTCACTCTTGATCAGGGAGACCGAAGTTCGTCTATCAGATATTAATTTTCCGAAAGATTATTAAATTTTAGGTAACTTTTTTCAGCGTGAAAAATTCCGCCGGTTAATTTGGACTCTAGGAGTTTAGACTGAGCCCCTGACTTTGGACAGTGGCCTAAATAGTTATTGAACAGATTGAGGGAGCCCCATTTTTTAGACAGTTTTTTATTAGAGTAACTAGCTATTTGCAGCCTGTTTTTTCGTTGCTGTCCTTGCAAACTCATTTGGGACACTCGGACCATGTGGTAATTTCTTTACCTCCAACATAAGTAGTCGTTGGGTGGGATACGCTGTGACCGTTGGAACAAGAGCGAGATTGACAACTAGTGTTAGGTGCGCAAGAGCTTCCGTCACTCTGTTTATTGGGTAGTGCTTCCGCTTAAAGGTTTATCATTTGATTACACGGGAGAAGAGAAGTCAAAAACTGGTTTGTCTAGAACATCACAAGAAACTGAACAATTTTTGGTGGCTATACAAATATTATTCTTTTCCCTCAATTGAATTTTCAAACATTCGATCTTATTGCGATTAGTTTTAAATTGAAATCGAAAAATTTTAAGTAGATCTTGCAATGCCTGATGGGGGTCTACGCTTAGATGGGGGACATCTTCGTAAAAGGTTGTTAGATACAAAGCTTCGCTCAAGTCGGCTCCACCTTGCATTAGCATTTTTGTATGCACCAATCGGTCATTATCAACAAATCGTTCCCAAATTTTTTCTCCATTTTTAGTATTTAATCTTTCAGCTAAAAACTTTTCTTCTATTTTTTTTGTTACGGAATTTCTACTGATTTTCTCGAGTTCAGCCATACTTTGAAGCAGCACCTCGGCATCACATTTTTTACCTAATTTTTCACAAACAGAATTTATAATGTCGACATCAGCCGCTTGAGCAATTTGTAGGAGTAAAACACTTAAGATATAGATTAAGGACATGAGTTTCCCTTAGTTTTCACTTTAGTTTTATCGGCACTGTAATGGAGTAACTTGAAATGCTAGGCTGTTTAGCTGTTCCTCAGGACGGCTAGATTAAAGCCTGGCCACTTAACTAATCCTTCTAACATGCCGTCAGATCAATTTTAAATAGGCTTGTGGAGTTTCTCTAAGGCCTTATTCTAAATCGTGCGCTTTAAAAGTCAGTAGGCAAAC
>JAWXAY010000055.1:0-12530 GCA_034439715.1 Pseudomonadota bacterium
AGTACGAGGTCCGGGCGAAAAATTAGTTTCAGTTGGTAACAAGATACTCATGTCAGGATCATATTTTACCGCCCTAGGCTCCATAAAATAAGTGATCAACAAGGACATTGCTGAATCCTTGGCAATACCACGGTATTCAATCTTAACCAAGGGAGCACGCTCGGCAAAGAGCGAGTACAACACAAAATTTTCGACAACATTAATTTCGGCTTCAGAAAAGCGCGAGAACTGAATTCTCTCTAACTGCAAAGATTTTTTTAGTTTACCAATAACCTCGTTAAGTAATTCTTTGTCTTCTGAAGTTAATATGCGACCATGGCTTAATTTTATAAGTCCGTTGGTGGCTTCTCGCATAAGTACGCGCGCCGGTCTTGTGGTGGCCGAATCTTCGGCCAACCTTAGGTGTCGCAAAGAATCGTCAAATTTAGCGATGCCCTCTTGGCTGAGCTGGTCTAAACTATCGTAAACGTGGTAACGAAATTGCAAAACGTCAGCAAAAGCCTGCATCGACAAACATAGTGCAAATATTAAAACGACTGATTTTCCCATAAGGGGCGATAATAGCTGAAAATGACTTATGGCGCTATTCTAATGACCGAGCGTGAATTTATTACCTGGCTTTGAATGTGATCGCGAGAAGCTAAACCTTCCTTAATCCCATCGAAAAATTTCAATCCCAAATTTTGTAGTTTAAACTCACTTTGAGGCGCTCTAACTTCAACACTTATACTGGCTGAATCTTTAGAACTGTCTTTGAATAGATGATAGAGCATTATCGAACCTATCGCAGCGACGACACTAAATCCTACTAATTCGTAGAGGAAGCCGTTTTCAAATTGACTCAGCAAAATTTGAATGGCTTTTGCTACCTGAATTATAGAGAACACCACAATCGAGACAACTAAAACACCCAAAAGAGATTTTAACACTAGCGCTGATACTTCGTCGCGAAGTGCTTTTTTAATAGACTCGATCGGATTATTCGCTCTATCAACGGCACTCTCACCTCTATTGAAGGCGAAAGGAGAGAGTGCTAATATTAAATACTTTAAAATCATCATAAATCTCTCACTTAATATCATTTAATAATAGAAACTGTTTCTAGATCTAACGTCTGCGCATCACCAAGGTAGCTAGACTCCCGGCAATCAAACCAGCTGCCGCAGCGATAACGACGCTTTTTGCAGGATTTTCATTGACGTACATTCGCCCCGCCTTGACATACTCAGCAGCCGAATCTGTTAAATCAGAAGCCAGTGCGCCTATTTTTTTACCAGCGTCACGCGACATTTCTTCTAAATGATTTTCTACATTTTGAACTTTACCTTTTAACTCGTGAGCCGCGCCATTTGCCTTACTTAGATTTTCACTTATACCATTCCCCATAAAATCTCCCATCTTTATATATGTTAGTTGATTAGATCGTGTTTAATTTTTTAGCTTCCGTTTTAATCCCTCGACGGCATTATCCTTTTTTGTTTCAAAACGTTGAAAAATGTCTGAAACCTTTTTGCTGTAACTGTCCTGTCCTGCACCGTACTTTTGTTGAATGAGACCACTGATTGACTTGACATCGCCTTTCGTTTTATCTAACTCATCATCCGTCAATTTTCCCCAAGCTTTTTGGATATCGCCTTTAATCTCAAGCCATTTACCTTTGATCATGTTTTCGTTTAGTGCCATTTCTTTCTCCTCTGTTAATTTCTCACGACTTAAATCTGCAAATTAGGTGCCACCAACTTTGTAAGCTGGTGCAACCTCGAGGGCGGGAAGATTGAAGTTGTCTGGGGCAAATAGCAACGTCTTCTGTGTCCACTGGGGCAGAATGCATCGCTGGCCATTTTTAACTTAAACCTCAAATTCATTGACGCCATTTATGTTGGCTAGCTTTTTGCTAAGTAAATCTAGTCACGTTAAAAACTTTCAACAAAAGGAAAAATAATTTTATGTTTCAATTCAAAACCAATATTTGTCTCTTTATGGTTGCAATAGCTCTGGCTGCATGTACTTCTGATCCCAAAGTGGCCGAGTTACCCATTACTTCGGACCCACAAGTAGAGCTTGATCGTGTCGACGGCAATATTAGACAAGCACAAAGTCAGCAAGTAGATGTGCTGTCGCCTAAAAATTTCGAGGCGGCAAAAAATTCCTTAAATAAAGCCACAAAAGCTCGCGCTGCTAACAAAGACCAAAAAGATGTTCTGCATAAAATAGCAGTCGCTCAGGCCTACTTAGATAAGGCGAATGTAGTTGCGAATGTGGCCAATCAAATCTTGAAAGGAACCATTGATGCCCGCCAAGATGCACTGAACGCTAAAGCCATTAAGTTTTACCCAAATGAAACGGCGGAATTAGACAAAACCTTTAAAAAATTAACTCTAGAAGTCGAGGACAATGATTCGTCAGGCGTCGAAGGAAATCGCGGAAAGCTTGAAGCCAAATACCGAGCTCTCGAACTCAACTCTATCAAAAAAGAAAAATTGGGCCCCGCGCAGGCCGATATTAAAGAGGCCATCAAAGAAGGAGCTGAGAAATTAACTCCGGAAACCTTGGCTTGGGCGAACAAGCGATATGCTGAAGATTTGGCCATCATCGAAACCCAACGTCATAACACTGTTGGGGTGGATAAGGCATCTGCTGATGCGACCGCGGCTGCTCACCGACTATTAAAAATGGTGCGCAATGCAAAAGGTTCTACCCAAAAAAATCCAGAGGAGTTGGCAAAACAGATCGAAAAAAATGAACTAGCTGCTGTTCAGTCTGAAAATGATCTTAGCCTAGCCGCAACTGAACTTAATCAGGCCGCAAATGAACTAGCAAATTCAAAAGGAAAGCTAGCTAGTGCCTCTGCTCAAAACGACAAACTAGAATCACAAGTGTGGCTCGACAACGTCTATAATAATGCTCGTAATCAGTTTACCAATGACGAAGCAGAAGTCTATAAACAAGGGGACAAACTGTTGCTCCGACTTAAAGGACTTTCGTTTGTAAAAAATAATGCTGGCATTAGTTCCACTAATTTTCCGCTCTTAGCCAAAGTTCAAAAAGTTATTAGCGACGTCGGATCAAGTCAAATAGCCATTGAAGGCCACACTGACTCCGTAGGAGCCAAAAAATTGAATGAAGAACTTTCGACAAAACGTGCCGAGGCGGTTCAATCTTACTTGGTAGCAAACAATAACGTTGCTCCCAACAAGATCACCGCTACAGGACACGGCTATTCAAAGCCAATAGCGACCAACAAAACTGCCGAGGGGCGCGCGCAAAATCGAAGAGTGGACGTGATTATTACGGCTGAGCCGGCGAAGTAGACTAATTAGGTTAAGCTAATTTAAAGAGGAGGAAAATATGATACGTGCAGCAATAGCATTTTTTGTTCTGGCCCTCGTGGCCATTGTTTTGGGCGCCAATGGAGTTGCGGGCCTTTCAATTGAAATCGGAAAGACTCTTTTAGTGGTTTTTCTGATACTGGCTATAGTTTCTTTTTTGGGATCTATGGTTACCGGAAGAAACCCCAAGGGACTGCCTTAACACTTAACACTGGAGATTTTTATGAAAAATACCAAATTACTAAACGCTTTTCTTTTTGCAGCATCACTCAGCTTTGGCGTATTTGCACTGGCCGAAGAATCCACACTTGAAAAAGTCGAGACCGGCAAAAATAAAGCCGTGAGTGGTGTAAAAAGCACTTACCGCAACGTCAAAGATAAGACTTGCGAAATGATTAATGGCAAGTTGGAATGTCTAGGAAAAAAAATAAAGGGCAAGGCCAACAATCTGTCAGATGATGTTAAAACAAAAGCTACAGAAGTTAAAAACAAAATCGACTAGACTTTTTTGATGGTTTTGAGCTAAAGGGCCCGCTTTTTATTGAGCGGGCCTTAACTAGGCATGTAGTGCTATTAAAATGATAAAGCAGCGCTGGTCTATCTGGCATGCTAATATTTCTAGACTTTTCATAAATTCAACAATAAGTATCCCCTATCATAACCATGGATACTTTAAATTTCCCAAATAATAGGTACCCATGTATTGTGTCGGCTGAGTGGCAAAATAAACCCCACTTTAATATGAGGAGAACTTATGAAAAAGATATTAACCACTATGAGTTTGTTTTTGGCTTCAACAGCTTTCGCATCGACCTCGGTCAACGAAAAGTTCATTGCCACTTTTTCAGACTATAACCAATTTGATCAAATGGTTAAGTGCTCACCCGGCCATCGTGGCCACTACCCGACTTTAGATATGATAGCGATTAAATCTCACGCTGTAGATATGGGGTTGAGCATTTCTGACAAATTCAGGGCTGAATCCTCTATCGGTTTAAAAAATGATCCCAAGGAGCGTATCAATGGTCCGCGGCCATACGATGCCGGCTGCAAGCCAGCGATGGAGCAATTGAAAGCTGCAATTACGGGAAAAGAAGTTGTAGAGGTAACTGTGAATCGAACAGTGACGGTTTCTCCCAATACCGACGGCCGAGCCTACAGAAAAGTAAACGGCGAAGTTTTAAATGTTCGATATGTTACAACTGAGCAGAGCTTCGAGTCTGTCAAGTTTGAATTGGGTGGATTTGTCTTCACAGGTGGTCAACTTCAGAATGGAAAAAGCGAATTACTCTAAATCTGGGCATCGTTTCCTCAGCCCACCCATTGGGGTGAAGTTAGAGAAGAAGTTAGAGAAGAAATTAGAGAAGAAAGGGGAAGCGAGACACTCCCCCCCCCTAAAAAAATTACTGCAAATTACTGCAAACTAGCGACAACCCAGTGGTCGGCACACTCGAGAGTAATATTCGCACTTGTTCTGGGCTCGCGCCTGCACTTTGCGAGGCAGATAACCCGAAGACTTATAAATAAAACCTCGAGCATTTTGACTAGCGCACACTACGACTCTATGCGGATGTACTTCACCTTCACGAATTCCATCTTCTCCGTATTGGGCAATGAAATCCGCTTCCATGGTGTTTTCAATTTGTTCAGCCGAAACACCCTCGAAGTTTTCTGCTGACCAAGCCGCCGTTGAAACTAACAAACCCATTAATATAAAAATCTTTTTCATTCTGTTCTCCTTAAAAATTGTTAAAATGTTTATCTTGAGCGCGCTCAAAAATGAAGTTGCCAGCTTCGAAAATAATTCGCAAGGCAAAAGAGCACACTATTTGAACAAAAAGGGCACAAGTATGTGCGCAATTGAGACTATGAACGATTGATTTAAAGAGCGGCTTATGACAAAACTAGAGCATGACTCCCGTTTATGAATTTGGTTCGTTCCCGAGTTATTTTGATTATGTCAGACGCTTTGCTTTGCCAAAGACTAAGCGACCTTTGACCTTGCAAAAACTTTCTCAAAAACTCGGCTATAAATCACCTCGACTCGTGGGCATGGTCCTTAAGGGACAAAGAGCACCTAGCGAAGAAATGATTGCGAAACTTATTCAGACGTTACGACTCAATCAGGGTGAGAGCCGTTATTTAAAATTGTTGGTGGAATTAGAAAGATTACAAAAAAAAGGTTTGTCGACTGAATCCATCCTCGCAGAACTGGATGAACTCAGTCCCAAGACAAGTCACAAAAAAATGCTTGAAGTTAATACTTTTACTTACATCGCCGAATGGTTTCATCTAGTGATTAAGCAGCTTCTCAATACTTCGACATTTCGTAACGACCCAGACTGGATTAGGAAAAAATTAAGAGGTAAAGTTACTGTTCGTCAAGCGAAGCGGGCACTAGAAGTATTAGAGCAACTTGATCTTATTAAAAAAGAGGGAATGAGTACCACCGCTGAAATTCCCAGCGAAGCCATTCGGCTTCATCATGCGCAGATGATGGATCGTGCAAAAGAAGCGTTAATTGAACAATCCCTCGATAAACGCCATATGGTATCGGTCACACTTCGTGTAGATCCCCAATTTGTTGGCGAAGCCAAAGCCATGATCACGCGATTTAGAAATAATTTTGATAAAAAGTTTTCGAGTTTAACCAGTTCCCACATATTTCAAATGAATCTGCAATTCTTTGAACACACAGGAGAGACATGATGATTAAGTTTTTTACCGGTTTATTTCTTTTGATTTCGACGCCAGCTTGGTCAGGTGGCGATGTTGTTAATAACGGCGCCGGGCTTGCTGAAACTAGATTTATAATTGTCTACACTAACTTAGAAGCTCACATTGAACTTTGTGTTCTATCAAAAACTTGTCGCCTGACCGCGATTGAATCCGAATTGCTTAAGAAAATTTACCATTCTATCGAGACGGAGCGAAAGACCAAGGATCAACTGCAATTTCGCAGTCAAAAAGATGAAGACTTTGAAATTGACGGACAAATGAAGGTGGCAAAAACCGGTTCGCACATCGGAGATATTATATATATTAATTTAAATATGATTTATGAGAAAAATGCTGAAGGCGCTGAACAGCCGCTTAGTGATTCTGAAACGCTGGCGATTTTAGTCCATGAAATGGGACATCATCATGGAGTTAAAGACGAAATTTTGCTAGACAGTTTGGCGGCGAAAGTTCAAGCGAGTTCACAGGGTCGATCGCAACGAGTGGAGTTAGGTTATCTTGCGGCTAACGTTGCTTTAAGTGCGTTAAATTTTGGAAACTGGGAGCGCCATTCTCAGCTTTGGGCCTCTGACGGTAAACAATTAATTGATCTTAATTCGTTTGTTAAAGCGGCCATCCAGTGCCGACCAGGCACATCCCTTCGGGGTTCAAATATTTCTAATCTTCATTGGAAATTAGAACCTCTTCATAAAGATAGACGTGTTATGACTTTTCAATCTCGTGCTTGGTTGGTTGGCTTCTGTCGTGGCCCTCGCGGTTGGGATAGGCCATTCGTGAGAAATGTTTTTTTAACTGACCTTACATTTAAGATCACTCCAGCCGGTTTGGAGTATATTCCGGGGTCAGCAGGCCCGGGCAAATTTTAATTCGCGACACCAACGTTGAGGATCCTTGTAATAATTTTACAAATCATCGTTATCATGGCTAAGAATTAAGCCATGTGTTATTGGTTCTGGCTAATTTTAATTCTAAAAATTAAATCAGGAGAAACCCATGAAAAAAGTAATCATAGTGGCATTTGTGAGTCTAACGGCCATGTCAGCCTTTGCTGCTGATAGAAAAGTATTGTGTGTAGAGAGAAATATTCAAGATGCATTTTATTCTGCAGACTTTAATCTTATGACCCCAAAAGTAGATTTGTTTATCCCGTCTGGCGAGACAAGTGGAAATATAGTATCAGGTGAGTGTCGTCGTGACGAGGGTGCGATTGAATTATCACTGACTTGTAATGTGATGACTTCCTCAGATTCTGGATACGAAGTTAGACTATTCTCAACCGGTGGTCGCTCGTTACATTCAACTGTGACCCCCTGGTCGATGGCTGGAAAAGGTGAAACCATATCCCTTTCTTGTAGAAGGTAGGCTTAGGAAATTTGGCGAAGTAACTTAAGTGGTCTTACCTCGTAAAATTAAATTTACGATCAACCATTTTGAAGCCAATCATCCCAACAATCATACTTGCGAAAAAAAGAACGGGGCGACCATTAAGGCTTGCCAGAGACGTCAGTGCGGGGCCGGGACAATATCCAGACAGCGCCCATCCCACACCGAAAATGAATGAGCCGATGACAAGCGGAACAGTGACCTTTCTCTTCGTTGGCAAGTGCCACTGGTTCGAGAAAACAGGCAGCTTTCGCTTAAGTATTATTCGATACGTCACTAAGTGGATGGCAATTGCACCGATCATAACAAAAATGAGCGAAGCATTCCAGTTTCCGAAAATATCTAAAAAGCCAAAAACCTTTTCCGGCTGAGTCATCCCGGAAATCCCAAGGCCTAAAGAGAAGAGTAAACCTACAAATAGCGCTGCAATTTTATTTTTCATTGGTAGATATTCAAATTCCTAAAGAGAACAACAGCGAAAATTCCGGCAGCCATAAATGTAAGAGTTGCGACTAAAGAACGTGGAGACAGTCTACTGATTCCACAAACCCCATGACCGCTTGTGCAGCCGCTTCCAAGTACGGTGCCAAACCCAACCAGTATGCCAGCTACGACAAGTGTCCAGTTAGCTGTTGGTAGAATTCCGGCAAACGCTTGTGGACTAATCACTTTTAAAATGAATCCGCCAAGAAGCATCCCGGAAATAAAACACCAACGCCAAGAAATTTCACCCTTCTCAGGTGCAATAGTTGCCCCATAAATAATCCCACTGATTCCTGTCACTCTTCCATTCAAGAAAAGCATAAGCGAGGCAGCTAGTCCAATGAGGGCACCTCCCAACAGCGGCATTATATATTCGGTCATAGCATCACCTTTCTTTTTTTCTACTGGGATATTCCCTAACCCTATAGCATGTATTCGTGAGATACGCGTGACATTTCTAAATTTAAGGCGTGGTGGTTCATCTACTCTATCAAGTGGTGCGCGAGTCGAACAAGTAGACGAGCCGCTGACCACGGTTATATTTGAATTCGCAGCCTATCCAGAAGCCAAAGCCCCACTCAATATGATCAAACGTGATAATTGCATTGTTGACATCTTTCAAATACGGTTTGATTGCGCACCTAGTCTGCTAGCTCAGGGCCTTGGCCCGGCAATGGAATATGAATTTTAAATTTTCTTTCTGGCTTAAATATTCAATTTTAAGCTCCTGACTATCAAAGGGAATATTTCGAATTAGTTTATGAAAAGAATCGATCGTCGGATAGTCAGGCGGCAAAAACCCCCAGAGAATTCCCGATACAGAAATGTGTAGCAGCTTTTTGTCGCAAGCAGCAGCGAAAACCTGGAGGTCGAGCCTTTTCGTTTTGTCCACTTCGAATCTTTTTCCGCTCCCAATCTCAGGATTGGAATCATCCCCCTTTTTGTACTTCTCCGCAAAATCATGGGCAAACGTTTGGCCGTTGTATAGAGCGGTCAATTTGCAACTCAAAATACCGACTTCACAATCAGTGGGATTTTTGGTGCACAAACAGTCTTCCAACTGAGCGTTTGATGGACTAACGTGAAAAGAAAAAATGATGAATAACCCGATCAACGAAATTTTCACTAAGTAAACAGAGGTAGTCTCCTACCTCCGCTCCAGCTCATACCTAATAACCTATCTATTTAAAGTAATTTCTTTATCCACACACTCAGTGAACATCTTTATCCGTTTCATTGGTATATTTACCAAGTCGTGAACGCCCGTAAACTTAACTGAACAAGTTCGCAAAGCGCTCTGTTCCGCTTGAGTGCCACGATAATTTATGGCTTGAAAAGAGCAAAATAAACTATTTTCTTCACGAATAACTTGAGGAAATGTGTTGTTGTGCCCATGGTCAAAATCTGGATGTGTTGCCGCTGGTAGGCACCGGCAATCAAAGCCCCCAGCAATCTTCATCTGCTCGATTACGGGAAAATCATCGTCCTCATATCGAAAGCTACCGTCTGATAAATCACGACATTCTTCTATTGCAAAAGACTTTTGCGCAAGAAGCACAGAAAAACATAGAACTGTTAACACTATAATTTTTTTCATTTAAGCCTCCTTTTTGGCTACGTAACTCATTATAAAAAACTTACTACGGATGCTATTGGCTGCATGGCACGACCACATCGGTGGGATCACAATAGTAGCTATAACCCCGATAACTCTTCGTGTATCCGGTAGGGCATTGTCCTTCAGAGGAGGAAGGAATTGGCTGTCTTTGCGATCTATTCACACAAACCACTAGATCGCAATAGTAGCTGTACCCTCGATATGACAATTGATAACCTACGGGACAAGAATTTGAAACGGGAGATTTTGAATCTATTGTTTTTCGTATTACGTCAGAATAACAATAGTAAGAGTAGCCAGCATAGCCTTTAGTGTACCCTGGCGGACACGGCGAATGAGCATCCGAAGGGATTTGTTCATTGGCGCGCGCAAGGAAGGGGAGAGACAGAACTATCACTATCAATCCTATTTTACTTACCGTAAAACTTTTATTCATAAAATCCCCATTAAAATCTGATTTTTAGAAGCCTTTTATTTTGCCTCAAAACAGTTTAATAACTGCTGGAAATCCCCTGGCCCTGCGAAAATAATGCGGTATACTTCAGAGTCAAGAGTCAGTTTTCGAGCGCATTTCCACTTTTTTTCTCCCTCCAAATCGTAGTCAGGATGAATGGTACACATAGGATTTAGATGGCTTTCCTCATGGGCCTCCACAATATTTTTAGAAGCGCTGGTCGAGATATAAGAATGGTCAAGGTGAACGCTTGGGATCTTAAAACATTGATTTACAAAATCTGGATCAACAATCGATGGTACCTCGGCAATACATTCAAAAAGACCATCTAAATCAGTGAGTTTAAACTCATGACTGTTTTCATCAGAATTTAAGGAATATTTTTGAATACATGCATCTACAGACCTACGGCTTACAAACTTCGCATCTTCGTCATCAGTAAACTGCGCCAGAGCCGCTTTTTCTAGAGCCACATTACCGACCCGACAGCTCGTGCCTACGACTTCACCTAAAGTAAGGCATTTCGAATTTTGACTCTCGTAAGCAGTTCCGCTCTGAGTGCAGAATAAACTAATCAACAGAATAGCTATTTTCATATTTTTCATTTTCAATTCTCCTTTTTTGAAATTGCGATCTATATTTAATTAAAAATCACTTCCCAGTTCAGCCTCCGCCCGGAAAATCAGGTTGACCACAATTCGGATCTTTACAATCACCAGTCCCTTTTGGAATTCCAAGAGCACCGCGGGTCAAACGTGAGCCGTAAAGATCACTTAGTTTTTGGGCCATTTCTCTGATCGACGCTTCGGTGCAGTCCTTATGGCCATAGTACTCCTCACTACAGGTAACTTCAAAAACCACTCCCAGGGCAGTATTACGTCTCCTGTTGTCTTGAGTAACTACTTGCGTGATGAATGGCGGATTTATTCTTTTTTTATCATATCTAAAAATAATTGCGTCGTCATTAGCGTCTGTTTCAAAATTTAAATAACCGACTATGCCATTTCTCTGAAAAATACCTTTCGCAGCAAAATCGGATTCAGTGACGATATTATTTACCGTACACCTAAATCGATACCCCGATAAGTTGGCACTGAAGGGCACCACCTCACCTAGCCCATTGCCCTCAGCGCATGAACCGATGAGCTTTCCGACCGGCGTAAAGTCGAAATCGGTTAACCCTGCGCTATCCGTAACGTAGACCCTTGTGATTTCTGCCAAGGCAAAATTGCATATAAAAAACTGAACAACTGTTATTGCCAGATAAAGTAACTTGGTTCTAAACATTTTCTACCTCCCGTTTTACGCGATGATTCGCAGGGAATACTTATAATTCATTTAAATCACCCGGGGTATATACTAAATATGTATACAGGTATCGTAATAATGATATATAGGGACCGAGATGTTATTAGACCACTTGGAAAAATTGAGACATTTCAATGGAGTCGTGCGAACCGGCTCAATACGCAAGTACTCGGTAGTAAATAAACTGTCGCAGCCGGCTATTTCTAAACATATTCAGATTCTGGAGGCTGTCTTAGGACAAAGTCTACTTATTAGGACGCGAGAAGGTATTTCGACGACCTTTGCTGGGCGCAAACTTTTTAACTTCACTGAACGGTTACTTAACGATTGCAGCCAGGTAGACCAAGATATTCGTAAAAAAAATTTAAAACAATTTTCTGGTGAACTTACAATGGGAACCTACCAGAGTATTGCTGTTTACTTTCTACCCCGGCTCTATCGCTATCTTCGCCAAGAACAAAAAGGCTTGCGTTTGAATATCGTAACCTCTTCGAGTTTTGAATTAGTAAAATATTTAAAAAGTGGCCAAGTTGATTTTATTATTTCAGTGAACCCCCCAAAATCCAAAGAGCTTTTAACCGAAGTGCTTTATGAAGACACGTTTTCACTTTACAAAAAAGTGGGATCAAAAATCTCTTATTCAGACGCACTGATTTTTACGATTTCACATGTTGCCGCCGATGGTAAGGACTCACTTTTTTCTAAACTAAAAGAGTTAAAAATGAGCCGGTTCATCTCCACTTGCGGCGATTTAGAAGTTGTTAAGGCGATGCTAGAAGCCGACCTGGGCTATGGGATTCTCCCCGAAAAGGTTGCCGAATCCGCAGTAGCTTCTGATAAAATCGAGCGAGTCATCGAAGCAAAACAAGTCGCGAATATTTTAAAGCACCAAGTGGCACTTTCCTATAAGAGACATCGGGCTGGGGATTCATCTTTGATTTGGATGTTACGGGAGACGTTAGCGATGACTAAGACGTCGTATCCAAATCCGAATTTTAATCTTTAATCAAGGGAGGGCGCCTTAGAAGAAATTTGTTTGATATCAGATATCTCTTTATCTGACATGGGCACTGGACTTGCCAATTCAGTGGCGGGAACCAAAACTAATCTCTCTTGATTACGAATTCTTATTCCAGCCCGCGATACCTTCTTTGAAGTGTTTAATATTTTTGTAGCCAAGCTTACATGCTTTGCGTGCGGCTTTCTGCCACGCCGA
>JAWXAY010000056.1:0-2843 GCA_034439715.1 Pseudomonadota bacterium
AAAGCGCAAACGGAACCGATTGCAAATCTAGTAGCTGTGTCACAACTTGGGGTCCACCGCCGTCATCAAAAGTCATTTTGATTTTTCGCTTAGCAGTGGTCGCTGGCGTATATGTTGTGCCTACAGTGCAGGTCAGCGAGCTCAATGCGCCCGAAGCATTGTTAAACACTTGCGCAAGTGTGCTGGTGTCCTCAAAACCCACACCGGCACGAGTACCAATACCAACGTTGAGAGAAAATACCCCTCCAGAACCAGTCATGTTTAACGTGTGAGTTTCTTGGAAAAGTAGACACTCTTCAGCGCCGGGAGATATAACTTCAATAGTAAATTGCACGCTGGCGGATTCAAGAGGGAGGTTCGCGGGATCTAAAATGCGTCCCTGCAAACTCATTACCTGTGGTGAAGTTTGTGCCTGAGCCGCGACACAGAATACTAGGCTCAGTAGGATGAAAACAGCTAGACGTGCAACAAGCATTAGATCTCCTTACCTAGACTTATCGGCAAAAAGGGGGCGGCGGCTTTAGTCTAGCTTGAACTTTATTTTAAAGGATAAGAAGGCGTATATGAGCCTAGGCGATTTAAGGACGAAATTCTCCCTTTGAGATTATCTAGAATTGAGACTGTTAAATTAAACGTTAAACGAGGAGCCGCAGCCGCAAGTTTTCGTGGCATTAGGGTTCGAAAACACAAAGCCCTGACCATTGAGGCCGCCTTGAAAATCCAGAGTCATACCGATTAAATACAGGTAACTGCCACGATCAACCACAACTTTTTGGCCGTGCCCCTCAAAGACTTGGTCTTTGTCAGTCATCTGAATATCAAACTTTAGATCATACGACATGCCAGAGCAGCCACCCTTTTTTACTTCAACGCGCAAAAAACTTTCTTGGTTAGACTTCTCATCAGATTTAATCTCAGAAATTCGACGAGCGGCTTTTTCGCTAATATTAATCATGTTCGTAACTCCTTAAACTTTACCGATCGACATTTTTTAACGGCAGAGCTCACAATTTCACATGCCTTATAAATATCTTCTTCAGAAGTAAATCGTCCAACACCAAAGCGCACGGTGCTGCGAGCCAGTTCTTCGCTGACTCCTATAGCTCTTAAAACATGGCTCGCCTGCATCGAGGCCGAAGTGCAGGCCGACCCCGAGCTGACCGCGATACCGCTAAGATTCTCTAAAAGTAGATCGGGCAAACATCCACAAAAACTAATGTTTAAATTCATAGGCAATCGCTCTACCGGGTGGCCATTTATCACAATATCACCAACATTTTTCTTAATTTCTGTCTCTAGTATATCACGTAATTTTTTGGTGCGTTGAATTTCTTCCGTCATATCTAATCGAAAAAGCTCGCAAGCTTTACCAAGGCCCACAATTCCTGGAACATTAAGGGTTCCTGGCCTAATGCCACGTTCCTGGCCGCCGCCAAAAATGACCGATTTAAGTCTGACTTTTGGCTCCTGACTACGAACAAATAAGGCTCCAACGCCTTTGGGGCCATAAAGTTTATGGGCTGAGAGAGACAGGAGATCTATACCGAAATCATAAACGTCGACCGGAATTTTTCCGACAGCTTGGGCCGCATCTACGTGCAGGAGAACTTCTTTTTGACGGGTGATTTTACTCAACTCTAAAATATTGTTGATGCTGCCAATTTCATTATTAGCAAACATGATTGAAACCAAGCGTGTGTTGGCTTTAATGCTCTTAAGTAAAACTGTGGGTTCCACTTGACCGAATTTATTGACAGGAAGGTAGGTAACTTCCACTCCACGGTTTTCGAGTTCTTTAGAGATTGCCAATACGCAGGAGTGTTCAATTTCTGAGGTAATAAAATGGGGAGTTTGACCGTTAGTATCACCCATGGCGCCTAAAATTCCTAGGTTATTGCTCTCGGTGGCACCGCTGGTAAATATAATTTCTTTTTCTTTCGCGCCGATGAGTGTGGCAACTTGCTTTCTGGCCTCATTAACCGCGCTCTCAGCCTTCCAGCCAAAGGCATGAGTACTGCTCGCAGGATTTCCAAAGTTTTCGGAGATAAACGGAAGCATTGCTGTCATGACCCTAGGATCAACCGGCGTAGTAGCATGGTAGTCTAGATATATAGGCATTTTTGCTTGGGGCACTCCCAATTTATAAATCGCAAGTACCTAAATTGTCTATTTCTTTGTGACGACAGTTTTACGCAGGATGTTTGATTACCATTTGATATAGCCTCGGTGTTTCAATCTAAGTCGAGCTATAATCGCAGCGCACATCATAAGCGTTATTCCCGCTATAATCATGACTGTGTTCTCTGGAAATTTAATAGAGTAGACAGCAATAAAGAAAAGAGAATAGGGTCTCGATTCATATAGAAATTGTTCAATAGGATTGGTTTTTAGTGGCTTAGACATAAATGCCCCCCCGGTACACATTTAGAAAACAGCCACCAATGTTAAAACAATATAAAAAAATATCAGTGAGCCGGTCGTTCTAAATAAATTTATATTCTTTCCCTGTTTATCTTGCCTTGTTTATTAATACTGCAAGCTGCATACCTTGTCTCACATTGAGAATGCTGAGTTAATCCGCAGACTACAGGTATAAAAGTGTGTGGTCTATTGTGTGGAATATGCTCAAGTGTCTCAATTTTGTATAGCCGTGTAACTACCCAGCGATTCTGACCGTTCCTAATTAACCACTCGGCGCAGGTTCCAAGCTGATTCTCCAGCGAGCGTAATAGTCGCGCCGCTTTGTGTATTCGATGAACCCCAACGCTTCTAAAGTGTTTCGTGTAAGGTACTTTAAACATCTCTGGTAGTCCCGCCCCCAGTTTACGACTCTTGAAAATGGT
>JAWXAY010000057.1:0-5345 GCA_034439715.1 Pseudomonadota bacterium
AAGAAAAAACACTCCTTGCATTTCTGATTTGGCGGGGGTGAAATTCTTTTTGAAAAAGGAAAGGGTGTTTTTCTTTCGGGGCTCTGCCCTCCAAGTATTCGGGCAGTGCGTGGGGCTTCAATGCGGATGAAGTTTTGGCAAAACTATTTTTTGGGGAGGAAAGGATTTGCCAAAACTTCGGCTCATTTGTTTCTG
This sequence comes from Pseudomonadota bacterium, assembly GCA_034439715.1. Classification (GTDB taxonomy): domain Bacteria; phylum Bdellovibrionota; class Bdellovibrionia; order Bdellovibrionales; family SG-bin7; genus JAWXAY01. The sequence continues at coordinate 196 of JAWXAY010000057.1, forward strand.
AATTCGGATGTCGCAAATGGAAAAGGAGGGGTCTGGGGAGGAATCCTCCGCTTTTTTCTTTTGGCGAATTGGGGGCTGGCAGAATCAAAAATCTAGCACAAAAAATACAATCCAATTAACGCATAGATTATTCCAAACACCCACGGAATAATCAATTCAATATGTGAAAAAGGATAGTATTTTTTGTTGTCCTCACCTTTACCCAAAACTTCCCATTCGTATTTATATAACGCCAACGGCAAATTTTCCTCAATTTTATGAATAACTTCAAACTTGCCAGTGTTTAGTTGTCTGTATGATCTAATCAAGTACCAAAAAACAACGCAAATAATTATGCCAACAAAGGCGAGGACTAATTTTACTTCTGCTAGATTTTCAAAAAACTTAATTTGAAAAGACAATCCAATGAGCGAAATGAGAGCAGTATTTATTGTAATAAAATAATTGTTAGCGTGTTGTCGTCTGTCGCTCGTTTTTTCTACACTTTCAATATAGAGCTTATACTGCTCAAAAAAATGATTTTTATATTCATTTCCATAATCTTTTTCATTTTTGAAAATAAATCGCTCATAGTATTATCTATTGCCCTTTAGAAGTAAGCCAACATTTTCCCAAGTCCAGCGATAAATACTATCTTCAGCCTTTGCACTTTTTGGCTTTGTGAAAGTTTTAGCACTTCTGCCCTTGAGTAGAAAATATGGCTTGTCTAATTCTTGGGCAATTTCTATTTCCGCACTAACTCCTGTTGCGGTATGTGTATATTCACCACAAATCACTACGACTTGCTCGGCGCTTCTAATTTTCGGTCTAACTTTAGCTTTCCAATCACCGAGCAAAGTTTGTTTAACTGAAATATCAGTTATTTCAAAAAGGTGTATCGTCGTGTTTTGCCTGTCCGACAAAAAGATTTTTTAATTCTTCGTCGTGATCAAAATCAAAACTGATAAATACTTTTGTTTTTGGTGTGTATTTCATATTTTTATATTTTTGATAAATCACCATTAAGCATCACTGGCTTCATTCCCATAATTTCTTGTTTGTAGGAAAGCTCTGACGATACTGGATTCAATATGTAAATCTTTTTCTTGAGATAGAAAGCGACACCAATTTCAATAATGGTATTCCCTCCGACATATCCGTTGATACCTCGTTTTTCATGGTTAATGACCAAAATTCCATCGCACCAATCAATTTTTTCGTAATGGTCGTTAATTGCCCCCTCTTTCATATCCCATATCTTGTGTTCTGCAGGAAAAGCGTCAATGCCACCATTTTGTTCAATGTATTGCCCAAAGTAAACTTTCTTGCCACCACCAAATTCTTTAGGCACTTCAAGAGCAAGCTCTGGTATTTTTACTTCATGTCCATGTTTAATTAGCTCATCTCTGGCTGATTCCATTTCTTTATAAAATCCAATGCTTCCACAAATTGTTATTTTCATAATTAAATTATTTTTAATTCTTTTAACCATTCGTACCAAACTGGTTCTAATCCTGGCGACTTCTCCCAATCGCTCTGTTCGATATTACCGTGAAGATATTTTTCAGTTTTAGTTGCAAGTAAAAGCAAATCATCTTTTTTATAAAAATTTGCTTGTTTCGTTTCGTCTTCACTTCGTTTTATTTCGCCAATAGCTTCAATTTTATATATTTTCCAATAGTGCCAACTTCCACCTTCACGGCGACAAGGATTATCTTTTCGTCCTTCGATTAAAAGTTTAATGTTTTTTGTATCCAAACCAACTTCTTCTTTCAACTCTCGTTGTGCTGATTCTTCAAAAGAATTGTCACCGTCAACATGACCTGCGGGAGGCGCAAAACCAAATGGCGGCTTTTTTCTCTCGATAAGTAGCAAGTCACTATCTTTCCACACCAGCATTCCAACACTTTTGTTATCGCATTTATTTACCATAGTTATTTTAACTTCTTTGCCAATTCAATCGGCGAAGAAATAATTTCTCGAAAAAGCACATGGCGACATAATTCTTTATCATCACCGCTTAAAGCATAAATTGGTTTGCCAAGCGCAACTGCATATCCGATTTCCAAAGTTGTGCTATTACCAGCATAGCCGTCTTTGTTAAAAATAAATACCACATCTGCCATTTGGATTTTGTAAAAATGATCGTGAGTCAATCCAAGTGCAACAAATTTTTTATAATCATCAGACAACTTTGCCCACTCATCTTGTCCAGAATGTAAATAAGGTTCATATACAACAACGCCGAGTATTTTTAAACGCTTTGCAAATTCTCTTATTTCTGGTTTGAAGCGACGACTGCCACACATTACGACTGTTTTCATAAATTTAATTTATTAAATCATCAACGCTCACGACTAAGGCTTTCGCAACCTTTTTGAGCGTGTCTAATGTCGGGTTTTTGTTTTCTCCCGATTCCATTCTGGTGCGCGATGAGAGACTTGAACTCCCGACCTTCTCAGTGTAAATGAGCTGCTCTACCAACTGAGCTAATCGCGCAAGACTGCTTAATTGCAGTTGTCATATCTTACCTGTTTTTCAAATTATTTCAACGTTCTTTGATTCACTGTATAATAGATGGATGACAGAGATACAAGGAACAGTAATTGGTAAGGTGCAGGGGGTGCAATTTCATGATTATGTGCAGGTGATTGCTGGGGAATTAGGTGTTGTTGGTTATGTGAAAAATAACCAAGATGGCAGTGTTTTGGTCGTAGCCCAGGCGCAGCCTGGTACGTTGAAAAATTTTGTAGAGTACCTTCATGAAGGATCGGTGTTGTCTTTGGTAGAAGGGGTAGCGGTCGAGTGGCGGACTGCCGAAGTGGCCTATAGTGATTTTTCAGTAAGGTAATATATGACAAATCAACAAGATATTAAATGTGTCGGCTTTATTATGGATGGGAATCGACGGTATGCACGAGAACAAAAAGCTGAGACTTTTACAGGACATCTCGCCGGCAAGGACAAGCTTTTTGAAGTGATCAAGTGGGTGGCTGAAAAGGAGATTCCCCACGCTGTCTTCTACGCATTTTCAACTGAAAATTGGCAGCGTGATAAAGTCGAAGTAGAAAAACTGATGCAGCTATTCCAGGCGACTATTTCTGAATTAGCCGAGCGCGATAATAAAGACGAGGTGGCCGTACGCATTATTGGTCAACGAACTGATCTTTCACTTGGTCTCCAGGAATCAATCAGGGAGCTTGAAGCACAAAACCCACAAGAGCCACAATTAACTATTTGGATTGCTTTGTCATACGGAGGAAGGGCGGAGATCTTGGCGGCAGTTAATCAAGCCGTTACTTTAGGAAAAGAAGTTAACCTTGAAAGTTTTTCGTCCTTGTTTTGGAGCACTGGAATGCCTGATCCAGATCTGATAATTCGCACCGGAGGCGAGAGCCGCCTGTCTAATTTTTTACCCTGGCAGACTGTTTACAGTGAGCTGTTTTTTAGTTCTACCTACTGGCCGGCTTTTACAAAAGACGAATTTGAGCGTATTGTCAGTACTTATATAAAAAAAGATCGAAGAATTGGTAAATAACATGACATTTGTCCCAGAAATAATTTTTTCAAATAACGACGTAGTAGTGGTCAACAAGCCATATGGTATGTTGGTGCACGAAGATTGGCATTCGGGTGTCGAGGGGACTTTGGTAGAGTGGTTTTTGGAAAATTACCCTGAAGCTAAAGGGGTTGGAGAAGAAGCTTTAAAGCCAGACGGAACTCCACTAGAGCGGTCAGGTATTGTGCATCGGCTAGATCGCGAGACTTCCGGGGTAATGATTTTGGCTAGGAATAAAGAGGCGCATGCCTTTATCAAAAGCCAGTTTCATGACCGGCAAGCAAAAAAAGAGTATCGAGCATTTGTGTATGGACAGATTCATGATAAGTGGGGAACAATCAATCGTCCGATTGGACGCAATAGTAAAGATTTTAAAAAGCGTTCAGCGGAAAAAGGGGCTAAGGGAGTGCTGAGAGAGGCAATCACTCACTTTGAGCGAATTGGGTTTGGTGAATACAAAGGAGAGCCTTTTTCTTACCTCAAACTTTTGCCTCAGACTGGGAGAACCCACCAGCTTCGAGTACATTTACGGGCCATTGACCGTCCAATTGTAGGCGATCCACTGTATGCCGAAAAAAGGATAGCTGCCTCAAATAATCTCGATTTAAATAGACTGGCTCTGCACGCTCATGTACTGGAGATTATTCTGCCGCACGGCCAAACTGAACGTTTTATAGCTCCATTACCACTAGAGTTTGAGCAGGCTGCAGAACGTATTGCAGATTAGGTGAGCCTGTGGTAGATTATGGCACGCTTAAACGGCCCTATCGTTATATATAAATATGAAAACAGCAGTTACAGGGGTGAATATTTCACCAATAAATATGAGTGAACGAAAAGAACTTGGCCTTCGAGCCGGGGACACTATTCGTGTGCACCAAAAAATTAAAGATAAAGGAAAGACCCGTATCCAGATTTTTGAAGGTTTGGTATTGGCTCGTAAGCATGGTGATGAACCAGGTGCTACGTTTACAGTACGAAAGGTTGCTAGTGGAGTTGGAGTTGAAAAAATCTTCCCACTTTACTCACCACTTATCGACAAGATGGAAATAGTAAAGCGAGCTAAAGTGCGCCGAGCCAAGCTTTACTACATCCGAGAGAAGGTAGCTCGAGAAATCAAGCGACAAATGCGACGTATGGATGTTGTCGATTTCTCAACTGAGTCAGAGACAGAAGTGGCACTTAAGGTAGCTGCTGATGCAAAGGCGGCAGAAGCTGAAGCTAAGGCGTCTGAGGCAGAGGCTAAAGAAGCAGCTCGCCAAGCAGAAGAAGCCGCGGCCGCCTCAGCTGCTGAAGCGGTTGAAGTGGCGTCCGCTCCAGAAGCAGAAGTGACTCCAGAAGTACCGGTTGAAGAAAAGAAAGACTAGCTCCGATTTAGAAATAAAAAACAGCCGCACTAGTGCGGCTGTTTTTTATTTCTCTTGGCTTGAATAAGCAGTATCTTTAAGGCATAATGGCGCCACGCCGTGAAGTAATGCCCAGGTGGTGAAATTGGTATACACGTATCCTTGAGGTGGATATGCCGAAAGGTGTGGAGGTTCAAGTCCTCTCCTGGGCACAGCGTTGTGAACAAAATAAGACACTCTTCCTTAAGGAAGAGTGTCTTATTTTG
>JAWXAY010000058.1:0-22557 GCA_034439715.1 Pseudomonadota bacterium
ATCAGCCTGAAACCTGAGCCGAGTGGTTAATTCAACCAGCTAAACTTAATTGAGCTCCCACTAAAAAAGGAGAGAGACAAATACCTGTCTACTTTTTTTTAACTGTTTATAGTTTTGACAGTGGCTAAACAAGAAAGGGCCAGAGCAATTATTCAAGCCGTAAAGTGGCCCAGAGGGTTCTGCCCCAGATGGCTAACGGCCTGAAAAGACTTAAAATTGAACGGGGCGCAGAATTTGCGAACTAGCATCAGTTTTGCAATTCTGAATTTTGATGAATTTCTTAAATTATTACCTACGTTTGATTTTAGTCTTTACGATGGTCTATTCGGGTCCTGGTTACGCCTATGGCCAAAATGCTAAACCGTCCCAACTCTCGCAAGTCGTTGTCAGCGCGCCAGGCGCCGAACTGAGTTTGAATTACAGCCCAAAACTAAAAAAGACTGCTGAGCTCAACGATCAAACGATTAAGTTTTCACAGAAGCTTTTTGAAAAGTTAAAAATAAACATTCAAAAAGGAAATGTAACCAAAGAGGTTATAGCAGACATAAATATCGCCAAAGCTACTGCACAGGAACTTCAAATCTGGAAGGCCGGAAACCTCTATGCTGGCGGAGGAGCACACCCTTACCGCGCAACAACAGCAAGACTGCCACTTGAAGTAATGCTTTTTTATTCGGCTATATTTTTTAATACCTATATTTCAGGAGTCTTTTCTAGCTGGAGTTCGAGTTATGAAATGGACCCCGCCGCATTCCATACGTTTATGAAAATGCTTCAGGACCCGATAGGCATATTAAGTTTTTATAGTTTTATGATGACCAGCACCGCAATTGGACAACGTGGACACAATATGGTCGGACGCTTGGTAAAGTCATCAACTGAATATTTTAAAGAGTTAAATAAAGACATTGCGATTAAGGCTTTTGCCGGTGCGAACAAAGATTTTGCTAAAATGCCAGACTACCGATTACCTGAAAATCTCGCCAAAACTAAAGCGGTGCGTGGACGTGTCAGTTACATCTTAAGAACAATTGGCCCTGTCGGCATGGCATTTGGTATGACAACCAGTCATTTCTTTGATCAAATTCTTCACGATGAGGATTTGAAAAAGTGCAACTCAACTTGGCTAAAGGCATTTTCTAGCGAAATCCCCGTTTCGCCCCAGTGGAAAGAGCATTGCGACGTGGCCTACGTTAAATGGGTAAATTCGGGAACTATTTTTCGCTTGTTGCCTGATCTCGGAGCCATGTTGACTTCAATGACTATTTCACATCTTTTGGTAGGCGGAGTATCAAGTTACCTCAGCACTCATCTAGCGAATAAGAACAGCGTTAAGTGGATATTTAAGGGATTGCAGTTAGGGTTCACATTTACACCAATGGGTAAAGTTATAAATGTCACTGTCGGAAAGGCGCTGTTTTCTATTTCAAACTTTATGGTGTTTTTGGCTATTCAAGACCATATCGCTGCACCTGTTTTTAACGAAATCTTCAAAGAAGATATTGATAAACACATTATATATGCCCAATTTGATAAACTTTTACAGGGCGTAGATGAGCTTAAAGATAAAAATTGGAACGAAAAAAAAGAAGTGTGTAAGTCAGAAAATGAGCTCTGGTGTCTGTTGAGCTTTGCGAAGCAAAAACTTTGGGATTCAACTACATTTTCGGATAATCTGGTGAGGTTGAACCAAGTTATGAGCCAACACCGAGCCCAACAATTGGCAGCTGCTTCTCAGGCCAATCAAAGTTGGGTTGATTTTACTCATGAATACATAGTCAGCTATCAGTCAGCCTATCAAGCTTACAAACAGTTTATCGTTCAAGATGGTAGTGGCGATGTTGATCCCTTTCAACTTCGCGAATATTTACGTGGAGTCCATATTCGAAAATTTGGAAAAGCTTTTTTTACACGTGATGATTATATAAATGAAGAACTAGGTTTAACTCTAGATCAGTATTTGGAGTCGAAAAGTGTCGATATGCCCTTAGCCAAGCGAAAGGGCTATTTGCGAACTGAGAGATTCCTAACTATATCTGATGCCGCACAAAAGATTACACCATGGTTAAAAGACCCCTATCACGGCCTTACCCAAACAATAACCGCAATTCAAAAACAATTTACTTTTGCGGATGAGCGATACGAAATATTAAGCTTAATTAGCGGTCCAGAAAAAACAGAGTATTTAAAGCTGTCAGACAGGAACAGAAAAATCTGGGAGTTTAATAAAAGAAGTCGAGAGGCAGCAATCGGTATTATTATATTAGACCGTGCCCTCATTCAGTTAATGGAAGAACAGGGCTATACCGACCTTGAGCAAGTACCCATAGAAAACATCTTGGTGCAACTCAAGATTTTTGTCGGCAACTTTTATCCTGAAGGTGACGTCGGTGAAATGCAGGTATTAGAATTGGCCGTTAACAGCGATATTATGGATCCCAAAAATCTAGAAATTTTGCCAAAGAAATTGGATAGTGTAAGAACACCAAGGCATATTGACTATCTTATTGCATCTATGGCGTGCGGACCGATAGCTGAAAAAAATAATCACTTTAATCTTTCGCAACACCTAAACGAAAACATTTCTGTGGGAGAAGCCTCGGACATCATTAAGGCAAATAGCGAATTGGTTGCTAAAGCGTGGGGAGGAATTTTGCAGTTCTTGCCGCCGCGAATTGTAACAAATCCCACAGACCAAACAGTTTGTAATCAAGGATTTTTTAGTCGCGATCTATATTCGGGACCGATTTCAACTACAGGCGCTATGTCAGCAGTTAGCCCAGTCCCCAAAACCTACAATAATATTTTTGAGTATATTCGTGGTGACATCAAGCCCTCAGTCTTAGGCGTGGGCGCAGATAATAAAATGAATTTTGACACTTGGTGGGAGCAGAACACAGGTAAACTTACGCGTTCTGTATTCACTTACCTAAGAGCCCGTTATCGCAAAATTCTGACCCAGCATTTTTATCCCGCGATTGTCACTGGGGAGCAAGATATTCGCGATGATTTTGGTTATAAATATTCAGAATCAAAAAAAATTAATGATAAGAACTTTAAAGCTAAAAAGTTTTATACGCAGCCATTGTCTCGAGGTGTTTTAAGTTCCATCGAGCAAGAGGCCGAATTTTACATAGATTTTCTCTTATATCTATACATGAGTGGAATCTCTGGCGGAAAGCAAAATGAATTGGTCTCCTTAAAAAACTCTCTAAAAAATCCTACGGAGTTTGAAAATTTTTGGAACTCACTTCATGGTGCGGAGCCTGAACTTGATGATAAAAAGAAAAAGAAGCTTGAAGAATTAAAAACATTTTTTACTGAAACTCTAGGCATGTTTAAAAAATCTCATTTAAAAATTCGAAAAATTGGCCGAGGGCCCAATGACCTCAAACTTGTAAGGACAAAGTTGAAGGAACTTGAGGATTCACAAAAGATTCTCCTTAATCAAATTAAGGGAATAGGCGTGATTTATTTTGGCGAGAAGTTTTCTAACGATCAATTGGAGTTGCCATTAACTAAACTAGGCACACGTGAGCATTATGTGGAGTTGGCTCTTAAACGCCTAAGGACTCTGGCTAATGAAACGGGCCTCTATGGCGGCATGGCAGGCAATTTAGCCGAGAGCTTTTTTGGTGATTAGAACTGGTATGAGAATAGCAATAAATGACTAGCGAATGGTTTAAGTCGCGTAGGACGGAGCTTAAGAGGTATTAGAACCCAAAAGTGACAGAAAATGCGCAAAGTGTTTAACAATTAACAAAATAACCCTATTGAAGGAGTGAGACATGAAGAAAGTATTACTAGGAATGACAGTGGCTACATTATTGGGAAGCGTTTTTACGGCGGACCTAGCTTTAGCAAGAAAAGGACAAAAGATTGATGCTCGCGCTTCTGACGCAAAGTTGCTATTTACCGAAACTGTAAATACACATATGAAAGAAAAGACATTATTAGAAGTTAAACTCGGCAATAAACCAGTATCGAGCGTAGAAGTTAGTTCAAAAAATCTATCTACTATTAAAGATATGTTATCAAATCTAACACCCAGCCAATTAGAAATTCGGGAATTGGTTTCAAACCTCATTAAAGGGTCTGATAAGGGTATTATCACGGCAGATACAGCTAAAACGATAGCGTCAATTAAATTGGAACCGAGTTCAGAAAAAGAAACGCTTGTCCTTGACGCCAGTCGAATTATTGAAAATTTGGCACTTCGAAAATCAAATGGGACAATTGAGAAAGGTTCTTACGCCGATGCAGAGTCAGCGTTTGCCACTCTACTAATTGATGCAGCCGCAGGATCAGGTCGATTTGAAAAAGCTTCGCCAGAGGAAATTAAAGGTCTGATTAAAGCGTCTAAAGTTTATCTTGATAACAAAGCTGACGCAAATGTTATGAAGCTTGTTATCGAAACCATCACCGGCAGCAAAGATGATAAAGTGAACAGTGAAAAAGCTAAAGAAATTGCTGAGCGTTGTAAAAAAGCGTAATTTAGCATTAAATTTTTGAAATCTAAGTAATTTAAAATACCTGCTCCTAATAGGAGTGGGCATTTTTATTTATTGACCATTTCAATGTCTTTAATGATACCGTAAAGCCTTGAACAAAAATGCACTCGATATTCTGCAAGACTACCACGCCATTCTTTCAGATGGTCATTTTGCCTACACCTCTGGAAGGCACGGTAGCCAGTACGTTAACAAGGACGCAATTTACCCACATACTGACGCCGTCTCAAAATTATGTGAATGGATGGCCGAAGGGTTTTCAAAACACTCCATCGAAGTGGTTTTAGGCCCTGCTCTCGGCGGAATTGTTTTAAGTCAGTGGACGGCGTTTCATTTGTCGAGAATACAAAAAAAAGACGTCCTAGCTGTATTTGCTGAAAAGCTCGATGAAAATAAATTTGCCCTAAAGCGCGGCTACGATGAAATTATCAAGGGTAAAAAGGTTTTAGTCGTTGAAGACATACTTAACACAGGCGGCTCGGCTAAAAGACTAGTGGAACTTGTGGCGGCGGCTAGTGCCGAATTAGTAGGAGTTTCTGTACTTTGCAATCGTGGAGGAGTGACAGAAAAAGAGCTCGGCACTGAGGCTAAACTTATGAGTTTGGTGAATTTAGATTTTAAGACTTGGGACGCGGCGGACTGTCCACTATGCAAAAAAGGTGTGCCTTTAAATAAAACGGTAGGAAAAGGCAAAATCCCCACTTGACTAAATATTGGTGCCTCTCTAATTTTATGATTTAGCAGGAGAAATTTAGTTGGAGACGAAATGGCTCAATCAGCAAAGATTAAATTAGAGATTGAAGGAAAAATTTACGACATTCAGTGTGATGCTGATGAAACTATTTTAGAGGCAGCCCTGCGCCAAGATATAGACGCCCCCTATTCGTGTATGTCGGGAACTTGCAATGCCTGCCAGGCCAAGGTTCTCAGTGGTAGTGTCGAAATGGAGACCTGCGAAGCCCTAACCGATAGCGAAGTGGCGGCTGGCGAAATTTTGACTTGCCAAGCCCATCCAACGACGCCCGCTGTTCATCTTAAGTATCCAAACTAATTATCCGGTCTAATTTCTTGGTCTGAGCCAATTTTTGGCACTGTTTATGTAGAAACTGTATATTTCCTTAGTTCAATAGGCGATTTTGCCTTACTAGGACCGCTACGCTTGAGCCCCTTCCGATCATTCCATGGCACATTTACTGCTCATAATAACTGCAAGTGGAGGTGGATATGTCTAAGTCTAAATCGGTTGGAATATTGTTACTTTTGGTTTTTGGGCTCACTGTGGCCTTCAACAGTTCGGCGGCAACAAGCGTTCCGACAATAAAGAAAACTAGCAAAATAGTTCCTCTAAAAAAGTCATTAAATAAGCTGACAAATAAGTCCACTAAAAAGCCCACAGTAAAGACTGCGAAAAAATCAGACGTTAGAAGGGCCTCAATAAAAGTAGCAAAAACTAATTCTATCTCTAACTCTGAAAATATTCTTACGACTCGAGCAGCCACCCAAGGGTCTGTCTCTGAAAAAGCAAAAAAATGGACTTTCGGTACTCATGTTGATTATAGACCCGAAACTTCAAAAGCATTTAATTCTGGAATTGGCTATGGCTTAGATTATTTTTATCGACCTAGCTCTTACCATACGTTTCGTATTTTTAAAGGCGCCGATCAGATAATCCTGCCCTCAGAAACTCCCGAGAGATTCGTCGTTGGAAATACCAAGTTATTCTATTATTATAAATTCACTAGCCCTGATACTAAGGACCACGCGGTCGCCATGCGTTTTCTTGTGACTGTGGGCGACTCCCAGCAAGCCCGCACAGATGGCTTAAATTCTGTTCAGAGTGCCCGCCTGGAGTTTAATAAAATGATTGGTGGATTTACACTAGGTCTTAACCCGTATGTTTCTTACTATTGGGCGGATTATGCCACTAATGCCAAAAATGAACCTTTGCCACTTTTTGGTTTGGGTCATACTTTGCTTCTTGCTTACTCATTTACTGATAAGTGGAGCATTGGCACTGATGTCACGACTGGGTTTAGTTTTTTGCAGCCTGAAGAAATTAGAAAAGCAAAAGTGCTAGCTGAAGCCCAAGGTCAAGACGCTAGTGCTGTCGTCGATACCACTAAATCAAGCTTTAATGCTGGTGTTGAGCTTGGCTATAAGGCGACAAAAGCATTTTCGATGCGCTTAGGTTATGCACAAGAGGACGCGCTTGTGAGCGAAGGCAAATACGGCGTTGAATTCTTAGATAAAAAATCAACTAGGGGTTACGTCGGTTTCGACTACAGTTTTTGAAGTAGGGCTTTACGCCAGGCATTACATATTAAATATTTGAGCTTTGAACCAATTCATCTTAATTCTTAAAGACTTGAGGCCACAGTGGCCCTGAATTTCAGGCACCTGTCTTGCAATGGACTTAGTCGCTTGTAAAAACAAGGGGGAATTTATGAATGGTTTTTTATCTAAATTAACAATACTGTTATTTGTCGTAGCGGCTGTTGTGCCGGCACAATCTGCGACAGCAGGAAATTCGAAAAACACGGTTACCATGTCTTTGACCGGGGAACCGCCCGATCTCAATAGCATGCGGGCGACTGACACTCAAAGTGGTTTTGTTCTTGGTCACATCATGCAGGGCCTTACCTCGCGCGATAAAACGGGAAAAATTGTTCCGGGCGTAGCCGAGAGTTGGAAGTTGGATGCAACTACTGCCACATTTAAACTTCGTAAAAATGCTAAGTGGAGTGACGGAAAACCTGTGACGGCCCATGACTTTGTGTTTGCCTGGCAAACTGTGGTCGATCCGGCAACAGCTTCTCAATATGCATTTATTTTATATCCCATTAAAAATGCCGAAGCGATAAATACAAATAAGGATGGAAAAAAGGCTAGCGACCTAGGCGTTAAAGCTGTCGATGACTATACACTCGAAGTGGCATTTGATAAGCCCTGCGCCTATTTTTTATCTTTGGCTGCATTTTCGACTTATTACCCTGTTAGAAAAGATTTTTATTTGGCACAAGATGGTGGCAAAAAGTTTGCTGCCGACGCCAAAAATCTAATTTTTAATGGACCCTTTAAACTTGATGTTTGGGAGCATGGCTCCAAAATGAAAATGACAAAAAATGAATTTTATTGGAATAAAGAAACGATCAAAATGGATGTGATCGATATTCCTTATTTTATCATCGATGCAAAAGCTCGATACAACCTCTACAAAGACAAAAAAATAGATATGGTAGGCTTGGACTCAGAAACTTTTAAAGAGTCTATAAAAGATTCGTTTAAAGCTAATCGCTTTGCTGATGGCAGCGTGTTTTACTTAGAGTTTAACCATCGACCCGAGCGCGTGACTCGAAATATAAAACTTCGCGAAGCTATTCGATCTATTTACAATGCCAAAGAGGTAGTTGATAAAGTTATAGCCTTGCCAGGAAATGAGCCTGCCTACACGCTCTTTCCGAAGTGGCTTAGGGGAGTGGGTAGATCATTTAGACAGGAGTACCCCGTCAAGTCGCATAAGGTTGACTTTACTCAAGCCAAAAAGCTTCTTGAAGAAGCAAAAAAAGAATTGGGCCTAACACAGTTACCGCCGATTTGGTTTTTAGTAGACGATGGAGCGGCACCAAAAAGGCAGGCTGAATACGTTCAGGGACAATTGAAAAAACATTTAGGGTTAGATATGAATATTGATATTCAGACCTTTAAACAGCGCTTATCTAAAATGTCGAGCGGTGACTTTGATATCGTTGCTGCCGGATGGGGACCTGATTATGATGACCCAATGACATTTGCCGATCTGTTTACGTCTTGGAACGAAAACAACCGAGGCAAATACGCAAATCCTGAGTATGATAAGGTGATCAATGAGGCAATGACAACAATAGATGCGAAAAAGAGAATGGATGCCATGGGCAAGGCTCAGGATATACTTATTCGCGATGTCGTCATTCTGCCACAGTACGAACGCGGTATTGTATATCTGCAGAATCAGAAATTAAAGGGCGTTGTGCGCTCCGTAGTGGGAGCTGATCCTAATTTTATTTTTGCAAGCGTGGAGTAGGCGGAAAACTAAATGCTGAGTTTTATATTCAGGCGAATGGTATCGGCCGTCGTTACCATTCTAGCATTGGCTACACTAATATTTTTTGCCATGCATGCGGCACCCGGTGATCCTCTATTAGAATCTAAGGCTAGTTCGCCAGAGATTCGCGCGAATTTACTTAAACACTATGGACTTGATAAACCTCTCATTGTTCAATACGGACTTTTCATGAGTAATGTTTTTTTGAAATGGGATTTTGGGATCTCCTATTCTCAAAAAAATCGTCGGGTCAATGACATTATAAGAGATCACTTTCCCGTATCCGCAATTCTAGGCTTGCTTGCCATTGTGATGGCAACAGTCGGTGGAATACTTTTTGGCGCATTGACCGCACTATTTCGCAATAGACTTCCGGATCGAGTAATTATGATGTTGGTTATTTTTGGAATCAGTGTTCCTAACTTTGTTTTTGCGGCCTGGGGTCAATATTGGTTTACAGTTCTAAATGCCTGGGCTGGCTGGACTGTTATTCCGGTCGCCGGTTGGGGAACATTTCATGAAATGATTGCACCAGCCGTATTTTTAGAGGTGGGAACATTGGCCTATCTCACTCGGCTGATGCGTTCATCTATGCTTGAAGTAGTGACGACAGATTACATTCGAACGGCAAAGGCCAAAGGTCTTTCGCCCTTGAGAATATTTTTTTCGCATCAGCTGCGAAATGCGATTCTGCCGATTATAACCACTTTAGGTGTAGCACTCGCGGCGATTACTACTGGCGGATTTGTTATTGAAAATCTCTTTGCGATTCCTGGCCTGGGCCGTTACTTTGTGCAAGCTGTGCAGCAATTGGATTACACAGTAATTATGGGAACTGGAGTATTTTACGGTGCCTACCTTATTATAATGGTACAAATAGTTGATGTTATTTATGGCTTTGTAGATCCCCGAATACGGGTAAGTAAATAGTATGAGTGTTGAAACAACTAAAACCCAATTTAGCCCCTCTGACTTTACGGCCGCCTCAAGAAAAGACAGTTTGCAACAGCTCAGTCGACCCTCACTTTCTTATTGGGAAGATGTGTGGATCAGATTTAAGAAAAATCGGCAAGCAACAGTGTCACTTTGTGTTGTGGTGTTTTTACTCGCCTTTTCTTTTTTGGGTCCCTTTATTTGGATAGTAGAACCTTCTCAACAAAATTTAAATCGCATATCTGAAGGTCCTTCTTTGGGTAGAATGGCACTGGTAGTTGATGAAAGCTCCGATGAGCAGACGATAGAAGACCCCAGTTTTTTGTATCTACCAGAGCATGATAATCCAAATATAGGTGCGCCCGAGAAATTTGAGATTATCGGAACTCCGTCAACTTTGGGAGTCGAAATACACTGGACACCCGTCGAAGGAGCTGCAGGATACTTAATTTACCGTAGCGAAAAAGTGAGCGAGAATTTAGAGGCCATCTCAGATAATGGAGTAGTGATAAAAGAAATTACCTCAGGCAATGAGATCGGCTTTGTCGACCGTTTCGATATTCAACCGAGAAACTATTGGTACGCAATTGTTGCCAAATCTATCGATACAACTTCGACACAATATAAAATCGTAAGCGCCAAGGTAGTAAGGGCAATTGGTATTGAGGCAGCGCAAACTGAGAGTAAAAATCTGGTTAAAGTTGGAGAAATGATAAAGATGTCTGTCCACCCCCTAGGCACTGACTATTTGGGGAGAGATATGCTGGCGCGCCTTATGTATGGTGGTCGCATTTCGCTTATCATCGGAATTTTTGTGCCGTTGATTTATATTTTATTTGGTACTCTTTATGGCGGACTTTCTGGGTATCTAGTGGACGCGTAGACAACATAATGATGCGGATTTGTGATATTGTGGCAACAATGCCTTACCTTTTAGTTGTCATTATTTTATACATATTGTTGGGTGGGCACGTTGGCGCGAGATCGGTTTTTGCTCTGATGGTTGCGATGACGTCGACATTTTGGCCGGGAACCGCTCGATTGATTCGTGGGCAGGTTTTGCAGATTCGCGAAGAAGGCTATGTACAGGCATCTAAACTTTTAGGCTCGAGTACGATATTTATTATTTTACGTCATATGATTCCGAACACCATGGGGCTAATTCTCGTTAACCTAACCTTTGCTGTGCCAACATCTATTTTTAGCGAAGCCTTTTTGGCCTTTATTGGTATGGGTGTTAAGCCACCTTTTGCCTCATGGGGCACTCTGTGTGAAGAAGGTGTGAAGACTATGTCATCATCTCCACATGAACTTTTTTGGCCCGCAGTTTTTATTTGTGTTACTACATTGGCGTTTAATTTATTAGGAGATGGGTTGCGAGATGCCACTGACTCTAAAATGAGGTCACGCGAATGAGCACTCCCTTACTCGAAGTCAAAGACCTCAGTGTAGAGTTTGACACTTATGGCGGCATCGTAAAAGCGGTGCGAGGTGTAAGTTTTAGTGTGGAGCGGGGAAAAACGCTAGCAATTGTCGGGGAGTCGGGTTGCGGTAAGTCGGTAACCGTGCAGTCAATTATGGGGTTAATTCCAACCCCTCCGGGAAGAGTTACTTCAGGATCAGCAAAACTTAATGGTAAGGAACTGATTGGCGTATCGGTAGATGAATTGAATAAGTTTCGCGGCAATGAAATTGGTATGATTTTTCAGGATGCGATGAGTTCACTTAATCCCACTATGAAAGTAGGCCATCAAATCGCCGAAACGTTAATAGTTCATCGTGGCATGAGTCGCAAAGATGCCATGAAAAAATCTATCGAACTACTCGAACGAACCAGAATTCCCGAAGCCGAAAAAAGAGCTGATCAATACCCTTTTCAGTTTTCAGGTGGTATGTTGCAACGAGCAATGATTTCAATTGCGCTGGCTTGTGGTCCAAAAGTATTGATTGCCGATGAACCAACGACAGCACTTGATGTGACAATTCAATCTCAAATATTAGAACTTATTAAAGAGATTCAAAGAACAGAGCACATGGGCTTGATTCTTATCACTCATGACTTAGGTGTCGTCGCGCGAGTGGCTGATGAAGTTGCTGTGATGTACGCTGGCAAAATTTGCGAGTATGGTCCCGTCGATGAAATTTTTTACCAAAGCGCTCACCCTTACACCGAAGGTCTTAGAGAGGCCATGCCACAAAATGTCGAGGGCGTACATAAGCGTTTAACTCCCATTGAGGGCAGCCCACCGGATCTATTTAGGCCGCCAGTTGGGTGTGGTTATTATGCCAGGTGTCCTTATGCTATGAAGCTCTGCGAAAAGAACCAGCCACCGAGTTTTGATTTAAAGAAAAACCATTTTAGCTATTGTTGGCTTCAGGATAAGCAGGCGCCTCGACTAAATGATATGGTTCATGTGCGACAGAGGCCTATACAATGATCTTAGAAATTAAAAACCTAAAAAAATATTTTGATATAGGTCGCGGCAAAAAAGTTCATGCCGTGGACGATATTAGTCTGAACATTAATGAAAAAGAAATAGTTGGGTTAGTGGGCGAAAGCGGAAGCGGCAAAACTACTTTAGGTCGTACGGTTGTAGGACTTTGGGATAAATCAGCTGGAGAAATTCGCTATAAAGGTGAAAAACTCCCGAAAAATTACTCGGCACGGGATTTTAAAAAATATGCTAAAGAAATGCAGCTGATTTTTCAGGATCCTTACTCTTCTTTGAATCCCCGCATGACAGTCAAAGAAATTGTCGCTGAAGGCCTAAGAACCATCGGGGGATTTTCTAGCGCTCAAATGAATGATAAAGTTGCCGAGTGGCTTAGAAAAGTGGGATTAGAGCCCGATCATATGTCGCGCTACCCTCACGAATTTTCTGGTGGTCAGCGGCAAAGGATTGGGATTGCTCGCGCCATGATTGTCGAGCCTAAATTTGTAGTTTGTGATGAACCCATTTCTGCGCTCGACGTATCAGTCCAGGCGCAGGTGATTAACTTGCTCGAAGACCTAAAAAAATCGATGGGTTTAACGTTATTGTTTATTGCACACGATCTGTCGATGGTGCGCTACGTGTCTGATCGCATGGCCGTTATGTATTTAGGAGCAATGGTAGAACTAGGCCCCGCCAGTGAAGTTTATTTTAGACCTAAACACCCTTACACCGAGTTGTTAATCAAAGCTAACCCTGAACCCGATCCGAGATTAGAAAAAACGCGGCAGCACTCTCTTATCAAAGGCGAAATTCCGTCACCAATAAATGTGAAGGCGGGCTGCCGTTTTGCGGGTCGCTGTCCAAAAGTCATGCCTCATTGCGCGACCGAGACTCCCAAATGGAAATCGGTGGGTAAAGAACATTTCGTGGCTTGTCATTTATATTAAGGAAAGCTTTTTATGACGGCTAAACGCGATCTCGTTTTTCTATTCTTAGCAGGTCTTTTTATTTCTAACGCCATTTTAGCAGAAATAATTGGCGGAAAGTTAATTCAAGTAGGTCCCTATTTAATGAGTGTGGGCGTGATACTTTGGCCAGTAGTGTTTTTAACTACAGACATGGTGAATGAATATTTCGGAAAGTCGGGAGTTCGGCGTCTGACATGGTTAACAGTGGGACTAATAGTCTATGCCTTTATCGTTTTGTATTTCGCCATGTGGACAAAGGCGGCGGGAGTATCGCCGGTAAATGACGACCAGTTCAATGCCGTATTTGGACAAAGTCTTTGGATTATTGTTGGCAGTATCGTGGCTTTTTTGGTGAGCCAGTTTGTGGATGTTACGGTGTTTTGGTTTTTTCGGCAAAAGACAGGCTCTGGGCGTCTTTGGTTAAGGGCGACCGGATCTACAGCTATTTCTCAGTTAGTCGACACCTTTATTGTTTTAGGAATCGCTTTTTATTTGTCGGGTAAGCTCACTCTCGAAGACTATCTGAGACTTTCATTTATCAATTATTCTTATAAATTATTGATTGCTCTGGCCCTCACACCTGTCATTTATGGATTTCATCATGCGATAGACAGGTATTTAGCAAAAGAATGAAATTTACTGATGGCCGCGAATCTTGGCCATAAGCCGGATAGTGCTTTAGTCTAGGTGCATTTCCTTATTTCGGGAATTTGCTTTACACTTTAGAGCACAGTTTAATTTGGGAGGCCCCTATGAAATCAATGATCTTACTGTTTCTCTTTTTTGCATCGATAAACGTTCAGGCTCAAGATTTTAAATTTGGTGATCTCGATCAAACAAAGTTTAACGATTTCGTTTTGGATATGTCTGCCAACTTTACTGCAACGACGGTCAGCTCCGCCAAACCGCTCGGAAAAATTTTTGGTTTTGAAGCCGGGCTGATGGGTGGAACGACAAACATTAAAAGAATTGAGCAACTTATTAAGTCTAATGATCCTAATGCGGATGCGCCCAAGAGCTTGCCGCATGCAGGTCTTATTGGGGTGGTGTCGGTGCCGTTTGGAATTACCTTAGAGGTTAATACAATTCCCCAGTTAAAATCAGAAAACTCTCAGTTTGGCACGGTAGGCGCAGCACTCAAATGGACGATGACCGAAAACCTGTTAAGCGCACTTCCTTTTGACTTAGCCATTCGTGCACACACTTCAAAAACCAATTTTGATTTCAATCAAATCATTAACAACGCCTCGACCGGTAACGTACCCGTAGATACTAAAATCAAATTCGAAGACAGTGTCAGTGGGGCCATGTTAATGTTAAGCAAAAATTTTATTTTAATTGAGCCTTTTGCGGGGATAGGCACAATTAAGGCAACTGGAAATCTTAGAATGGAAGGCACCGGAGACATTTTTGATAATAGTTTTACTGTCGGTCAAATGGCCGAAACAACCCTTTCGGGAAGTCACACGGTATTCGGCATCAACATTAACTTGTTTATTATTAAATTTGGCCTTGAGCACTCAAGATTATTCGACACCGAGAGGACCACCGCAAAGTTTTCCTTTTACTTTTAAGTAACTGCTGCGACGCAAAGCGCAAAAGTCTCTGTTGCTAAGGGGCCCGATTCGCAATAGAAAAAGGTATTCAATATCGAAGTCGGAGCCAATTCTTGGATTTAAAAGGTAAAAGGGCACTAGTTTGTGGAGCTTCTCAGGGCATTGGCGAGGCCATATGTTTTGAATTATCAAGTCGGGGATGCGAAGTCTTCGCCCTGGCTCGAAACAAAGAGAAGTTAGAAAAGCTAACTACAAATTTACCTAACAAAGGCCATAAAATAATAGCTATCGATGTGGCCCATCGAGAGAAATTAAAAGTTGAAGTTTCAAATCTGCTAAGAGACGTTGGACCCATTGAAATCTTAATTTGTAATACGGGTGGACCCAAGGCAGGTGCTATTACAGATGCGAGCGAGGAGCAATTCTTAGAAGCTTTTCAAAATCATGTTTTAGTAAATTCTCTATTAGCAAATCTATTATTGCCAGGTATGAAAGCGGCCCGCTACGGCAGAATAATCAATATTATTTCTACTTCGGTAAAAATTCCGATTCCCAACTTAGGAGTGTCAAATACGATTCGTGCGGCTGTGGGCAGTTGGGCCAAAACTCTGTCATTAGAAGTTGGTGAGTTTGGCGTCACTGTAAATAATGTTTTACCAGGTTTTACTAAGACACCAAGACTTGAAGCATTAATTAAAGTCGCGGCTACTCGTGAGCAAAAATCCGAGGCACAGATTATAGAGAACTGGAAGGCCACCATCCCGCTACGACGTTTTGCCGAGGCCAACGAGATTGCCAATGTGGTGGGATTTCTCGCGAGTGCAAAAGCTTCTTATGTTAGTGGTGTGAGTGTCCCGGTGGATGGCGGACGGACAGGTTCACTATGAAGTTCGATATTTTTTTCTCTATATGTCAAACAGAAGTCGACGGCTATATGCCGACCGAAAAAATCATGTTTCAGAATTTTTTTGATCAAGTGAGGCTTGCCGATGAGCTCGGATTTGGTACGGCGTGGGTGGCTGAAACCCACTTATCTTGCCAAATACAAAAACAAAATCCAGGCGCAGTCATTCCTCATTTTAAGGGTGAAATTGGTCTTAACACAGACATCTTGCAGTTGGCACATTTGGTTTTTGCTCAAACTAAAAGTATTAATATTGGTTCAGCCATTCGAAACATTCTTTGTAATGGCGGCCCCATTGCTCATGCTGAGGCCGTAAAAATGTTTTTGAGCCTGCATGACCTGTCCCCCCATCGCGAGCGTCTGCTCGAATTGGGATTTGCCTCTGGGCGGTTTCCATTTTCAAATACTCCTTATGGTATTAGGCCTCGAAACGCCAATGAAGAGGCGATGTGGCCCTTAATTAAAGGAAAAATATTTCATCAGGCTAGCGAAATTTTCTTAAGGTTTTTACGCGGTGATGTTTTTTCAAGCCGCGATATAAAGCCAATAATCATTAAACGTGAGGATGCCAGCCAAGTTGAAATTGAATCGTTTTGGAAGTTTGACAAAGTGGGTGTGATTCCATTGGAAGCACCGCTTGAGAGCTTGCGTTTGATTACGGGCTCTCACGATCCCGCGGCGCAAATATTAGCTAATGAATTTATGCCCGTGGGGACATTTAATTTATCAATTACGCCCTCCTCTGAAATAGAGACTACCCATGAGCGAATGAAAAAATACTTTCATAAATCCGGTGGACCCTGGAAGCGCTCGTATATGCCACGTACCGTACTAGTTTTTGTGGATGCCTCTGGCGATTCTGCTGAAGAACAAAATCAACGCGCTCGCGAGCAAGGAAATAAGGTCCTGAGCAATTATTGGAAGGCGATAGAAGGAACTCTTGATCCAAAAAAAATCGAAAACGCAGTCGACAATGCGCTTTCTGGTAGTCCCACCCAAATTGTTCAACAAATTAGAGAGCGCTTTCATCCTGATGACCGTGTGATGTTGTGGTTTGATTTTAATAACCATGATAATGAGGCTGTCAAAAAAAGTATGAGCATTTTTATGAAAGAGGTAGTGCCTCAGTTAAAAAATTATAGCGGAGGTTTGTGACCATGGAACTCATACAAAATTTTATAAATGGTGAATTTGCTTCACCTCAAGACGGCAAGTACCTCGACGGCTTTAATCCGGCTACGGGTAAGGTCTACTCGAGAGTTCCCGATTCTCGAGACGTCGATGTGGCAATGGCAGTAGTAGCGGCTAAGAAAGCCTTTCCTGCGTGGTCTAAAAAAACTGCCGAAGAGCGCGCGGAGTATCTTTATAAGATTGCCGATTTAATTGATCGTGATCGCGAAAAATTGGCCTTGGCTGAGAGTATCGATCAAGGTAAGCCCCTTTCTCTAGCCCGGGAGCTCGATATTCCAAGGGCCTCGAAAAATTTTAGATTTTTTGCGGGAGCCATACTCCACACACAGGAAATGTCTACTACTCAGGGGGATACGTCTTTAAACTATGTTTTAAGGCAACCTGTAGGTGTCGCGGGCCTTATTCCTCCATGGAATCTTCCTCTCTATCTACTCACCTGGAAAATTGCGCCCGCGCTCGCCGCAGGAAATACAGTCGTTTGTAAACCTTCGGAGTTTACCTCAATGACCGCCTTTTTGCTTTGCTCATTGATCAAGGAGGCCGGCCTACCCTCTGGTGTTTGCAATATTGTTTTTGGCACTGGCGAAAAAGCGGGAGCAGTATTGGTAGATCATCCTGCCGTACCACTTATTTCATTTACGGGTGGCACCGCCACCGGCGAAAAAATTTATCGGGCTAGTGCTGCCAATTTTAAAAAAATTAGTCTTGAGCTCGGCGGAAAGAATCCAAATATTATTTATGACGATGCCGATCTTAGCAAAGCAGTGCCGGGGACCATTCGCTCAAGCTTTCTCAATCAGGGTGAGATTTGTGTTTGCGGATCACGTATTTTTGTACAAGAAGGCATTTACGAAAAATTTCTTAGTGAGTTTAAGGCTGAAACTGAAAAACTAATTGTGGGAAATCCACTTGATGAAAAGACTTTTATGGGTCCCCTTGTGAGTTCTTCACATTTAGACAAAGTCATGAGCAGCATCGAACAAGCTCGCAACGAAGGTGCTAAAATTATTTTTGGAGGAGATCGGCCAAAAAATTTAAGCAATGAATTTAAAGACGGCTATTTTTTAAATCCGACAATTATCACGGAACTAGACCGCTGCAGTGAAATCATGCAGCGAGAAATTTTTGGTCCAGTGGTGACGGTAACACCTTTTAAATATATGAAAGACGTGGTTGAGTGGGCGAACAATGTGCCCTACGGGCTCACCGCAACTGTTTGGACTACAAATCTAGATAGAGCTCACAAAACTGCTGCAAAGTTAGAAGTCGGTACTGTATGGGTCAATACCTGGCTTAAGCGTGACTTGAGATTACCTTTTGGTGGCATGAAGGCTTCCGGCATTGGCCGAGAAGGCGGCGAATTTTCTTTAGAGTTTTTTACAGAGGCAAAAACAGTAACAATTGGATTGTAATTAAGGAGTAAGCGATGATTGTAGCTGGAGCTTTAGCACCGCACCCACCCCATCTTGTGTATGGCGATAATCCCAAACAAAACGAGCCGCGCTCTGAAGGTGGCTGGGAAGTTTTGCGCTGGGGTTATGAGAGGCTGCAGAAAAATCTAGATAAATTGGATTACGATGTCTTAGTTGTATTGTCGCCCCACTGGCGCACACAAGTTGGTACGCATTTCGTTGGCGTACCCCATCTTAAAGGTAAGTCAGTAGATCCCATTTTTCCTAATTTATTTCGCTTTAATTACGATATGAATTTCGATGTTAAGTTGAGCGAGGCCATTTCTAAAAAAGCAGAAAAAATGGGTTTAGTCACTGATATGATGCGAAATCCCGATTATCGAGTCGACTACGGCACGATTGTATCGTGTCACATGACAAATCCTAAATGGAACAAGCCCATCGTAAGTATTTCTAGTAACGGGGCCGCACAGTATTTTAATTTAGAAGTCATGAATTCATTGTTTACTAAACTAGGTATTGCCACGAGAGAGGCCATTAACGAGTCAGGAAAACGCGCAGTTTTACTAGCCAGCAACTCGCTTTCTCACAGACACTTTACCTTAGAACCAGAAGTTCCCGAAGATATGAGTAAGGAACACATTACCAGTCACGCCCTTTATCTATGGGATATGCGCATGCTGGAACTTATGAAAAAAGGCAAGACGCGCGAGATGACAGAAATCTTGCCTGACTTTACCGAGCAAACCATGGGAGAGACTGATAGTGGCGCTCTGACTTGGTTAATGTCTGCCCTCGATTACCCTGAATATCCCGCTGAAGTCCATGCCTACGGTACCGTGATTGGCACCGGAAATGCGATTGTGGAGTGGAGTAAGGGAGTAGAGTCATGAAGAATACAAAAAAGAACACAAAAATGAAATCTAAAAAAACGTTCAGAAGAGTGTTAAAATCAAAAAGCAAAAAGTCTAGCCTCTCTCCCCTTATTAAGGGCTTTATTGTACCGGGTTTGCCACATATCCTGCTGGCGCCGGAAAAAAATCCTGGTTGGCAAAAAATGCGAAATGCTTTTGATGAAGTCAAAAATGAAATAGCTGCGAGTGGAGCAGAAATCCTGGTGATCTACAGTACTTATTGGTCAAGTATTTTGGGTCATCAAATTCAGGCTGAGCCTGAACCAGAGTGGGTCCACGTGGACGATCAATTTTACGCCTTGGGCTCGATTCCCTATAAATTGAGAATGGATTCTAAATTTGCGGAATTACTAAAAGAAAAATGTTTGAGCCGAGGTCTACAGGCGCGCACGACGGCCTATAAGGGTTTTCCGATAGATACGGGTTCGGTGGTGGCGCTAAAATTATTGAATCCTGATAATAAAATTCCGGCGGTGATAATTTCTAGTAATATTTATAGCGACCGCGCCGAGAGCATTGTATTGGGTAAGGCTGCGCGCGATGCAATTGAGGCAAGTGGTAAGAAAGCGATCTGTCTGGTTATCACGTCACTCTCGAATCGCATGCACACAACACATGTGCCTTCTGAAAAGGATAAAATTCATTCTCTCAAGGATCATGAATGGAATTTAAAATTTTTGGAGTATTTGCAAGCGGGAAGACTCGAAGATGCTTCGCAACTTTCTCGTCAGTTTCATAGAGAGGCCAGGGTTCAGAAAGTAGTAAATTTTAAACCGTTTTGGTGGCTAGCAGGAGTCATGGGACAAAACAATCTCTACGGTGGAAAACTTTATGAATATCAGCCTATTTGTGGCACAGGCAACGCGCTCGTCGGACTGACTCCTTCACTTCGTTCAGCAAGAGATCTTGAGTTTGATGAAGACGATCCACAAAACTATAAGGGCGAGCGAAACGTACTGGGCGAAAAATATGATTGAGCACGATAACTATCCGAAGAGTCCTTTTGGCGACAGCGAGTCGGGGATTCCCACGGGTCGTCAAGTCGAGTGGGAGCCACTAATAGATTATCGACGAAATGGTGTGAGTGAAAATACTATTCACGGAGCGATCTCGTGGTTTAGTGGAAGCAAAAATATTCATTCATTTGGCGGGAACGTACTTTGTTATGGCCGCAGTATGATGAAACCATTTTATATTAAGGTTTTTGCGAATGAACTCAATTCGAATACCAATTGGAAGCAAAAGGCAATAAGTGTCGCTAGCCACAACGGCACGGCTCAACACGTCGATGCGGCGCAAAGTTTGTTAAAGGAAAGCGAGTGGGGGCTGATGTTGACCCCACTGGACACTCCACTTGTGCAGTTTGGCCGGCAGGTACGTCGGCCACGTCGCTGGTTTAATAATTCTTCGGGTCATCATGCCGCGATACTTCTTGGCTGCCGACTCCGGGGCTTCAATCGCGCTGGCTACACTTTGCCGAGTCATCCTGTATTTCACGAATATATGAAAATCGTAAAGACCTACATTGGGAAGGATTGGATGCCTCTAAAAATAGCTCGGGATGGTGACGGGCTGCCCACTGTGGCAATGACTGTTAATGAGCTTGCGAAATGCTATGCTGAGCTCGCTAAGAATCGCAATGAGGATTGGATTTGGGAATCGATGTGCCGGGAGCCCGACCTTGTGGGAGGATATAATCGGCTCGACACTACCATTATCAAGTCTTGCAACAATAAGGTTATAGCCAAAGAAGGCGCTGATGGTCTCTTGGGTTTGGCGATTGATCACACAGATTATCCAGAAGGCTTGGGCGTCGTCATAAAAATTGCACACGGTTGGAATCCACAAGCGACTTGGTATATTGCGCGTGGGATTTTAGGATCTTTGGGTTTTGATCTCAGAAATCCTTATCCCCTCAAGCGCCAAAAGGCCTTTTTAGTTCCAGGAATTGTGCCGCCAACCCTGATAGATAAATTAGAGAAAATTCCGACTTGGGATGAATGGGATCCTGATCACGATAGATGGTATTTTGATCCTAGTGAACATAAAAATATTTTAGGTGGTGAGGTTTTATGAGCGAAAAAATAATTGTCAATAGTGCCCCAGAGCCAGTTGGAGCCTATCCTCATGCCCGCAAGGTCGGAAATCTTTTATTTTTATCGGGCGTGGGGCCACGAAAGAAGGGAAGTAAAGAAATTCCGGGAGTGACTCTCGACGTAAATGGTAACATCAAATCTTATGACGTCGAAGTCCAAACCAAAGCAGTGATTGAGAACGTAAAAAATATTTTAGAAGCTTCGGATAGTTCGCTAGACAAAGTGGTCGATGTGATGGTTTTTTTAACTAATATGAAAAACGACTTTAAAAAATTTAACGAAGTTTATGCAAAAACATTTGCAAAAATTGGTGCAACCCGCACCACGGTCGAAGTGGGTGCATTACCTACTCCCATTGCGGTTGAATTTAAAGTGATAGCAACGATTTAATCCACGGTGGTTCGTCACCTAGTTCTTTTTCGGGATTACGATTCATTTCTTCTAATTGGTTCCACTCTTCTTGGAGATATTCTTGTTGGTCAGCCGTTGCGTCGTCATCGTCTTCGGGTGTGCTTTTGCGACAGGCCTGATCGGGAGTGTAACTGTTAGTACTACAAATACTAACACGAGCGTCATGACTATTTTTTACCATCGTCATAATCCAATCGCGTAAGGGTGTTGGCGATATGGGATTTATGGCGGCATCGAGTACGAAGGCCACTCCTTCTACAGAAACTACGGGTGCGACATGATAAACCCATCCCACTCGTCCACTGGGACTATTGGGAGTTTTAACTCTTAAGTTTCCAAAAATAAAAACCTTGTAGGGCGCCTCTAGTTTGGTGTCTTCGAGTTTATGAACCGCCATAGCCGCGCGGGCATAGCAACCATCATCGGGGTAGAGCCACGAAATCCTTCTGGCAAAATCTGCTTTATCCTCTGTAAATAAAAAGCGGGAATCGCGCATATATTCAAACGCCGAATTCATAACACCGACACTTGGCCACTGAGGTAAAATGGAAGTGTCGAGTTCATCTATATCTATCGCCATTTCTTGCGCGTTTTTGTCGTATAGTTTGGGGCTATGCCCATGAACTTTGATATAGGCTTTGCGCAGGCGTTTCATGCCGTCGTCACCGCTTTCGCCTGGCAGTCGGATGGCTGAACTATAGGAATGTCGTTCGGCAAAGGTGGTGGGCCGGGCGTTAGCGAGCAGAGAAATCAGCGATATTAGAAGAGTAAAAAAACTTAAACTTTTCATAGAGTAACCTCTAGGTGATTTGAAGTAATATTCTAGATGGTAAAGGGGAATCAAAGGAGGCGTCGGCTCAAAAACTAACCAATTGTCTAGTGATTGATGCCTTGAGTTATTAACATCGAAATTGATAAATCTTGAAAGGAGTTAGGACTGAAGTTATGGTGTTCGCTCATTGTTCTTTAGATTATTCGTGTGACTTTTTTTTCTTCGCGGGGTGGTAGTTCAGTTGGTTAGAACGCCTGCCTGTCACGCAGGAGGTCGCGGGTTCGAGTCCCGTCCACCCCGCCATTTTTCTTAAGTGAAAATTAGGTTCAGGCCCAAATCCAGTGACAGGTTCCATAAGTACCCAACAGGTCTA
>JAWXAY010000059.1:0-3561 GCA_034439715.1 Pseudomonadota bacterium
AGGTCTATTTGGCCTAACGTCATCCTGAGGCGCAGCCGAAGGATCTCCAAGGTGCCTAAGTGTGTTTGACATCCAAAGACATTTTTAAAGTGTGGGAGTCCGCGCGGACTTTTTGATTCGGGTTTATTTAATTGTCAAAGAGCAAAATTTTTTAGTGGGCGAAGAGCGTAGCCTGCCGGGGTCTACGAAGTACTAGCTTTTTAGCGTTAAATAAATCTAGAGTAAGGAGCTGGACAAACTCCAGCCCCTTCTCATCCCACCGTACTTTCAGATTTCCCGAATACGGCGGTCCGACAGTCTTAGTATTTAAAGCATGCACAGGAACTACCAACTGTGTTTGATCCAGCCACTATGGATCTGGATAAGACCCATTTGATAAAGCTTCTCATCTGAGAATCTCCAGAACCCAAAACCTCGCCCTTTACGACGATATTGTAAATAACGTCTCGTGCGATTGTTTATGAATTCTTGAAGATTTCTCAGAGCTGTGGCTGCATTAACATGCCGATAGTAATTCGCCCATCCACGGACCACTTGATTAATTTGGTCAATGAACTGTTCCGGCTTGATTGGCGCTCTTCTTTGCGCGATTCCTCTGATCCTTCTTCGAATATTCTGCTTAGAGTGCTTGGCGGGAAAGATGTAAATCACATTCTTTCCTGTGTTGAGGCTTTTGCGCTTTATAAACTCGAAACCTATAAAGTTAAAACCCTTCATCAGGTGGGTCGTTTGGGTCTTTTGCGCATTGATCTGCAAGTCCAGCCTGCTCACAATGGCTTGAAAGGATTTCAATACATCCACACAACTCTTCCGACACACTAAAATAATGTCGTCAGCATATCGATGCATTGTGGCTCCCAACTTCTCCGGATAACGGCGCTTGTGCCAGACTTGGTCGACAACATTTAAATAAATATTGCTGTAAAGCGGAGATAAAGGAGATCCCTGCGGAACTCCTATCTTCGTTGGCTCAAACCTTCCTTCGTACTTAACTGCCACGATGAGGGTCTGCTTGATTAGCTTTAACATGCTTCCATCTGACACCCGTTTACGTACAAGCCTCATGAGTTTGCCATGGGGAATGCTGGTGAAATAATTCTTAAGATCTATTTCCACAACTCCCCATGCTCTGTCATATAGGTCTCTTCTGATGGCAAGAGACGCTTGCTTGGCGTTGCGCTTGGGCCGATAACCATAAGAGCATTCGTGGAAGTCGGCTTCAAAGATTGGTTCTAACACGATCTTCATCGCTGTTTGAACAATCCGATCCTCAACTGTGGCTATACCCAGTGGGCGTGTTCCGCCTTTTGGTTTGGGTATGTCTACCCTCCTCACAGCAGAGAACTTGTAGCTCTGTCTTATTAACAAAGTTTGGATATTCTTTAAAACCTTCTCCACATTCTCTTCACTGGAATTGATGGCTTCAATGGATTTGCCATCAACACCAGGAGCTCCTTTATTCGATTTCACCTGAAGCCATGCGTTGTACAAAATATCTGATCGATGGATCTTATCGTACAGACTGTGGAATCTCCTCTCTTGATCCTGCTTGGCTTTAATATAGAGAGTTCTCTGGAGCTGCCGGAATTTTGGTAGTTCACTGTTCTTAGCCTTTTGGCAATCAGACATCCTCATGCTCCTTTGATACCCTTTGACTGAAGTAGGGTCCCTTTGCTCCACAGACATTACATCTGCTTCATCACTACTACGAACCCCGCGGACTTCTTGCTCAAGCCAACTCTGACTTCGGTTTGCCTTATACAGAACTGTTTTAAGTACTCGTGCAAGATCTCCCGATCTACGACGTTAAACATTCTTGGCGTGCTGTTCCCAATACCCCGATGTGAGAAGAACAGTTCTTTTGTTCATTAATCCCTGCTCTCCGGTGGTCTTCCCGAGTACACAAGACGGTCGACTCACATAATTTGCCTTACGAGGCTTTCATAAGATTCATTTGCATTACGGCCCGCCAATTTGCATTTACCTTTCAAGGTAACTT
The DNA here is from genome assembly GCA_034439715.1 of Pseudomonadota bacterium. Taxonomy (GTDB): domain Bacteria; phylum Bdellovibrionota; class Bdellovibrionia; order Bdellovibrionales; family SG-bin7; genus JAWXAY01. The sequence continues at coordinate 2,000 of JAWXAY010000059.1, forward strand.
AAACCTATGAATCACTTCATAAACTCAACCTCCTGCTAGATTCGTAAATGAACAATTCGAATCGGGGGACTCTCACCCCTATGTTTAACGCCTGTTTCGGCGTGCTATGGGCCTGACAAAGCAGGGTTAGGTTTTCAATGTCTGATTTTCCGCCCAAAGCAATGGGGTGGATATGCTCAACCTGGAGTCTAAAAGTAGAATCACAACGTTTGCCTGAAGAATGGCCAAATGTGCATTTGCTTTGACATGCTCTCCAAACCTGTTGCCGCAGCTTTTTGCTAACATAACGCTCGTTTGCGTATTTTTTCGCAGGGACATTTTCGAGTTTACCATCTTGCATTTCGGTGTCCTGCATTTCATCATCTTGTAATTCAAGGTTTTGTTGCTCTAAGGTTTCAAGTGTCACGGATTTGCTCTCAGCTTGCTTTCCTGGATGATTTTTCAATAAGTAAAAGTCCATAGCTTTTAATAAAATGTCTGCCTTGGATTGATACCCCTGATGACTTAATAAATGCCGCATTTCTTGAAGCGCCATTAAGAACCTACTGTTGACTTCCATTTCCATAGTCTGACGGCCACCGGCTAAAATGCGCGTTTTTTCTAAAACAGGTTTTTGAACAATCTCACTTTTTATGCTTAGTGCTATTGCCGCATCATACTCATTCACTTGCCCTTGAACATCATTTACAATCGCTTTGATGTCGCCGGCAGATAGGTCACGATCTACGATTTTCTTTTCATCACGAACAAATTTTGCCACCTGGCCTACGCGTGTAAGTGAGATCTCACCTTTTTCAATCCGATCTGCAATATCAGGTACTGATTGAGAGATGGTGACCGCATCGACTCTGCGCTGGGCGGTAGCCGGACACATTTTCAACTCATCAATACAAAAAGCACGCAGAGAGCCGTATTTCATTTCGAGATAAATTTGCTTTTCATTTATAATACTTAAATTGCGAATGATTTTAGCGCATACTTCTTTTTCATACTTAACAAGCACTCTTGTCTCTTCAACCAATTCTAAATGTGTCATATTCACTCCAAAAAACTTAGGTCCAAGTAGACTTATAGCACGGCTTTTTTGAGAGACGTTGCATTGCGGAAAATGGCATAAATTAAAATCGATTATAGCGTCGCAAACACACTCAATAGGCAGAACAAAGTAACTAGCGCTTTTGTTTTTTCAAAACAGGTCAAAATAATTCAACACACCTAAAACTAGACTCTCGCAAAAGATGTCAAATTTATTTTTAATATTTTAAATTTTTTTCTCAATCTACTCGAACCGGAAAAAGTCCGCACGGACTCTGACCCCTTCGCAAACCTAGTAAAGCAGCCCACTAAAATCTACGATCAAAGGTAAGTCTTACGAATAACTGCAAAAAGCCCCGCACAAGCAAAGCCATCTTTTCAAGGCACCAATGAATCACCGCTTTCAGGCAACAAGCACAAATCTCCGACCCAAGAATTTCCTCACCTTAAGTGATGACTCCCAAATCCCCGCGAGCCACTGAAACAACGATCAAGCACCAACCGACGAAAAAAGAGACCGCACGGAC
>JAWXAY010000060.1:0-51509 GCA_034439715.1 Pseudomonadota bacterium
TTTCGCCGGTCAGCCCTACTTCACCAAAAAAACAAGTTTTACCGGGAACTTCTTGGTGGCCATTACTCGATAAAAGTGCGGCAGCAACTGCGAGGTCGGCTGCGGGTTCCTCAATTTTAAGGCCACCGACGATGTTTACAAAAACATCACAGTGTGAAAGGTCAGCCTTGGCGTGTTTATCGAGCACAGCGATGAGCATGTGTACCCTTTGAACATCAAAGCCGATCGCATTTCGGCGCGGCATGGCCATTTGCGAACCAATCGTTAATGCCTGAACTTCACAAAGAAGTGGGCGCGTACCTTCCATTGTGCAAAATACACTTGAACCCACAAGACTTGCGCCCCGCTCTTCTAAAAACATTTCTGAAGGATTTGAAACTTCGCGTAGCCCTTGAGTGTCCATCTGAAAAACACCTAACTCGTGAGTAGCGCCGAAGCGATTTTTAAGTGCGCGTAAAAGTCTGAACTGGTGATGCGGATCTCCCTCAAACGATAAAACTGTATCTACGATATGTTCTAATACTTTTGGTCCGGCAATGGTTCCATCTTTTGTAACATGGCCAATTAAAAAAACACTTATTCCATCGTTTTTTGCCAGACCCATGAGTTGACTTGCACATTCACGCACTTGGGAAACTGATCCTGGCGCCGATGTTACCTCAGGTAGAAAAACAGTTTGAATTGAGTCGACAATCAGGACATCTGGTTTTTTAGTTTTAGTTAAATTTAAAATTGTGTTGAGATTACTTTCAGACGCTACAGTTACGCCTTGGTTGCGCAGACCAAGCCTCTGGGCGCGAAGGACCGTTTGATTCACACTTTCTTCGCCTGAAATATAAAGTACTTCATGTTTCTGTGAGGCAATTCCAGCTGCCATTTGAAGGAGAAGGGTGCTTTTACCGATTCCAGGCTCGCCGCCCAAAAGTACAAAGCTGCCTTTGACCAAGCCACCACCTAGTACACGGTCTAACTCTACGTATGAAGTGCTCAGCCTTTTGGCGATGTCTTCTGTCAAATTGTCACTTAACTGAGCCAAAGTACTGAACTCGGAAGACTGGGTGCTATCGATCAGGCCCCGATTTTCGGCAGGGTCAGTTTGCGTTTCTTCGACAATAGTGTTCCAGGCCTCGCACTCAGTACAGCGACCTTCCCACCTGGCTCGTTGGGCCCCACAATTTTGACAACTAAATATCGTTCTGGCCTTCGTTTTTCCCATATTCATTCGATAACATTAAAGAACGACTATGACAAAGGGTTTCCAGGAGAGCAATTTGTTGAAATCGCTGATTCTTTTTATTTTTGTAATTTTCCCCACACTTAGCGGAACACTTGTGGTCGCAGCTCCGGATATTTTCGACGATGTTCGGAGCGAAATAATTAAGGGCAATCGTGAAAAGGCCATAGTTCTACTTAAAGAGGGGACTGGCAAAGATAAATACGGCGCCGACGACAAGTCACTGGCCTATTTTGCATTGGGCGCCCTGTCTTATCAAGTGGGGAATTTACGTGAGTCAGAGCTCCATTTAAAAAATTCATTGAGCGCCGGCACGAGACTTATAGAGTATGCCAATCTTTTCTTGGGCCGATTTTACAAACATGAAGGTAAATATTCTGAAGCCCATCACCATTTCCGAGAGGTGCGGTTACCTTGGGGTTCGGTAAAGAATGTGGTAGAGGCTCGTTTTGAGTTAGGGTTACTGGCTGTATTAGAAAGGGATTGGCACCAGGCTCTAATGCATTTTGAGTACCTTTCGCGCCGGATGAAGGGCAGTGATTTTTATCCGCAAATCCTATGGAATTTGACGCTCGCCGAATTAAAATTGCGTCGTCCGGCTCAAGCCTGTGCCACAGCACGGAAGCTCTACACAAAATATCCCACTCATCCCTTGGTATACAACTGGGGAATTGATTTAAATTCCGCAAAAATAGATGGAGAGAGCCTGGGCTGTTATGCCACGGCAACCGATGTGGAAATGAGAATTCAACGCCTCCAGTGGTTGGGTGAGTCCGATCGCGCAAGAAAAGAAATTGAAGGACTTCGAGAAAAGGTCACCGGCGTCAACGAATATCATGTTGATATGATGATGGCCAATTACTTGATTGGCGACGGTCTGGTCGATGAAGCCTTTAATCTTTTGGCCCGACATTACGATGAGAGAAAAAATCACCCAAAATATTTAATGATGCTCGCCAAGGCTGCCAATCGAGCCCAAAAGTTTACTCTTGCCGTGGGGGCCTATTACCGAGTCTATGAGTTGACCCCACGCTCGCGCACTGGGCGTACAGCTTTGTTCCGGTCAGCATCGCTCAGTTACCAATTTCAAGATTATGACGGCGCCGGAAGAAAGTTTGATCTGATTATAAATAAATTTCCTCGCTCAGGTCTGGTGAGGGATGCGTATTGGCATGTGGCGTGGATAAAATATTTAAAAGGGAATTATGACAGCGCTTATGAGGCTTTTACCGATTTGACCAAGCAAGCGCAAAGATCGAAAAGATTTTGGCGCTCGCTATCCTCAGAAAAAACGAATTACTGGCGTGGCATGTGCCTTTTGCGTCTCGAGCGAAAATTAGAAGCGCGAAAGTTTTTCGAGGCACTCGATAAAGATAGCAGCTTTGGGTACTATTCTATTTTGGCTAAGTCTCGCTTAATGAGTCTTCCGCAAATAGAAACTGAAGTGAGGGTTCCGGCTCAGGCAGATATTATGTCAAATGGTATTGGCGGCGCTCCGGCTCCTGACCTTAGTATTTCCAAGAATGGAGAAGAAGCTGAGCCTGTAGTCGTATCCGAAGAAGAAGAGAGTGAATCCACTGTCAACACAGAAGAGGCCGAGGACGCCGGCGAGGAGACAGCTACGACCGAGTCTACCTCAGAGAGTGGAACAGAAACTGCCGTCGCTGATACAGAGCCCGCCGAAGAAGAAAATAAAGAGATGATCTTACCTATGACTTTTGGCAGCCCCGCATTTATACGAAAATATCAAAGGGCTCAGGATCTTATTCGTCTGGGGTTTTTTGAGTGGGCACGCTGGGAAATGTATGACCTCGAAGGAAAGGTCCGTAATGCCAAAAACTTGCGAATCCTCATTAATCAATACCAAGCTTTAGATTCCTTTCATCGTTCGGCTTATGTGGGCTTTGTGGCGCTCGGAGCTGAACGAAGAAAAAAGGGAATCGAAGGCGCCAAGGATCTTTGGGAGGCCGCTTACCCCATGGCCTATGCCAACTTTGTAAAAACTTCGGCCTCTGAGTTTTCGGTTCCCAGCCACTTTGTTTGGTCAATCATCCGCGCCGAAAGCCAGTATAAAGCTGATGCCAAGTCGCCGACTGGGGCCGTGGGTCTTATGCAAGTAATGCCCTTTACCGCAAAACAAGTGGCCCGTATTCTAAAGGACGATAATGATGTTGTAGATAAATTAGCGGAGCCAAATAATAATATCAGAATCGGAACAAAGTATTTAGCAAGACTCTTTAAAAAATTTTCGAATGTCTTGCCTTTAGTGGCTGCTGGCTACAATGCGGGCCCACACAGGGTCGACGGTTGGCTTTCTACTTTTGGCTTGCTAGATATGGACGAATTTGTAGAGCATATTCCATTTGTAGAGACGCGAGATTATGTGAGAAGGGTCGTCAGCAATATGTACGTTTATGACTTGCTATATACGGGACGCGAAAGTCCTATGAAGTGGTTGGTCGAACCGGTTGGCGTCAAGGGCGACTTGCTCTCTTCTTACCGTGAAGGCTGGGAAGACTAAACGTTAAATTTAAAAAACAGAACATCGCCATCTTTTACGACGTATTCTTTGCCCTCAGAGCGATATTTGCCAGCATCCTTTACTAAGGCTTCACTGCCAAACTGAAAAAGATCGTTGCAGTGATAGGTCTCGGCTCGAATAAATCCCCGTTCAAAATCGCTGTGAATGACGGCTGCGGCTTGAGGTGCTTTAGTTCCCTTTTTTATTGTCCAAGCGCGCACCTCTTTTTTACCCGCTGTAAAATAGGTTTGCAGGTCTAAAAGTTTGTAAGCCCCTACGATTAAACGATTTAGCCCCGACTCTTTAGCGCCAATGGAATCCAAAAACTCCTTGCGCTCTGCCACACCTAGTTCCCCAATTTGGGCCTCTAGCTCGGCGCACATCATGATGGCTATATTATTTTCTTTTTTTGCATATTCAAAAACGACTTCTGTCCATTTGTTTCCACCAGTTTGATAATCATCTTCTTTAACATTGCAGGCATAGAGCACAGGCTTTGACGTCAAAAGTTGTAGCTCTTTATATATTTTTTCTTCAAGTTCTTCCGGGACAACCGATCGCGCCGGATGGCCGGCCTTTAGGGCTTCAAATACTTTTGTAACAATCGAATACTCGAGTTTTAACCCTTTGTCGGCGGTCATTTTGGCAACTTTTTCAATTTTTTTGTGGCGTTTTTCGATAATATCGAGATCGCATAACATGAGCTCAGTATTGACGACCTCGATATCACGAAGTGGGTCAACTGAGCCTGACACATGAATGATCTGAGAGTCATCAAAGCAGCGTACGACATGTATAATGGCGTCAGTTTCGCGAATATTTGTTAAAAACTTATTACCTAAACCCTCGCCTTGGCTGGCGCCAGCGACAAGACCTGCGATGTCCACAAATTCGATAGCCGTGGGAAGCACTTTTTCTGGAATAATAATCTTTTCTATTTTTTCAAGGCGCTCGTCGGGCACGGTAACGATACCTACGTTAGGATCGATGGTACAAAAAGGAAAGTTGGCAGCTTCGGCCTTACCCAAAGTGAGTGCATTGAACAGAGTGCTTTTTCCAACGTTAGGTAAACCGACAATGCCACACTTTAATCCCATTAGCTCTCCAGTTCGCTGTCCAAAAGATTCTTGTTAAACAAAGTCGCCGTTTTTTGATAACCATTTTTGATGAGGCTCTCTATGCCTAAATAACAGTGTTCCAGTATTTTGGGTATATGTTTCAACTCCTCATTTGAGAAATTCTGTAATACCCAATCAGCCACATCCATTTGAGGAATAGTGGGGCGGCCTACGCCGATTTTAAGGCGCATGTATTTATCAGTGCCGAGCTGTTCGTGAATGCTACGAATACCGTTGTGACCACCGTGTCCGCGGCCGGATTGAAATTTAATTCCCGCAAAAGGCTGATCGATATCATCTTGAACTACTAAAAGTTTATCAGGATCTGTTTTATAAAAACTCATCAAGGCTTGAACAGCTTCGCCAGAACGATTCATAAATGTTTGAGGCTTGGCGAACACCACATCGTCATTGCCAAATTTTACTTTTATAACTTCTGAGGACTGGTTTTTTTTGAAACTCTGTGTGCTCGCAATGTTTTCAACTATGATGTCGACCAGGACAAATCCAATATTATGTCTATTGAGCTGGTATTTTAAGCCTGGGTTGCCAAGGCCGACAATTAGCCACATTGAGTTGTTGAAGGAGATTTCTATTTCTCTTTCTTTCCTTCTTTGCCAGCAGCAGGAGCGGCACCAGCACCCGCAGCCCCAGCGGCAGGAGCAGCACCTGGAGCACCCGCAGCCCCAGCAGCAGGAGCAGCACCCGGTGCAGCTGCGCCTTCGGCAGTAGCAGCGACAGTTGTAACTGCTATAACTTCCTCAGCGATGATACTCACGGTGGCGAGAGTCACGTCATCACGAGCCACAGACTTAATACCTTCAGGCAGTTTAAGGTCTGATAAGTGAAGCGAATCATTAACGTTTAAATGAGATACATCAGCGTCAATAAATTCGGGAATATCCGAAACCTTACACTCAACCTGTAAAGTTCTGCTGACAACAGTAAATACGCCACCTTGAGCCGTACCCAGCGGTTTCCCAATAAAGCGAACTTCCACGAAGATTTTAACCTTTTGAGAAGGATCAACCGCATAAAAATCGACATGCATGGGGTAGCGAGTAACAGGGTGAACGATAACTTCTTTCATGAGTGCATTTATGCCATTAAGATCTTTATCGTCAGACTGAAATTTATAAATGGCATTTTCAAATTTTGAGGTATTAAAGCGAACGATGGCTTTCGAGTCAGCAACAACATTCGTGGCTTTCTGACTGCGCCCGTAAACAATACCCGGTACGAGTTTTTTTATTCTTAACTCTCTAGAAGAGGCTTTGCCGCTACCACGCTTATCGATATTTAAATCTATGTGCTTCATTTTATTCCCCTGACGTTTCTGTACTTTTTTCTCTGATCTTTTCCTAGTTAAACAGCGAACTCACCGAATCGTTACCGTAAATTCTTTTTATAGCCTCTGCTACAACAGCAGACATTGAAATCATTTTAATCTTTTCGCTTTTTTCAGCCTGCATTGACAGCGGTATTGTGTCAGAAATCCATACCTTTTGTAAACCACTTTCGGTGATTCGCGAGAGTGCTGGGCCGGATAATACTGGGTGCGTCGCTACGGCATAAACTGCTTTTGCCCCATTTTTGAGTAAACTTTCAACGCCTTGAACTAAAGTGCCGGCAGTATCTATCATGTCGTCGACAATTATTGCGGTTTTACCTCTGACCTCGCCCACCAAATTGATGGCCTTAGCTTCATTGGGACCTGTTCGTCGTTTATCAATGATCGCGATTGAACATTCGATTCGTTTTGCAAAAGCGCGGGCTCGTTCAACACCGCCAGCATCTGGGCTGACTACAACAAAATCATCACCAAAACCCATTTCACTTCGCCAAGCCCTAGCCATGGTAGGAATTGCAAATAGGTGATCTACAGGTACATTAAAAAATCCCTGAATTTGGGCCGCATGCAGGTCAACGCAAACTATTCGTTTTGCCCCAGCTACGGTCAGCAAGTCAGCGACAAGTTTTGCTGAAATAGGTGCGCGCGGAGCAACTTTTCGATCTTGCCTGGCATATCCATAGTAGGGGATTACTGCGGTGATATAAGATGCTGATGCTCTACGAAGCGCATCGAGCATTATAAAAAGTTCCATGTAGTTTTGATCAACCGGGGCACAAGCGCTCTGCACAACAAAAACATGACAGCCACGTACGCTTTCATGGATTTCAACTTGCACTTCGCCATCAGCAAATCGGCCAACCTGGCTATGTCCCAGTTCCACGCCAGCGTCGGCCGCGATGCGGCGCGCAAGCAGAGGATTGGAATTTCCGGCAAAGATTTTAAAGTCTTTCATGATTAGAGGGATTTTTACTCAAACTAAGTTGATTGTTCAATGAAATTTTTAAAAAACTCTTTGAGCTCGCTGATTGCCTTTGCTCTATGTGAGATGCGATTCTTTTGAGCTAGATCCATTTCGGCCATGGTTTTGGTTTCTCCCAAAGGTTGAAAAACCTGGTCGTAACCAAAGCCTTGGGTCCCGCGCAGCGCCTTTGTAATTTCTCCGCTCAAATGCCCCATAAAAACAGACTCTTTGCTTGTGGGGCTTAGAAGTATCATGCAACAGGCAAACCGTGCCTTACGATTTTCAGCCAACTTAAGGCTGATCATCTTTATGAGCTTCGAGGTATTTTCTGCGTCAGAGGCTTTGGGGCCTGCATAGCGGGCCGAATGCACGCCCGGCAGATTTCCGAGGCACTCGACTTCAAGGCCAGAATCTTCCGCTAAAACCCAGTCTTGGGGAACCACAGAATGTAAAGACTTGGCTTTGATGCGCGCATTCTCCTCAAAGGTTTTTCCGATTTCATTAGGAGCGCTGTAATAACTTAATTCACCACAAGTATGAATTTCAATTTTTAGGTGCTCAAGTAAGCTCTTGATCTCTCGAATCTTGGAGTTATTGGTTGTCGCGAGCCAAAGCTTCATGGAACCTCGGCTATAATGGTAGAAAATCTTTTAGAATAGAAGCTTGCGCCTGAAACAACTCGCGGCAGCCCTTTTGTGCCACACTGATCATTTCTATGAGTTGGGATTGGTTAAAGGAATTTTTTTCAGCAGTTCCCTGGATCTCGATGAACTCGTTTTTTGAGTTTAGTACGAAATTCATATCAATTTCTGAACTGGAGTCTTCGGAATAATCCAAATCCAGTAAAATTTCACCGTTATGAATTCCTACACTCACTGCTGCCAAATAATTTTTGACGGGATTAAGCGAAAGGCCAAACTTTTTCTGGAAAATTTGAATAGCCAAGCAGGTGGCCACAAATCCACCAGTGATAGAGGCGGTGCGTGTGCCTCCGTCGGCTTGAATAACATCGCAATCAATAATTAGTTGTCTGTCGCCTAGGGCTTTAAGATCGACTGCCGCGCGTAAACTTCGTGCGATGAGCCGAGAGATTTCTGCGGTTCGCCCACCTTTGAGTATTTTTTCTCGTTGCGTACGAGTGTGAGTAGCCCGCGGAAGCATGCCGTATTCTGCTGTTAACCAGCCTTTGCCATTTCCTTGAAGCCATTTGGGTAATCCCTCTTCAACAGTGGCGGTGCAAAGAACGCGTGTGTTGCCGTATTCAACCAGGGCGCTACCTTCTGCGTTGGCATTAAAATGGGGTGTAATAGTTATTTTTCTAAGTTGGGAACTCGTTCTACCATCTCTTCGCATGAGGCCTAATCTAGGCTTTCCGCGCGATGTTTGTCTATATATTCTTTGAAGGTTTTAATACCGTTGTAAATATTTTGGGCGATTTTTTTTTGGTAGTGTTGAGTCGTTAATTCCTTGGCTTCTTTGTAATTAGTTATAAATCCGAGTTCCACAAGCACAGAGGGCATTTTTAGATTTGAGAGCAGAAAAAAGGGTCCCTGACGCAAAGCTTTTTGTAGTGGTCTGCCGTTGTGATCCCAACTGGTGACTAAGGATTCAGCAAGCGCACGTGAAGATAGTAAACGATCCTGCCGCCCCAAATCTTCGATTATATTTACGATATCTTTTTTTGGTTTTTTTTGGTCGCTTGGCCAAGCAAAAACTTGAAAAGGTTCGAGGCCGTCGGTTGTTTCTTTTTGATTTTCTTGCGCGGCTAAAAAGAGTGCTTCATCTTCAGCGGCCAATTGATTTTGAAAATAAAACTCAGCGCCTTTCGCCTTTCCATCTCTTGAGGCATTGGCGTGTATACTTATAAAAAGATCGGCATCAAATTTATTGGCCTCATTGGCTCTGGTTACTAACGATTTATAATTGTCGGAATCCCGGGTGAGTTGAACCTCAAAATTGGAAGAGTCTTTAAGGAGTCTTGCCAACTCTTTAGAGACATTAAGCACGATTTCGGCCTCACGGAGCGTTCCAAAGGCAGCTCCTCCATCTCGGCCGCCATGTCCTGGGTCAATCACGACTTTGAGGGCCTGCTCTCGACCGAAAGATAGGAAAGAAGAAAAAAGAAAATTAATTAAGAGCGCCATGTTAGTAGTTTAATTTTTTAAAAGATTGATCGCAAGACCAGAGAAAAAAGGAGCGACCTGGATCATGGGGGGAGGGAGAACCAGGCCGCTAGAAATCGTGAAACATTCTATTAGAGCAAGGTGAGTGCCAACGGGTTTGGCCTTAAATTCGTTCCTAGTTTCTATTTAATGCAGGCCCAAGGTCCTGAGCGACCTTTTTTGCTTGGTTCCTTTATGGGCTCTCTAACTATTTAATAATACAAAGAAAAATCCATTCATTATTACGACGCCCGGCTATAGTCGAGGGACATTTTTTGTTTTTTTAAATTTGAATTCTTAAAAGCTAAATAAGTTCAAGGGTTTGCCGATAAATAATATGAAACTCCAAGGAGCAAATATATGCCGACAACTTTGAGATTTCTTCTATTATTAATTTTTTGGGTCACACCCCCAATCTTAGCAAATGCCAATAGTGGCGACAGCGACTTTGAAGAGGCTGACATTGAATCCGACGAAGCCATCGCGAATTCTGATGCGGCTATCGAAGAAAAACAGGAGCTCTCTCGCTTAAATGTGGCCGAGAAAAAACGCGCAGAAACTGAAAAAAAGGCGGCCGTAAGTGCGAAAATACAGGCGGCTCAAGTCGAAAAAAAGGCGAAGATAGAAGTGGCCAGGCTTTCTAAAGAAGTCGCCGCCAAGAGGGCCAGCATAAGACAGTTTGAAAAAGAGAAAAATGTCGCACTAAAACTTGAAGCCTTAGAGAGACAAAAGATAGCGGCATCGCAAAGTGAGTTTGAAGTCGTTCGCGGTCAGTTGGAAGAAGCGAAAAAAACAAAAGATGAAGCCAAAAATAATCTCGAGCGAGCCAAGGATATGTATCGTGAGGAACTAAAACGTATTAAGCTGGCCAAACAAGATCTCGATAAAACTAAACGAAATACCCAAAACATAAAACGTAGTGAAGCAAGTGTATTGCAGAAAATGGAAAAGCTACCACAGGTCTCGACCCCCTCAGTTGCCGGTGGTACGAAGGTTTCAAAGGTGCCCAACCTTAGATATATTGGACAAGATTGCAATATTCGAGGTTTTCCCAGTGGAAAATCGGACATCATAAAAAAAGCTTTAAAGGGACAAAGGGTCATGGTGTTTGGCAACCAAGGAGCTTGGGTTATAGTTGGTACGCCCGATGTGACCAAGGGTTACATGAGCAAAGTCTGCTTTTAGGGGAAAGTTAATGGCCTCTCTATGGTGTCTTTATGATAAGAAACGAAGCACCTTCCATACGGCCCTCACTTACGGAGAGGCAAGAGCTATAGTTAGGGTCCTAGGTCTTGAAGAGCGCCTCTCCTGGTATGTTTGGAAGGAGAGTTGGCCCCAATGGAAAATCCTCACGCAAGTCGCTGAACTTGTCGCCACTACAACAGAAATTAAACCAATGCGTGACCCACCATCGCTGCCGGCGGCGGCGGAGAGCAGCGAGATTGCAGAACATATTAGCGAAGAAAAAGACGCGCGCAAAATTAATCGCACATTAGGTGAGCTAACGGTGGAAATTATCTGTCGGGGGCGCAAATTCTATTCGGTGACACGCGATATTTCTTTGAAGGGAGTACAGTTGAAAGACTCCGTTCCCGATTGGATGGCAGGTTATTGTACTTTAATTCTAAGTCGTCCCAAGAATGAATCAGAAAATGAACCTTCAGACGATCAAAATCTGGAATTTACATGTTCAATCGTTGAAAACCAAGAATTGGGAAAGAAGTTTCGTCTAGAAATTCAGCCTTCAAAAGATAGTCTGCATCTCAAGCGATGGTTGTTGGATCTTCATCTCAGAAATATTAAAAAGTCGACGGCCTAAATAAAAAGCCCCCTATTATAGAGAGCTAAGTCCCTCTTGGCTCTGAATCTGATTCAGGATCCAAACCAATATAAACACAACTCCCATAGCTCCCACAATTTTTATGGCCAAACTTTGTGGTATATTAAAATTCTCCACCAACCCTACGATGAGAAGCAAAGTAGTTAGCGCACAGCAAACTAAAAACAGGGGCGGCAAATAAGACAGCAAGGGGAAAAAAACAGTAAAGGGGAAGAGTGAAACAAAAACCAAACGATAAAGGTTTGCAAAAGGCTCTTCACGTCTCAAAAAAATCTTTAGTGTTAGAAGCAGAGTGAAACTCAAGAGTGAACTAACGATCACGATAATTATCGGAAAGGTGAAAAGCCAAATCCAGACGTGCCAAGATCGTGAACTTATAACGCCGGTGAGTGAACCAAAAGCGGCTGATAATAGGACTTGGAATAAAAGCAAACAACGAAAGCGCGACTGCGGTAGAGTTTTTATTGTTTCAATAGGGGCGCGAATAAATTTTAGAAAATAGAGACACAAAATTTTTAATTCAGCACTTGTGTTCATTAAAACGTGGTGTTGAGGCGTAAAGTCATATCCAGAGAGGCCTTCTGAATGGTTTCTTCAATCATCGGTGAACGGTAAGAGAACTCAATTCCCATGCCGATGCCCTCTGTAAAGCGATAGCTCGTTCCCGCAAAAACTATGGAATTAGGAGTCGAATACTTTGTCGACCTCGTGGGGGTCGAAGGTACGGTTGACAAATTGCTGTCTTTCACAACGAGATAGCTGGCCGCTACTCCGAAGCCCAAATAAGGATTGAGTGTTCGCTGAGGGTAAATTCGATAGGCGATTTTTAAATCAAATTCGTGCATCGACACAGAAGTTTTTTCAATGTCGGTTTCACTAAAAGATCTTACCGTGCCCTCAGCCATCCAGTGGGGTGAAAACAAATCTATTCCCAGCGAAGCCTGCATTCCCTGCTGGAAGCCTGAAGCCAGACTTTGGTGAGATGAGATTTTTAGGTAATTATTCACGACACCCACCGAAAAATGAAGTTTAACGGAATCAAATGGGTCAAGTCCCAAAGGGCTGTCGATTTGTGAGGTGGAGTTACTCAGGTTTTTGACAATGCTGTCAAAGTCGTCGTATTCGTCATTGTCGTTTATGAGATCCTCTGTAGCGGCAAATGAGGTCGTGGTTAGAAGTAAAAACGTAAAAATGATAAATAGTATATGTTTCATATTTTAATTTTAGCCTACTTTTGGTGAATTATGCAAAAACTCGTCTTTTTTTTTTGCTACTTTGTGTGATGATTAAGAGATGGGTGTATTATCGAAGGCTAGACTTTATTCTAGTTGCGAGACTGTTTGTTACTGTGCGTTTTGTCGAGAGAAGCGTAGAGTTAATCTTAAAAAGTCAATTTCATTGGTGAATGTAATTCAGGCAGCCGTTCTTTCCTATCTTGGAATGATGGCTTTATGGCGGGAGTTCGATGCTCGCGTATTTTTTATTTTTGCCGTCGTAATCTCGCTGACTGAAATATTACTTCTTGTGCGTTGGCGATTTGGTGTGATTTGTCCACACTGTGGATTTGATCCAGTTTTATATCTCAAAAGTCCAGAGCAAGTCGTTACTAAAGTACAGGCCCACCTTAAACGCTATGACGATAATCCTAAGTCAAGCTTAACACCTAGTCCGCGGCGAAACCTACCTGTGGTGATCAAAAAAAATAATGAGGCCAGAGGTTGAGTTAAGAGTGGTATCAGAGTATTCTCATTAAATAATGAAATCTCTAGTAGTCTTGCCCACTTATAATGAACGAGAGAATGTCAAAAAGCTCATAGAAGAAATTTTTTCTACGAGTTCCGACCTAGAAATTCTTGTGGCCGATGATAATTCTCCAGATGGTACTGCTGAAGTCGTGAGGGCGCTTCAGAAGTCTGTCGGGGAACGACGCTTACATCTATTGGTCCGACAGAAAAAAGAGGGTTTAGGGCGCGCTTATTTGGCTTCGTTTCAATGGGCACTTGAGCGTGGGTTTGACATTATACTTCAAATGGACTGCGACTTTTCTCACCGTCCAGCAGATCTCATGAAAATATATGACGAGATAAAAAAAAGTGATGTCGATTTTGTCGTTGGTTCTCGCTATGTTCCCGGGGGAGGGATACCCGAGTGGGAATTATGGCGAAGGGTCTTAAGTCGAATGGGGAGTCTGTACGCCAAAACCATTTTAGGATATCCGTTACGTGATTGGACGGGCGGGTTCAATGCGTGGAAACGAAGTGTCTTAGAGCAAATTGGCTTAGTGAATGTGAGCTCCGAGGGCTATAGCTTTCAAATCGAAATGAAGTTTAGGGCTTTAAAAGCAGGTTTTGTAGGAGTTGAGGTGCCCATTGTTTTTGACAAGAGACAAGAGGGAAAAAGTAAGATGTCGCTAAAGATTATGTTCGAGGCGCTATTGAAAGTTTGGGTGATTCGTTTTGCGTAAGGCCCTAACCACCTGCTTAGTCTTATTATTTTTTCACTCAGCGTTGGCTCAGAATAAAAAAAAGGCCACGAAAGCAGCAAAACCGACGAAGGCTATGAAAGTCCTAAAAAAAACGAGCAACAAAAAGGCTCTGACTCCCGCAAAAAAAA
This sequence comes from Pseudomonadota bacterium, assembly GCA_034439715.1. GTDB lineage: Bacteria > Bdellovibrionota > Bdellovibrionia > Bdellovibrionales > SG-bin7 > JAWXAY01. The sequence continues at coordinate 13,804 of JAWXAY010000060.1, forward strand.
AGGAATCAAGTAATCAGTCAGCAATTATCAGGGTTGAAGGCGCCATGATTTATGAAAAGGCGAGTTTTGATGCCGCCGTTATTACCTATCTTCCTATCAATAAAAAAGTAACCGTTTCGAAAAAAACCTATGGCCCGTTTTACCGAATTAAAGTGAAAAAGGGAATTGTAGGTTACATCTCTGATGTCGACATCGAGATGGCACTCGGATCCAAAAAACTCGAGCCAAATAACCCTAATGTCGGAATGTTTGCTGAAAATCCGAAAAGTGATCCCGAGAGCCCAGGAGTAGAATTCAAAAAAAATAAAAAGCCCTTGGAGGAGGCTACGGTTATGGGGTTGGGTGTCTCAATGGTTAATTATACCGAAGATGTTTTTGGGCAGCAAGATCGTTCGGCAATTGTAACAATGTTTGGGTTAAAGCTGACTGGCTCAGATTTTATATTGCCAACCCTGATGGATATTGGCATCAGCTTCGCGCTTTCTCCACCTTCCTATTATGCCGATGGGTCGGCAACTACTCCTTCGGGCTATCTTCTCATTGCGGACACGCTTTTGATTCTGCCTTTTATGGGTGGAGATGATTTAATTGCTTATGTGGGTTTGGGACCATTTATTAACTATTCTTCATTTAAAATTGTGCTCGCAAATCAGCTTTTAAAATTAGATCTTTTAAAGTTAGGTGCCGAGGCAATGGTGGGGCTTGGCTTTCGCATAGAAAAAGTCGTATTTAAGGTTGAGGGTAAATATTATTACGATAAGGACTCCTATTTTGGGGGTACTGTCGGAATCCAGCTTTCCTATTGACGACCAAAGTTTTTTACGCGATGTTGCCACCCCATGGGGATCATTAGTAAATTATCTGATGAAGTTGTTAATCAAATTGCGGCCGGTGAAGTCGTGGAGCGCCCATCCAGTTTGGTTAAAGAGCTTGTTGAAAACGCTCTTGACGCTGGGGCTGATCGCGTTGAAGTTCAAATTGATAATGGTGGACGCAACATTACAGTTTCTGACAATGGCCGAGGAATTGCTAAAGAGGACATGGCGCTTTCCCTCGCTCGGCACTGTACCAGCAAAATTCGCAACACTTCTGACCTTTGGCAGCTCAATTCTTATGGCTTTCGGGGTGAGGCCTTGGCGAGTATCGGTAGTGTCAGTCGACTCGACATAGTTTCTCGGCAAATAAATGATTCCTTGGGGCATTTGATTACTTCAAATTTTGGCAAGATCTGTGATGTGAAATCGCAGTCAAGCGATCAGGGAACTACAATCAAAGTGCAAAATCTTTTCGAGAATGTTCCGGCACGCTTGAAATTCTTAAAAACGGCGAATCACGAAGTTAATCAGATTCGACAGACTGTAAAAGCCATGGCGCTTGTTAATCCCCAAGTTGAGTTTCGCGTTAAAGTTTCACAAAAGCTGGTTGATTATTTTGCGAAGGCAATCAATTCTGTGGAGCGTGCTAAACAGGTGCTCGAACAATCGCTGGTTTTCGAAAGTACAGGCGAGTATCAGGACTTTAAAATTCAAGTGATCTTTTGTAGTCCAAAAACTGTGGCGGGAAGTAATCGTCAGATTTGGCTTTTTGTGCAAAATCGCTGGGTAGTAGACCGCGGCTTGCAGGCCGCCGTCATGGATGCCTATCGGGGCCTACTCATGCATGGAGAGTATCCGGTCGTGAGTCTCTTTTTAAATTGTGATCCCCAGGCAGTAGATGTCAACGTACATCCGATGAAATCACAAGTTAAGTTTCGTGATTCTTCCTCGGCCTTTAAAGCAGCCAATCGGACATTGCGTGAAGGTTTAGAAAAATCACCTTGGATTGAATCATTAAAGAATCCCATTAAATCGTTTGAGAGGGAGCAACACACATCGATGCCCCATGCTACACCCCAATCAACGCCACTGTCATTTGATCTTATGGAATTTGGATCTTATCAAGCTCCACAAAAAATGGAGCTGCTACGGACTCAGCCAGTGGCAATTGTCAAAGAGAACTATTGGGCCAACCTCAATGTCATTGGACAATCACGCTTAACATATATCATCGCTGAATCAGACAATCACTTTTTACTAATTGACCAGCATGCGGCTCACGAGCGAGTGGCTTTTGAGAAACTAATGCGAGGATACCTCAATGGAAAATTAGAAATACAAGATTTTTTGTTTCCAATTACTGTCAATTTGGGCGCTGACGGTGTTGAAAGGATTCTTTCGCAAAAAGATATTTTAGTTCGTTTTGGTATTGATGTCGATGCGGGCGGTATCGATTCTGTTTTTATTCGCTCTGCTCCAGTTGTCATCAATGAGTCGGCGTTAGAAATAACTTTAAAAAAAATGGCTGACGAAATGGAACAAAAGGGGGGTACGTTTGCGTTTGAAAAAATTATCTCCGATATTTGTGCAAGTCTTGCCTGTCACTCGGTCGTGCGCGCAGGGCAAGCATTAAGCACGACTGAAATGCGCGCCTTACTTACTGAGATGGATGAATTTCCTTTTTCTAGTTTTTGTCCGCATGGTAGACCGGTTTCACTTGAAATCCCATTTTCAAAAATTGAGCATGACTTTGGTAGGATCAAATGATGAATCAACTGGGTGAAATTCTTTTTTTGTTAGGACCCACGGGGACTGGTAAATCAGAGTTCGCACTAAAATTGGCTCGTGAAAATGGTTATGAAATTGTTAATTGCGATAGCCAGCAAGTGTATAAAGATCTAAATGTAGGTACCGCTAAGCCGACAACCGAACAGCAAATCAGGGTTCCCCATCATCTTTACAGTTTTGTCGAGGTTGGCGAACAGTTTACAGCCGGTCAGTATCGAAAATCCGTACTGGATTTTTTGACAGAAAAAATCAAAGAAGGTAACACGAAGTTTCTATTTGTTGGGGGAAGTGGTTTTTATGTACACGCACTGACAAGCGAAATGTACCCTGTCGGACCGGGTGAAGGTGAGATTCGCGAAAGTGTCTTAAAAGATTTTAAAGATAGAGGCCCACAAGCTTTGTTTGCCGAACTCAGTGCGAAAGATGCTATTTATGCCAAAAAAATTGGTTCCAATGATTTGTATCGCTTGCAAAGATCACTTGAAATACTGAGAGCTGGCCATAGCAGCGTGAGTGAATTTCAAAGTAACGCCAAGGCACAGAGCAAAAATCCGCTGATTGAAATGGGTTTTCAAATCTCTAAAATGGGATTGGATTTAGAAAAGGCAGTGCTTAGAGAACGGTTAAAGTCGAGAGCGCAAACCATGTTAAATGAGGGCTTAATCGAAGAAACCAAAGCATTCTTGCAAAAAGGTCTCAAGGATTGGCGACCCTTAAACAGCGTGGGTTACAAAGAAGTGCAACAACACTTATCTGGCGCGCTACCTTATGAAAATCTAGTTGATGCAATCACTTTGAGCTCAATGCAACTATCAAAACGTCAGCGCACTTGGTTTAAGCGGGATCCAGAAATAAAATGGCAGATAAAGGAAACATCAATTTAAGGGAGAGTTTTATGAAATCATTAGTTACGGTTTTAAGTTTAGTATTTTTAACGTTGCCGGTTTCGGCCGCCAGCAGTAACACGAAAAATTTTCGTTTTAGCCCACTAGCGGTTCTTATTGGTGCATTAAATTTGAATCTTGACTTTACAGTCAACGAGAATTGGACCGTGGGACCCGAGGCACTTTACTGGAGATTTACTTCAACTAGCAGCGGTGGCCTGCTGTCAGATATTGACATCAATGCTTATTCGTTTGGGGTTCGTGGAAACTGGTACAACAACGGTGTCTTTACTGATGGCCTCTATGTCGGACCCTCTGTGAATTATACCTCTGCGACGGCTAGTTCTAACGATATTCAAGGAAAAATTTCAGCCAAAGCTAGTGGGATTTTTCTGCGTGGTATAGTTGGATACGGTTGGTTTTGGGATAGTTTCAATATGTTACTTGGTGGTGGGCTAACAGTCTCGCTTAGCGATACGACGGTTGAAATTCGAGATAGCTCCGGCACATATACCGAAGCAAATATTCATCGTGGAGGGGCCGCTTTAGAATGGACAATAGGTTGGACTTTTTAAGAGTCTTGACACCTAGTCACATGGCCCAGATACTTATCGCATGAAAAGTATGACGGGTTTTGGCCAGGACAGTGTCGAAGCTGAGGAATTTCAACTCGATGTCGTTGTGCGCTCGGTAAACGGGCGCTTTCTAGAAATTCGTCCTCATTTACCCAAAGAGTACTTGTCGTTTGAAAATGAAATAAAAAAAACAATTCAGGGTAAAATTTCGCGCTCTAGTGTAGATTTGGTTGTGACCCGCCGTGCAACCTCAAAGACGAAAAGTCTTGATGTTGTAGTACAAAAGGAACTCGCAAAAAAACTTTTTGATTCGATGACTCAACTCAAAAAGCACTTAAAAATTACCGATAGAACCACTTTAGCACATGTTTTACGATGGCCCGAAGTATTGCGACTCGAGCAAAAAGAACAAGTTACATCTGATGAAAAAGAGGCACTCATGAGCCTACTTGAATCTGCCTTAGAACGATGTAACGAAGAAAGAAAAAGAGAAGGTGTTTCGCTTTTCAATCTTATGAAGGGCTATCTTGTAAGTTTGCGAGAGCTCACCCGTAAAATGAAAGAGTGTGCTCCCTTAAATCAAGACGAAGTGCGCGCTACCCTTCAGCAGCGTTGGAAGAAGCTCGAGATGCCTGGGGTCGTCGATGAACAGCGATTGGCTCAGGAAACCGTAATTTTTTTAGATCGCGCCGATTTTTCAGAAGAAATGTCGAGGCTGGGTGAACATATAATGGCCTGTTTAAAATTAATTGACGAAAATGGACCTCATGGCAAAAGACTCGAATTTTTTAGCCAAGAACTACTTCGGGAAGTAAACACGGTTGGCTCAAAATCTCAAAAGTCAAACTTGACCCAGTTGGTGGTTGAAGCTAAAGCCACAATTGAGAAGTTGCGAGAACAGGTGCAAAATATCGAATGATGGATAGACCACTCATAATCATTGTCGCTCCCAGTGGCGCCGGAAAATCGAGCTTCTTAGATCGAATTCTGGAGGAAAAGGATCGTCTTGTGGACATTATTACTTACACCACTCGTGCCCCCAGAGTTGGTGAACAAGAGGGTAAAACCTATAACTTTGTAACTCTTCAAAAGTTTTTAGATCTCAAAAGCGGCGGGTTCTTTGTCGAGTCTGCTATTGTTCACGGCAACCATTATGGAATACCAATAGATCAGATTGAAAGTGCTTGGGCCGACAAAAAAGTCCCTATTATGGATGTGGATGTACAGGGCGCCCAAACCATTAAAGAAAAGTTCCCATGGGCAAAGACCATATTTATAGTTCCTCCCTCAATAGACGAGCTGCGTCGAAGGATTGTGGCGCGAAGTGGTGGCCAAAAGCCAGGGGATTTAGAAATCCGACTTGAGAACGCTCAACGAGAGATGGCACTAGTCGACTCTTTCGACTTCAAGATATTAAATGATGTTTTTGAGCCTTCTTTTCTAAGATTCAAAGAAACAGTTGAAGAATTAATAAAACGCGTTTAAAAACAGAGGCTTGTTTCAGTCATTTGGGGGTTTAGCATGGCAAGAATTACCGTTGAGGATTGTTTAGAGAAAGTTGAAAATCGATTTTCTTTGGTACTTTTGGTTGCCAAACGAGCTAAACAACTCCTGAAGGGTTCTGAGTCCACGGTATCGACTAAAGATAATAAATATGTTGTGACCGCACTTCGTGAAGTTGCTGCCGGCAACGTATCTTTCGATATTCCCGATACGGATGAAGCCCTAAAAGAAATCGAAAGAGATCTCGCCCGTAAGTCCTAAAAAATCCCTAATCGGCAGGTGGCCACCTATTTAGTTTTAAGCTATAATGGCCTTCTATGTCTAAGGTCATCATTGATTCCAGCAATTTCGAAGGCTTATCAGGAGGAGAGCCCCAGACAATTGACCAACTTTGTGAAACAATTATTTCTTACCACAAAAAAGCGGAGCTTGACGTGCTTCGTAGAGCTTATGCCTTGTCAGAGGCCGCTCACTCCGGCCAGATTCGCAGATCCGGTCAGCCCTATATTTTTCATCCAGTAGGGGTCGCCGGTATTTTAGCTGAATTAAAACTCGATCTGGCGACAATTGCCACTGGGCTTCTTCACGATGTGGTTGAAGACACTAACGTGGGGCTAAAAGAGATCGAAGAAAAATTTGGTCCCGTAATTGCTCAGCTCGTCGATGGTGTAACAAAAATATCTCGCATGAGTTTTCGACACACACACGAAAAACAGGGCGAGAATATTCGTAAGATGATTGTCGCCATGGGGAAAGACGTGAGGGTTGTCCTGGTCAAGCTAGCCGATCGACTCCACAACATGAGAACGCTCAATCATATGCCGCCAGATAAACAGATGCGGATCGCGCAAGAGACTCTTGATATTTACGCGCCTTTAGCCAGCCGCTTAGGTATAAGTTCTGTAAAAATTGAGCTCGAAGATTTAGGATTTCGTTACGTGAATTCAGAGCAGTACTATTTGCTGGCGCAAAAGGTGGCAAAAAAGCGAAAAGAGCGAGAACAATATATTGATGATGTAAAAAAAATGCTGGCCGATGAACTTGGAAAATATAATTTTGAGGCGACAGTTCAGGGGCGCCCCAAACATCTTTACTCAATTTATAAAAAAATGGTGTTAGGAAATTTGGATTACGAGCAGGTTTTTGATGTTTTGGCTTTTCGTGTACTTGTCGAATCTGTTCCTCGTTGTTATGAAGTTCTTGGGCTCGCCCATTCGCTGTGGAAGCCAATTCCCGGTCGGTTTAAAGATTTCATTGCTATGCCAAAAATTAATAATTATCAAAGCCTTCATACGACAGTGGTGGGTCCCGGCGGCGAACACATTGAGGTGCAGATTCGCACCCACGAAATGCATCTTGTGGCCGAGCGCGGGATCGCAGCCCATTGGAAATATAAAGAAAAAGACCAAGTAGATATTGAATCATCCAATCGATTTTCGTGGCTTCAAGACCTCGTCCAACGCCATCAGCAGACCCACGATCCTGATGAATTTTTAGAAGGCATTAAGACCGATTTGTTTGAATCAGAAATATATGTATTTACTCCAAAAGGTGATGTGATGGAATTTCCTGATGGGGCAACGCCGCTCGACTTTGCTTATGCCATACATACAGATGTTGGTCAGCGCTGTGTAGCGGCCCGCGTGAATGGGCGATTGGTGCCATTGAAACACAAGTTAAAAAATGGCGATTCTGTCGAAGTGATTACTAGTAAAACTCAGCAGCCTTCAAAAGATTGGTTGAGTTTTTGTGTTACGACCAAAGCTCAAGCGCGGATTAGATCCTATATTAAAATTGAACAGCGAAAGCGCGCCTTGACTCTGGGTCAACAGCTACTTGAGAAAGCCTTTAGAAAATATGAATTAAAGCCTTCCACCTTTTTAGGAAGCGGCGAAGTACTAAAGCAGTATTTAAGTGATGTGGGTTGTCCCGATGTTGACGACCTCTATGTAAAAGTTGGTTACGGAAAATTAATGGCTGAGCATGTTGTTGATAAGTTGGCGCCGGAGCACAGTAAAACTTCTTCTAAAGAGGAGCCAAGCTTTTTAGAGAAAATTTTTAAATCTGCTGCTCGCCAAAATAAAAAATCTCGCTCAATTATTGAAGTTGACGGCATGTCGGATGTATTAGTGCGATACGCGAGGTGTTGTACGCCAATCCCTGGAGATCCTATTGTTGGATTTATTAGTCGAGGACGAGGGATAACTGTTCATACTGCGAGTTGCCCTAAGAGCTTCAGTATGGATCAAGATCGCAGAGTGGATGTGCAATGGAGTCAGGCTCATGGCGCTGGCATGGAACGGCAAGCTCGCATTAGAGTAGTGAGTGATGACCGCCAGGGTTTGCTGCAGAAAATGTCAGAAGCCTTTTCGGCCAAGGGAATTAACATTCTCAGTGCACAGGTGCGCACGACGAGAGATAAAAAAGCCATTTGTTTTTTTGATGTGAGTGTCAAAGATACTTCACAGCTTTATTCTGTCATGAATGATCTGCAAAAAATTGGTGGAATCTTAGGCGTGACGAGAATTTCTCAGGCTTAAAAAGTGAAACCCGTTAGAACCCTGATCATACTCGTAGTGACTTCTTGCGAGGGCGGCAGTGCACTATAGATAACCTCAACTGGCACACGCATCGTTTTGCCCAAACCAAACGAAATTCCTCCACCCAAATCAAATGAGGCCGTTTGTTTTATTGAAGATTGACTGAGAGCATTGGTGTTGTTACTCGATGGAAAAAGCAGTCCGGCGCCACCACCGATGTACATTTTGAAGTCGCCATTGACGATATTCCATCCCAAAAATCCGTCAGCTGTTAAAAAGTTTATTTCAACAACACATTTGGACGAACCATTACAAGCCGGAGTGGAAATTGTGGCTTCGGCCTTAAATGTTTCTATTCCGAGTCCTGCGCGAATAAATAAGCTAGATCCCATGGGCAAGACCAGCACACCCTTTCCAACAAAACCCATACCCGAAGCTTTGGCTGTGGCGCCAATGAGCTTTACAGAAATGCTGTCTAAGCCAATGCCCGCCAAAACTCCATAACTCATACCGCCGCTTTTTTTAGGCTCGCTTTTGTCCTTACTTTTTCGTGAAACTTTATCTGCCTTCGCACCGACACTTTTATCTGTGGATTTTTTAAGGGTCATGCCGACAGAAGCAGTGCCCGCTTTGATGATGCCCACCGCCTTATTTTTTTTAACTGTAGAAATTACCAGTCTTGCTTCTTTGCCGTCTTTTGAGGCAGTAAATACATCACCCTTTTTAAAGGGTGTATTACCGTCAAGTGCGATCACTACTTTTTTCTTTTTAACTGTTGTGATGGTATCCTCTGCAAAAATGTTTGCGGGGTGAAAAATTAGGATGGCCAGGCTGGAAACTACTAAGACTATATTTTTATACATGTTAAATCCCTAATTTGGTTAAGGTTCGTTTAGATTAATTAATTTATGTGTTCCCAGCAAGAGAGATCGCGAGTTGTTGGGCATATCCAAGACCTAGTGCCAGAAATTCCGGGTTCTCCTACGTATACCATGCAAAACTGCTCTTTGGTTTCAAGTAACTCAAGACTCGAGTAACCTGAAAAGTTTTTTGGATCCACATGCAGTCGCGCGCCTAAAACTTGTGGGGTGACGCCCTCGCACCACTCAAGATCCAATACTTTAAAAGTCAAACTCTGACTGTTAAGAAATCGGGATCCGTTTTCTTCAAAAAATTTTCGGTGTTCTGATTTGTGAACGACACAGGCTCCAAGCAATAAAAATAGGGCCGTAAAGGCGCTTAATTTATTTAGGTATACCCGAGTAATATTCATGTCTTAATGTCGGCAGAAATGACGTTAAATGTTATATGTCAAAGGCCCAGGTTATTCGTTGACCCACTGTCGTGAATACTTATAATTATTGGGCTTTTCTTAATTTGACTTTTTCCTGGGGGTTCTATGATTAGAATATTGGTTTTATTGGTGTTTTGCTTCGGTTTTTCTGTAGGGAATTCTGTGGATGGGGCCGAAAAAATAAAAATTGGTTTTGTCTTGGCGACCGTTAAAGAAGAGCGTTATCAAAAAGATCAAAAGTTTTTTATTGATGAGGCCAACAAGCTAGGCTTTGAACCAGTTATCGTGTCTGCGGATAACAATCCCCAATTACAGGTTTCGAAAATTGAAAATCTTTTATCTCAAGGAGTCAAAGCTTTAGTCATCCAACCAGTCAATGCCGGAGCTTCTGCAAGCCTAGTAAAGCTCGCACACCAAGATAAGGTTCCTGTCGTCAGTTACGATCGACTGATCGTTGGTGCGCCCCTTGATTTTTATATTACTCAAGATTCATTTAAAGTGGGCGAATTACAGGCCCAGGCCGCAGTTAAAGCAACGGGGGGAAAGGGAAACTATGTGATTCTTATGGGAGAGGCCGGCCACTCTGTAGCTAACGAAATTACTAAAGGTGTCGAATCTGTTTTATCAAAGCACCCAGAAATAAAAGTAGTATATCGAAAAAACCATGAAGGTTGGAGTTCGTCATTGGCCATGGCTACTGTCGAAAATGCTTTGACTCAACAGAAAAATAAGATCGATGCTATTTTAGCGAATAATTCAGGAATGGCCCACGGGGCAATTCAAGCGCTAATTCCCCAGGGTCTGGCCGGTAAAGTTTTTGTTGCTGGAGCTGACGCCGATCTGGCCTCGATAAAAGATATCGTGGCTGGCAAGCAGCAGTTTGAGGTTTTAAAGGATATCGAGCCTTTAGCGAGAACTTCAGCGCGGGTAGCTTTTGACCTAGCTCGGGGCAAAAAGGTAACTCCTCAACAAGTCATTGATAACGGTGGCTATAAAGTGCCAACTATCGCGACTCCCGTTTATGCAATCGTTAAAGAAAATATCGAAGAGAAAATTATTCGAACAGGGTTTCACTCCAAAGAATTAGTTTACGGTACTCTCAAAAAGTAAATGCCAGAACTTATCCGTTTAGAAAACATCAGTAAAGGCTTTCCGGGAGTGCAAGCGCTTAAAGGGGTCAGTCTCAATCTACTGGCGGGTGAGGTTTTGGGCCTTGTGGGTGAGAATGGTGCTGGTAAGTCTACACTGATGAAGATATTAAGCGCCGTTTACCCCTACGGGACCTTTGATGGAAAGATATATGTTGAAAACCAAGAGCAAAAATTTTTAAACGCGGCCGATTCTCAAAAGCAGCGAATTGCGATTATCCACCAAGAACTTTCTCCATTTTGGGATTTAACAGTGGCCGAGAATCTTTTTGTGGGACGTTGGCTCCTTAAAAACCATTTGATTAATTGGCACGAAATAAATGCGCATGCGGAGTTCTGGCTAAGCAAAGTGAAAGCTAAATGTAGGCCCACAGATAAAATGGGTAACTTAAGTGTTGGCACACAACAGCTAATAGAAATTGCGAAGGCCCTCTCTCAACATAGCCGGGTACTTATACTCGATGAGCCTACCTCGGCCCTCACTCCCAAGGAAGTAAAAACACTTTTTGAGATTATATTGGATCTCAAAAAATCAGGGCATGGCTTAGTCTACATTAGTCATAAAATGGAAGAGATTTTTGAAATCACCGATCGCCTGACCGTTCTTCGTGACGGCGAAAGTGTTTTTACGGGTAAAACTAGTGAGATTAGTGAGGCTGCCTTAATTTCTCATATGGTTGGCCGAAAATTTGATCGCTTATTTCCGGCGAAGCCCGAGCAGCAGCTAAAACATGAGTGCCTGCGTGTCGAGGGATTTTTTGGCAAAAGCGCGAGTGAGAAAAAAGAGGTGGGCCCGCTTAATTTTTCTTTGAGAGAAGGAGAAATTTTGGGCTTTGCTGGGCTTTTGGGTGCCGGCCGAAGCGAGTTCTTTCGCACGCTTTTCGGAGATGCTGAATTCAGCGCAACCGGAAAAGTGACTTTTGAAGGTAAGCCTCGCAAAGTTATTAGCCCCCGACAAAGTCTGATTGAAAAAATGGCCTTTGTTCCGGAAGACCGAAAGCGAGAAAGTATTTTTGAAAAACAAGATCTGAGCGATAATTTGGCCATGGCCCGCTGGAGCAAGGAATCACTGGCGACTGTGATTAACGCTAAAGATGAAAGGGCCGTCGGGGAACAGTCGATTCAAAAATTTAAAGTTAAAACACCGAGCTTAAATCAAGAAATTCAGAATCTGAGTGGCGGAAACCAACAAAAAGTAGTTATTGCTCGAGTCCTACAAGCAGAGCCTACAGTTTTAATATTAGATGAACCCACACGTGGGATAGATGTGGGCGCCAAATTCGAAATATATGAAATTCTATTTGAACTAGCAGCCCAGGGAAAGGCTCTTATGGTTTCGAGTTCAGACTTATTGGAGCTGATAGGAATTTGTGATCGCATTATCGTGATGAGTACGGGGCGCCAGATGGGAATTGTAGAGAGGTCAGAGTTCTCTCAGGAAAAAATTATGAAGCTTGCGGTGGGATGATAAAATGGCATTTATAAAGAAAAATGGAATTTGGCTCGCACTTTTTTTGATGGTTTTTTTCTTGACGATAAAAACCAATGGCGATTTTTTAAGTGCTCGAAATATTACAAATCTTATTAGGCAAACTTCGATAAACGGAATATTGGCCTGTGGCATGACCCTTGTCATATTAACCGGGGGAATTGATCTCTCTATTGGAAGCGTTGTTGGAATGACTGGCGTGTTGGTTGGGCTCAGCCAGATAAACTGGGGACTCGCTCAAATGGGACTTACCGGCGCATGGATGTCCGCGCTATTAAGCGTTGCATTCGGCACGCTTGCGGGCGGCATTAACGGCGGACTCATTGCTTACTTGGGGATTACTCCATTTATAGTAACTTTGGGCACAATGGTTATTGCGAGGGGCATGGCGCTTATTTTTTCGGGAGGCACGAGCATTGCTCCGCTCGGAGAGTCCGTGGCTAACCTCAGTATGGAATATCTAAACCCTCAACTTAGCTGGGCAATATTGGCGATTTCGCTGATTATTTTTTTAGGTTTTTTTCGCCGAGATCTGAAGGATAAAATTTTTCTCATTATTACTCTTTTATTTATTTCCTATGGATTTATGGGGTTTCAGGGTGTGCCTTATTTAGGACTTATGTTCTTTTTTACTGTGGCTTTTTGTGGCTGGCTCCTCAAATACACGGTATTGGGCCGTTCCGTGTACGCCGTAGGGTCTAATGAAAGAGCAGCCTTGTGGGCAGGCGTTCCCACGGCTCGAATTAAATTTTTTGTTTATACATTTATAGGTTTTTTGGCGGGTCTTTGCGGAGTTCTTACGGCTTCGCGAATAAATGGAGCAAATCCAAATGAAGGGCAACTATTTGAGCTTGACGCCATTGCAGCCGTCGTTATTGGAGGCACGCGCCTTACTGGCGGCGTAGGTACTATTTTGGGCACTTTTGTTGGAGCATTGACAATTGCCACTTTAAATAATGGAATGGATCATCTTGGTGTCCCGGATTTTTACAGAATGGTTTTTAAGGGGTTAATAATTATCCTGGCGGTGGGCCTCGATAAGGCCCAAAGAAACAACTAGAGAAACAACTAGAAGGACCCGTGCATGCCCGTATTTAGTTTTGCTGTAGTCTTTTTAGCTTCTTGTATAACGTCTGCGTCCCTGCAGACTCTAGAACTGTCGACAAAAGAAAAGATTCCCCCTCTTCGGCGTCCCAACATTACCTTAACCCGAGAGTTAGGCGAAATAAAAACCGCTTTTGCCAAGGGAAACTTTAAAGACTGTTTCAAAAAATCTCAGTCCCTTCGAAAAAAAGCGAGTGAAATTGAGCCTTGGGTAGTGTTGGCCGGACTCGTTTGCGCTGAAAAAGGCTTGCACCTTGATCAAGGCCTTGCCAATGATTTTTTTAAAGAAATCAAATCCAGTCGCGATAAAACCAAATGGTTTAATCAGGGTCCCTACGCCACTGATTTTCGAAATGTGGGAATTAAAGGTCTTTTACACCTTGCAAATGCCTCTTTGGCGAAGGACCGAAAAAATACTTGGGGATACATTGATGCCCTGTTTGAGTGGTTACAATATTTGGAAAGCAAACAGCGCGCCACTTACTTCCGCATTGTCGGAGATTTGGCGTTTTTAGAACAAAAGTGGCCTAGTGCTTCTGAGTACTATAAAAAAAGCCTTGCGCTTGATGACAATGTTGAGTTGAGAAAGAAGTTTGATCAACTAGAGGAAAAGCGTCCGCCGCAAGTCATTGAACCTATTGTAGAGAGCAGTAACGGATTGAGCGTGTTTCCTGAGCTTCTTGAGCTCGATCGTCGCATGAAAGAATCGTTCAAAAACAATAATCTCGGCGCAGCGATATTAGATGCTGCAGAAATTGTCAAAAAATATCCAGACACTAAGGCGTCAGAGTTTGCAGGAGTCAAACTCATTGAGACTTTATTTATGGTCCTTGAAGAGAGCGAAACTAAGTTCGAAGCGATCCGTGAAAAACTCCTCGATCTGATGGAGGACTGCACGGCACAGAGAGTATCGCGTTGGTCGAAGCTTTTGTATGGGCGCGGACAATATGCCATCAGTCATCGCTTTGCTAAACGTGCGGCTAAAAAACTTGACGGCCTTAGTTCGATTGTTGAAGAGCTCGAAGTAGCTGCGCTATCCGCTCAGCACATAGGTCAGCTGAGCGATGCCATAACCCTTAATAATGTCCTCATCGAAAAATACCCATCTGTACCCCAATCCAATGAGGCACTATTTCGACTCGGGCTGATTTATTTACAGCGGCAAGAATATTCTCAATCTGCCTCTAGTTTTGAAAAATATCTTTTGCTAACTGGTACGAATGGCAAAGAGCTAAACGCCAGGTACTGGAGGTACAGGGCCTTACAGTTTATGAAAAATACCGAGCTTGAAAAAGAAGCTGAGATTATATTAGAAAAATTTCCGTTTAGTTACTATGGAATATTGCTTCGTTCAGAAAAGGATCCTCTGGCATTTAGTTTTGTCTTTCAGCCAGAAACTGAAGTAAAGGCGCCCTACTGGTTGATTGGGGACTATCAGTTGAGTTGGAAGCGACTCAACACACTTTTAGAAATTGGATGGAATGAGGAGGCCCAGGCAGAACTGAAATACTTGCCTTCGCCCGTAAATGCTTTGCAAAAGGTGGTCTTGTCGCGATACTTCGTGGCCGCTCAAGAGTATGCAAGTGCCATAAAATTCATGAATGAAGCCTGGGACGAAAATAAAATGTTTCGGCAAAAATCGTTTTTGACTATGCTTTTTCCGAATGATTTTTTGTCTGCGGTTACTGAATTTGCAGCTCAAAAAAATATTGAATCGGATTTAATATTAAGTCTCATTCGCCAAGAGAGCGCTTTCTCTCGCACTGCCGTGAGCCGATCAGGAGCCCTAGGATTAATGCAACTGATTCCCCCAACCGCTGACGAGGTCGCAAAGGATTTAAATTTTCAAAGCTTGAATATTCCCGATGAGGTTTTTCAACCAAAATTAAATATTCAAATGGGTACGCACTATTTGGCAAAGATGCTCAAAAAATATCGGGGGCATGTGCCGCTGGCCCTGGCTTCCTACAATGCGGGACCTACGCGACTAGACCGCTGGCTAAATGCCAAAGGCATTGCTAAAAAAATAAGAGAGAAGACAGACTTTGATCCTATGGATGATTTGTGGGTTGAAGAATTGCCTTGGGGTGAAACAAGTTTTTACGTAAAATCGATTTTGCGAAATTTAGTAATTTATCGATCGTTAAAAGCACCTGAAACATTTGTTTTGAAAAAACCTGTCTGGAAGCAAGACTAGGGTTGCAGAAAATCTAAAACTCATTTACCATTTTATAATAGATGTTCATAGATTTTCACCTGGGGAGTTGCCATTGCTAAATCGGTTGCAAATTGTTGTCTGTTGTCTTTTGTTAACAACAGGTTGTGGAGTTTTTCAAACAAGAAACGCTGCTTCTACTAGCAATGATGCTGCGGACATCAACCAGCCTAAAGTCGAGGTTAAGGTTGAAGTTAAAGATAGTGAAATAGCCGAAGAGGCGCCTGATCTTCCCAAAGAGATGAATCAGTACGTTGTTAATCAAATGGAATATTTCTTAGGTCGTGGCCGCCACCATATGGAAAAATATTTGGCCCGAGCTCCTAGATACATCGAGCTGGTAAAGCAGACACTGAGAGACGAAGGAGTGCCTGAGGATTTGGTTTACTTAGCTTTGATTGAATCGGGATTCAATAACAATGCAAAGTCGCACGCGAAGGCGGTCGGATATTGGCAGTTTATTAAAAGTACGGGTCAAAGATATGGCCTAAAGGTGAATGCATTTGTTGATGAAAGACGGGATCCCATTAAATCCACAGTCGCAGCTGCAAGATATTTAAAAGCCCTTAACAGTCTGTTTGGATCTTGGCACTTAGCCCTTGCCGCCTATAATGTGGGTGAGAATCGAATAAAGAGCCAAGTCATGCATCATGAAACAAGAGATTTGTGGGAACTCATTCGGTCTGGTCGGTTGCCGAATGAAACCAAACATTATGTGCCCAAATTTATTGCGGCTAGAATAATTGCTAAACACCCCGAGCGATATGGACTCGATAAACTACCATTTGAAGATGCACTTAAGTTTGAAATGGTTCCCGTGGGAAGGCCAATTAGTTTAAGGCGACTGGCTGACAATTTAGGGGTGGACTATGCTCAGATTAAATTATTGAACCCCATGTTTAAATCCGATTATGTACCCGTTGATAACAATGAAAAGGTATCTGTTCGGGTGCCCGCCGATAAAATTGCGATATCCGCGTTAGCGATAGTAAAGAGCCAAGTGGTCGCGCAAAGACAAGTCGCGTACCTTGACGAAGACCATGTTTATTACCGAGTAAAACGTGGTGATAATCTGAGCCTAATTGCTTCTAGATTCGGAACAAGTATTTCGCGTTTGCGCTCTCTAAATGATTTAGGTTCACGGTCTCGTCTCGCCGTAGGTGCAAAACTAAAAGTTCCTTCTCAAGAAATTAGAAAGCTGAAGGCCTATCGCAGTACGGAGAAAAGAAGTGCGGCACCTATAATGTCGGCAAAGAGTAAGGTGCATGTTGTAAGACGTGGGGATACTTTGATTGATATTTCCAAAAAATACGGCGTAACTTTAGCACAAATTCGTCGCGAGAATAATTTAAATAACCGCACTCGAATTCTTGTCGGTGCATCAATTGCTATTCCTGATTAAAAATAATCCTTGTGTTTTGGGTTGACACATTAAAAGGTTTTTTGTGCAATGATTTTACAACCAGGGAGAAGGTATGGCAAAAATAATTTCAATCTTAGCGTCGGTCATGACATTTGGTTTAAGTGCGACAACAGCGCTGGCCTACGGTGGACCTTTGACGGAGCAACAGAAAAAAGACTTCTTAGGTGTGTTTAAATCTGTTGGCCGGGTTGAACGCCTTTATAGCGATGCTCAAGGCAGAAAAACGCCAAAATCTGATGAGGTTTACGAGAAAATGTATACCCTTGTTCAGCAGGCTTGCCAATTTATAGAAAACAAATCTGAAAAAGACTCTACTCTTACAGTCACATTAGAATCCACTGAAATAGGTTGCCCAGTTGTCATGAAGTCGATCGAACAGGTTAAAAACTTGGGCGATGGCGTGAGTGCTATCGCCAATAAAGTGGTGTTTCAAGCTGGCGATTTAATGAAGGCTATAAATGACGTTATTGAAACGCAAGACCTCTTACACGGCAAAATTATCACGACAAAAAATGAAGAAGGCGGCGTAATAACTTCAGATGAGAAAAGTGAAGGTTTCGTAGTGAGCCAACTACATGGCAAATCTGACTACACGACTCGATCGGTTTCTAGCAGTGAGTACGTGGGTAATTTCGAGCCTACCAAAATTAATGGCGAATGGACTCTCAATACTAAGTTGGGCGAAATCAATGTTGAAATGAAAATCACCTACAAACTTGAAGATGGAGTTTTTACCAAAGAGATTTTTCTCAATGGAGAAAAAATTGAGATAGGAACCGAGTTAGAAAAGTCTTTTTAGAATAAAAGCCAAAAAAGAAGGGCATCTAAGTCACTCAATAATTAAAGTGGCCTAGACACCCTTGAGATAAGATACAGAAATGAAGTATCCATAAGTTTTTTCCCTCCCTTTGAAGTTTTTAATTCCTTTGGTAGCCTGGCAGGCAATAGCCAAAATTAAATTGGCCTTAGCCCCACTCGCTTTGCGCCCTACAGTTTCCTAGTAGTTTGCCCTTTGACAAAGGAAGGAAAGTTATTCATCCGATAAAACCTCCTTGGTAAGATCGAGTTAACTGGTAATTTAAGCTATTTTACTAGCCCAGCTACTCTGGAGGTGGATCTAGATTCCGTTCTTTTGGGATGGTTTGATGACAGAGCCGGCTCCATAGCTCCCACCGTTTTTCGCTAAATACGTCCATGAATTAAGTCTACTGCATTGCGTTAAAAAGTCTAGCTGATTATTTTAAATGCCATGATAATTCAATGGCTTGTATCAGTTTGAGTTGTAGCGGTATGGGACTTAGTAAGCATATTCGCTAGTTCTATAAATTTGTCGGCTGTCTCATCTTGAGGAAAAGCATCTAAAACTGAAATACCAATTTCAGCACTTTTGGCGAGATTTTGCGTGAAAGGAATTTGTAAAATTCTCGTCATTTTATTTTGCGCAATATAAAAATCGAGTTCCCCTCGTGGAAACAATTCTGCTTTCTCACCATTAGGTAATTTAAAGTAACTCATGTTTTCGACGACGCCTAATACAGGAATATTTAATTTTCCGAACATGTCCAATGCTTTCTTACAATCCGCGAAGGCAATATTTTGTGGAGTAGTGACGGCGATTCCCAAATGAATTTGTGTTTTTTGGGCCAGCGTAAGTGGGACATCTCCGGTGCCAGGCGGTAAATCTATTATTAGATAATCGAGGTCACCCCACACCACATCTCTTAAAAACTGCTCAAGCGCTTTAAATAGCATGGGCCCACGCCAAACGACTGCCGTTTCTTCAGGAACAAGAAATCCGAGGCTCATCAACTTAACGCCGCTACGTTCAATCGGAATTATTTTATTGTTTTCGTCAACTAGTGCCTTTTGATTTATGGCGCCAAACAATCGGGGAATGCTGGGGCCATAAATGTCAGAATCAAGTAAGCCGACACGAAGTCCCAGTTTAGCAATTGCGACGGCAAGGTTTGCCGAAACCGTACTTTTGCCGACCCCGCCTTTGCCGGACCCTACGGCTATTATTTTGGCGATACCAGGGATGGGACCTTGTTTATTAAATGTATTAGCTGAGGTATTGGCTGTGGGATTAGCAGGTGACATTTTAGGGGTCTCCAAGAATAATAAAAACAATGGATCCGAAACATTACATAATGCTCAATGGGCTAATTGTCATCCTTCTCATAGCGTCTATTTTATTTTTACGGCGAGGCAATAGCGATTCGACCCGTTTAAACCTCAGAAAATCGTCAGACCGTATTCCACAAGCCACTGGCGGTGAGGGGCCGCTGAGCGGTCTAAACAATATGTCGGAAAATGGAGACAAGGCGGATGGAGCCCGAAGTCTCAATGTGGTATTTCAATTTGAGGGGAATTGGTACGACGCTTTCGAAATACTAGATATACCTGCCGGTACTTCGTTAGCCCAGGCGCGAGAGAGGTTTAATGAGCTTTTAAAGTCAGTCAGTACCTCTCGCCATGAATTAATTAAAGAGGCCATTAAGGCCATCGCCGCCAGCGTCTCAAAATAAGATAAGAATACTATTTTTTCTGGCAAATTTTACTCACATTTATTTTCACCGTTTCAAAACCCCTTCGGTTCCTGAAAACTGGGCTTAGCCTGACCGCGGTGACAAATGTAGCAATCAACTTTTATATTTCCCGAAAAGGAATTTGTGTTGAGCCAATTTACCATGTCGCCGTGTTTTTTGGCCGTTTTAAAACTTTTCTTTTCGTCGGATTTTAAGTTTTTTAAATTATGACAAAACATACAATCAACGCCTAATTGTCGAGCAATGGTAATCATCTGTTCACGCTTGACAAGATCAGGGTCAGATTTTGCTGACTTTACCTTTTCAGCAGAGAGTGGTATCGCTGGCATAATAAGCAACGAAAATAATGTTAGCTTAGCGCTAAATCCCCTCATTTAAAATTCCTCTATTTCTTTATAGTTTCCTTAAGTTAAGCATCTTATATACCTCTGGCGCAAGCCTCATTTCTTGACTCATGTCATAGTGCGATGTTAGCCATAAATTATGGGTAAAATTAAGAGGAAAAATCGATCATGAAAGTTAAGCGTCTTGAAGATTTAAATACCCTTGTTTCTCTCTGTAAGCGCCGCGGCTTTGTATATCAAAGCAGCGAAATTTATGGCGGCCTAAATTCCTGCTGGGATTACGGTCCACTCGGTGCCGAAATGAAATTTAATGTTAAGATGGCCTGGTGGAAGGCCATGACCCGAAGGCCTGACGTTGTTGGTCTCGATGCCTCAATTTTAATGGCCCCGATGGTATGGAAAGCCTCAGGCCATGTTGATGGATTTTCTGATCCACTGGTTGACTGCAAAAAATGTAAATCTCGTTTTCGGGCGGATCAAATAAATAACTCTAAAGTTTGTCCCAGTTGTGGTGGCGAGCTTACCGAGCCACGACAATTCAATTTAATGTTTAAAACTTTTATGGGCCCGGTTGAAGATTCAACCAATGTTGTTTACCTGCGCCCCGAAACCGCCCAAGGAATTTTTGTGAACTTTGAAAACGTCGCGGTTTCTATGCGCCGAAAGATTCCCTTTGGTATTGCCCAGATTGGCAAATCATTTCGTAACGAAATCACTCCCGGTAACTTTATTTTTAGAACACGCGAATTTGAACAAATGGAAATGCAATACTTTGTAAAACCAGGTACTGATGAAAAGTTTTTTGAAGAATGGAAAGCCACGCGTATGAAGTTTTTTTCGGAGTTTGGCATTCGGGCGGAAAAATTGCGATTTCATCAACATGGCCCCAAAGAGCTGGCCCATTATGCCAAGGCGGCATTCGATGTGCAGTATGAATTCCCGATTGGCTGGCAAGAGCTCGAAGGTATTCACAATCGCAGCGATTTTGATTTGAGTCAGCACCAAAAATTTTCTGGAAAGAAACTAGAATATTTTGAGGAAGCGACTAAAGAGCACTTTTTGCCTTACGTAATTGAAACTGCGGTTGGCTGCGACCGATTTTATTTAGCTCTTTTATGTGATGCTTATCGCGAAGAAACCGTGGTCGACGAAGAAGCCAAAGAGGGTTCGAAAGAAGACACCCGTGTCGTATTAGGCTTTGATGCAAGAATAGCACCTGTAAAAGCCGCTATTTTACCACTTTCAAAAAAGCCGCAGTTACAAGAAGTATCTGACAACATTTTTTCTGACTTGATGAAGGATCAGTTGGTGCAGTACGATGAATCGGGCAGTATCGGTAAACGTTATCGTCGCCAGGACGAGATCGGCACTCCCCTTTGTATTACTATTGATTTTGATAGTTTGAATGATCAGAAAGTTACTGTTCGCCATCGAGACACTATGAAACAAGATCGCGTTTCCATGGGATTGTTAAAAGACTATATAAAAGAGAAACTCCTCACTTTTAAAGGGAATACATGAGAATAAAAAAACTAGAACTCTTTGGTTTCAAATCCTTTAAAGATAGAACCGTTATTCAGTTTGACAAAGGCATCACAGGCGTTGTTGGACCTAATGGCTGCGGGAAATCAAATATCGTCGATGCCCTCATTTGGGTCATGGGTGAAATGTCGGCAAAGCATTTGCGCGGTACTAAAATGGAAGACGTCATATTTGCCGGCTCAGATGGATATGCTCCGATGGGTGTGGCCGAAGTATCTTTGGTTTTAGAAAATGACGGCGGTCCCTTTCCGGTTAAGTTTGCCAATCATTCTGAAATTATGATTACGCGTCGGCTACATCGCTCTGGCGAATCAGAATACATGATCAATAAAGAGCCCTCTCGGCTTCGTGATATTCAAGAAATTTTTATGGATACGGGCGCCGGCGCCAAAGGATTTAGTATTATTGAGCAAGGGGCGATCGGAAAAATCATAACTGCAAAGCCAGAAGAGCGTCGCACGCTGATCGAAGAGGCGGCGGGTATTACCAAATTCAAAGCTCGCAAACGCGAGAGTCTTAGGAAACTTGAGGCCACTGACCTAAACCTTGTCCGCCTACAGGATATTATTGGTGAACTCAAGCGCCAAGTCGGAAGTTTAGAGCGCCAAGCTAAACGGGCTCAACGCTATAAAGAACTTCGAGACCAGGCGAAAGATTTAGATTTATGGCTCTCGTCAAAAAAATATGCAGAACTGAAAACCGAAAATGATTCAGCGAGCGGGCAGATTACTTTTCTGCAGGATCAAGAGATTGGCGTTCAGGCTGTTCTCGCTCAAACCGACAGTGAATTACAAAGACAGCGCGTGAATCTGGCTCAAAAAGAAAACGACGTCAATGAGAGTCAGCGACAGCACTTTGAGGCGCAAAATAATCTATTGGCCCAAGAAAAAGAGATAATGGAGTTGCAGTTTAGGATTGAGCAAGCTCGTCAAAATGAAAAACGCTCGGACTCGCAGGATGCTGACCTTAAAGCCCGGTATGAATTTCAGGTTCAAGAGCGAGAGGGCTTGGCCGAAATGCTTACTTCGCTTGAAGAAGAATTTCAGCAGGCTCAAGTAAAGTACGTAGAGAAGAGCCAGCTGCTCGCAGAAAAAGAATCTAGCCTTAACAAGCTAGATGATGAGATTAGCGGACGGCGCAGAGAATATTTGACGGTTCAACAGTCGCAAACACATTTGTTGGCCCAGTCAGAAATGAAAATCACGCGACTTGAGGAATTAAACAAGAGGATTGGAGAATTTAAGCAAATTGCTGGTGAACTTGAGAATAAGTGTAAAGAGTTCTTGGCTCGAAAAAAGAAAACTTTTATTGCACTAGAATCTGAAAAACAATTGCAACTTCACATTATGCAAGACGTCGATAACTTTAGCCAGAACTTGCAGCTGGTAGAGCTCGACGTTGAAGAGAAGTACAAAGAGGTTGAGGGGTTTAAGGATGAACTCAACCAGGTAATTAGTCGCCTTTATGGATTGGAAGATCTGCAGGCGAATTATGAGGGTTTTGAAGAGGGCGTAAAGACCGTTCTTTTTTGGCAAAAGCAAAAAGCGCCGATGCTGCAAGAGCTCGGCGCCTTAGGTGCGACGGCGCCAGCGGGATTTCAACCGGTCGCAGATGTAGTGGAGGTTCCATCACGCTATGAAATCGCGATGGAGGCTGCGCTAGGCTCTCGCTTGCAGTGGTTAATGGGTAAAGGCCAAGAAGAAGCATTAGGTGCCATTGATTATTTAAAACAGGAGAACAAGGGTCGCAGCAGTTTTGTCACCGATAATTCTTGGACTCCTTCATTAAAGTCTGAAGGCTTGGGTTCCCAAAGTGCCACGCCTAATGGCATTGGTGTCGAGGCTATCCTTAGCGATGTCGTGATTGTTCCCGAGATTTTTAAAGCGCAAGTGGCCCCTATTTTAGGTTCTATCGCTATTGTTGATACTATTCGCACGGCACTCCAATTAAAGGGAAT
The DNA here is from genome assembly GCA_034439715.1 of Pseudomonadota bacterium. Taxonomy (GTDB): domain Bacteria; phylum Bdellovibrionota; class Bdellovibrionia; order Bdellovibrionales; family SG-bin7; genus JAWXAY01. The sequence continues at coordinate 36,974 of JAWXAY010000060.1, forward strand.
GTATCCTGAGTGGTCGTTTGTGACGATCGATGGCGATACTTTATCTCACGACGGCATTATCACTGGCGGCGGGCAAGACTCTGCTGATTCTGGCGTGTTAAAACGAAGAAGAGAAATCAAAGAACTCCGCGAGCGCAAAGAAGAGTGGGGCGGAAAGCTCATGTTGGCGCAGATGTCGCTCCAAAAGAAGGAAGGACAGGTTAAGACATTAAAGAATGACCTTGAAAATGCGACTCGCAAAAATAATGAAAAAGAAATTACTCTGGTAGAGATCCGCAAAGATTACGAGCGAGCTGAAACAGAAAGTATTAATGCTGAAAGTGCCCTTGAGAAACAAACAAGGGAAGTTTCAGAAATCAGCACACAGCGGGATCTTGAAAATGAAAAGCTCTTGCAAATTCAAGAATCCATTAGAGATCTTACGACTAAAACCTTAATTCTTGAACAAGAAATTTCTGGCCTGCTTGAAACATTGGACTCGAATAAAAAATATGTCGAAGAACACCGGGGACTTGTCAGTGATTTAAGAGTCAAAATGGCGGCAAAAGAGCAAGAGGTCGAGGGCTACCGCCGTCAGGAGAACACTCTTTTGGGTTCTTTGGCCGTTACTGAGGATCAGATTTCTCGGCTGACGCAAGAAATGATTGATAATACAAAGGTACTCAGCGAAAACCAAACTGTTTTTGAAGAGAAGAAAGTGAGTTTGGAGCAGTTGATTTCTCGATCTAAAGAACACCAGGCCCAGTATGCGAGTCTCAGAGACGAATACGAAAAAATTATGGCAGAAATTCAAAAATCCGAGGGGCTCCACACCGACCAGCGGAAATCATTCGAAAAAAATCGCACACTTTTGTCCGAGTTGCAGTTAAAGCACGAGCAGTTAACCCTGCAAGAGAAATACCTCGCAGATCAAATCTTAGAGCGGTATAATGTTTCCCTATCTGAGAGGGCCCAAGAGTTTAGTTGCCGTGAAGGCGACTTAGAAAGTGCTCGCACGCAATTGGCGGAATTTAAAGAAAAATTGGCCGCTATCGGCGAGGTTAATGTTTCCGCCATTGAAGAGTTTGACGAATTAATCAAGCGAAATGAATTTTTGAATAAGCAACATGAGGATTTGGTTTCTTCTAAAGATCAATTGCGAAAAGTAATTGAGCGGATAAATCGAATATGCACGAAGCGCTTCAAAGAAACATTTGAGGCTGTTAACGAAAAATTTTCGCGAGTTTTTCCGGTGCTGTTTGGTGGCGGCGAGGCTAGACTTATTCTTGTTGAGTCCTCTGAAGAGGGCGAGTTAGGAATAGAGATTGTCGCTAAACCTCCTGGCAAAAAAATGCAAAGCGTGACTCTGATGTCGGGGGGAGAAAAGGCCTTGACCGCAGTAGGGCTGATTTTCGCAATATTTTTAGTTAAACCTTCTCCTTATTGCCTACTTGATGAAGTCGATGCTCCACTTGATGATGCTAACGTGGCGCGCTTTAATGATTTAGTTAAAGAAATGGCTAAGCGCAGTCAAATAATTGTAGTGACACACAACAAGCACACTATGACCGTTAACGACAAACTCTATGGCGTTACCATGGAGGAGAAGGGTATTTCTAAAATGGTATCTGTAAGTCTCGAGGAAGCGCAAAAAAGTGCCGAACTCTAATTGATAAACCCCGCTGATGACTCAGGGCTGGCGATAGTTGCCCCCATTGTTTTTGTGGGGGCACTGGTCGCAATATTTTTATTGGCGGCTTTTTATTTTTTTCGAATAAAAAATCGCACCAAGAAGTCTAACGAGGATACGACTGAAGTTTTGCTATCAGAAGAAGTGCTTGGCGAAATCACCGATCGTATTAAAAGTGCACCGATACACCTTGTCGACATCTTAAAAAATACTCGGCAGGGGATTTTAGGAAAAATCCAGAATGCTTTTTCTAGTAAAAAAGATATTAGTGCTCAGGACCTTTCTCAGCTTGAAGAAATTCTTTACGGCAGTGACTTGGGGCCGAAAACAGTGAGTAGGTTAATGACGGCCGTCGCCGAAAAAATAGAACAGCAGTCCGATGTAAATCTAGAAATAATAAAATCGGCGCTACGAGAAGAAATGAGGATTATTTTTTCTTTAGTGCCAACGCCAAAAGCCGTATTTGAAGAAAAACCTAAAGTTTGGCTCATTGTCGGTGTCAATGGGGTCGGAAAGACCACAACCATTGGCAAACTTGCTCGGCTATTTTCGCAGGGAGGTAAAAAAGTACTTGTCGCAGCAGGCGATACTTTTAGAGCTGCCGCCCGCGAGCAACTGTCCGCTTGGACAACACGTGCAGAAGTAATGATCCACAGCCCCGAGGGCGTCACCGACCCAGCTGCTGTCGCATTTGAGGCTTGTGAAATTGCCAAGTCTCAGGGGTATGGTTTTGTTATTATAGATACGGCTGGGCGACTTCATACTAAAAATAATCTGATGGAAGAACTAAAAAAAGTGAAAAGGGTGATAGCTAAATCAATACCCAATGCGCCACATGAAACTCTGATCGTTATAGATGCCAATACGGGACAGAACGCCCTTCACCAAGCGAAGTCCTTTCATGAAGCTCTTGGAGTAACAGGTGTCATCCTCACTAAACTTGATGGCACGGCTAAGGGCGGGGTGGCAGTCGGCTTAGCTTGTGAACTGGGGATTCCTATTCGCTGGATAGGTGTCGGCGAGAAGGTCCAGGATTTAAAAGAATTTTCAGCCTCTGAATTTATAACTTCTATAATTTAACCGATAATTCAATTGCCTATGGTCTCTCAAAGTACGCTCGTTTATCTTTTTGCCGGCCTTGCCTTTTTTATGTACGGCACAACGCTTGTCAGCGAAAATCTGCAAAAGCTTGTAGGTAATCGCGTCCGCGAGCTTATGAATAAAATTTCAAAAAGTAACATGCTCAGCATTTTTGTGGGCGTGGCACTGACCGTATGTTTACAAAGTTCGGGTGCAGTCTCAATGCTGTTGGTGGGCTTAGGATCTGCAGGTGTCATCACACTTTCTCAAGTCATGGGTGTTTTAATTGGGAGCTCTGTAGGGACCACAGTCACAGTTCAGCTTATTAGTTTTAACGTCGCCCAGTATGGATTGCCGATTTTTACGATTGGATTTTTATTCTATTTTGTCTCTAAGAAAAATGTGGTGAAGCAGTGGATGGGCGTGCTAATGGGATTTGGTCTGATATTTTTTGGGCTTCAGTACATGGGCTTAGGGACTGAGGCTATCAATCACATTGATATCTTAAGACAGATGTTTGCCAAACTTAGCATACATCCCCCGCTAACTCTTGCCACCTCAATAATTATGACAGCACTTATTCATTCAAGTGCGGTAACGATTGGTTTGGCTATGAGCTTGGCGAGTCAAGGTGTGATCAGTCTTTACGACGCCATGTTTTGGGTTTATGGGGCCAATATTGGTACAACTTTTACTGGAATTATGGGCGCGGTCGGCGGAAATTATATTGGTCGCCAAGTCGCATGGGCCAACTTTTGTTATAAAGTCGCCAGCGTCATTCTCTTTATGTTTTTTACCGAAAGTTTCGCCAGAACTCTGGGAGCTTATAGCGGAAATTCGGTGCGGGCTATTGCCAATGCGCATACTATATATAACATCATCGCGGCCATTATGTTTTACCCATTAATTGGGTGGGGAACACGGTTTTTCGAAAGTTACATCAAACCGACAAGCAGCGAGAAAAAGTTTGGTGTAAAGTATCTTGATCGTGCAACCTATCAAAATTCAACCTTAGCGATGGCCTATGCTCGCCGAGAAATCTTACGAATGGGAGACATTGTTGTTTCGATGATAAGAGATAGTATTGCGCTATTGGGGCGCGAGGATCCAGAGCTCTTAGAGACCATCAAAGAAAACGACAATAAAGTGGACTTACTCATGCGAGAGATAAAATTATTTTTAGTGAAGTACGCCGATGAGGCCGTTGGCGGCATTGACCAGTTAGTATTTAATCTTATCTCGATGGCGAGCGATTTGGAATCTGCAGCTGATGTGATAGATAATAATATTTTGGAATTATCCAGAAAGAAAAATGCATTAAAACTTAATTTCAGCGACGAAGGTTGGCGTGAGATTAAGGAGTTTCATGCCATGACTGTAGAGATTGCAACCGTGTCCATGAGTTGTTTTGAACTTCAAGATCCGGACCTTGCCAAAAAGTTAATAGAAATGAAGCGAGGCATGCGCAGACAAGAGAAACTCTTAAGGGAGCATCATATTGACCGTCTCAATAAGGGACTCAAAGAAACTATTAATACCAGTGCTATTCATCTGGATCTCTTAGGAGACTACCGCCGAGTGGTGGGGCTTCTCTGCAATCATGCCTACGAAGTCACTCACGAAGCTCGCCCTTAAAGTGCTGTCCCTAAATAATCCGCCATATCTCGTTTTGAAACACCAATGCTTATTTTATAGTAATTTTGAGTTAAGGTTAGGTAAGGGGCTTGAGGTGGCTAAGAGTTTGCCATAAAATTAAAGATAAGGGAAAGTTAATAGAGGTACGTGTTATGGTTTCAAATTTGCCAATGGAAAAGGCTTTGCTGGTTGAGGATGACCCTCTAATACAAGAAATTCTTGTCGAGTATCTCCATAACAACAAATTTAAAGTTGATACTGTTGGCTCGGGCGAGGCGGCACTGGACATGATGAACGGAAATAAATACTCATTTATGATCACAGACATTGGCCTCCCGGGAATGAATGGTTTTGATCTCATTCGGGAAGCAAAAAAACTCAACCCCTTAATGCCAGTAGCAATCACAACTGCGGACGTTTCTGATATTGATCACTCTCTTTTAAAATTGATCGATAATCTCGTTTTAGAAAAGCCCTTTCACAGTTCTGACTTCACAGGTCTACTGACTAAACTGAGAAACAAGATTCAATCTAAGGTCTAAAGGGACGCTTGAAATGCACTGCACTATTATGCTCTAGGGCAATCACTAGTAACTGGTCTAGGTTGCTTTCTTTTACAAGACGCGCTATAAATATAAGTAAGTAGACTTCAATTTTTCGGAGTGCGGAGCTCGGATGGCCATTGAAAAGCCTCTATACAACTTGTCTGTTGCTGGCATGCGCCTTAAGGTGCGTTCTGTCCACGATGAAGACAAAGTTAACCTTTTAGTTGATTTAGTTAATCAAAAAGTAAATTTGGCATTGAAACGATCTAAAAATAAATCTTTGCAAAAGGCAATAATTTTAGCAGCCTTAAATCTTGCTGAAGAACTAGTTAACTTGAGAGGTCAGGCTCGCCAAGAGCTTGATCGTATAGAGGATCTCGCGTTCGAGGTCGTCTCTGACTTGGAGTCCACACGAATTGATAAAATAGGGATTTCATGAGTAGAGAAGGAAAAGATCAGGCGCGAAAACAAGACCTTAGAAAAAAATATCTAAAACTAAGGTCAGACTTTTCGCATCAAAAACACGATTCAAAGATTTGTGAGCATCTGCTGCAGTTACTTAAAGTAACGAGCGGTGTTTGGGGTGGGTACATTAGTACGTCCACTGAGCCAAATCTTTCAACAGTTTATGAAAAAGCTAAGCACATTAAGTGGGCATTTCCCAAAGTGGTTGGCGAAAACTTGCAGTTTTTGGTTCCCAAAAATACGTTGAGTTTTAATAGGAGTGACTTGGGCATAGATGAGCCAGGTGAGCACTCTCAAGCTGTTGGTCCAAATGAATTAACCGGCATATTGATTCCCGGTGTGGCTTTTGATTTACGAGGTTACCGATTAGGCCGAGGAAAAGGCTATTATGATCGGTATTTAAAGAACTGTATTTGTAGGTTAATAGGCATTGGCTATTCCGCGCAGTTATCTCAAGACGATCTACCTTTCGAAACTCATGACGTAAAAGTGAACGTCATTGTGACAGATAAAGAAGTATTAAAGATCCCTGCTTAAGGGACTTTATTGACTTCAGAAGAGGGTAGTTTATGTCGAATACAATATATATTATTATTTCATTGTTTTTTGGTTTAGCTATTGGGGCTTTTGGCCTTAATATTTTTGTTAAAATTCAAAATAAAAAGAAAAAAACTAATGCCGAGGGCGAGGCTCAACGCATAATTTCTAAGGCTAAGTCAGAATCTGCTCGCCTTGATTTAGATGCCAAAAATCGCGCACGTGATTTCGAAAATCGAGCTCGTCGAAATGTAGAGCAAGATATCCAGAAACAAAAACAGAGTCTGGGGCGCCAAGAGCAGCAGTTTAAAGATAAAGAGGGAATGTATGATAAGCGACTCAAGGAGTTGGATCATAAATTCGAAGACAAAGACCGTGAAGTCAAAGATCGGTTTGCCAAAGTTTCTATCGCCGAAGGAAAAATCAAAGACGTTAGTGCTAGAGCTGAAGAAAACTTAGAACAACTAAAGTCCAAGCTCGAAAGCGTAGCGAGCATGACCAAAGATCAAGCCAAGCAGCAATTGATTGAAGCAGTTACCAATGAGGCCAAAACAGAAGCAGCTAAATTGATGATAGTCATTGAAGAAGAGGCTAAGGCCGAAGCCGAAGGCAAAGCTAAGCGAATTATTAGCATGGCCATTGCACGCTTTACCGGTGAGACCGTGGCCGAACGTTCGGTCAGTATCGTTGCCCTACCTAATGAAGAAGTTAAGGGAAAAATCATTGGACGCGAAGGCAGAAATATTAGAGCGCTCGAGGCTGAGTGTGGCGTTGACTTGATTATCGATGATACTCCTGAAGCTGTGGTAATTTCTGCTTTTGACCCTGTGAGACGAGAAATTGCGCGACTTTCATTGGAGCGCCTGATTGAAGATGGCAGAGTGCATCCCTCAAGAATTGAAGAGATTGTAGCAAAATCAAAGAAAGATATTTTTAAAACAATAAAAGAAGACGGGGATAAGGCGCTTTTGGAATTAGGACTAACTGATGTGCATCCAGAAATTTTAAAGTTATTGGGAAGCTTAAAATATCGTTACTCTTACAACCAAAACAATTATTATCACTCCATAGAAGCCGCCCATATTGCAGGTCTGATGGCGACAGAACTTGGTGTCGATGTCAAATTGGCAAAGCGGGCCACCTTGTTGCATGATATCGGCAAGGCTCTTGATCACAGCATAGAAGGCAGTCACGCTGTTATTGGTGCCGAGTTCGCAAAAAAACATGGCGAGAGTGAGGCCGTCTGCCACGCCATCCGCTCGCATCATGAGGACGAAAAACCAAATTCTGTTTACGCCTTTTTATGTCAAGCTGCAGACGCCGCATCGGGGGCAAGGCCAGGTGCTCGTCGGCAAAATACCGAATCCTATGTTAAGCGCCTCGAGGATCTAGAATCTATTGCTAATAGTTTTGAAGGCGTGCTACGAGCATTTGCGCTACAAGCCGGTCGTGAAGTAAGGGTACTCGTTGAAGGCGCAAAAGTGACAGACGAGCAAGCCGTAATGCTGAGTCGGGATATTGCTCGCAAGATTGAGCGAGAGATGGCGTTCCCGGGGCAAATTAAGATTACAGTTATTCGCGAAACTCGCGCTGTTGAACACGCACGATAGACGGTATTGAAAATGGCTTTTTTAGACCCAAAGGAGCAGTTGAAGGTTTTGATGAAAGGTGTCGCTGACATAGTCAGCGAAAAAGATCTTTTAGAAAAGCTTACGGACAGCTCCAAGAAAAATCGACCTCTAAATATTAAGTTGGGTTTCGATCCATCACGGCCCGATATTCATTTGGGCCATACCGTGGTCTTAAATAAAATGCGTGAGTTTCAAAAATTGGGTCACCGGGTGATATTTTTAATTGGAGATTTTACGGCCCTCATCGGCGATCCTAGTGGTAAAAATGAAACTCGACCTGCTCTGTCTGAAGCTGAAGTCAAAGAAAATGCGAAAACCTACGCTCGTCAGGTTTTTAAAATTCTCGATGAAAGCAAAACAGTTATTTCTTACAATTCTGATTGGATGAATAAATTTAGCTCTGTTGAATTTATTAAATTGGCGAGTCACTACACAGTGGCTCGCATGATGGAGCGAGATGATTTTAATAATCGATTTAAGACGGGACAGTCTATTTGTGTTCACGAGTTTTTATATCCGCTGGTTCAAGGTTATGATTCGGTAGAACTTAAGGCTGATGTTGAGCTGGGTGGAACAGACCAACGATTTAATCTTTTGGTGGGTCGGGATATGCAAAAATCTTATGGGCAACCCAGCCAAGTTGTGATGATGATGCCGATTTTAGAGGGCACTGATGGCGTGCAAAAAATGTCGAAGTCACTAAAGAACTATATAGGTGTGGATGATTCACCGAGCGATATTTTTGGTAAGACAATGAGTATTTCGGACGATCTCATGTATCGCTACTATGAATTGTTGACGGACATGAGTGCAAGTGAGATTTCAAAAATGCGAGAAGATGTTAAATCGGGCGTGCGACACCCGAGGGATGTTAAAGTAAATTTGGGAAAAATATTAGTGGATAGATTTCAAGGTCCTGGCGCCGGCGAAAAGTCCGTCGAGGAGTTTAATCGGATTTTTTCAAACAAAGGTTTGCCGGATGACATCCCTATTCATTTGGTTGAAGCTTGTGGTGAAGTGGGAATTACTAAACTTCTGGCCGACCTTAAGCTAACCACGTCGACTGGCGAGGGTCGTCGATTGATCGAGGGGCGAGGGATTGAGGTTGATAGTAAAAAAGTTGAAGACATTAATTATAAATTGAATTTGAAATCGGGAATTGAATTAATAGTAAAGATTGGTAAAAAGAAATTTGCCAAAATCAAAGTGAAGTAAAATATGAAATTGAAATTTATGCCTCAAAATGTAGAGTATGAAGTGACCTCAGACCAATCGGTCTTACATGTGGCACAAGATAACGGGATCCACATTAAATCGGTTTGCAAAGGCGTGCCGAGTTGCGCTGAATGTCGCGTTTTTATTTCCGAAGGAGAGCAAAACGTTATGCCGCCATCGCCCCAAGAGTTGAGTCTCATTGGTACGGCCTATTTTGTTGATCAAAGGAGGCTGTCATGCCAGCTGCATTGTTTTGGCGATGTGACGATTGACCTCAGTGAGCAGATTGAAAAAGCCGAAAATGCTTTGGTGGGCAAAAAACCTCGAGGAGCTAGAGACGATTTTGACCCTAAGGAATCAAACGCTGTTATGGGAAATGTGATTTTTGAGGAAAAAAAGCAGGCTCCACAAAAACAGCAGAATCCACCGAGACAACAGAACCAAGCGGATGTTGAAGAGAAAAAATTTAACAGAATGGCTTTTGAGGAAGAAAAAAAACAACTGCTCAGGACTCTCCGCGAACAGCGAGCTGAACGTGAGCGACTCAAGCTTGAACAAGCCACGCAGCCGACGCCTAAGCCCGAATCCGAAGAGTAAATACCCTCGATCTATGTCTCAATATCAACAAGACTTATTTTAAAGAAATAGGTAGAACTGGGTATTCTTGCTACTATAGAGCAAAGGGTCTCAAATTGAAAAAAGTCCTGTTCTACGAAAGTCCGATTTCGTTTCGCACATTGGGCAGCGGTCCGCCACTGGTGCTGTTCCATGGTTTTGGCGGCAACCACCATCACTGGAACGAAGTTCTGCCGCTATTCACAAAAAATTACACTGTCATAATGCCAAACCTCGGACCTCTAACACTGGGTTCAATTCAGCTTACGTTTCATGAGCAAGTCGAGCTACTTCAGGATTTTAAGAGAGCGATCTTCGCCCAATTTGGTTCCTTTAATTTAGCCGGCATTAGCTATGGCGGTGCGCTAGCTTGGGGCTTAGCTTTTGAGGATGACGGATGCATTCAAAATCTCATTCTCATTAATCCCATGCCGCCGAATCCAATCAAGCAAATACGAAGTTGGCCGCTAAAACGCTTGTTATGGCTTGGTAGAGTTAAATTTCTCCTTTCACTTTATATGCTTTTGCCCTTTGCTTACTGGGACTTTCATAATGTGGCCGCTGACATTCGCGTTGATTGGGTCCAACGAAAGCCGACACTAGCACAACTTTTTTCTCGTCGGCAAAAAATGCTTTTTTATCTGATACAACGATTTTCTTGGGTAGTTTTTTCTGAGAATTGGACGCCCTGGTCAGATAAACTGAAGCATATAAAAATTCCGAGCTTAATTGTTCATGGTGGCCAAGATCGCGTCTTTCGCGAGGATCAAGCCCAGTGGATGAAATCAAATCTTAAAAATTCCCAACTTATTGAAATTTCGGAAGCCACTCACATGGCCATTCATTCTTCTCCGGAAAAAGTATTTGAAGTAATACATAAGTACTTGCGAGAGCGCGTCGGTGGGGAATTAGTTTCGTAAATCCATGCCTTTGCTTACCAAACGCAAGCAGTAGCGCCATCGGTAGTGTAGACCCAAGTTGTGGCAGAACCCTTACAGACACAAATTCTAAACGTTGAAGTGAGTGCAATAGAGCCTGTGTGGGCAGCGTCGCACGCTACGGGCTGCGCACCATTTAGGGCGAGGCGCGCATAACCATTGATATCAAGAGTTGCCACTGGGCTGGCAGTTCCGATACCGATATTACCGGTGCCCTGCTTAATAGTCATACGGGCAATGTCGTTGGTATTGAATGTCACGTCAGATGCTCCAAGGCTACCCATAACTACGCCTCCCCCAAAAGCGTACATAAAACCCTCATCGCCACCAGCTTCATATTTCACTACCAGGCCCGAATATCCATCGGTAGAATCTGAAATTAAAAGTTCCGGTTGCCAAGCGTTTGCCGATATTGTTCCGGCTCCCACGTGCAACTTGGAGGCAGGCGCAGTAGTTCCGATACCTACTTTACCTGTAGAGACCGTAGTGCCGGTACCGTCAACACCTGTCGCAAAAATAAGGTTTCCAATACTCATTTGATTTGACCCTGCGGGGTTTTGGACATCCATATTATAACCGATAAGAATATTATTATCACCTGAACTCAAATTGTCTCCCGCTGAGGAACCAATGATAATGTTACCGTCAGCGGTGTTAGATCCAAAGCCCGCATTGTACCCGATGAAGACGTTTTGCGATTTGACGGTACCGGTACCAGGTCCATCACCGGCCCCCATTCCGACAGCAGTATTATAGCTACCAGTTGTTGTGTCTCCCAATGCCCACATGCCAAAGGCAGTATTGTAACTTCCGTTGTTTAGAAGGTTTAGCGTCACTAGGCCCATGGCTGTGTTTCCTTGCCCTGTAGTGTTCGATTTCAAAGCGCCAGTACCAACTGCGGTATTTTGGTCACCGGTCGTGTTGTTTTCCAAAGCGGTCACACCTATGCCTGTGTTTTCGTTGCCTCCAGCAAGATTACCTGCGCCTGCAGCACTACCAAGAAACAGGACGCTGGTACCAGGGGTAGTCTTGCCATCTGAAAGTGCATCAAGAGACGAAGTGCCCCCAATAAGATTTACGTAGGCCCCGCCGTTTTCTGAAACTCTAAAATTGTGAGAAGTGGAATCAAAATATATTCGTCCTTGTTCTGCTGGTGAAACCGCGGGCGCAGCAATCTCGCGCATGGAGAAGGCACCGTTCACATCTAAAATTGTATTAGGAGCAGTTGTTCCTATACCGACGTTACCACTGCTTCCGTCCAAAACCATTCGATGGCTTGTCCCATATGAAAAAGCTAGGCGATCGCCCTCAACCAAATCATCGTTCGAGTCGTCGTCCATCCAGATATCCCATTGGCCGCCGTCTTGAGTTTTAATTGCGACACCTGAAGATCCATTCGAAGTTCCGGCCCCCTCAACCATTATCCTTGCGGCTAGGTTATTTCTAGATACGTGTAAGACTTGAGAGGGCGAAGTAGTTCCGATGCCGACGTTTCCGTCGGACTGAACAACGAGCGAGGCAGCTGAGTTATTTTTCGATCCAATTCCAAACTTGTTGTCTCCCATATCAAATAGATCATTACCTATAATAAAAATTCTAGAGTCGCCACCAGCTGCCGTTGGAGTTGCACCGACGGCTGTCATACCGGAAATGAAAGCGATGCTAGCCTCTTTCTGACTTGCAGCGCTTGCATTGGCAATCTGAAGCTGGCCCCAAACAAAATCTGTTGAATCAATGACAGTCTTGCCTCCGCTCACGTAGAATTTCTGGGTCGGAGATGTAGTCCCAATCCCGACGTTGCCACCGGCGCTGACATTAACCAAATTTGTTCCCGCGCTGTTTTGCACCTGGAAGAGATCTGCCGTTTGACCGGCGAAGGCCTTGATGATTTGACCGACCGTCCCTACAGCACGTGGCTCGACTTGCAACTGGGCATTAGCTGTGCCGAGATCTCCAATATCCCCAATATTCACTCGTCCATGAAAAACGCTATTTCTGCCCCCATAATAGTTGTGCACCAGGTCGTATCCGTAAGTGTAAATATCTAAACGGCCTCCGGTCGCATTATCCAACACAAGACCCCTGGTCGTGTTATTGCCCACAATCAGTATGTCTTGATTGGCAGTGCCGCCTTTATTCAAATTCAAAGCCGATAGTGGACTCGTAGTTCCGATTCCGACGTTTCCGCTGGAATCAATTCTCATGCGCTCTGCGCCCGCAGTACTTGCCGCCATAGTATCCGCGGCAGGTCGCCACCAACCAGTGTCGGGATCACCGGCGAAACTAAAAGTCGGCGCCGCTGCGGTGCCGTTACCTGTAGTGATTAATGCGCCACCAGTTGTGGGCGATGACAGTGAGCTAGATGAAATATTAAATACATTCGCACCACCTGCAGCAATTCCGACCGTGTCGGCGCCATTGCTGTAAAATCCAGTATTGGTATCACCTGAAAAAGAAATAGAAGGAGCACCTGCGGTACCGTTACCAGCACTGACGCTAGAGGAGGTCCCACCCAACATATTTGTCCAAGCACCACCTTCAAAAACTTCGAATTTATTTGTGTCGCTCGCGTATCTCATCATGCCGTTTACGCCTACGGCGGGGCGGTTTGCAACGGAATCCCGGGGAATTATTATTGAGCTCGCCGCCGCACCTGTTCCGGTGATATCGAGACGGGTGCCTGTGGTGGGTGTTGTAGTTCCTATACCTACGTTGCCGGCGAAGTAGTTTTTGTCATTAGCTTGATTCTGATAAATGCCGTACCTGTTGGTCGTGTTCGCATTGGCATTTGAGTCTATGTAAACTCCATAACTTGCAGTGGTGGTTGCCGTTGAATAATTGTCATCTCTGACATACACGCCATATCGAGCAGTTGCAGGCACCGATCCGCTGCTATTGACGTCCGCGCGAATTCCATAGATGTTTGTGGCTGTTACAGGGCCGTCGACTTCTGTAAAGAATTTTGCACCATACACATTTGTAACTGAAGTTGCAGGCGAACCTTGGACCATTGCAAAAAAGTCACCTGCTATGACAGTGCCGATCGTTCCACCCTGTGCATAAGTATCAAAGCCGCCGCCCAATACAGTACTCACAGACGAAGTAGCTGCTCCGGAATACTCCGCGCTTGCACCAATCCCGGCCATGGAACCGTAGGCATAACCTGCAGTAGCTTGAGTTTCATACACGCCCACCGACAAACCCTGATTGCTAGCCGTTGACGTTCCACTCGGTGCCACGGTCAGTGTGATTTTCTCAAGCGTATTTGCCCCGCTTGTCGATGTATTGGTCTGTTGAAGGTCTAACCGTGAGGTTGGCGCAGTAGTTCCGATACCCACATTGCCTGTATTAAAATAGATATTAGCGCCTGAAGTTACCCACTGCCCAGCATCGTCAACGACACAAGTAAAAGCATAAACTGGGCCCGCACTCATTTGTAATTTTTGATTCGCTAGACAATTGGGAATATTTGCGTTTGAGGTAACCTCTGTGCCAGCACTTCCCACAACACCGTTTCCTGAAACTGCAACAGCCGCACCTGTCCAGAATTTTATTTGATTGGAGTCAGAGTTAAACCAAGTTTTACCCTCGTCTATTGCCGCTAAGGCACTTGCTAATGTAGTTTCTTGTGCGTTGGTGTAAGTTCCTAAGTTTATTGTTTTCTGCGGACTCATCGTAATATGACCGGTCGCTAAAAAATTAAACCCACCCATGTCGATGGCACCTGTCATCGTGCCACCAGCGAGTGGCAACTTGGTCGAATCAAGAGAGCTCGGGGTATAAACTTCCCACTTAGTGCCTACGCTGTTCCAACGCACACTTTGGCCGTTGGCAAGACCTGTCAAATCCAAATTAGATCCACCAAACTTGGCGTCAGAATAAGTTTTATTAACGGCATCACTTGCTAACGTAGGTGCTGCAAGATTTGTCAGGCGTTGGTTATTAAAGTCGACTGCTGCACTAGGTACAAAGTTAGATCCATTAACTTTGGTGTACTGAGCAGTTGTGCCATTAATCAATGCCATCAATTCTGTGTATGCGGCATCAATGGCAAGGGCGTCGATTTTGACTTGAGTAGTTTGCGCTGAAGTCTGAACAAAGTTTGCCGGACCTCTACCTTGCAAAGTATCGGCATAAAGCGCAAACGGAACCGATTGCAAATCTAGTAGCTGTGTCACAACTTGGGGTCCACCGCCGTCATCAAAA
>JAWXAY010000061.1:0-34236 GCA_034439715.1 Pseudomonadota bacterium
TATTGAAGTGGCGCCAGTTAAGCATGCAGGCTCTACATCAGAAGGCAAGGCGCTAAATATAGAGGAATTTGCGACTCCCGGGCAAAAAACCATAGCTGATTTAGAAAAATCAACGGGTGTTCCTGCTAATAAATTAGTGAAAACTTTATTTTATTCTGCGAGCGATACCCCCAAAGACTTAAAACCAATTGCGGTTTTGCTTTTAGGTTCAGACGAATTAAATCCCATCAAATTAAAGAACCTGTTGGGACTTACTAACCCACCCCTGATGTTGACAGATGCTGAAGTCAAGGCGGCCTCGGGAGCCTTTCCGGGAAGCTGCGGTCCTGTGGGCTTAAAAATTCCTATATATATGGATCAAGCGGTAGCTGGGCTTTCAAATTTTATTGTCGGCGCAAATAAAGACGGTTTTCACATTAAGAATGTAAATATCGATCGCGATTTTAAGGCAATAAAAACGGGCGACATTAGACTCGCTCGACAAGGTGATCCCTGCCCCAACTGCGAGGGAAAGTATGAGTCACATAGAGGTATCGAGGTAGGGCATGTTTTTTACTTGGGCACCAAATATTCTAAAATGCTTAAAGCTGAGTATCTTGATGATAAGGGCGCGCGCTTTCCCATCGAGATGGGCTGTTACGGAATCGGTGTTACTCGTACCCTGCAGGCTGCGGTCGAACAGAGTCATGATAAAGACGGAATAATTTGGCCACTTCCTTTGGCTCCCTTTGCCGTTCACATCTGCCTTCTGGACCCAGGAGATAGCGAAACTGCTCAGGTTTCAGAAAAAATTTATCAAGAGTTGGGAAATAAAGGCGTTGATATTTTTGTCGATGATCGGGAGGAGAGACCCGGTGTTAAATTTAAAGATGCCGATCTTTTAGGTATGCCCCTTAGAATTATCATAGGTCAAAAAGGTTTAAAGTCGGGAAAGCTCGAAGTTGTTGAGCGAAAAACCAAAGCTAAACATGAAGTCGCTCCTGGTGACGTAGTGTCTTTTGTGAATAGTTGGCTGGAACAAGAGATGAAAAAAAGTAATGCCCATTAGTCTAAAAAATCCCCTTATTGTGGCGCTAGATATCGATTCTAAGAGCGAGGTTCTGCATTTGGCACGCACTTTAGGGCCAAGGGTGGGCGCAATTAAGCTTGGGCCGCGACTAGTTATTCGCTATGGCAGTGATTTTGTCAGTCAAATCTCAAAAATATCTCCTGTTTTTTTAGACTTTAAATTTTTGGATATTCCCAACACTATGGGCTCTTCTTTGCGCGCGGCTTTTGACGCCGGCGCCAGCCTATGCACCGTTCACGCTTGGGCAGGTGATACCGCGCTCAAAGAAGTTTTCAAAATAGAACAAGAGCTCAATAAAATGCGTCCCTTTCGAGTTTTGGTCGTGACGATTCTAACAAGTTTCACTGACGAAACTCTCCCGCCTGGGCTAGAAAAATTATCGGCTAAGGACCACGTTCTTAAGTTGGCCGGCTTAGCTCATGTTAATAGCCTAAGAGGGATTGTTTGTTCGCCCGAGGAGGTTGCCCTGCTCAGAGAAAAATACCCCGATCTTTACCTTGTTTCTCCCGGAGTGCGAATGCCTGATGAGGAAAAAGGTGATCAGAAGCGTGTCATGGGCCCCAAAGAGACACTCAAGGCTGGCGCCAACGCTGTTGTTGTCGGACGACCCATTGTAGAATCTAAAGACCCGGCGGGAGCGGTTGACAAATACCTTAATGCTCTACGATAAGTATCGGCATGCGAACAGTTGTTGGTATCCACTCATGCCTCGAAACTTTAATGGTGCGCCCTCGCGCCATTAAAAAAGTAATATTAAAAAATTCCGCAAAAGATTCTAATGAATATAAAGATATCATTGCGAATTGTGAAAAAAATCGCTTGCGAGTAGACTATGCTAGCGAAGGCGTCTTAGATAAAATCGCCCGCACTCACCAGGGCGTCGCCATTGATGTGAACGATGAGCCTAAGCTAAATTGGGAATCGTTAGGTCAGACTAAAGGCGAAATTATTGTTGCTGTTGATGGTATCGAGGACCCGCATAATTTAGGTGCGATGATTCGGACTGCTTGGCTCTTTGGTGCTAAAGGCATGTTTGTGACAAAGCATAGAACTGCAGGGCTTACCCCCGCGGTAAATAAAGTAGCCTCGGGCGGAGTGGAGCATTTGCCGGTAGAGTTCCACGCAAATTTAGCGCCGCTACTAAAAGAATTAAAGGAAAAGGGCTTTTGGGTTTATGGCCTTTCTGAAAAAGCTAAGCAGCCTCTATATAGAACTCAATTTTCTGAAAAAGTTGTGTGGGTAGTGGGAAGTGAAGAATCAGGAATTCGTAAGCCCTACCTCGATCTTTGTGATGAACTCATTACTATCCCACAGGTTCATGCTCGCCACAGTTTTAATGCGTCTGTTGCTCTTTCGATCGCGGTTTCCGAAACCTATCGTCAGATGCAGCAGATTCAGTAGATAATTGTTTTTTAGCGTAATCAGTAAGCAATTTCTAGAGCCCTCAATCTAAAAAATAATCGCACAAAAATTACGCAGAGAAACTATCTGGCCTATCGCTTGCACCAAATACCCTGAACGCCAATTATTCCTTTGACTACCATAATTTAGTTCAAGTAATTGTTTTCATTACGAGCCTTGTCAAAAAAAGAGATACGTCTATTTTTTCTTTTTTTATGTGCTGGCGTAGCTCAATTGGTAGAGCAGCTGACTTGTAATCAGCAGGTTGTAGGTTCAAGTCCTATTGCCAGCTCCAGATTCGTTATTGTTCAGGAAGAACAAAAGGTTATGGCAATGGAGAGATACCGAAGTGGCCAAACGGGGCAGACTGTAAATCTGCTGGCTCACGCCTTCGAAGGTTCGAATCCTTCTCTCTCCACCATGTGTTTTTAAAGATTAGGTTTGTGAGGGTGCGGGAGTAGCTCAATTGGTAGAGCATCAGCTTTCCAAGCTGAGGGTCGCGAGTTCGAGCCTCGTCTCCCGCTCCATTTTTGCCCATGTGGCTTAGTGGTAGAGCACACCCTTGGTAAGGGTGAGATCGTGAGTTCGATTCTCACCATGGGCTCCATTTTTTTAAAGGAAAGCAACTTTTTATTTGAACAAAGCAGAAAAAAAGGTAATAAAAACAGATTCTATATTTAGAAGGAGTACTAAAAAATGGCTAAAGCAAAATATGACCGTAAAAAGCCGCATGTAAACGTCGGCACTATCGGTCACGTGGATCACGGCAAAACTACACTGACTTCTGCACTCACGAAGGTGTCTTCTGACCGTGGCATGTCGCAGTTTGTTCCTTACGATAACGTAGCAAAAGCTTCGGAGTCACAAGGTCGTCGTGACCCCACTAAGATATTAACGATCGCAACTGCCCACGTTGAGTATGAGTCGAATAATCGTCACTACGCTCACGTTGATTGTCCCGGTCACGCTGACTATGTAAAGAATATGATTACTGGCGCTGCCCAAATGGACGGAGCAATTCTAGTAGTATCAGCTGAGGACGGGCCAATGCCGCAAACGCGTGAGCACATCCTTCTTGCGCGTCAGGTAGGTGTTCCTTCAATCGTCGTATTTTTAAACAAAGTAGATAAGGTTGATGACCCTGAATTACTTGGTCTGGTTGAACTCGAAATTCGCGAACTACTTACAAAGTACGAATACCCAGGGAATGATACTCCCATTATTCGCGGTTCTGCTAAAAAGGCAATGGAGGGCGATACTGGCGAGTTGGGCCAGCAAGCAATTTTAAAACTTCAAGAGGCGCTAGATAATTTTATTCCGCTTCCCCCTCGTGATAAAGATAAACCATTCTTAATGCCCATCGAGGACGTATTTTCAATTTCTGGTCGTGGCACAGTGGTAACAGGACGTATTGAGCGCGGAATCGTAAAAGTGGGTGAGGAGCTTGAGATCGTAGGTATTAAGCCGACAGCAAAGACGGTTGTTACCGGCATCGAAATGTTTAGAAAAGAACTTGATCAGGGCGAAGCTGGAGATAACGCAGGATGTCTTCTTCGCGGAACTAAAAAAGAAGATGTTGAGCGCGGTCAAGTTTTAGCGAAAATTGGAACGATCAAACCACACAAGAAATTTAAGTGTAATGCTTACGTTCTACTCAAAGAAGAGGGTGGCCGTCATACCCCATTTTTTAATGGTTATCGGCCTCAATTCTATTTTAGCACAACTGACGTTACTGGCGTGGCGACCCTTAAAGAAGGAACTGAGATGGTTATGCCAGGAGATCGCGTTGATATGACTGTTGAACTTATCTGTCCAATTGCGATGGAAAAAGGAAAGCGATTTGCTATTCGTGAGGGTGGCAAAACAGTTGGCGCTGGAGTTGTTACAGAAATCCTTGAGTAATTGAATAACTAGGACTATATCGGAGGTTTTCGAAATGAGGACCTCGTTTAATATTTTGGGGCGGACAAAAAATGCGTGTAATTATAACTATGGGTTGTGAAGAGTGTAAGGAGCGAAATTACACGACGACCAAAAATAAACGAATAATGCCAGATCGCTTTGCTAAGAAAAAATACTGCAGTCGTTGCAATAAGCACACAATGCACAAGGAAACGAAGTAGAGCGTATAGGGCAGTAGCTCTAATTGGTAGAGCGACGGACTCCAAATCCGTAGGTTGTGGGTTCGAATCCCGCCTGCCCTGCCAATATGGGTAGGCAAAATTAGGGGTAGTAGGGGATATTAAGTTGAGCAAAGAGAATTCTAAAATAGTAACAGCCAGTTTTGTAATCATTGGTATTTTAGTGTGGGCAATGGTAGGCATTTTTTTAGATCTCACTAGCGCTTCTTTTGGCGTCATCGCTCGCTTACAAGATGTTGCTAGCTTTCGACATGGGGTGCCTGTTGGTTTCGGAGTTTTATGCTGGCTGATACTGCAGCTGAACTCACGCATTCAACGGTGGGCAGATGAAGTTGTCAGCGAAATGAAGAAAGTGGTCTGGCCGTCACGAAGGGACACTACGATGTCCACGATAGTTGTTTGTTTTTTTGCCGTACTGGCGGCGATTGTGATTGGCTCTTATGATATGGTATCGCATTTTTTGATTAATTATATAATCAAACTTTGATTGGGGAATTTTAAGGTGGCTAAGAAGTGGTACATAATAAACGTTCAGTCTGGCTGTGAGGGTACGGCAAAGGCCGCCATTGAAGAACGCATTAGGTCTCAAAAAATGGCAGAGCTTTTCGGCGATATTCTTGTGCCCACTGAAAACGTTGTTGAACTCGTAAAAGGACAAAAGAAAACTAGAGCTAAGAAATTCTATCCCGGATATATCTTTGTGAATATGGATCTCAATGAAAAAAGTTGGCACTTAGTTAAGGGAAGTGCAAAAGTTTCTGGTTTTATTGGGGGCTCGAAGCCAATGGAAGTTCCTGAAAAGGATCTTGCCAAAGTCACTCAGCAAATCGAAGGCAGCATAGAGAAACCAAAATCAAAGTTGAATTTTAATATTGGTGAAGGTGTCGTAATTGTTGACGGCCCTTTCAATTCTTTTAATGGAACAGTTGAAGACGTAAATGAAGAAAAAGGTAAGCTGAAAGTGTTGGTATCGATATTTGGTCGACCGACACCAGTTGAATTAGATTTTGTACAGGTTGAAAAAACCTGATTGATAGGAGATTAAGGTGGCGAAAAAGGTTACTGGCGTCATCAAATTACAGATTCCTGCTGGGAAAGCCAATCCGGCGCCACCGGTAGGGCCAGCGCTTGGGCAACATGGTGTTAACATCATGGAGTTTTGTAAACAATTTAACGCCCGAACACAAAAGGCGGGGGACACGATAATTCCGGTAATCATTACTGTTTACCAGGATCGATCGTTTACCTTCATAACAAAGACTCCGCCGGTATCCGTTTTAATTAAGCAAGCGATAAAGCTAGCGAGCGGATCAAAGCAACCCAACAAAGAAAAGGTTGGTAAGATCAAGATGGGGCAAATAAAAGTTATCGCGGAGACTAAGCTTCCAGATTTGAACTGTGTTGAAGTTAAGTCTGCAATGTCACAAGTTATTGGTACATGTAAAAGCATGGGTGTAGAGGTAGAGGGTTAGGGAGCTATGGCAAAACAAGGAAAAAAATATAGAAGTGCGAAAGAAAAAATCGTCGAAGGTAAAAGGTACGGCGCTGCGGATGCTTTTAAGCTTGCTGTTGAGTCAGCTCCTGCCAAATTCGATGAATCAATCGATGTTTCAATTAGATTGGGTGTAGACGCTAAGCAGTCTGATCAGCAGGTGCGAGGCGCGATCGCATTACCTCATGGGTTGGGGAAAAAAGTTACAGTTATAGTATTTGCCAAGGGCCCCAAAGAAGCTGAGGCCAAGAACGCAGGAGCAGATTTTGTTGGCGCTGATGATCTCGTTGCTAAAATTCAAGGCGGATGGCTAGATTTTGACAAGGCTATCGCTACTCCAGACATGATGGCTGTTGTGTCTAAAGTGGCTAAGATTCTTGGGCCTCGCGGACTTATGCCAAATCCAAAAGTGGGGACAGTGACAATGGATGTTGGCAGAACTGTGGAAGCTGAGAAAAAAGGAAAATTGGATTTTCGAGTGGACAAAGAGGGGAATCTGCATGCTTCGATAGGTCGCAAGTCCCTAGGAGCGGATAAGCTGAAGGATAATTTCATGACTTTGATGGGAGCTGTTTTAAAAGCTAAGCCATCTACGAGTAAGGGAGTATATCTGAGAAACGTTGTAGTTTCGTCTACAATGGGACCGGGTGTATTGATGGAATTGTCAGAGCTTCAGACAGCGGCTAGCTAATTTTACAGGAGAATTAATTAATGGAACTCGCGAAAGAGCCAAGTTGGAAAAAGAGCAAAAAGTTATTAACCGAGCGCGAAAAGAAAGTAATGTCACTTGGTGATATTACTACTGAGTTCGGTAAATCGGTTGGAACATTTGTGGTCGATTTCAAAGGGCTAAATGTTGACTCTATCACAAGGCTTCGCCGGAATTTGCTCAAAGGTGAATCTGATATGATGGTCGTTAAAAATACTATTGCGAAACGCGCATTGAGCGAAGGCGACAAGGCGGCGCCGGCTCTATTGGATCTATTCGTAGGCACAAATGCATTGGTCTTTGCTTATGGCGATGCCAGTGCTACCGCTAAAGCTTTATATGATTTTAGAAAAGATAATGTAAAGCTGGTCGTGAAGGCTGGTTTTATGGAAGGACGGAAGCTAGAGGCTGCTCAAGTTGAGGCATTGTCGAAGCTCCCTCCTAAAGATGTATTGCGCGCACATCTATTGGGTACAATGGCTGCTCCCATGTCCCAGTTTGTACGTCAGCTGGCTGCTGTGCCTACATCTTTCGTTCGAGTATTAGGTGCAAATAAAGAAAAACAGGAAAAAGGCTCATAAGATTTATTAAAAATTTAAGTGGAGGATTGCTTTAATGGAACTCAATAAAAATAGTGTGGTAGATTTTCTTTCAAAAATGCCAGTAATCGAATTGGCGGAAATGATAAAAACTCTCGAAGAAAAGTGGGGAGTTAGTGCGGCTGCGCCTGCGGCGGCCATGGCTGCAATGCCTGCTGGAGCAGCAGCTCCGGTTGAAGAAAAGACTGAATTCACAGTCGTTCTTATGGATAGCGGCGCGAACAAAATAAACGTCATTAAAGAGGTTCGAGCGTTGACGGGTCTTGGCTTAAAAGAAGCTAAGGATCTTGTTGATGGTGCGCCTAAGAATGTAAAAGAAGGCGTTAACAAAGAAGAATCTCAGAAGATGAAGGCTGCATTGGAAAAAGCCGGAGCAAAAGTTGAGCTTAAATAATATAAGCTTTAATTGTTCGATTTATATAAGTTCTATTTTAACATACGGCAGTGGGCTTGTTAGCTCTATGCCGTCTTTTCGTTAATTCTGGGAGTCCTTGATGGAGACTGCTTCTTTAACTGCGTCGAATTTACGTTTAAGAAGAGACTATGGAAGATTAAAAAGGGATATTGAAACCCCCAATCTCATAGTATTGCAAAAAAAATCTTACGAGGCTTTTTTACAAAAAGATATAGATCCGGACAAGAGAACAGACACTGGGCTTCAGGGCGTATTTAAGTCGGTTTTTCCAATTTCTGACTTTAACAATACTGCAAGCTTGGAGTTTGTAAGCTACGCGCTTGAGCCTGCAAAATATGATGTTGAGGAATGTCGTCAGCGCGGAATGACTTTTGCTGCCCCCGTAAAAGTTACCTTTCGTCTCATAGTTTTCGATGTGGATGATGAATCACAAGGGCGAAGTATAAGAGATGTAAAAGAACAAGAAATTTATCTGGGTGAAATCCCGCTCATGACCGCAAATGGTTCATTCATTATCAATGGCACCGAGCGTGTAGTTGTATCACAGTTACATAGGTCACCAGGTGTGTTTTTTGATCACGATGGCGGTAAAAACAGTACCACCGGAAAATTAATCTATTCTGCAAGAGTTATTCCTTACCGCGGATCATGGTTGGATTTTGAATTTGATCAGAAAGACTTAATTTATGTAAGGATAGATAGAAGGCGAAAATTTCCGGTTACAATTTTATTAAAGGCTTTAGGGCTAAACAATGAGCAACTTCTAGAATATTTTTATGATCTTGATACTGTTGTTATCGAGAAGGGCCCTAAATTTTATAGGTATATCGATATTGAAAAAATGATTGGCCAGAGATCTTTGACTGATCTTGTGGATCCTGCCGGCGGAGAAGTTATAGTGAAGGCGGGGCGCCGTATTACTCGAGCAGTGGCTAAAAAAGTAAAATCGTTAGACATGAAGAGAGTCGAAATCAGTGCTGATGATCTTGTTGGAAAAGTAATCGGAAAGCCCATCATTGATAAAAACACGGGTGAGGTAATCGCCGACGTCAATAGTGAATTATCCAAAGATGTTGTCATTGCCGCGGTCCAAGCGGGCGTAAAAGAATTCAAATTAATTTTCTTCGATGGATTATCGGTGGGACCTTACCTGCGGAACACACTTCTGGTAGATAAAATTAATTCTGTTGAAGAATCATTAATGGAAATCTATAAAAGACTCCGTCCAGGCGAGCCCCCAACAGAAGAGGCTTCCAAAAACTTTTTTAGAAGACTTTTCTTTGATTCAGAGACATATGATTTAAGTGAAGTTGGCCGTATTAAAATTAATCATAGGTTCGAAATATCCTATGAAGAATGTCCCATTGAGCATCGTACACTAACTAATAAAGATATTTTGAGTACTGTTAAAACTCTTATTGAATTAAAAAATGGCCGTGGAAAAGTCGATGACATTGATCATTTAGGAAATCGGCGAGTTCGTTCGGTGGGTGAGCTGCTTGAAAACCAATATCGAGTTGGTCTTGTTAGAATGGAAAGAGCCATTCGTGAAAAAATGAGTTTGCAGGATATTGAAGCGATAATGCCCCATGACTTGGTGAATGCTAAGCCAGTTAATGCTGTAGTAAAAGAGTTTTTTGGATCAAGCCAACTGTCGCAGTTCATGGATCAGACAAATCCACTTTCTGAAATTACCCATAAGCGCCGCTTGTCTGCGCTTGGACCCGGTGGTTTAACTCGCGATCGAGCAGGCTTTGAAGTCCGCGACGTTCACCCTACACATTATGGACGTATTTGTCCGATTGAGACTCCAGAGGGTCCAAATATCGGTTTGATTGCCTCCCTTGCTACATTTGCCCGAATAAATAAATATGGATTCATCGAAACCCCTTATCATAAGGTCGATGCAGGTAAAGCAGCTCAAGATGTAACTTATATGTCGGCACTTGAAGAGAGTGGACATCATATTGCGCAGGCAGATGAATCAATGACTGCGGAGCGCGTTACGTGCCGATTTAACGGTGAGTACACGATGGTTGAGAAAGACAAAGTCTCTCTTAAAGACGTATCGCCCAGCCAACTTGTTTCTATTGCGGCTTCATTAATTCCTTTTCTTGAGCATGACGATGCGAACCGCGCACTTATGGGTTCAAACATGCAGCGCCAAGCTGTGCCATTGTTGAGATCGAGTGCGCCACTTGTTGGAACAGGTGTAGAAGGAATTGTGGCTCGGGACTCTGGCACCTCGGTAGTGGCTATTAATGATGGTGTTGTAGAAGAAGTCGATGCTTCCCGAGTTGTTATTCGTCGTTTTGCTAAAGGTGGAGAACTAGGCGCTAACGTCGATATATATAATTTAATAAAGTATCAGCGAACAAATCAGAATACCTGTTTTAATCAACGGCCTATTGTTTATCTAGGTGACAGAATTAGAAAAGGCGACATCATTGCCGATGGGCCGAGTACTGAGCTTGGCGAATTGGCTTTAGGTCAAAACGTCTTGATCGCGTTCACACCCTGGATGGGTTACAATTTTGAGGATTCCATTCTTATTTCTGAGCGGCTAATCAAAGATGATACTTTTACTTCAATTCATATCGAAGAATTTGAATGCGTTGCCCGTGATACTAAATTGGGTAAAGAAGAAATTACTCGTGATATCGCAAATGTGGGTGAAGAGGCTCTTAGGGATTTAGATTCGAGTGGGATCATTCGCATCGGTGCTGAAGTTAAGCCTGGAGATGTACTGGTTGGAAAAGTAACACCAAAGGGTGAAACTCAGCTTTCACCTGAAGAAAAACTTTTACGAGCAATTTTTGGTGAAAAGGCCGGCGATGTAAGGGATACCTCGCTTCGTGTGCCCTCTGGTGTACACGGCACAGTGATCGACGCACAGGTATACAGTCGTGATGGAAATGATCGTGGTGAGCGCCTAGAGCAAATTTTGGGACAAAAGAAAACTAAATTGCAAAAAGACCTTGGTGTTGAACAAAACGCCATTCGAAATAGTGCTATCGCCAAACTAAAGGATTTGTTAACCGGGAAAGTAACAACTGATATTCTGTTGGATTTGGATGGATCTGCAAAAATTTTAGCTAAAGGACAGACTCTAAAAGAAGAAGATATTGAGTCGATACCATTCGAGCTTTTAACTTTTATTCCACTTGAAAACGACCTTGAGTTTCAATTAAAACGCGTAATGGATAGCGCCCGCAACCAGCTGGACGCTGTAAAATTAGTGTTTGATGAAAAAATTGATCGATTGAATAAGGGTGATGAGCTTCCTCCTGGTGTTGTAAAAATGGTGAAAGTGTACGTTGCAATAAAACGTAAACTTCAGGTAGGAGATAAATTTGCGGGCCGCCATGGAAATAAAGGCGTTGTGTCGCGAGTTATGCCCGAAGAGGATATGCCCTATCTTGCGGATGGATCGCCCGTGGATATGGTTCTTAATCCACTTGGGGTACCATCTCGTATGAACATCGGACAGGTATTGGAAACCCATTTGGGGTGGGCAGCTCACGGTCTTGGCAAACAAATTGAAGCTATGCTTGAGAACTTTGAGGCTGAAAAACTTCGTAAGAAACTTCAAGAGGCCTATGGGGACGCCGATCTAGTTAAAATCATTCAGAAGGCTGATGATAAATCATTGAAGCAATTAGCAATTCACGCTCGAAAGGGAATTCATATCGCTACACCAGTTTTTGATGGCGCTAACGAAGCTAACGTTAAAGACCTCCTGACTAAAGCCCGTTTACCAGAAAGAGCTCAAACGGTACTCTTCGATGGTAGATCTGGTGAGCCATTTGATAATCCAGTTACGATTGGCATTATGTACATGCTTAAACTTCACCATCTTGTTGATGAAAAAATTCATGCTAGATCCATCGGTCCCTACTCACTTGTTTCACAACAACCATTGGGCGGTAAAGCGCAGTTTGGCGGTCAGAGACTGGGAGAAATGGAAGTTTGGGCTATCGAGGCTTACGGGGCTGCATATACTCTTCAAGAGTTCTTAACGGTTAAGTCAGACGACGTTGCGGGAAGAACGAGAATGTATGAGAGTATCGTAAAGGGTGAAAACGTTCTCGAGCCTGGATTACCAGAGTCGTTTAACGTTCTTGTCAAAGAGTTACAGAGCTTAGGGATGAACATCGAACTTATGGAATCAAATTTATTAACTGATAAGCCCGCTGACGTTACTGAACAGTAGCCAGTTGGTATTCAGGAGGATTTAGCTTGAAAGATCTATTAAATTTTTTCGACAAACCAAAAGATCCACTTTCTTTTGATGCTGTGAAGATTTCTTTGGCGTCGCCAGAGTTAATTCGAGAATGGTCATTTGGCGAAGTTAAAAAGCCAGAAACCATCAACTACCGAACTTTTCGGCCTGAGCGAGATGGATTGTTCTGCGCCAGAATTTTTGGCCCTATCAAGGACTATGAGTGTCTCTGTGGTAAATATAAGCGAATGAAACATCGTGGGGTTGTCTGTGAAAAGTGTGGTGTGGAAGTCATTCAGGCCAAAGTTCGTCGTGAACGCATGGGGCATATTGAGTTAGCTAATCCTGTCGCACATATTTGGTTTCTACGCTCTCTTCCTAGCCGAATTGGAAACCTGCTCGATCTTTCTCTAAAAGATGTTGAAAAAATTCTCTACTGTGAAGCCCATGTGGTTGTAGATCCCCAAGAAACAGATCTTGAGGAGGGGCAAATTCTAACGGAGGAGGCCTACCAAGGGGCTCTATCTAAATTCGGTCCAAATTTTAAAGCGTCTATCGGAGGTGAAGCCATTCTTGAAATGTTAAGAAAGGTCGACTCCGATTATTTATCAAACAAGCTACGTCGAGAGATTAAAGAAACAAAATCTGAGGCCCAGATTAAAAAGATGACAAAAAGGCTAAAGGTTGTTGAGGCCTTTAAGGACTCCAAGAATCGTCCTGAGTGGATGATGTTGATGTCCTTGCCTGTTATTCCTCCAGACCTACGCCCGCTAGTGCCATTAGATGGCGGACGATTTGCCACTTCAGATTTAAATGATTTGTATCGTAGAGTTATCAACAGAAACAACCGACTTAAGCGTCTTCAGGAATTAAACGCTCCTGATATTATTATTCGAAATGAAAAACGCATGCTTCAGGAGGCAGTAGATGCCCTGTTGGATAATGGTCGCAGAGGTAAGACATTTACCGGCCCCAATAAAAGACCCCTTCGTTCATTAAGTGATATGCTAAAGGGTAAGCAAGGGCGATTCCGACAGAATCTTCTTGGAAAGCGTGTGGATTACTCTGGTCGATCTGTAATTGTTGTGGGACCTGAGTTAAAATTACATCAGTGTGGTCTACCTAAAAAGATGGCAATCGAACTCTTTAAACCATTTATTTATAGCAAGCTCGAGGAGCGCGGTTTTGCGACAACAATAAAGCAAGCCAAAAAATTGGTTGAAGATGAAACGATTGAGGTTTGGGATATTTTATCCGATGTGGTAAAGGAACATCCTGTACTTCTGAATCGAGCACCAACCCTTCATAGACTCGGTATCCAAGCTTTTGAGCCTGTGCTTCACGAGGGCAAGGCCATTAGGCTTCATCCCTTAGTATGTACGGCATTTAACGCCGACTTTGACGGTGATCAAATGGCAGTGCACGTCCCACTATCAGTTGAGGCCCAAATTGAAGCGCGCGTTTTAATTATGTCGACTAACAATATTTTAAGTCCAGCGAGCGGCCGCCCGATTATTAATCCCACGCAAGACATAGTTTTAGGAATTTACTGGATGACTCGCATTCGTCCCAACGCCAAAGGTGCCAATAAATTGTTCGCGAGTGTTGATGAAGTTGTTTATGCCTATGATGGGGGACACATTGATTTACAGGCACCAGTCAAAGTTAGAATTCATGGTAAGCTGACGGAAACGACGGTGGGCCGAGCTCTATTAAGCGACATTACCCCCAAAGAAGTTCCTTTTCAGGTCATCAATCGCACTATGGGCCGAAAACAGCTGGCGGAACTTATTGATACGGTATTTCGTCTTTGTGGTGGAAAAGCCTCTGTTATTTTCGCTGATAAATTAATGCAAACAGGCTTTCAGTTCTCAACACGTGCTGGGATTTCGATTTGTATTGATGACATGATTATTCCAGATGCGAAATCTAAAATGATCAAAGAAACTGAAAAACAGGTCGAAGAAATTCAGCAACAGTACGATGAGGGCTTAATTACCGATGGTGAAAGATACAACAAGGTAGTGGATATTTGGGCTCAGACGAGTGATCGCGTGGCTAAAGAAATGATGGCCAATCTTGAAACTCAAATGATCACGGTTGATGGTAAGCCGACAAAAATCGATAGTTTCAACCCAATTTTTATTATGGCGGACTCAGGAGCGCGTGGTTCAGCTGCTCAGATTCGTCAGCTTGCCGGCATGAGGGGATTGATGGCCAAGCCATCTGGTGAGATTATCGAGACTCCAATTACGGCCAATTTCCGCGAAGGGCTTTCAGTTCTTCAGTATTTTATTTCTACTCACGGAGCACGAAAAGGTTTGGCGGATACCGCTCTTAAAACAGCAAATTCGGGTTATTTAACTCGCCGTTTAGTGGATGTTGCACAAGACGTGATTATAAATGAAATGGACTGTGGGTCAAAAGAGGGAATTACAGTTACCGCTCTTCTTGAGGGTGGTGAAATTATTCAACCTTTGGGAGATCGCGTTCTTGGACGAATAGCCCTTGAAGACATTTTAGATCCCTACTCGCAAGAGGTAATTGTTAAGGCCAGTACTGAAATTACCGAGTCTCATATAGCAAAAGTTGACGAATTAGGTATTGAGTCAATTAAAATTCGTTCTGTTTTAACATGTCAAACTAAACGCGGCGCTTGTATTAAGTGCTACGGTCGAGATTTGGCCCGAGGTAACCTGACTAACTTGGGTGAGGCTGTTGGAATTATAGCTGCTCAATCCATTGGTGAGCCCGGCACTCAGTTAACAATGCGTACATTCCACTTGGGCGGTACGGCATCACGTGCAGTTGAACAATCTATTCATACAGCACGACATGAGGGACACGTAAAATTTAGTGGTGTTATTTCAGTGGTTGGAAAAAGTGGTAAGTCTGTTGTTCTTAACCGAAATGGCGATTTAATTGTCATTGATAAAGATGGTCGGGAGCGCGATAGGTTCAAATTAGTTTATGGGACTACGTTGACGTTTAAAGATGGAAGCGCAATTAAAGCTGGAGATGTTCTTGCCGAATGGGATCCCTATTCAAACCCAATAATATCCGAAGTTTCAGGTGTAGTTCATTTTGAACATATTGAAGAAGGTGTGACGCTGACGGAACAAGTGGATCCCGTTACTGGATTTGCGACTAAGGTAATTACAGACAGTAAAGCCGACGCGAAACCAACTTTGCTTATTAAGGACTCCCGTGGCAATCAACTTATGTTGCCTGGTCGTGATGTTCCTGCACGTTATATTGTTCCCACAGGCGCTCAACTGCTTGTATCAGAGGGTCAAGAGGTTCATTCCGGTGAGGTTATTGCGAAAATTCATAGAGAAACTACAAAAACTCGGGATATCACAGGAGGTCTTCCTCGCGTTGCTGAGCTTTTTGAAGCTCGGAAACCGAAAGAAGCCGCAATTATTTCAGAGATTGATGGCTATATCACCTTTGGTAAGGATGTTAAGGGGAAACAGCGAGTTATTGTCACACCTGAAATTGGTGAACAAAAGGAATATTTAATCCCAAAGGGAAAACACGTCGCTGTTCGCGAGGGTGAATTTATTAAATCTGGCGAAGCTTTGATGGATGGTCCTACAAACCCCCATGATGTGTTGAAAGTTTTGGGCGATATTGCATTGGCTTCGTATCTTGTAAACGAAATTCAAGAAGTATATCGACTACAAGGTGTGACTATTAACGATAAGCACATTGAGGTAATTGTAAAACAGATGTTGAGAAAAGTAAGGGTAGCCGATGCTGGTGACACGAACTTTTTAGTAGATGAACAGGCTGAGAAGTTTGAGTTTGAAGTTGAAAATGAACGCGTGATGAAAGAAGGCGGACAGCCCGCGAAGGCAGAACCATTGTTACTGGGGATAACTAAAGTATCTTTGAGTACGGACAGTTGGATATCGGCAGCTTCATTCCAAGAAACCACAAAGGTTCTGACAGAAGCCGCAGTAAATGCAAAAACTGATACCTTGCGCGGACTTAAAGAAAATATAATAATGGGACGTCTCATCCCGGCAGGTACTGGATTGCCAGCTTACAAACGATGGCCTATTAAAATCGATAAGGTGGAATCCGAAAAATCTTCAGTGTTGCCTGGAGGAGTGGTCAGCTCTGCAACTACAGGAGTTCATGCTTAAAGGTAAAATCCCTTGACCAATTAGGATTGGGGGAGTTAACGTGCGACGTTATTTTTTAATGAGGTTTAAATGCCAACGATTAACCAGTTGATTCGACAGTCAAGATCAGTTCAGAGAAACAGTACCAAGTCTCCGGCATTAGAGCGTTGTCCACAAAGGCGCGGAGTCTGTACACGTGTATACACTACCACACCCAAAAAACCGAATTCTGCCCTAAGAAAAGTGGCCAAAGTTAGGTTGTCTAATGGTTATGAGGTTATTTCTTATATTCCAGGGATTGGTCACAATCTTCAAGAGCACAGTGTTGTTTTAATTCGTGGCGGTCGAGTTAAGGACCTGCCAGGAGTTCGGTACCACATTGTGCGTGGCGTACTAGATGCACATGGAGTAAATGGTAGGCTTAGAAGTCGATCAAAATATGGAGCAAAGAGACCTAAAAAGGCTTAATAAAAAGAGGAATTTGAAAGATGGCCAGACGCAAAAAGACATATAAACGAAAAGTGACGCCGGACCCAGTGTATAACGATGTCGTCATACATAAATTTATCAACAAACTCATGTATGGCGGAATGAAATCTACAGCGCGCGGAATCTTATATTCAGCTCTAGATGAACTTAAGGAAAAGATAAAGGAAGAAGAGCCACTAGCGGTATTTAAAAAAGCTATTGAAAAGGTTAAGCCCTCGTTGGAAGTTCGTTCTCGCCGTGTTGGAGGCGCTACTTACCAAGTACCGGTCGATGTGCGTCCATCAAGACGACTTGCCCTGGCTATGAGATGGATGATCACTTACGCTCGTGAGCGTGGCGAAAAAAGCATGGCACTTCGTTTAGCGGGGGAGTTTATGGATGCTTATAATGGCCGTGGAAATGCTATTAAAAAGCGAGATGACGTTCACAAAATGGCTGACGCCAACAAGGCCTTCTCTCACTACAACTGGTAACTCTTGTTGCCAGTTTTAAAGAAAAATAAATGAGCAGTGCTGATCCGCAGACTATAGATGAATTAAAGTGGACTAGAAATATTGGCATTATGGCTCATATTGACGCTGGAAAAACGACAACCACCGAGCGTATTCTCTTTTATTCTGGAAAAAGTTATAAAATGGGTGAAGTTCATGACGGGAATACTGTTATGGATTGGATGGAGCAAGAACAAGAGCGGGGAATTACCATTACCGCAGCTGCAACCACTCTCTTCTGGAAAAATCACAGATTAAATCTCATTGATACCCCTGGACATGTTGATTTTACCATCGAAGTAGAGCGCTCATTGCGAGTGCTTGATGGGGCAATTGCTGTATTCGATGCCGTTAATGGCGTGGAGCCACAGTCAGAAACAGTTTGGCGACAGGCAAATAAGCATCATGTTCCAAGGCTTTGTTTTATTAATAAAATGGATCGCGTTGGAGCAAATTTTGAAGAAAGTGTAAAATCAATCCAGGATCGACTGGAGGCAAATCCGATAGTTATTCAGATGCCAATTGGGAGTGAAGATCAGTTTCGAGGTATTGTCGATTTGCTGGAAAGAAAAGCTTACATTTGGGATGATAAAACAGATGGAACTAAATTCCGCCTAGCTGAGATTCCCGAAGAGTTAAAAGAATCCGCCGAAAGAGCTCGAAATTTGGCGCTTGAAAAAATTGTCGAATTTGACGATGGTCTTATAGAAAAATTTCTAGGCAGTCCAGACTCGATAACGATTGAAGAGCTTAAAAAAACATTGCGAACTGCAACCCTAAAGCTACTAGCTACACCTCTACTTTGCGGCGCGGCCTTCAAAAATAAGGGGATTCAGCCGCTTTTGGACGCGGTAAATGAATATCTACCTAGCCCCCTAGACGTCCCCCCTATCGAAGGTCATGATCCTGAAAATCTTGAGAAGGCCGTCAAGTGTATTGTTGATTTCAAGGAGCCAATGGTTGCCCTCGCTTTTAAGTTGGCGTCCGACAGTTTTGCAGGCCACCTGGTTTTTGTTCGAGTGTACTCGGGAATTTTGGAAATGGGTGCTCAGCTCACAAATTCGAGAAATGGAAAAAAGGAACGAGTGGGTAAACTCATTCGCATGCATGCAAATTCCCGCGAAGAAATAAAGGCCTTAAAGGCGGGTGAAATTGGTGCTGTGGTGGGATTTAAATTCACGGGTACTGGTGATACATTGTGTGGTACCGGTCACAAGGTTGTGCTTGAAAGTATTGATCTTCCCGAACCAGTAATATCGGTTGCGTTAGAGGCAAAATCCACAGCTGATGAAGAAAAGATGCAAGAAGGTTTAAAGAAGTTACTATTAGAAGATCCCTCAGCAAGCCTTAGAACAGACCCCGAAACTGGACAGCTTTTACTTTCCGGTATGGGCGAACTACACCTAGAAATATTAGTTGATCGATTATTACGTGAGCATAAGGTTGGGGCCAACGTCGGAAAGCCCCAGGTTTCATATAGAGAAACAATTACTACTTCGGCAAGGGGTGAGGGTAAGTTTATTCGTTCGGCACTCGATGGGGCAGACCCTGTTTATGGACACTGTGTTCTCGAAATTTCTCCACAGGAGGGAATTACTTCAGATTTAGAGATCAGTGTTTCTGAAAATCAAATTCCGAAGAAATATCATAAAGTTATTAGAGAAGGAGTGTTTGAGGCTCTCGAAAATGGTGTGCTCGCAAGTTTCAAGGTTATAGGTGTAAGAGCAAAATTAGTCGGAGGTAGCTTTAGCGAGCAAGATTCTTCAGATGCTGCGTTTAAAGTGGCGGCTGGCCTGGCGTTTAGGGAGGCCGCGAAGCAAGCAAAGGCAATTTTACTGGAGCCCTATTTTAAACTAGAGGTTATAACTCCCGAAGAATTCACAGGAAATATCATTGGTGACCTAAACGGCCGGCGGGGTAAAATCTCAAACATGACTCAAAAGGGACATTTTCAAGTAATTACAGCAGAAGCACCTCTTTTTGAGCTGTTCGGTTACGCCACCCAGATTCGATCATTGTCCCAAGGAAGAGCTTCTTTTAGCATGGAATTTTGTCGCTATATATCCATGCCACAAAAGGTGTCTTCTGAGATTTTAAGTCGGCTCGGAAGATAGCTATTTCCTCTTAATATTCTTTTGACAAATGAACTTTCGTAACGGCATACTGCCCCGGCTTAATAAAAAGCAGTGGGTAAACGTTTTTGTTGGTATTTACCCATTGCGTTAATTTGTAGTTAATTGAATTTATTTATCCGTAGCGTGAATATTTTCACCTTACATAGGGTTGAGTTGATTTATGCAGAGTCAAAAGATTCGTATTCGTTTAAAGGCGTTCGATCATAAATTATTAGATCAGTCGACGAAAGAGATTGTGGAAACAGCTCGTCGCACGGGAGCAAAAGTGGCTGGGCCAATCCCAATTCCGACGAGAATAAATCGTTACACTGTTCTTCGTTCTCCGCATGTGGACAAGAAAAGCCGTGAGCAGTTTGAAATTCGCACGCATAAACGTCTTTTAGAAATTCTTGAGCCATCTCCGCAGACGGTTGATCAGTTGATGAAATTGGATTTATCGGCTGGCGTAGATGTTGAAATTAAACTATCGATGGCTGAGTAGGGGAGAAAGTTGTGGCTACTGAAAAAGAAACTAAAGAAATAAAGCTCAACAGCCTCTTTGCTCTTAAGCTAGGAATGTCCACTGTTTTTAACGAGAAGGGTGAGGCACAAAACGTAACTCTTTTAAAGTATGAACCCATGATTGTTTCTCAGTTAAAAACTAAGGAGAAAAATGGATACTCAGCATTGCAAGTTGCTTTTGTGCCAAAGCGCGCTACACGTACATCTAAGGCTCAGGGCGGGCATTTAAAAAAAGCCGGATTTGATAATGGGGCGCGTTACCTGAGAGAGATTCGGCAGGATATTCCCGAGGGCGCAGAAATTGGCGTGCGAGTTTCAATTGAAAGCCTGGTGGTCGGGGATCAGCTTAAAGTCACAGGGATCAGTAAGGGCAAAGGGTTCCAGGGAGTAGTTAAGCGTTATGGTTTTCAAGGCGGGCCGGCAACTCATGGATCACATTTTCATCGCATTCCCGGCTCAATTGGTAATCGTGAATTCCCAGGAAGAGTAATGCCCGGCCGAAAAATGCCTGGGCACATGGGAGCAAAAACGGCGACTATCATGAACTTATCGGTAGTCGATGTTTTATCAAAAGATAATGTATTGATGGTATATGGCAGTATTCCCGGCGCTAGAAATAGTTTAGTAAAACTGACAAAGATTTGATTGAGAGAATAATTATGGCAACAGCGACAGTTTATGATTGGCAAAAAGATAAATCAGGCACCGTCGAGTTACCCGACGAAGTTTTTGGTGTTCCCTGGCGTGCTGACATCGTTCAGTCCGTAGTACGATGGCAATTAGCTTCTCGTCGATCGGGCACTCACGACACTAAAACCCGAGCTGATGTTAGCGGTGGCGGTAAAAAGCCGTACAAGCAAAAAGGAACAGGAAATGCACGGCGAGGCTCTCAACGTTCACCTCTGATACGAGGTGGTGCTGTTGTGTTTGGTCCCTCGCCGAGAGATTATGGATATACTTTGCCGAAAAAAGTTAAAAAACTTGGTCTTCGTATAGCACTCTCGAGACTTCTTAAAGATGGCAAATTATTTATAGTAAAAACTCTAGAGTCTAAAGATGGCAAGACATCTGAAATAGCGAAAAGATTAAAAAAGTTTGGAGTAGAAAAAGCAATTCTTATTGGTGGTGAAGCGGATGCCATGGTGGGTCGCGCCGCAAGAAATCTTCCGAGCTTTAAATATTATACCTCGGCGGGTCTGAACGTATATGATCTGTTGAAGTACGAAACCTTGATCATGTCTAAAGACGCGGTAGACTCTATTGTTAAGCGTTGTACCGTTGGAGGCGCAAAGTGATCAATGTAATTCGCCGACCTCTAATTTCAGAAAAGAACAGAAAACATCTTAATCAAGGCGTTTATGTTTTTGAAGTTAATCGTCAAAGCACAAAAATTGATATTAAAAAAGCCGTAGAAAAACTCTTCAGAGTAAAAGTAGTGTCAGTTCGTACGATTTTGAGCAGAACAAAGGGGCGCCGAACGAAAGCTGGTGTGGGAAAACCTCAGTATTTTAAGAAGGCCATGATTAAGTTGGCTCCAAACAACAAGATAGGTTTATTCGAGGGAGTATAAGAATGGGAATTAAGGCGTTTAAACCGTTTACTGCTGGTCGTCGTGGAATGACAGGTTTTGATTTTTCAGAAATCACCAAAGATACTCCCGAAAAATCTTTAACAACGAAATTAAACAAAAGTTCTGGACGTAATAATCATGGACAGATTTCCGTGCGCCATAGGGGGCAAGGGCATAAGCGACGCTACCGCTTGATAGATTTTAAACGGGACAAGCTCGACGTTCCATCTAAAGTAGTAGCAATTGAATATGATCCTAATCGCACATCTCGAATTGCTTTACTGCACTACAGTGATGGCGAGAAACGATATATTCTCGCGCCAATCGGTCTGAGCGTTGGCGACACTGTCGTCGCAGGACCTAAAGCAGACATCAAACCTGGAAACGCCCTGCGATTAATGGACATGCCTGTTGGAATTCAAATTCATAACATTGAGATGCGACCTGGCAAAGGTGCGCAGCTTGTTCGAGGAGCTGGTGGTTCGGCTACTTTGCTTGGCAAGGTTGGAGTTTACTGTCAGATTAAACTTTCTTCTGGCGAAGTAAGACAAATTTTAGGCAGCTGTATGGCCACGGTGGGTCAGGTTGGTAATACTGATAATAACATTATAAATTGGGGTAAAGCAGGCCGTTCAAGATGGAAAGGTATAAAGCCGACCGTTCGAGGAATGGCAATGAATCCAGTTGATCATCCACTTGGTGGTGGTGAGGGCGTGGGTAAAGGGCATCACCCTGTTAGTCCATGGGGTCAGCCGTGCAAGGGTTATAAAACAAGACATAACAAACGTACGGACTCTATGATTATCCGTCGTCGTAATTCTAAAGGTTAATAGGAGTTAAATGTGGGACGTTCGGTAAAAAAAGGGCCATTTATAGATGGACACTTGATGAAGAAAGTCGATAAAGCCGTTGAAACAGGTGATCGAAAAGTAATCAAGACATGGTCAAGGAGATCTACTGTAATTCCAGAATTTGTGGGATTAACGTTTGCTGTCCACAACGGTAAAAAGTTTATTCCCGTATATGTATCTGAAAACATGATAGGTCATAAATTGGGTGAGTTCGCACCCACCAGAACGTTTACTGGTCATTCTGGAAATAGGGCTAAGGAAGCTGAAAAATCGGCTCCAGCAGCAAAAAGTTAAGGTGAAAAAATGGAAGTAAAAGCAAAGTCTAGATTTTCAAGAATTAGCCCACGTAAAGCTAGACTTGTCGTTAATTTGATTCGTGGAAAAGACGTGAATGAAGCACTTCGTGCCTTGACGTTTTTGGATAAAAAGGCTGCGATTATGGTAAAAAAACTAGTGCAGTCCGCGGTGGCAAATGCAGAGCAAAAACAGGTCATAGATGTCGATAATCTTTATGTAAAGCATATATCAGTGGATATGGGTCCAGCTGTTCATCGATTTCGGCCAGCAGCTCAAGGCAGGGCGCAACCCATTCGTAAGAGGATTAGTCATTTTAATTTAGTATTGGATGAGAGGTAATTGTGGGTCAAAAGGTTAATCCGGTTGGTTTTAGGCTTGGAGTTATTAGAACGTGGGATTCGCGCTGGTACGCGAAGGGCAAGAATTATGCAATTAATCTCCATGAAGATTTTAAGTTAAGAAAATATCTAAAGACCAGATTGAAGCATGCTGCCGTAGGTAAAATTGAGATTGAGCGAGCCGCCAATAAAGTTAGAATTATTGTTTCTACGGCTAAACCTGGAGTAGTAATTGGCAAGGGTGGGACTGGAATAGACACACTCAAAGCGGATGTCCAGAAGCTAACAACAAATGAGATATTTTTGAATGTTCAAGAAATTCGAAAACCCGATATTGATGCGCAATTGGTTGCAGAAAATATCGCACTTCAACTTGAAAAACGCGTGTCTTGGCGTCGGGCTTTAAAAAAGGCACTTGCTGCTGGTATCAAGGGCGGCGTACGAGGAATAAAAGTTCGTGTGTCTGGTCGTCTTGATGGTGCCGAAATTGCTAGATCAGAGTGGTATAATGAAAAGAGTGTTCCACTCCATACATTGCGTGCAGATATTGATTATGGAACCGCGGAGGCTTTGACTACGTATGGATTAATTGGTGTTAAGGCTTGGATATATCGCGGAGATATTCTTTCTAAAAGAGAGCTTGAGGAGGCGACGCGTGCTAAGTCCAAAGAAAGTCAAGTATAGGAAGGTAATGAAGGGCCACCGCTGTGGTCTTGCTAGCCGTGGAAGCAATATCAGCTTTGGCGATTTCGCCTTGCAGGCAGTAACTGATGGGTGGCTTACAGCTAGGCAGTTGGAAGCTTGTCGTGTGGCGATTAGTCGAAGCATTAAGCGCGGCGGTAAAGTTTGGTGTCGCGTGTATCCGGATAAGCCAATTACTAAAAAGGCTGCGGAAACACGAATGGGTTCTGGTAAGGGTAATCCAGAGTACTGGGTATCAGTTATAAAGCCTGGACGAATTTTATTTGAGATGAATGGTGTGACGAGAGAAGTGGCAGAGGGTGCTTTTCGTTTAGCGGCCTACAAGCTTCCAGTGAGAACGAAATTTTTGGTGCGTGAATAAAAGGAAAGTCTTATGAAGTTTAAAGATGTTGTTGGCTTAACAATTAGCGATTTACGGAAACAGGTTCAAGAAACCCGCGAAGAGCTGTTCAATATGAAGATGAAAAATATTATGGGACAGCAGGTAACAAATCCATTAAAGGTACGCATGCTGAGGCGTGACATTGCTAAGCTTTTAACGGCTATCGGCCAAAAAGCGGTCTCCGAAAAAACAGAAGTGAGGGTTAAATAATGGCTGAGCCGAAAAAGAAAACTACAGTCAAAGCGGTTAAAGTAGTCACTCGAAAATCTCCGATGGAAGTTGTAGGTGTTGTTACTAAGAGTCAAATGGACAAAACGATAGCCGTTGAGGCCTACCGTTTAGAGCGTCATGCTAAATATGGAAAGTATTTAAGCAAAAGTTCTACCTACAAAGCTCACGACGAAAAAAATGAGGCCAAGGTTGGAGACAAAGTTAGAATTTTTGAGTCCCGTCCCATCAGTAAGTCAAAGTATTGGCGACTGGGTGGTGTGATAGAGGCGGCGATAAAGGGAAAAGAAAAATGATTCAGATGCAAACTCGGCTCAATGTCGCCGATAATTCCGGAGCTAAAGAGGTTATGTGCGTAAAGGTTCTCGGTGGATCTAAACGAAGATACGCCTCAGTGGGAGATGTAATAGTTGTCTCAATTAAGGAAGCTCTGCCGAATTCCAAAGTAAAAAAAGGGGCAGTTTCGCGAGCGGTCGTGGTGAGGACTAAACATAAGATTCGAAGGGCTGACGGAAGCTATATTCGTTTCGATGAAAACGCCGCAGTATTAATTAGTCTTCAAAAAGAGCCAATTGGCACCCGAATATTTGGTCCCGTAGCTCGTGAATTAAGAGCTAAACAGTTTGTTAAGATTGTATCGTTAGCACCAGAAGTGCTGTAGGAGAAATTGTGGAACGCTTAAAAATAGAGTATCAAAATAAAATTGTACCGGCTTTAACGAAGCAATTGAATATGAAATCTCGAATGCAGGTCCCTCGTTTGGACAAAATTATTCTAAGTATGTGTATGAAAGATGCTACAACAAATCCAAAATTATTGACTACCGCAGCAGAGGAACTTACGGCCATAGGTGCCCAGCGAGCTGTTATAACAAAAGCAAAAAAATCTATTTCTAACTTTAAGCTTCGCGAAGGAATGCCGATTGGAGCTCGTTCCACTTTACGTGGCGATAGAATGTGGACGTTTTTAGAGCGACTAATTAATATCGCTATACCAAGGGTGAGAGATTTTCGTGGTTTGCCAAACCGAGGGTTTGATGGGCACGGAAACTATAATATGGGATTAAAGGAACAAATAGTTTTTCCAGAAGTTAATTTCGAAAAGGTTGAAAAGGTGCAAGGTATGAATATTACTTTTTGCACTAATGCTGTAAGTGATGCTCATGGGAGAGCTTTACTTGAGGCGCTTGGGTTACCATTTAGAAAAAATTAAAAGGGGTAGATTGTGGCAAGAAGGGCAATGGTTGTTAAGGCAGAAAAAAAGCCAAAGTTTAGCACGCGTCAGGTTACTAGATGTAAGCTTTGCGGTAGAGTACGTGGAGTCCTTAGAAAATTTCAAATGTGTCGATTGTGCTTTAGGCAGCATGCCCTTCGAGGGTTGGTTCCTGGTGTGACTAAGGCAAGTTGGTAGGGGGATAAATGGATGTGTTAGCAGAGTTGTTTACAAGAATTCGTAATGCGGGCAAGGCCCAGCACGAGAAAGTAGACATTCCAAGTTCAAAGCTTAAGGCGGGCGTGGTTGAGGTCCTCAAGAGTTTTGGATTTATTAAAGATTTTAGAGTTGTAAAAGTCGGTTCTAAAAGCATGATGAGAGTTTACTTGCGCTATTTAGAAAGTGGTGAGCATGCCGTCACCCAAATTCGTAGAGTGAGTCGGCCCGGACTGCGTGTCTATGTGGGCTCTGGTGATATTCCAAAGGTTCGACAGGGGTATGGGGTCTCGATTTTAAGTACGAATCAAGGAATCATCAGTAGCAAGGACGCCCGCGATAAAAAACTCGGCGGTGAACTTCTTTGTCAGGTCTGGTAAATAGGTAGGAAAATATGTCAAGAATTGGTAAGTTGCCCGTAAAATTCGATAGTAAAGTTCAAATTAACATTACTCCCAGTAATGAAGTGGTAGTTAAAGGCCAAAAGGGTGTGATGACGATAAAAATGCGCAAAGAAGTTTCGGCTAAAATTGAAGGTAGCGAACTAAACCTTCTTTGTAATGATGGGGAAGATCAAACGCGAGCCTATCAGGGCATGTACAGATCTCTAATAAATAACGCTGTTATTGGTTTGACTACAGGGTACGCCAAAAAATTAGAGATTAACGGAGTAGGTTATCGTGCGGCGGTTTCAGGAAAGCAGTTGGAATTAACGGTAGGATACAGTCACCCTGTAAAGATAGATATTCCTTTGGGTCTTGACGTGAAAGTTGACAAGCAGACTAACATATTAATTGATGGCTTTAACAAAGAGCTAGTTGGTCAATTCGCAGCAAAAGTTAGAAGCTGGAAAGAGCCCGAGCCGTATTTAGGTAAGGGTATCAAATATAGCGACGAAGTTATTCGAAGAAAAGCTGGAAAAACAGCGGCTAAGTAAGAGGGGATTTTTGTGAAACCAAATTATAGACGTAAAACAGATAAAAGTGTTGTTGGGCGAAAAAAGAGACACTTGCGTATCCGAAAGACAATAAAAGGAACAGAAGCGCGCCCTCGGTTGGTTGTCTTTCGAAGTCTAAGCCATATCTACGCACAAGTGGTAGATGATGCACTTGGAGTTACTCTAGCAGAAGCATCAAGCCTTAAAGGCGAAAAATCCGGCGAGCTTAAGGGTAAGAATGGTAAAGATGTTGCTAAATATGTCGGGGCGGAGTTAGCAAAACGTGCATTGGCAAAGAGCGTAAAAAATGTCGTTTTTGATCGAAATGGTTATGCTTATCATGGTCGAGTGCAAGCTCTTGCAGATGCTGCGAGAGAAGCGGGATTAAACTTCTAGGAGGAGTACGTTGGAAAAGAGTCCAATTGAGTTTGAAGAGCGAGTTGTGGCTATTAAGCGAGTAGCAAAAGTGGTAAAAGGCGGACGCCGATTTTCCTTTGCTGCGCTTGTTGTTGTGGGCAATAAAAATGGTGAGGTTGGTATTGGCTCCGGAAAAGCGGGCGAAGTTCCAGAAGCCATTGGTAAAGCCAGCCGAGCGGCAAAAAAAAACGTACGAGAATTTTCTCTTTTTGAAGATAGAACAATCGCCCATGAAGTTATAGGTTTGTTTGGAGCGGCAAAAGTATTTTTGCGTCCAGCTAGTGCTGGAACAGGCGTTATTGCCGGTGGTGCGGTCCGTGCAGTTTTAGAATCCTTGGGAATAAAAGATATTCTCACTAAATGTGTGGGAACAACAAACCCCCATAATGCAGTGAGAGCCACATTACATGGTCTGAATCAGCTGAAAAAAGCAGGGTTACTTAACAAAATAGAATAGGGTTATTTTATGGCTAAGTCTTTTAATGTAAAGCTTAAAAAAAGCACAATTAGTTGTAATCAATCACAACGAAATACGGTGAGATGTCTAGGGCTGCGTGGAATTAACTCTGAAATAGTGGTTAAGGATACACCCGCTGCACGCGGGCAAATCATGAAAGTACAGCATCTTTTGGAAGTAAAAATTGTAAAATAGTTTTAGAATAAAAGTAAAGATGTGGAGTTAGATATGAGTCTATTGGCAGAATTAAAAATAAAAAAGGGTTCTACTCACCGTAAGAAACTTCTGGGCCGTGGATTTGGTTCAGGTCGAGGAGGAACTTCAGGTAAAGGTCACAAAGGACAGAAAGCCCGATCAGGCGGAAAGAACGTTAGAGGATTTGAGGGTGGACAAACTCCCATGCATCGTCGTCTTCCAAAATTTGGATTCGTAAATATTTTTAGAGTTTCTTATGCAATCGTAAATATTGATCAACTAGAAAATCTGTCCAAAGAAGTCACTCCAGAATCACTACGTGAATCGGGCATGGTGAAGTCTAGAAAACCTATAAAAGTATTGGGAAAAGGCAAGCTGACCAAAGTATTAACGGTTAAGGCTCACAAATTTAGTGAATCAGCAAAAAAAGCGATTGAATCAGCTGGCGGCAAGGCTGAGGTACTAGAGCAGTGAGTGTATTAGACGGCCTATCCAAAAGCGCAGAGTTAAAAAAGAGACTGATTTTTGTTGTAGCGATGATCGCCGTTTTTCGCTTGGGTTCGCATGTTCCAACTCCTGGCGTAGATGCCAGCGTAATGACGAGTTTTTTTGGGGATCAGGACAAGGGTAAAAACTTATTCGGATTTCTTAATACGTTTACAGGTGGGGCACTGAGCCGATTCAGCGTTTTCGCGCTTGGCATTATGCCCTATATTACAAGCTCCATTATTATGTCGCTTTTACAAACAGTAGTTCCTTATTTTGAATCCTTGAAAAAAGAAGGCGAACCTGGTCGTAAAAAATTAAATCAACTCACTAGGTATGGAACTGTCATTCTGGCATTTATTCAAGGCTATGGAATTAGCACTTTTATTCTCAATTCGGATTTCAACGGCCAACCACTAGTGGTGTCTCCTGAAGTTGGGTGGCTAGGGTTTAGGGCCATGACTATCTTAACTTTAACCGCAGGTACATGTTTTATCATGTGGCTGGGAGAGCAGATTAGCGAGCGCGGAATTGGTAACGGCGCAAGTTTGATAATTTTTGCGGGTATTGTTTCTGATATGCCAAGCGCTGTAATTGGCTTGGTTCAACAAATTTCCACAAATGATAAGAGTGGCATTGAGGCTCTGGTTGTCCTCGTTATTATAGTCGCTGTCGTAGCTAGTATAATTTTTCTGGAAGTTTCTCAACGCCGAATTCCAGTGCAGTACTCCCAACGTGGGGGCGCAGGTGGAATGGCAGCCCAGCAAAATCACTTTTTGCCGATTAAAATTAATCCCTCTGGTGTCATCCCGCCAATTTTTGCTTCGAGTCTATTGATGTTTCCGGCTACCATGGCTCAATTTATAAGTTTGCCCTGGTTGATGCAAATGAAGGACTCAATTGCGCCCGGTGGGGCTATGTATAATATTTTGTTTGTGGCACTTATATTCTTCTTTACATTTTTCTATACGGATATTGTATTCAATCCAGTTGATGTTTCAGATAATCTAAAAAAATATGGTGGTTTTATCCCTGGAGTTAGGGCTGGCAAGAGTACTTCAGACTATATCCAGCGGGTCACTGAAAGAATAAACGTCGGTGGAGCTATATACTTAAGTGTTGTTTGCGTTTTGCCAACTATCTTAATTCAAAAACTCAATGTTCCGTTTTATTTTGGTGGAACCGGCCTGCTCATTGTGGTTGGGGTCGCCTTAGATACTACGCAACAAATTTATTCCCATCTACTGTCATCGAAATATCAGGGACTTGTAAAAGGCGTTAAGCTTCGTGGTCGAAGGGTTCAGTTTTGAACATTGTTCTGTTCGGTCCACCTGGGGCTGGAAAGGGCACGCAAGCTTCACTCTTGGTGCAACGTCTAGACATGTTTCAAATTAGCACCGGAGATCTTTTTAGAGAAAATATTAAAAATAAAACCAATTTAGGATTGGAAGCCAAAGGTTTTTTAGATAATGGCGCATTAGTCCCTGACTCAGTAACAGTATCAATGGTCGAAAATGTACTCGTTAACTTTAAAAGTAAAAAATTCATACTTGATGGTTTTCCAAGAAATTTAAATCAAGCGAATGTTCTTGAGCAGATGCTTGTAAAATTGAATCTTAAATTGGGAAAGGCCATTTTTTTAAAGGCACCTTATAACGCCTTGATGAGACGGTTAACGGGACGTAGAGTATGCAAAAACTGTGGCGCGGTATTTCACGTGGATTTTTCGCCTCCTAAAAAGGCAGGGATTTGTGATAAGTGTGGCCAGGCCACCCTATACCAGAGGGATGACGACAAAGAGTCAGTTATTGGGAACAGGCTTAAGACCTATGAGGAAAGCACATTGCCGTTAGTGGAATATTACCGTAAGACAGGGATCTATGGAGAAATCGACGGGACCGAGGATGTTGAAATAGTGTTTGAAAAAATAAGGCAATTAATTAGTTAAATAAGCTAATGAAAAACTA
The DNA here is from genome assembly GCA_034439715.1 of Pseudomonadota bacterium. Lineage (GTDB taxonomy): Bacteria > Bdellovibrionota > Bdellovibrionia > Bdellovibrionales > SG-bin7 > JAWXAY01. The sequence continues at coordinate 30,050 of JAWXAY010000061.1, forward strand.
GACTGGGCGTTAAAGCCTATGTTAGGTTACTTTGCCATTATATCTTTTTGAGGTTGTTTATGAAAGTTAGAACTTCTGTAAAAAAAATATGTAAGTTATGTAAAGTGATAAAGCGCAGAGGTGTTTTGCGTGTTATATGTAAAATTTCAAAACACAAACAGAGACAGGGGTAGTTAATGGCACGTTTAGCCGGGGTAGACTTACCAAAGAATAAACGAGTGGAAATAGCATTAACATATATTTATGGCGTGGGTCGACCACGTGCGCGCCAGATTTGTAAAGAAGCTGGATTTTCAATAGCCCTTCGCACCGATAGCATGACAGATGCGGACGTCGCGAAGATTCGTGAGATAATGGATTCTAATCAGTGGAAAGTAGAAGGCGACTTAAGACGTGAAGTGGGCGGAAATATAAAACGTCTTATGGATATCGGTTGTTTTAGGGGGCTTCGTCACAAAAAGGGTTTACCAGTTCGAGGCCAAAGGACTAAAACTAATGCCCGTACAAGGAAGGGCCCAAGGAAGACAATCGCCAATAAGAAAAAAGCGACAATGTGATTAAGGGGTAGTTAATGAGTGAAGCTACGGTAAAAGAAACGAAAGAAGCAAAAGAAACGAAGGAACCGACCGCAGAAGTTCCTGAGAAAAAAGCTAAGAAGAAAGCCAAAAAGACAGCTTTAAATGGCAACTGTCATGTATATGCTGGGTTTGGAAATACAGTCATTACCATTACAGATTTAAATGGTGATACCGTGTGTTGGTCGAGCGCTGGAGCTATGGGTTTTAAAGGGAGCCGAAAAGGAACACCTTTTGCGGCCCAAGTAACTGCAGAAGATGTTGCTCGTAAGGCAAACGAAGTGGGACTGAAAACAATTAATGTTTATGTTGGTGGTCCAGGAGCTGGTCGAGAACCTGCAGTTAGAGCGTTGGCGAGTGCAGGATTGAGAATTACCTCATTGCAAGATGTGACGCCAATTCCCCATAATGGTTGTCGTCCTCCAAAGAGAAGAAGAATTTAAGATAGGAGTAATTTGTGAGTTGTGTTGCGAATAGTGTTTGTAAGCTTTGCCGCCGAGAAAATGCAAAACTTTTCTTAAAGGGTGATCGTTGTTACACTGATAAATGTGCATTTGAGAGAAGACCTTACCCACCGGGGCAACATGGTCAGGCGCGATTGAAATTCAGCGAGTACGCGCTTCAGCTACGAGAGAAGCAGAAAGTTAAACGCTATTATGGCGTTCATGAGAGCCAATTTCGGAGAGTCTTTGCGGTTGCGGTAAAAGAAAAGGGTGTAACCGGAACGCGTTTTCTTCAGCTGATGGAGGCAAGACTGGACAACGTGGTTTATGCCTTAGGCTATGCCGTCAGTCGTCGTGAAGGCCGGCAGATGGTTCGACACAATCATTTTATAGTAAATGGAAAACGAGTAAATATTCCGAGTTTCGTGGTTAATAAGGGCGATGTTATTGAGGTTGCTGAAAAGTCACGTCAATCAACTCGAGTTTTAGCAGCCATCGAGTCATCTAAAAAAAGAGCCATTCCAGAGTGGCTTGAGGCAGATCACGCGACATTTAAAGGTACTGTGAAAGATTTGGCCGCAAGAGAGCAAATCAGTCTTGATATCCAAGAAAACAGTATCGTTGAGTATTATTCAAGGTAATTTGGAGGAAAAATATGCAGCAGCACTATTATAAATTTTGGCGTGATCTTATTAAACCTAAGGGTTTTGAAGTTGATAAAGAGACATTGAAGGAGAGTTACGGAAAGTTTGCCGTGAAACCTCTTGAGCGAGGTTTCGGTACAACCTTAGGAAATTCATTGCGAAGAATTCTCTTAAGTTCGATGATGGGATCAGCCGTGTCTGCAATCCGAGTAGATGGCGTTCTCCATGAGTTTACTGCTATCCCTGATATTCATGAAGACGTAGCGGATATAATTCTTAATTTAAAACAAATTCGATTCAAACAACATGATTCAAATACCAGAACCTTGATTATTAATAAACAAGGGCCTGGTGTAGTGACTGCTAGAGATATTCAAACGACAGAAGGAATTGAGGTCTTAAATCCAGACCAACATATTTGTACGATCGGCGCCAATGGCAAATTTAGTGCCGAGGTTCTGGTTTCTTATGGCCGTGGATTTGTGGCTGGCGACGAAAACAGAAAAGATCTTCCTGTTGGTTATGTTGGGGTCGACAGCTTATTTAGCCCCGTTCGTAAAGTTAACTATTTTGTTTCAAATGCGCGTGTAGGACAACGAACAGATTATGATGCTCTAACATTAGAAGTATGGACAGATGGCTCGTTGAAACCCGAAGAGGCAGTAACTCTAGGTTCTAAAATTCTGAAAGAACAGTTACAGGTATTTTTGACGTTTGACGAATCGATGGAGCCAAAAGAAGAAGAGGTTTCTAAAAAATCTCCGATTCTTAATGAGCACCTGTTCCGATCTGTTGATGATTTAGAACTATCGGTTAGAAGTGCGAATTGTTTAAAGAATGCAAACATTAGGTTTATAGGTGAGTTGGTTTCTAAATCAGAAGCTGAAATGTTGAAAACAAAAAACTTTGGTCGTAAGTCACTCAATGAAATTAAAGAAATTCTTTCAGAGATGGGCTTGGGTTTAGGCATGAAAATCGATGGCTGGCCGCCATCAGGTTGGGATCCAAATAATCCGCAGGTTTTTCAAACCCACACAAGTGCACCTAACGGCCAACAGAGCAATTAGATTTTTGGGGGAGTTTTATGAGGCATCAGGTACATTCGAAACGCTTTGGTAGAAGAGGCGGAGGCCGCAAAGCTTTAATTCGCGGTTTGGTTAATGCCATAGTTGAGAGCGAGCGAATTCGTACAACTGTCCCCAAAGCTAAAGAGCTTCGCAGACATATTGAGAGAGCGATTACCAAGGGTAAAGATCAAACCTTGCATGCTCGGCGGATTTTGTTGGCAAAGTATCCAAATTTAAAAACAGTTGAAAAAATAGTTTCTGACCTTTCTCCAAGATTTCAAAAAAGACCTGGCGGTTATACTAGGATTCTTAGACTTGATCGACGTCCTGGGGATTCAGCCGAAATGTGTTTTATTGAGTTTGTAGATTATAAAACTTTGGCAACGAAACCTAATCAAGGCGACAACAAAGAGGAGCCTGTTGAGGCAAAGACTGCTTCATCTGGAAAATCTAGTTCAGTTAAAGCCAAGAAAAAAGGGATTCGTAAGGCTAAGAGTAAAACTCGTAAAACAGAACGTACCTAGCGAAGTTGGCAATGGCTTCGAAACAAATTAAGGCGATAATTATTGTTATTGTTTTGTCTATTGCCGCGTATTTTGGAATTCAAAAGGCGAAAGAGAAAGCCAATTTTTCAGAAAATGCAGATCAAGAAATAAGTCTTATTGACCGGCTTGAAAAAGATGGGGCCCCTAACTTTTCTGCGAAGAGGTTGGATGGGTCGATTTTTACTGTTGAATCGGTTCGCGGCAAAGTGGTTATATTGAATTTTTGGGCTTCGTGGTGTGATCCCTGTGTGCGAGAGTTTCCCTCGATGCTAAAATTGGTAGAGCATTTTAAGGGAGAAATTATACTAGTTGCTGTTTCAAATGATAGTTCCAAGGCAGAGATAGAAAATTTTGTAAAGGCGATGGGTGGTTCTAAACCTCATGTCGAAATTGTTTGGGATGAGGATTATAAAATTGCAGGTTTATTTGGAACGTCAAAATTGCCTGAGAGCTATTTATTTAACAGAAAAATGAAGTTGGTTCGTAAAATAGTAGGCATTGACGACTGGTATACAAAAGATGCGATAGACTATATGGCGAGTCTGATTAAACAGGAATAGTTTTTATAGTTGTTCTCGAATTTGAGTTTTAACCTCAGCGCACTGCTCCGGTGTCAGTAAAAAATTATTAAACAAATCTGAATTATACCAAGGCTGTTTTAGTTTATCGGGATCAGACTCGTAACGCGGAACTATGTGCCAATGAACATGTGGCGACTGATTGCCATAAGAGGCATGGTTCATTTTCCAAGGCTTAAATGCTGTAAAAATCGCTTTGGTGGCAATCATTAATTCAGAAAAAATATCAGCTTGAACGTAACCAAGTCGTAGAGGCGGTTCTAGCTTCCGCTTAAAACATCGCATAAAATCCGCCTTCGACAGAGGTGGTTATGAGTGATCTTGAATTGATCAAA
>JAWXAY010000062.1:0-21427 GCA_034439715.1 Pseudomonadota bacterium
AGTGCTTGAGATCACATCAAGTGACGTAGCAAATTGATACGTTTAGTCGGTCAAAGTCGCTGGGTAATTAGAAACGGTCAGAATCGCTGGGTAGTTACAAGAGTGTCTTAAAGTTAGACAGCTGTAAATCCCAAAATTGTTAGGGTGACTAGCTAAGGTTATAAAGATCCATTCAGGACTCAATATATTCGAGCCCAAGTGGCACAACTGTTGAAGTTAAGGTGTTTGAGAATATTAACGCCTATTTTTAGGCTTATAAGGCAGGTAAGAAATGAAACGATTAATTTATCTAGTATTAATAACTGCAGTCTTTGCGCTAGCCGCAGGTTGTTCTAATAAAAACAACCGTAAGAGTACTGCCGCCAGAAGCACACAACCTTATTATACTGGCAGCCAATACGGCCAACAGTTCTATAATAACTGCGGGCAGCAACAATATATGAATCCCTACAATAACCAGCAAATGAATTGTCAATACGGACAAGGTGGTTCCGCTGCATTTTACAATCAAACGGGTCAACAATACCCCATGGATTACTATGGTAACCCCTGTTTGACGGGCCAAATTGATCCCTACTCAGGCTATTGCATGGATTACTCTTATTACCCAATGAGTTGGTAAGAGTTTTAGTCCCACCTGCCCGACTATTGGAATTTGACATTCCCTAAATTTTACAGATACCCTCCTCTTTTAGGAGGGTTTTTTTATGTCTTCAAAATTTCTGTTCCTAGCACTGCTTCTTACTTCAAACCCCGCTTTCGCCGATGACTTTGACGCCAATAAAGTGGATGAGGGCGGCCGGTATTTACACGCGGCCCTAGGTTTTGGTGCCGGTGGAATCGCACTGGGCGCTGACTTCGAAACTGGCCTCGAATCCAGCGTGGGCTGGGGTGGACTCTTTCGCTATTACTCGCCCATGAATACCCTCACAAATAGTGCGCCTCGCATATTCTTTTTAGGCGGATTTATTCGACCCCATTGGAACAGAAATAAATGGGATTTTTATTTTTCTCCAGGCATTGGATTTAGCATGGTGAAATTATCTACCGCGACAATAAGTGACAGTGAAACTCTGTTGACTCCCATTTTATCTATCGGAACCTCATGGGCCTTTTCAAACACTATGAGTATTGGAATAGAATCGACAACAATCTTCGGCATTACCTCAGACGACTGGCGCGGGCCTATCAATCAAGATATTATGGCAAAGCTTAAGCTGAGCTTAAATTAACTGATTTTTGCGAGTGCTTTTGTCCATTGAGAGATGGTTGAAAGCACCGACGTGTCGGCATTAGCAAATTGAACACCGTAATGCTTTTGTGCTTCTGACCAAACTACCTTACCCTGAACGTCGACTCTATTTTTACCGTCAGGACTCGAGATTGACATCGATATGATACCACCGTCTCTGATTAGGGCTTCGGTATCGACCTTAACACCTCCGAGAGAGATTGAACTGACTTCGCCCACAAACTCTTTTCCTTCAACATTGAGAGTGACGGCCGACGCAATTTTAAAGCGGTCGAATTTACGCAGGTCCATAGGATTTTTCTTTTTGAGCACGATTGAAATTAAAGCCGGCACCGCAATTAATAATAGCAATAAAGTGTGCGTGACAGACCAAGGCCCGCCTCTACCACCGTCTGATTTTCCGACTAGACCACAACCCCCGCCCGCTACAGTACTGGCCACATCGCGGCTCGCCAGTGGATTTATAGATTGGTAAGAAGGATCTACAGCGGGTTCTCCCAATTGGGCCGACAAAACAGAATTGTAGGCATTAACTCGTGCCTTGGTTGAAACCTTGCCCGTTAGAACTGATTTTATTTCACCAGATCCCAAAATAAACGTTTTTATTTGATAGCCAGAAAGTGCCGAGTTCTCATGAAGCATGAGAGAGGCAATTCCAGAAATTATGGGAGTTGCCATACTTGTGCCATCAGAATATTTATAAGTGCCGCCAGGCCAGGTACTAAACACTGAAGAGCCGGGACTTCCCATATGAACTGTCGCTGTTCCATAGTTTGAAAAATAAGCCCAGCCATCTGAAGGCGTGGTGGCTGCCGTTGAAATTATATTGGGCACATCATAAGACGCGGGATACATAGGGCTCACGTCATTATTGCCAGCCGCATTTCCCGCGGCGGCTACAAAAAGAGCCTTTTTAGTATAAGCATAAGCGATGGCATCCTTGAGAGCTTGGCTATAGCCTGATCCACCCCATGAATTATTTAATATTTTAGCACCATTGTTAACGGCATAGTAAATCGCCTGCACGGCCGCAGAAGTGGCACCGTATCCCGAGGCATCGAGGAACTTAAGCGCCATTATTTGAATTTTAGCGGCACCAAAGGGCGTGTTAAAAATATCCTTAGTCATTCCCAAAATAGTGCCTGCCACATGAGTTCCGTGACCATCGTCGTCTAAGGGATTATTATTGCCATAAGCAAAATTCCAACCGCGGATGTCGTCTACATAACCATTTCCGTCATCGTCAATTCCATTACCAGCTATTTCATTGGGATTAGTCCAGATTGCTCCGCTCTGTGCAAAAGCCGGGTGATTGTAGTCCACTCCGGTATCGATAACCGCCACGATAGGCTCACTGCCTGTTGCGCCCATTAGGCTCCATGAGTCCTGGTAGCGAATAGGTGCTGTCGTTACCACACCTCCGCCCGACTGTCCTGAAACTGTTCCTTGTGCAACTGCTTCCGCATCATAAACTTCATCATGACCAGGGTTATCTATATTTTGTTTTCCGAAAAGATAATTGGGTTCAGCATATTCTACTTCTGGGTCGTTTTTCATATCAGCGATTGTCTGCTCCACACTTTGACTATTATTCACTTTAAAATGGTGCAACTTCATACTTGTCCAAGAACCTTTGAGTTGCAGCTTTCCGGCAATACCGGCTTTATTCATAAAACTAGAGGCCGATGGCGCACTCTTTTTGTCACTGCTTTTAAGTTTTATGATGATTTCACCGGGAACGAATTGCTGGGCTGACGAAGTCGCACACACTGACAATGTCAGAAAAAGTGTACCTACAAACAGAAAGTTACTAGCCCACATACCTACCATAAGAACTCTATCGGACATTGGTCCAGCCCCCTTTAGCCATGGTGCAGTAAATACTTGGCATGGGTTATTTATTCCTAGTTTGATATAGTTAGAGCGTCTCACATTGAGACTGATCTCGTTTTTTGGTCTCATACTGATCCACTTTTTTTGAACGGAAATAATATGAAAATAGTCATTAGCGGTGGCACAGGATTAATTGGTCGCGCCCTTATTAGGTATTGGCTTAAAGAAAAACACGAGATTACCGTACTCACTCGCCTAGCCGGCGGTAACAATGAGTTCGGCTCGCACTGTAAACTGTCTGAGTGGAATCCTCGAACTCGCAAAATAGATTTAAACGTAATAAATGGCGCCGACGCCGTTATAAATTTGGCAGGAACGGGCATTGCCGATCACCGCTGGAGTAAAGAATCCAAAAAACTGATTCTTCGCTCGAGAATTGAATCGACAAGTTGCCTTGTAGAATCATTTAGCTCTGTGAGCGAAAAGCCCAAAGTATTTATTTCGGCCTCGGCGGTGGGTTTTTACGGCGCTTCTTTAAGTGAAACGTTTGACGAAAAAGGCCCCAGCGGCCAGGATTTCTTGGCCCGAGTCTGTTCCGACTGGGAGTCTGAAGCTCTAAAGGCCCGACCCTTGGGAATTCGCACTTGCCTTATGCGTACAGGCATCGTGCTCTCCAATCAGGGGGGCGCTCTAGAAAAAATGTTGCCCGTATTTCGTTTGGGTTTAGGTGGCCCATTAGGTGGAGGACAACAATGGATGAGTTGGATTCATATTTGGGATTTAGTTCAGCTATTTAATTTTTGTCTAACTGAATTTAAATCCAGCGGGCCCTTTAATGCCACAGCTCCTATTCCTGTCACTAATCTCGAGTTTAGCAAACGACTGGCGCAAGTTCTCGGCCGACCGTGTTTTATTAATACTCCGAGTTGGGTCCTGCGGTTAACTTTAGGCGAGATGGCAACTTTAATTCTTGGTGGTCAAAGAGTGTTGCCCGCTCGCTCGCGCGAATTAGGCTTTGAATTTTCATTTTCTGATCTGAACTCTGCACTTTCAAATTTGTTGAAGCCCGAAATAATACCAATTTAATGGAAGGATTGAAAATGCTGATTATTACCTCCACCATTCAAATTCCCGACTGGGAGCTTTTATTCTCATTTGCGCGCAGCTCTGGCGCCGGGGGACAAAATGTAAACAAGGTAAATAGTAAAGCCATTTTACATTGGAATCCGATGGCTAGCCCCTCTCTTCCTGTCGAAGTTAAAAATCGCTTTATGCAAAAATTTGGCAGACGCCTGAGCGGAGAGGGATTTTTAGTGCTTCAGAGCGACAGCCACCGAGATCAACCGCGAAATTCTGCCGACTGCCTCGATAAACTCCGCGCCATGATTCTCGAAGTTGCCGTGGCACCTAAGATTAGAAAGGCCACTAAGCCCTCGCGCTCGGCCAAACGAAAACGACTCGATAGTAAAAAGCGCCATTCCGAAAAAAAACAAAATCGCCGAAGGTTGGATTGATTAACTGATACCCGTTAGTGGAAATTGTTTTTATTTAATTCCTCTAAACTTTTAGCCACAATCAAAACACTCACAAAATGCTCCGCTCGGTCAGGATCAGTAGTAAAAAGTACTCCACTGTCTATTTGTGGGCGACCCACATCTCCTATTTTTAACGGAAACTCAAGTGTCATTCTCTGCCTAAAAACTTTAAAATCCTCAAACCCCAGGCGTTTAATATCAGCCAAAGTTAAAATTAGCCATTGTGCCACTCGACGAGGCATTAAGCGTGCTTCTATTTTTGAAGTGACAGTTCCCATATTATAACGTGGGTTAATCTCAACAATTGGCCGTATTTTAAGGTCACCCGAGGGGTCCCTGTAAACAAAGGCATCGACTCCTAAGGCACGTGGCCTAAATTCCTTCGACATTTTTTTGTTCAAATACTTTTCTATTCGCAAAAACATTTCTTCGATGAGAGGCCGCTCGCTAGTTTTTTGATTAATAAATCGCAAAGTAGGATTGTTAAGTCCTAAATGAAATCCACCCAAGAGGGCACCACGGTATTTGCCATAAGCGTCTGTCAAAAATCGCACGAGACCCAGTTTTTTGAGTTCTCCCGACTCGCACATTGTAAACTGAAAAGAAAAATCGAAAACCTTTTCTAACCATGGCTCTAACACGATTTTTTGACCCTTGGCAAACTGTTCGGCCAACCAAGGCTTTGTACCTTCGAAGGCATTTCCCTCAAATATTTTTTGATTTTTGCCGCTGAGACCATACTCATTTTTCAGAACAAACTTTTTAAAACCCAGTGTACGAAACTCTTCGACATGAACCTCAACCTCTGTGGCCGACGCGCAAACTCGGCCGATGGAACTACTGTCACCAAGACAACCGGCCAAATCGGTCTGTTCGGCTAAAAACTCCTGAAGACATCGCACGCCAAAGGCCTTCGAGTAAAACTCGGGTGCGAGAGACTCATTTTCAAAAAATGATGTGTTAGGTAAACCACTAAGCTGTTTTAAAACCGCATGCGAACCATGACTCCAGCCCCATGGTGCAAACGATCGAAGCCTGCGTCCAATCAGGTCCTCAGTTTTAACAAATTCTGGAATTGCTAAACCGCAGTCGCGAAGGCCTGCCAAAAACTGAGAACTTGGTTTTTCTGTCACGAGGACGGCATCATCTGTGGCTGCAAAATACATCGGCAACAGTGCGAGGTCAGTTTTTAGAGATTTAAGTATCTTGGGTGGAGAAATATTTTTATTGCCAGCTGCCAACTCTAGTTCTACGAAAGGATGAAACCAAAACACATGAGGCGCCCTTCCTTTGGACTGACTAAAAACTTTTAAATTCTCAATGTATTGAGTGTCAAATCCAATGCTTTCACGTACGACAGAGCTAAAGAGCTTTCCCTTGGCGCGCATGGCGCTAAATCCTAGTGGAAGATTTGCAAGGTAAAAATCCCACTGGTTTTGCGCGGGCCCTCGCCATTTATTAATCCAATTGACTCCGTGTCGGACATGGCCGACCTCGTCTTCAAACACCGTACGCATTAGGGACGCTGACTTGGTATCACTAACAGTCCTAAAAATATTTTCAAAATAAAGACAGTGGTCAAGATTTGCTTGTTCGAGAGTGAGACTCATTTGAGTGGTAAATTGCACAATATCTTTGGGTTGCGCCAAGACTTTCCAAAAAAAACCATTTAAAGGCTCTTCACCAAAATCTAAGCCCAGCTTTTGCATGCGAGCAATATAAAGACGCAGATGCTTTTGTTCTTCACACATAATATTAGCCAAACCCAAGCGAAAGGGCCGAGGCGCCTGAGGAAATTTTAACAGGGCCTGTGCCATTAATTCTAAGGCAAGCAATTCATGATTGGCAAAATAATGAAGAATCTTGGCGCGCTCGAATTCTTTATGAAGCACTGATACCGAAGGAAACGCCGCCTTCTTTTCCCAGTTAAACGAAATTTTAGAATCTCTCACTGGTAGTGCTAGCGGGCCCTGACGAGAAACCGGATTTAAATCGGTAAAGTCCTCAAGCCCCGACAAACATTTATCTCTAATCGATCCCGACAACAAAATCTGCTCGGCAAACTCGCGAATTTCCATTTAGTCCTTAAAAGAAATATTAAGTGAAATGCCCTTGCTGAGTAGGGATTCCGTTTGACTCACTAACTTTTTTAAATTCGCTATATCTTTTTTACTGCCAACGACTTCTTCGGGAGCGAAGCTTAAGATCTCAGCCTGTTCTACAAGTACCATGATGGGCTCCTGCAGTTCATTTCGTAGGCTGGGAGGGGCCAACTGCATTAATTTGACGATCTCAAAACTAGCGCCACCGGTATTACAGATTTCACCTAAAACAAAATAAATGGAATTTAAGAGTTCTCGCCCCACTTCGCGCCACTTGCCCTCACTGGCCAATCGTTCTGTTTGGCGAATTCGCTTTTTAAACTTGGAGTGCAAAGTTTCTCGACGTTCAAACCAACCTAATTCTCGTCGAGCCTTACCCAACAAAGTCAAAAAGCTTAAGAAAAATAGGGCTTGAAAAACCACTGGAGTAAGCAGTGCTTCAACTCTCCAGCCCCCTTCATAGCTTTCAATTATTTCGGGTAAAGTGGCTTCAGCCTTTTCTGGGTTTTCGGCAAAGCTTTTTTCGTTTATTGGATTTTCTTTAGATAGCTCGACATTGATGGCAATAGGCTCCGTTTGCTTCTGGTAATATGTTCCCGTCTGCGGATTTAAAAGACTAAAACTGAGAGCTGGCACCGTTATCTCGCCTGATTTTTTAGGAACTAGCAATAATTCAAAATCCTTAAAGCTCGTACCGTTTTTTTCGAACTTTCCCGTCGACTTATTGTCATAAAGTATCAGTCCCTCAGGCAGGTTCAGCTTAGGGAGTTCAATAAGTTTAGCGTTTCCTCGACCTTCAAAACGAATTTTATACGGTATGGGATGATTAGTTTTAAGTGTGGAAGTATCAAGATTGGCTAGAAGGCTAAATGAACCCACTCCGCCAGCAAAATCTTGGGGCTTAGGTTCCGGCAGTGGTTTGATTTCTACTTTGACTTCTTGGCTTGATTTGGTAATGACCTTTGGTTTTGAAAATCCAAAAATATTAAATCCATCAGAAAACAAAATCGAACACTTAGCAATGTAGGGGTCAATCACAAGCGTTCCTGATTTAATTGGAAAAAGCGCAAAACTGACCAAGAGCGCTTTGTTGTAGGATATACCCCTTACAACCTCTTGGGTAAAATTTAGGCGTGTGGCAACTTCTATGTCTTCTTTCCAAAAACCGGTGAGATCGGGATACTTGAGCGTGTCGATGTCGCGCACGTTGCCTCGAACGTAAAGATACCAAGTGGCGGTAATTTGTTCTCCGACAAAGGCCTTTGTTTTATCCAGTTGCAAATGAATAAAAAAACTATCGTTTTCGTTGATGGACGGAGCCGCGCCCTGCCCCCCTTGCACACCATGCCGTTTTAAAAGTTGATTAAACATTTCTTCGACATTATCGGTATCATCAAAATTGCTATCCTCTTGAGGCAGTGCCAGGTCTTCTTCTTCTTCAAAGGGTATACTCGGGCGAGGCGGCGCTGCTCTACCCCCCGCTCCACCGGCACTGGGAACTACGCTCACAGGACTCGCAGTTAGAGTTTCTTCGCGCCCACCCGCGGAGACACGAATGGGAGAAATCACATATTCTCCGGGAATTGCAGCCACAAATGTATAAATAAACTTTGAAGTCTGAATTATTTTAAACTGGTTGTTTTCGAAACGTTGAATGGACTCGGTTTCTTGTCTCCGCCCCGTAATCTTTAGCCCTTCAATATTTGGTAGTCCTGGCTCACTTACATTTACAGCATTTTCGGTAGCACTAATCGATACCACCAAAGTAAACGGCTGCCCTACCCCGACCGTGCGAGGCTGAACCTTGGCTTCGTAACTAAAGCCTGCATAAAGTTGATTAACAAAGAGTAAAGTGGCGAATATACTACCAATCTTTGTCAAGTGGCGCCTCTCTTTGTTGTTTATCTTGTTTTTCTTGCCGAGCTCGAATGCTTTGTTCCTGATTTTTTAATTCTTGTAATACACGCTTAACATCTTCTTCTGTCATTTCCTTGCTGTCAAATGGCTTTGGCTTTTCTTTCGGCTCATTGGTTCTTGGCGCGTTGGGGTCTTTCTCTTCGTCTTCATTTTCTGAGTCACTCTTATCATCTTTTTTATCTCCCTTACCCTTTCCTTGCTTTTGTTGAGTGAGCAGTTCAATATTTTGCTTGGTCTCTTGAGACTCCGGCTTTTCTTCAAGTGCCGCCTGATAATAACTGAGAGCCAAATCAATATTAGCATCTCCAACAACTTGGCCCGCATTAAAATTGGCATAAAACCTTGTGTCAGAATCCGTGGCATACCTAATGGCCTGCAAGTATTCTTTGAGAGCCTTGTCTGGCTCTTTGTTCATCTCGAAAGCTAATCCCAAATTTAGATGGATGCCGGCGCTAAAAGGTTCGTCTTCAAGTGCTTTCAAAAATTCGTTCTGAGCCGAATAAGCTTGGCCCTCTTTTAAAAAAACAACACCTTTACGGTTATGATTCACCGATGACAAATCTTGTGCGGGCACTTGTTCCCCAATAAAAAAACTCATTAATAATAATATGGTAGTCATGCCTCTACTCCACCAAAGCGGCCCCGCCACAGAACGAGCCCCGTTTTTCGCTCGCCGAGAAAGAGTTCAATTAATGCCAAAAATATTGCAAGCCCTAAAAACCACTGATACTTTTCGTCGTATTCAGTTTGCATTAAACTGTCAAACTGGGATTTCTGTAAGTTTGAAATCTCGATGGCTAAAGACTTCATAGCGTCTTCAGATAAATTAACCTGGCGAAAAGTGCCTCTGCCCATTTCAGCCAGTTTTTTGAGTGCCTCTCCGTTCACTTTAGAGATAATCTGGCTGCCCACCTTATTTTTTTTATAGAGGTTTAGAGCTCCTGATTCTTCAGAGATGGGAATGGGCGCACCTTCCGGCGTGCCAAAAGCGAGCGTGAATATCCGTACCCCTTTTTTTACAAGTTCGTCTGCTATGGCTAAGGCTCCCGGTTCGTTATCTTCTCCATCAGAAGCAATAACAATAACGCGTGTGGCATTAACTTCTTCATCTTCAGGATGAGACCGCTTAAAGGCTTCCCAACTTTCTCGCAAACCCCTCTCAAAATTCGTACCCTGATTTGTGACCGAGTCAGTACTTACATACTCTAAAATAAGTTTGATTGAGGATTTGTCCGGCGTCATCGGCGTTAAAAGAATTGAGGAACCCGCAAAGGCCACCAAGCCCACTTTGTCTCCGCCCAAGAGGTCCAGCAGACGCATAAGTTCTTTTTTTGCAAATTCAAGCCTTGATGGGCGTACGTCTTGAGCCAACATACTGTTGGAAATATCCAACATAAAAATGAGCTCCACTCCTTCGCTTTTAACTTCTTTGGTTCCGACACCCATTTGAGGCCGAGCTAGCGCTAAAATCATGAGCGTAAAAACCAAAAGCTGCAGAAAAACCTTAAACTTCTTTTTTGCTGAACTTTGTGAACCTAACAAAAAGGGTACGACCCGAGCGGACAAACTCTTAATTAGGTTTCGCTTAAGCCGAATATCTGTCATCCAAATCAGAAAGACCACAAGCGGCAAAAACCAAAACCAACTCAATGCTAAAGAGTTTTCAAAACGAAACATTTATACACTCCGCCTAAACACAGTAAATCCCATCGTCATAGCGAATAAATAAAGCAGTATTGCCCACCATAAGTAACCCGGAAAAAGTTCGGCATATTTTGTATACCTACTCACTTCGATCTTTGTTTTTTCAAGTTTGTTGATTTCACCAAAAACGCCCTCTAAGGCTTTGGTGGTTATAGCACGAAAATATTTGCCGCCAGTTTCCTCTGCCAACTGGGTCAAAAGTTTGTCATTTACCGTGCTGTGAATTGGCTGGTAACGCTTTTGTTCACGCCCATCAGGACCTTTGGTTATTATTGGCAGCTGGGCGTCTCCATCCTTGCCCATTCCAATTGTGTAAACTCGAATACCAAAACCTTTGGCAATTTGCATTGCCGTCAGGGGATCTATAGTGCCGCTATTATTCTCGCCGTCAGTCATCAGAATCACTATTCTGGTTTTGGCGGTGGAATCCTTAAGGCGGGCGACCGCGTTGGCGAGTGCCACTCCAATCGCAGTTCCCATTTTTATATTTCGAGACGGTTTGATCTGTTCAACACTTTCTCGTAAGATTTTATAATCGAGAGTCAGAGGCACTCGACTATAGGATTCGCCGGAAAACACCACTATGCCAATTCTGTCGCTAACTCGTTGTTTGATAAAATCCAGAATTTTTTTCTTAGAAGATTCCATTCGGTTAATTGGCTGCATGTCCTCGATAAGCATGCTATCCGAGATGTCGAGCGCTATCATAATATCTACACCTTCAACATCTCGTCTAATTTTTTCGTTGGCCGACTGAGGGCGGGCCAATGCCAATATAGCCACAAAAAGTGCCACGATTTTAATAAAACCAGGAAAATTAAAAAACTGCGCACGCCAAGAAGGGGCCAAGCCGCTGAGGTTTTTCATACTGCTAAACTGCAATGTCGCTATTTTATTTTTAGAGGACGTCAAATAATAAAAGGCCATAAGACCAAGTGGAATCAAAAATAGCCAAGCCCAATGCGATGCCCAAACTTTCACTTGGAACTCCTTAAAGCCTCGTTCACTACGTCGACGATTTTTTGACAGTGGTGAGTAATCTGCTCGGTATCCTTAGATGCAAAGTTTTGTTGGGATTCTCCGGCACGACGTATTTCGCGAAACACTTGTAAAAATTCGTCTCTCAGGCCTTTGTCCATTTGGACATTCCTTTTCTCCAGGTGCTTCAATATCCATTTAGGCTCTTCTTCAAGAGTGGGAACCTCTAATTCTCGCAAAAAATAAAGCCGAAATGACTCTTCTAACTTTTTGAGCCGCAGTCGCTCGTCTTCATCAGCTCTTAATATTTTACGCGTGTCTTTGTAGAACTGATGGTAAGGCAAAAGGGCAGTCGAATGCTGATTGACGATTCTGGCCCACTCGAGTTTTCGTTTTTTTAAATAATAGAGCCTTCCCAATAAGCTCGACACAGCTAAAAACACTAAGGCCAAAGCAAGCCATAGCCACATTGGCCAGCTCATTAAAAAAGGCCCAAAGGGACCAAAAGGCTCTGGCTTACCTTTTATCACCGAATCAACTTTAATTGTCCAGGCACCCAGCACTACCGAGTTTTCGCTTTTGTCTTTGAGGATTATTTTTTCTAAGGTGATGTCACCCGCCTGGTAGCTGACGCCAATAAATTTAACATTTGTATTTGTGACATCTTCAAATTTCAGTATCTTTAATTGGTATTTCTGTGATTCTGGGATTGAAACGCTCAGTTCTTTTTCGGCCCACTGAACGCTATCTCCACTGCACTCCACAATATATTTTTGTCCAACAGTTAGCCCCTCGATCGGCTCCGCTTTGCACGTCCAAGCTGTCATCGGGTTCTCCTCTTAAAAAACTGTATAAGAGGGGTCACAAAATCGTCTGGCCTTGAAATATCAATTCGTTCGACTCGGGCTTTCAGTAACATTTCGTCTCTTTTTTTTCGTCGATCAAGTGCCGCTAGTTTATAATTTTCTCTAAAACGTTGATCTGCGGTATCAATAACTGCCACTTCCCCAGTCTCGGCATCTTGAACGCCCATAAGCCCTATGTTTGGCAACTCTACTTCGGCAGGATCTTGAATTACGACGGCAATAATTTCGTGCTTTTTACTTAAATATCTCAAAACCAGATCGTAGTTTTCGTCCAAAAAATCGCTGCACAAAAAAATCGTGGAGCGTTTTTTTAACACTCCCCTCATGTAATCAAGAGCTTCGCTGATATTGGTGCCTTGGTTTTGGGGCTTAAAGTAGTAAAGATCTCTTAAAATTCTTTGAATCTGACCCGGACCTCTTTTGGCAGGCACCCAGTGCTCCACTTGATTTGAAAAAAGTAAAAGGCCTACTCGATCGTTGTTTTTTAAAGCGCTGTATCCCAAAAGAGCCGCTACATGATTGATGACCTCACCCTTAAAAAGACTGCCAGTGCCAAAATCAGAGGAACCACTGATATCGACTGCTAAAATCAGAGTTAACTCCCGTTCTTCGTCGTATTTTTTTATATAGGGTTTGCCAGCTTTTGCGGTGAGGTTCCAAGAAATGGAGCGAATCTCGTCGCCCGGAATATATTCTCGAAAATCAGAGAAAGTAATACCTTGCCCTTTAAAGGCGGTATGGTATTCCCCCGCAAAAAGGTTCTTAACCAATTTTCGAGTGCTAATTTCAAGAAGTTTTACTTTTTTTAAAATTTCGGGAGGCAAAGACACATTAAGATACCTCCAAGTGCCCCAATATTTCTTTAATAACTTGATCGGCTGAAATTTCCTCAGCTTCGGCTTCATAAGATAAGATCAAACGGTGTCTCATAATGTTGTAGGCCACAGCTTTTATATCTTCCGCAGTTACATATCCGCGAGATTTCACAAAAGCATGGGCACGCGCAGCCCGAGCCAAGCTTATTGTGGCACGAGGACTGACACCAACTTTTAGAAGATTCTCAATTGAAGCCAAGCCATATTTTCGCGGCTCGCGCGTGGCGAGAACAATTTCGACAATGTAGTTTTTGAGTTTTTCTTCAAGATAGATTTCGTCAATACGTATTTTAGCCTTGAGAAGCTCTTCACGAGTAATTACGGGTTGAACCTGTGGTTTTTCGCTCTTGGACATGCGGTTTAAGATTTCTAACTCTTCAGCTTTTTCAGGATAATTCACAACAATTTTAAACAAAAAGCGATCCATTTGAGCTTCTGGTAGCGGATAAGTGCCTTCTTGCTCAAGGGGATTCTGAGTGGCTAAAACTAAAAATGGTGATGGCAGAATGTGAGTTTTGTCCCCGATAGTTACTTGCTTCTCCTCCATACACTCTAAGAGAGCACTTTGAACTTTTGCTGGCGCTCGATTAATCTCATCAGCTAAAACAATATTTGTAAAAATGGGCCCCAACTTGGGCACAAACTCACCCGAGTTTTGCTGAAAAATCATTGTTCCTACTAAATCAGATGGCATTAAATCTGGTGTGAACTGCACGCGCTTAAACTCGAGTGAAATGGACCTGGCAATAGTAGAAATTGCTAAAGTTTTAGCGAGGCCCGGCACACCCTCCAGCAGAACATGGCCACCCGTCAGTAGCCCCAAAAGAATTCCTTCTATCATTTCTTTTTGCCCGACAATGACTTTTGAAATTTCATCCATCATCCGATGGACAAAGCGGCTTTCTTGTTTAATTTGGACGTTAAGCGCGACAATATCTACCTGATCTATATGACCTGCGTTCACACTCATATGTGGCCTCCAAAAATGCTATGAAACATTTTTTCACTTTTCTGAGGTATTTTCATCAATTCAATTCCTATTGCTGCTATGCCCAAGGCTTGTCTTTCTAAAATCCAGTCAGTAAATTAAAAGAATGCTCAAAAACTCTATTAAAGTATGGGTGATGTCTCTGTTGTTCACGGTGTTACTAGCCTATTTTGGACATTGGTTGTGGGGCAGACAAGGTACGCTATTAGGAATCGTCGTGTCCCTCGCAATGTGTTTCGTCATATTTTCCGCGGCCAATCAGTTGGCATCAAGTTTTTTTAGAGCCCGCAGGCTAGAGGGAAACGACGCCTGGAATCTTCAAGAAAAGTTAGAACATATTGGGCGCAGAGCTAAAATCGAACCCCCGAAAATCTACTTAATACCGACGTCTTATCCAGCGGCTTTTGTTTGCGGCATGAAAAGCGACAGTTACGCCCTCTACGTCACTGAAGGACTGCTAAAACGATTAACTCCGGATGAAATCGAAGCCGTACTGGCTCATCTCGTGGCTCGCTTAAAAAACAAAGATGTTCTTCCGGCAATGGTGGGTGCCGTATTAGCTGCTAGCCTCCTGAGCTTTACTGATCAGATGCCCACAGGAGCTCCGAACTTTTTCTCTCGCCTGTTCTTTTTTATTTTTGTGCCATTTGCCTGGATTGCCATCCACATCCATTCGAAACCCAGTCATATTTTCAAGGCTGATCTTTTGGCGAGCCAATGGATTTCTGATCCGATGGCACTAGCAAAGGCGCTTTGGAAGCTAGAGTGCTACGCACAAACTCTAGCCCCCGCCCTGCCTTATGCCTTAAGCCATTTGTTCGTAGTCAACCCATTGACCGGGAGACGGTTTGCCCGGTATTTTTCTGTACATCCACCGGTTTCTCAAAGAATTAAAAAACTTGTAGGCGCCTTTCCAATCTAGGAGATTCCTTATGAACGAAGAAATTCAGGCCTCATTCTCAACTCTCATTTTATCAATTGGCTCTTCGGCAGCGATGGCCTTAGGTTTGGCTCCCAATCCATCCACCGGCAAGATCGAAAAAGACAAGGGCATGGCAAAATTTAATATAGATCTCTTAATTGTGCTTCAAGAAAAAACGAAGAATAATCTCTCAGAAGAAGAGAAAAACTTTATGAGTTCATTGCTTAGCGATCTTCAGATGAAATTCTTAAAAGATTAAAACATATACATAATTGCAAGACCGATATGCTCTGAAAAACCAGCGAGCACCATTCCGCTGTCTTTAGGTGCGTTGTTAGCGGCTTGTTCATCACTCTTAATTAATAAGCCGCCATCAATATGCACTAGCACATGCTTTTTAATTGAAAAATGAATTCCGGCATCGCCAATAATATGCATGTAGGATTTATCCTTCGACCACGTTCCTAAACCCAGTCCACCGCCGACATGAAACCCAGAACTTTGATTTCCGCTGATAGTGTACTTGTAAATAGCTCCAATACCATAGGTGTTGGGATCAGAGTCGTAGAGCGCAAAGTAGGCCTGAATTGCGCCATTATCACCAATGGGAAACAAACCCGTTAACCCGGGACTATCATAAAAAAGTGCCGCGGCATTTGACGAATACCCCAAAGCAAAGCCTGCATCATTGGAATCAGAATCTGAGTCAGTACTTGAGGAGGTTGTTTTTGTACCATAGGAATAACGGTTCTGCGCCATGACATTAGCGGAAACCAAACAAATCATAGCAATCATAAAATACTGTCGTGCAATCATTAATATCTCCTTGAGTCAGTCAAATTGTTCATTGTTTAACGTATTTAAAGCAGAACTCAAGCACAAGGAAATCGTGACGTTGAAGCGGAGGACTAGACGTTGGGTGTAGTTCTGGCTATTGCGACTCAAATTGAACCATCTCGCTCACATGACTAAAGTCCTAACGTGGTTCGTCCGAAAAGATATATGGACACCCAGGCACTAGAGACGGACAGCAGGAGGATTTTGGCCATGAAAGTCACCGATGTAAAGATCGTACCTGTCGATGAAGATAGGTTAAAAGGTTATGTTACAGTCACTATTGATGATTGCTTCGTCATTAGAGATATTAAAATCATCCAAGGACACGATGGACTCTTTGTGGCCATGCCCAGTAAAAAGAAAAAAGACGGCACCTACCGTGATATTGCCCACCCCGTAAATCAAGAGACCCGTCAGATATTTGAAAAGCAAATTTTTGACGCCTACGAAAAAATGGTTGCCGAACAATCACCACCACAAAATGAGACAGAATAAAGGCAGAATAAGTTTTTGCCTTTATTATAAATCCCCCCTACCATGTCTTGCTGATGACAGTAATTATTTTTTTACTTTTGACAGGACTAAACCTAATGGCCGCAACTGTTCCGCGAACACCTCCCACGCCTCAAGCCGAAAAGATCCCGACCGTGTTAACCAAGTTTGGCGATAAACGCATCGACAATTATTACTGGCTACGCGAGCGAGAAAACCCCAAAGTCAAAAAATATCTCGAAGCTGAGAACTCCTACGTCGATTCAGAGTTAGGCCATACCAAAGACTTTCAATTAAAACTTTTTCACGAGATGAAAACCCGAATTAAAGAAGACGACCAAACGGTCCCAATTAAAATCGATAACTATTACTACTATACCCGCGTTGAGACGGGCAAAGAATACACTATCTATTGTCGAAAGAAAAACTCACTCGATAGTCCCGAAGAAATCATTCTCGATGTCAATGAAAAAGCCAAAGGCCATGACTACTTTAGAGCCGTCGTAGAAATTAGTGACGATCACAGAATTCTGGCTTATGCCGCTGATACTGAGGGCCGTCGATTATATACAATTCGTTTTATT
This sequence comes from Pseudomonadota bacterium, assembly GCA_034439715.1. Classification (GTDB taxonomy): domain Bacteria; phylum Bdellovibrionota; class Bdellovibrionia; order Bdellovibrionales; family SG-bin7; genus JAWXAY01. Next base: position 16,886 of record JAWXAY010000062.1, read on the forward strand.
GATCTCGAGAAAAAAACTGAGTTTTCGGACGTTATTAAAAACATCACTGAGAACTTTGAATGGGCCGCTGACAACCGTACGATTTTTTATACTTTAAAGGATGCCACGACCCTACGAGCTCACAAACTTTTTCGTTATACGCTCGGCACACCTACTCCTGAATTTATTAAAGAAGAAAAGGACGACACTTTTAGACTGGGAATAAGCAAGAGCCGATCATTAAAGTATCTTTTTATTATTTCAGAAAGTACTCTGTCTACAGAATACAGCTATATAGAGGCCGATCGCCCCAAAATGGATGCCATATTATTTCAAAAGCGGTCCAAAAAATTAGAGTATTCGATCGAAGATGGCGGAGATCGCTTTTATATTCTAACCAACTTTAAGGCCAAAAACTTTCGTGTAATGGAAGTCGCCAAAGATAAAACGGCCCTCAAAAACTGGCAAGAAGTGATTCCTCATCGTACTACTCATTACCTTGAAGACCTTGACATTTTTAAAAATCACTTTGTATTACAAGAAAAAAACAAGGGTCGCACTTTATTTGAAGTCGTTAGTCGCGCCGACAACAAGAAGCACTTTGTGACGTTTAAAGATTCGTCCTACGAAGTATCTCCTGAAGAAAACCCCAATTATGACACCGCAAGATTTCGCTATGGGTATAGCTCCCTAAATACACCCACCTCTATTTTTGATCACGATCTTATTACAAAAACCGATGCGCTTTTAAAGGTAAAAGAAATCCCGGGGGGATTTAATTCAGACGATTATGCGACCGAGTGGATTTGGGCCAAAGCTAAAGATGGCATTAAGGTTCCGATATCGGTGGTTTATAAAAAAACCACAAAACTAAATGGCAGCGCTCCCCTTTACATTGACGGCTACGGCTCTTACGGCCTTAACAACGACCCCTACTTTCATTCTAGCTGGATTACTCTGTTGGAACGTGGCTTCGTCTGCGCTATTGCTCACATTCGCGGTGGCGCAGAAATGGGACGCGAGTGGTATGAAACCGGAAAGTTTTTGAAAAAGAAAAATACATTTAACGACTTTATTGCCGCCACAGAACACCTTATCAAAATTAAATATGCGCACCCAAAAAAAGTTTATGCTTATGGAGCGAGCGCGGGTGGAATTCTTATGGGGTATATTTCGAATGCTAGGCCTGATCTATATAATGGTATTCTCGCGGGCGTGCCCTTTGTAGATGTTTTAACGACAATGCTAGATGACTCTATTCCACTCACCACCAGCGAGTACGATGAGTGGGGCGATCCCAACAAAAAAGAGTATTACAAATACATGAAGTCTTACTCTCCCTACGACAACGTGAAAAAGCAGGATTATCCAAATATATTGGTGCAAACGGGGTTTCATGATTCTCAAGTGCAATATTGGGAGCCGGCTAAATGGATTGCGAAGCTGCGCGAGTTAAAGACTGACAAGAACCGCCTGTTGTTTAAGACTCAACTGAATCAGGGACATTCAGGCGCTAGCGGACGTTTTGAGGCGCTAAAGGATAAGGCGTTAGAGTTTGCCTTTATCTTTGATCTTGAAGGCATACACCAATAACTCGGCGCATAACCTTTGATCTAACCGTATTTGTTTGGGTTTTACCTTGATAATTACCTTGATAATTTAGTCGCTATTTTTTAATTTAAGCGCTGCAATTAATTTCTGTTGGGGCGTCGCCAAGTTGGTAAGGCATCAGATTTTGATTCTGATATCCGCAGGTTCGAGTCCTGCCGCCCCATCCATATTTCCTTCTCAAATTTTTGGATCCAAAAAAAGCTGAAGCGAGTCAGGCGACTGGCTTATTTTCATTAGAGATTTTAACCAGAGATAGTATTTCACAGAATTTCGGTGCATTTCCGATTTTGGTAGCATGGTGGTAGCACGTTGGTAGCATCATCCCATCCGCTCTTTTCGTAGTTCCACACAGACATTTTTCCATTCCTAGAATTTGGAATCCCATTTCAAAGTAATGGCAATCGCTCTTTCAAATCCATAATTTCAAAAACTTAAATTTTAAAGGAGGTCCTCATGGGACTAAGTAAAATTATTCAAGCGGCGGCAGTTTTGGCGATCATCGCGGCTTCAACCGGCCAGCTACCACGCATTATTAACTACGTTCACAAAGCACAGATTCAGTTGATCCAAGACTCGAAAGCATCAAAGTGGCCTAAGGCTATGTTGCTACCATCAAAGGAATAGTGACGTTGTAGGTTTGGATCTTTGAATTTCTACAAAGTCTTTTATCGTGGTTATTCTTTACCGCTCACTTCGTCGTGGGTCTTATTTCGGTCCTCCGCACGGACTTCACGCCAATCTCTCACAAAAGTGCCCGCCGTTGGCGGGGCGAGATTGTCATGAGTCCTGCCGCTTTCGCGTGTCGGGCCGAGACCCACTCCTGCGTTCACTTTTTCTCGCCTTGGGATTCCTCAGCCTTAGATGAAGGAATCCCGCAAGGGAGAAAATAACTAAAAACCACGGAGACTTTTTTATGGATACAGAAATTCAAAAACAACTTGAACAACTCGCAATCAAACGTTCAATTCCATTTTGTTACGGTTGCTACAAAGAAGCGCCCACTGGATGCTGTGACGCTTGTGGATCAGACGATCTAATGCGTTTATTGCCCGGAGATGGTTGTGAATATAGCACGGACTGGATCATCAAGTCCATTTTAGAATCAGAATTGACGGCTGTAGATCTCGCTGAAAAATTTGAAGAACACATTCGTCAATGCTATCCCGAGACAACTCAGGTTGGTTGGATGAGTCTGGACACTGTCTCAGTGATGAAAGATCAAGACCCAGTTTCTTGGAGTTGCGCGCTGTCTGAGTGGGAATCCCAAGAGGCTGAAGAAGGCACAATCATTTCGTTTGATGGTGGCTCAACTTATTATCGCTGCGACGATGTCGAAAATCTCTTGCGGACCGAGGCTTGATTCTAAGCATCAACTCAATAGAAATCTAGATTCACTGAACGATATGAGTGCCAACGAATTTTCAGTGCGGCCTCGCGTTCTTCAGAATTTCGATAACCCTGGCGCTTTCCTTCTCGGGGTTGTCGTGTACAAAGAGCGAATAATGTCTGTGATAGGATTCCACATCGACACTCGATCTTTCGTGAAGTTCAAGAATCACATGATCCCGGAAATTTGTGGCCCAAAGTAGTCACTCTTTGTGGTGCTGTTGAACACTTCTTCCTGCTGGCATAATGAGGCCGCGACAGGCTACGCGTGGGTTATTTTGTGCTCAGGGCTTGGCATCGAAGTTTTAAGCATAGTTGTTTTGCCGCTACACATCTGAGGTACCAAAGAGGCGCCTCCTTGGTTGACGAAAAATCAATTTAACCAGGGAGAAACAATGACGCAATCCAATGGCGGAGCTCTATTTTCAGAGGGACGCAAGACACGAAGGTATGATTTAGAATTCAAGAGAAAGGTTATCGAGCGAGTTGTTGCCGGAGAATCGGTGCCGGCTATTTGTCGGGATTTAGGTATCACTGCTGTCGGTACTGTTCATGGATGGATTTATAAGCATCGTCGCAATAACGGCATCACGGCAGATTCGATGAAGAAGAGTCGCCGTCCACATCACCAGCCAAAGCTGACGAGTCAATGGATCGTGGATAAGATTTTAAAAATCAAAAAAGAAAAACCAGAAATGGGTGCCAAGGCGATGAGCGATCACCTACTGCGGTTTGAATCGGTGAACTTGTCGCATTCGACGATTGCTAAGGTTTTCAAAAAGCACAATGTGCCTGACGGTGATGCTGGGGCGGCCGAGGCCAGCTTCCGCACCAAGGGCGATAACAACAAGCAACTCGAGCAACAGGTGGAAAAGGAGATTGGCGAGTGGCAGCGCTTCAGTCGGCCCCATCCCAATGATCTTTGGCAGATGGACATCATGGGATTTTATATTCGCGATGCGCACAAGGTGTATTTGATTTCAGCCATCGATGACTGCAGTCGAATGATAGTTGGTTGGGGGCTATTTCGCGAGCAGATGGCAGAAAACGTGCTTGAAGTTTTACGTGGAAGTTTGGTCCGCTTTGGCGCGCCGAAAGAAATTCTTACCGATCAAGGGGCGCAGTTCAAGCACTGGGGTGGGATCACGCAGTTTGAAAAGCTTTTGAAGAAACTTAAAGTGGAACATATCACCGCCAGATCCCATCACCCGCAGACGTGCGGTAAGATCGAAGCGTTTCATAAAAGCATTCATCGCGAGCTGATCGATAAGGAGTTTTTTGTGACTCAAGAGCAGGCGGTCGAGAAGATTGCGCGGTTCATTGAGCACTACAATTATGGCCGGCCTCATAGCGCGCTTGACGGCTTTACGCCATCGGATCGTTACTTTGGCATCGTCGAGTCGTTGAAGAAATATATCAGCGATTATCAGGCGCCGAAAAATAAGGACGAGGAGAAGTCTGAAAGTATGTACATCATCGAATCTAACCGTCAGCAAGTATTGATTTTTTAAATTCCACTGGCGTATAGGCGGGTTTTCCGTCGAGTAGGTCTTGGGTCAGTTTCGG
>JAWXAY010000063.1:0-40741 GCA_034439715.1 Pseudomonadota bacterium
ACTACCTCTCCTGCTTGACCATTCAAGCCGTTATGAGAGGCAATCTTTTAACCTATGCTCAACTTACAAACCGGAAGGAATTACGTTGCACCCAACAAGGTAGTGTGAACCAAAATAATGGTTCTCGCCATAAACTGAAGCCTAACTCCCCGAATTAGTAATATTGCAACTCCTAGCTCGGACAAAGAAATTAAAAGGCCAAGCCAAAGTAAGGACCACGGGGGCAATAATTGGTAGGTGCCCAACACTTCGGCAAAGCCGCGATTGTCTAGTAGTTTACCGATGGCTGTCGTTAGAAATAAAACTATGAAAAGATAGCGCAATACCTTGCGAATTATAGGCTGCATAATATGATTACAACATGTTGATGATAAATAAGAGACCTATTTTCTTGATCTTGGCCTTAAGTATAGCATTGCCAATTGTTTTACATTCCACATCTCTTGGCAAAGCTCTCTTTGTCGATGCTTTTGCCTATGCTCTTGAGAAGTCCTTCTCAAGCATTTTGCATGACTCAGCTTTGCTGATACGTGATAAAATGACTCAACCCAAATTTATTGTAGTGGACGTCCGTGCCACGGTAGAGCAAGAAGTTTCGATGATCCCCGATGCCATCACGCAAACAGAGTTTGAAAAAACAATAGACAGATATAGAGGTTTTCACGTGGTCACGTACTGCACGATTGGGCAACGCAGCTCCAAATACGCTGAAAAATTAAAGTCTCTTGGTTATACGGTTTCAAATTTGCGTGGCGGAATTTTAGCTTGGGCGCAGAATCACTTGCCTCTTACTCACAATGGCCTTTCCACAAAAAAAGTACATACCTATACTAAATTTTTTTCTCTATTGCCTGAGGATTATGAGCCCGTCTTCTAATTTACCCCTGTGGATTGACACTGATAACGCTCTGGGAGCAAAGTTTGGTGATATCGACGATGCCTTTGCCATCTCCCTACTTTTAAAAAGTAAAGTCTCAGTGCTGGGAATCTCAAATATTTTTGGTAATACCTTTCAGAGTTCAGCCTATCAAAATTCCCTCAGTCTAGCTAAGCTCTGTGATTATAGAGGTCCCGTTTTTAAAGGCGCCGATCACTGGTGGAGTAAGGAATCCACAGCTGCCCAAGAGTTAATAAATCTGAAAGAAGATTTTCGCTTTGTTGGACTAGGTCCATTGACCAATTTGGCGCTCGCTCTTAGAAACGAAAAACTTGACACCAAAAAAATCAAGGAGGTCATCTTTGTCGGAACCAATGTCCACCACCAACTGCCAACGATGCGTTGGTTTGATTTCAATATTTGGAAGGACTGGCGTTCTGCTAAAATGGTTTTTGATTCCGAAATTCCAATTACTTTAGTTCCGTGTGACGTTGCCCGAAAACTGCGATTTTCATTTCAAGATGTTTTGCGGATTCAAGGTGAGCTTGGTAGCTACTTGCAAACAGCCTCCACGCGTTGGTTTTGGCGTGCGCTTTTTTTGAAATTTTCTAGAACGGTACCCGTTTGGGATTTGCTTGCGGCCATTTACGTTTTGTCTCCTGAATTATTTTCGGTCCAAGAGATGAACGTAACAATTAACGGTCGTGGTCAGGTATCGATGAGCAAGAGTGCCGGAAAACAGTTTAAAATAATATCGGGCTTCAAAGAACTCGAAGCCCGCCAACTTTATTTTAACACTCTGTATACGGAGCCTAAAGCACCCAGCCAATGCCCAATAATATTTCTGTAATATAGCTAATGGGCGAGCTAGTAACGGCAGCCCCAAAATTCGCCGTGGGAATAAAATAAATTTTGTCAGTTAAACGAACATCCAAACCCACAGTTCCTTGAACAATAAATAAAGTGGGTAAAGTGTCACTTAGATTCTTTATAGTGCCATCGTCATATTTAATGGTACCACTAGTCCCTTTGGCGAATTCCATTCCGAAACCATACCAAAAACTGTCTTGTGGGGCCGAGTAATATCGCACGCCAATACCTAATGAAAAAAACGTTTCATCAAGCTCCATTTTCTGAGAAAGCGTTGTGACTCCATTTGTTTTTAACTCAGCTTCAGCCTGTGTTTTTAATTTTCTTAGGGCACTGTAAATTCTAAATGAACTTTCTTCTCCAAACGGAAAATCAAAATAGATTTGGGGATAAGACGCCAAGCCAAACTGCTGACCAAAAACGGCGGTTTCTGAGGCCGAGGCATCAATCTCAGTGGGACCCCTGGCATAAAAACTGGTGGCTGAGTTAATGCCAATGGTCTTGCCAAACTGATGAGTCGGAACCACTTTTTTCTTAATATTTTTTGTCCATTCTAAATTTTCTTTTTTAAAAATTCTTCTTTGAACATAGCCTTTTGTTTTCGGCTGTCCCGGAAAGTAAAAATAGATCATAACCCATTGATTTTGGTAGGTGGGATTGGCGACCATAATCTCGCTCCCCGCTTCCAAATCTGAAATTATGTCACTTCTTTTATTCGGCTGAATATAGACTTGAGCGTCCTCAGGTACAGTCCACTTCCAATCGGCAAAGCTGACTTGCTGTAAAAAAGTAAAAACAAGAAATAGAACCATGTTTTGAGTAAGTAGAATTAAGAGCCCGTTAGGCAACAACAAATAATGGATTCTAACAACTTGACTCAATGCTGCAAAAAACATAAATAAAAGAGAACAAAGGAAACAGTTATGAAAATCAATCTCAATGAAATTCCCGTAGAGGGCAGAGAATATATCTGCAATCAAAGAACTGGCGAATTTTCTGAATCCTTGGCTGATCTCGTGCGCCAAGAACCCTACACGGTGCATTTTTTGGTACGTCCCATTGGCAATATCTTTGAGGTTACGGGAAACATTAAGACTCAATTGAATCTGACATGCGCCCGGTGCGCCGCCGACTTCAAGTCGACCCTCGATTTAAAACTTAATGAACTTTTAGTGCCAGGAGAAAAGCTGCCCCGAACTGGCAAAGAAGCCAAAGTTAACCATATTTCTGAACTTGATGATGATGGGCCGACGACCTCTATTTTTGAGTCTTTTTCATTTGATATGAACCCTCTCATTCGCGATACTGTCGCACTTTCAGAACCAACAATCGCATTCTGCAAAATCGAATGTAAGGGACTCTGTCAATATTGCGGTCAGGATCTAAACGCAGTCACCTGTAATTGTGACGTAGAGCATCAAATGCGAGCTTCACCACTCGCCAAACTCGCGGAAATTAAATTGAATTAAGAGTTGATTTTTGAAAGCAAAAAAGACATCTTTACAAAATTAGAAGAAAAGGAATTTTGCTATGCCAATGCCCAAAAAGAGAATTTCACATATGCGCCGTAATCTACGAAGATCTCATCATTTTTTAACGGCCCCCACTACCGGAAAATGTACCAACTGTAGCGCTATTGTTAGACCTCACCGCGTTTGTCCCACTTGTGGTTACTACAAAGGCAAAGAGATCGTCGCCGCTACTGAAGCTCAATAAGCAGGAAAAAAATGGCCGAATTTTTCCGCTCTCGCATTAGTGGTACGGGTTCTTACCTCCCCGAAAAGCTCCTCACCAATTATGATCTTGAGAAAATGGTCGAAACCTCGCACGACTGGATTGTTGAGAGAACCGGAATTCATAGCAGGCACATCGCGGCTAAAGAGCAGAGCACGAGTGATCTTGCTTATATTGCGACTCACAAGGCACTCGAGGCCGCCAATTTAAAAGTCAAAGACATTGATGCCATATTGTTTGCGACTGTTTCGCCCGATCAAATTATGCCCAGCACGGCATGCGTACTGCAACATAAACTGGGATGCGGGAATATCATGGCATTAGATATTTCAGCTGCCTGCTCTGGCTTTGTTTACGGGTTTAGTCTCGCTGACGATCTCATTCGCGTGGGATCTTACAAAAACATTTTAGTGGTCGGCGCAGAGGTTTTACATCGCTATGTGAATTATAAAGAGCGCGACACCTGCATTTTGTTTGGCGACGGGGCAGGGGTTGCTATCCTAAGCCGCAGTGATAAAGATCAAGACTCAAGCGTCTATAGCCACCGTTTAGGCGCTGACGGCAGCGTCGGTGATTTGTTTGTGCTTCCGGCAGGCGGTTCAAAGCTGCCTTTTTCCCAAAGAGTTTTAGATGAGGGTCTGCAATTTGTACGTATGAAAGGCCGCGAAATTTTTAAACATGCCGTTCGTTCCATGACTGAAATGAGCGAGTCTGTGCTCCAAGAAAACAAAATGTCTGTAAAGGATGTTGATTGGTTAATTCCTCATCAAGCCAACATTCGTATTTTAGAATCAGTCGCAAAACACTTTGAATTCCCACTCGAAAAAGTCATTATCAACATTGCCAAAGTCGGCAACACTTCAGCAGCAACAATACCCGTCGCTTTAGACGAAGGCATACGCGATGGCCGCATTAAGCGCGGGCAAAACGTCATGCTCACCGCTTTTGGCGCTGGGTTAACCATGGGCAGTGCCTTGTTTAAATATTAGGATAAATCATGTGGGCAGCAGTTTTTCCCGGGCAAGGTAGTCAGCACATTGGAATGGGAAGATTCCTGTTTGATAACTTTAAATCGACACAAAGATTTTTTGAGGAAGCTAGCGATTCAGTTAAAATAAATTTTAAAAAATTATGTTTCGATGGAGATGAATCTTCCCTTTCACTTACCGAAAATACCCAGCCCGCACTCGTTCTAGTGTCACACTGTTATTCTGAAGCCATTAAAGAGACTACAGATTTAAGGTTTTCTTATTTAGCCGGACACTCGGTCGGTGAGTATTCAGCGGCCCTCGCAGGAGGAACAATTATTTTTGCCGATGCCATCTTTGCCGTTCACGAACGTGGAAAGGCCATGCAAGAGGCAGTCCCTGAAGGTGTGGGAGCTATGCTGGCAGTGCTCGGACCCGACGACGAGCAAGTCAAAAAACTATGCACGTGGGCAGAAAGCGAATCAGGTTTTAGTCCCCTGGAAGCCGCCAACTTTAATTGTCCCGGGCAGGTAGTTATTAGTGGAAGTAAAAAAGCTGCTGATTGGTTAAGAGAAAATTTTAAACCCGAGTTATTTGATCCTCCCCTTAAGCGAATTAAGTTTATTGAGTTAAAAGTTTCTGCCCCGTTTCACTGTAGTTTGATGAAGCCCGCCGAAGAGAAAATGACTTTGATACTAAACGGCCTAAAATTTCAAAAATCCAAGATTCCCATTGTACAAAACATTGATGCCAAAGAATCGCAAGAGGCTGAATTAATCAGGAGCAAGTTAATTAAGCAAATTTCAGGCACAGTGTTATGGACACAATGCATAACTCGAATGCGAGAGTTAGGGGTAAATCACATTTTGGAGTTGGGTGCTGGACAAGTGCTTTCGGGACTCATAAAAAAAATTGACAGTACCCACTTTAAAACATTCAATATGCACACAATTGAAGAGCTTAAAACCTTGGAAAGTAAGGCTAAACTTTGAGTTTCTTAAGTGGTTTAAAAAATAAAAACATAGTGGTTACTGGCGCTAGCCGGGGAATCGGTGCGGGCATCGCGCGAATTCTTGCAGCTCGTGGCGCGCGAGTTGCCATTACTTATTCGAATAACGAAAAAAAAGCTCAAGAGGTTTTGAGTGATCTTGAGGGTTCAAACCATTTTGCGTTACAGATGGATATCACAAACGAAGAGTCGATTAAAGCCGGTTTTGTAAATATTTTTTCAAAGATGACAACCGTTGACGGCTTAGTCAACAACGCGGGAGTCACCGAAGACATGCTACTGTTGATGATGAAAACAGATTCCTTTGATAAGGTAATCTCTACTAATTTAAGAGGCACTTTTTTGACTACGAAATCTGTTTTAAAACCCATGTTAAAGGCAAAAAAAGGCTCGATCGTAAATATCACAAGTGTCGTGGGAGAAATGGGCAATCCTGGTCAGGCTAATTATGCCGCCTCTAAAGCCGGCGTGGAGGCTTTTACAAAATCTGTCGCAAGAGAAATGGCGGGACGTAACATTAGACTTAATTGTGTAGCGCCAGGGTACATTGTTACCGAAATGACAGAACAGCTAAGTTTAAAACAAAAAGAAACTATTATAGGCGAAATCCCAATGCAAACTTTAGGAAGTGCCTTGGATGTCGCCTATGCAGTCGCGTTTTTATTAAGTGATGAATCAAATTATATTACAGGTCAAACCATCCGTGTTAACGGTGGTTTGTATATGTAAACAAACAGAAAGTACGGAGGAAAACTATGATGGCAGCATTAAATCCTAAAATTAAGGATATCATCGTCGAGCAATTGGGCGTTGATGCGGAGAGAATTAAACCAGAAGCGTCGTTCATCGATGATCTTGGTGCTGATAGCCTTGATATCGTCGAACTGATTATGGCAATGGAAGAAGAGTTCGACATTGAAATTCCTGACGAAGACGCAGAGAGACTTAAAACCGTTTCAGATGTGGTAAAGTATTTGTCAGGCAAAGGTAAAGTTGTCTAACGTTTTTCAAAAACGCACTATTCATGAGCGAAGAGTAGTAGTGACCGGGATGGGTATGGTGACCCCTCTCGGTAATAGCGTTTTCGATAGCTGGCAAAACGCTACTAACGGTAAATCTGGCATTGGCCCTATTACAACATTTGATACTTCAAACTATGATGTCAAAATTGCTGGCGAAGTTAAAAATTTTGATCTGGATCAGTACGTTTCTAAAAAAGAGCAAAAAAAAATGGACCGTTTTGTTTATTTTGCTCTGGCTAGCGCAAAGATGGCGCTTCAGGATAGCAGTCTTGATATTACCGAAAAAAACGCCCCTCGTATTGGCTGCTTTGTTGGTGTAGGCATGGGCGGGCTACCTATGATCGAGGAACAGCACAAACGCTTACTCGAACGAGGACCGTCAAGAGTAACGCCTTTTTTTATTCCGGGCGTAATTACTAATCTGGCTTCGGGACATATAAGTATCCAGTTCGGAGTCAAGGGACCCTCTTACAGTGTGACATCTGCTTGTGCGACAGGTGCCCATTCGATTGGTGAGGCCTTTAATTATATTCGCTATGGTAAGTGTGAAGCTATGATAGCGGGAGGCGTTGAATCCACCATTTGTCCGACTGCTGTCAGCGGTTTTAATGCCATGAAAGCGCTCTCGACCCGAAACGATAATCCCCAAAAGGCCTCTCGTCCCTGGGACAGAGACCGCGACGGGTTTGTTATGGCTGAAGGCGGTGCCGTTTTGGTTTTAGAGGATTATGAAAGAGCTTCGCAAAGAGGCGCGAAAATTTACGCGGAAATTACAGGATACGGAGCATCAAGCGACGCCTATCATATTGCCAGCCCCACTCCCAACGGCGAAGGGGCTGTACGCGCTATGTATTCTGCTCTCAGTGATGCCCAAATAAATGCGGACCAAGTGGGTTACATCAATGCGCATGGAACCAGTACTCCAATGGGAGATGAAATCGAGAGCCAAGCTATTAAAGGTGTTTTTGGAAATGCCGCGAAATCAGTTTGGGTCAGCAGCACAAAGAGTATGACAGGACATACTTTAGGTGGCGCAGGAAGCATTGAAAGTATTTTTGCTATAAAGGCCCTTGAAACAGGAATTGTCCCACCCACGCTAAATTTGGATAATCCTGGCGAAGGTTGCGATCTCGATTATGTGCCAGGGGTGGCTCGTGAAAAGAAACTCCTTCACGTTATGAATAATAGTTTTGGCTTTGGCGGCACAAATGCCAGTTTGATATTTTCAAAAATATAAGAAAAAAATAAATATGAAAAAAACCATTTTTATTGCTTCTGATCATGCGGGACTTAGCCTTAAGACTTTTTTCATTAATAACTCTCCCCAATTTGAATGGGTCGACTTAGGCCCCCACTCTGAAGCTTCAGTCGACTATCCGGATTTTGCGGATATACTTGTGAGAGAAATCAAAACTCCAAGTGATTTAGGCGTTTTGATTTGCGGTTCAGGTCAGGGTATGAGTATGCGCGCTAATAAATATTCCCACATTCGGGCCGCACTTTGCTGGAATGAAGAGACGGCAAAGCTCGCGCGCGAACATAACAATGCCAACGTGCTGTGTTTTGGCGCCCGTCTTATTTCAACAAATTTAGCGCACGGTATTCTTGAAACTTTTATGAAAACAGAATTTGCTGGCGGAAGACATGAACAAAGAGTCACAAAAATTTCTTCAAACCCCCAAAAAAAATCAGAAAAAGGGAGCTGACATGTTGAGTTTGACAAAACAGGATCCAGAAATAGCTGGCTTTATCGCTAAAGAAAAAGAACGACAAATGTTTGGCTTAGAAATGATTGCCTCTGAAAATTATGTGTCTCAAGCGGTAATGGATGCACAAGGTTCAGTTTTAACTAATAAGTATGCCGAGGGTTATCCCGGTAAAAGGTATTACGGAGGCTGTGAATACGTCGATCATATCGAGCAAATCGCTATCGATAGAGCTAAAAAACTTTTTGACTGTCAGCATGCCAATGTTCAACCTCATTCTGGCTCGCAAGCCAACATGGCCGTATACCTGACGGTATGTCAACCCGGTGACACTATTATGGGTATGGATCTCTCCCACGGTGGGCACCTCACTCATGGTTCGCCGGTTAATTTTAGCGGATTTTTATTTAAAGTGGTTTCTTATTCGCTTGACTCAAAAACCGATCGCTTGAACTACGATACCATTTTAGCCAAGGCACGCGAAGCTAAGCCAAAAATGCTCATTGCCGGCTATAGCGCCTATCCCCGCCCTCTCGATTTCGCTAAATTTAAGGAAATCGCAGACGAAGTTGGTGCAACACTCATGGTCGACATGGCGCATTTTGCCGGTTTGGTGGCGGCAGGACTACACATGTCCCCCATTCCTTATGCGGATTACACAACCAGCACCACTCATAAAACGCTTCGCGGCCCGCGAGGTGGACTCATTCTTTGCAGCGATGCCAATGCCAAAAAAGTGAATTCCAAAATATTTCCTGGTATTCAAGGTGGTCCTTTAGAGCATGTCATTGCCGCCAAGGCCGTGGCCTTCGGTGAGGCTCTAAAGCCCGAATTTAAAACTTATTCAGAACAAATCATTAAGAATGCCAGGGTCTTAGCAGAATCTCTTTTGAGTGAGGGTTTTGATTTAGTCACTGGGGGCACTGATAACCACTTGATTTTAGTTAATCTATCAAATAAAAACATTACCGGTAAAGATGCCGAAATTACATTGGATAAATGTGGCATCACAGTAAATAAAAACACTGTGCCGAACGAAAAACTGAGTCCCTTTGTTACCTCAGGCATTCGTATAGGTACGCCTGCCTTAACGACTAGGGGAATGAAGGAATCCCAAATGAAAGTCATAGGACTTTGGATTGCTAAGGCACTTAAACACTTAAATGAAGACTCAGTTCATGCTAGGATTAAAAAAGATGTCAGTGATTTGTGTAAGGACTTTCCTATTTATTAGCGTCTCGCTCTCTCTCGGTTGCCAAAATTTTCGTGGACCAGGAGAGATGGTCACTCCCCATGTCACTGATGAGTCCTATGAATATAGTGACACCCCATCTGCCTTTGACGTCACGTGGCCAGTGTTTAACGGCAAAGTTACCCAGACCTTTAGTTTAGGAAAGAGAAGACCTCATTTGGGAATTGATATCTCAGCCCCCCGTGGTAGCTCCATTCGCGCTTCACATGATGGACATGTCGTTTATGCAGGGAACGGCTTCAAGGGTTATGGCAAAATGATTATTGTGGATCTAGACGGCCATTGGGCCACTCTTTATTCTCACCTTTCGCGTATCAGTGTTAAAAACGGACAGAAAATTGAACGAGGACAGATCCTAGGGATCATTGGCAGATCCGGAAACGCCACCGGCATTCATCTCCATTTTGAAATTCGTCGAGATAAACAGGCGACCGACCCACTCAAATATCTACCGGCAAAAACCTATATTACTTCGAATTAGTTTTTAGTGCGCCCATCACGGGCGGTTGAAAAAAGCGTCGTCTGTCTCAGAATAGTTTCTTAAAACTAAAACTTACCCAACTACTAAGTCCAGCAATGAGTGCCGGAATGATACTGCTGATCAGATAGACTAAAGCCAAATACTTTATACCCAACATATTAACAAGTACGGGTCCTACCGAATACCCATAGGCTAAATCAATAATCATGACTGAAATAAGCCAAAGACTAAACACCACGAAAAAAGAAGCGACTAAAGCCTTCTGCAAAGAAGCAAATAAAAATCCAAAAACTAATCCTAAAAGGACTGCCATCATTTTCTCCCCGCGGGTTGTAATTTAAGGTTTCTATTTTTAGGAACTTCACTCATATTGCTATAATAATTTACTTTTCTGAAATTTCCCTTGCCCCAGTCATTCATATTTAAACTGTAATTTTTATTAAAAGGATTTCCCGATGGGCCTCCTGGCAAAATCATCCAAGCGCTAGGCTTAACACCTAAAGCGATCACAGCTTTGTAAACTGGACCATGATTTCCTTTATTACTAAATAACGTGAACTCATCCCCCCAAACATTTAAATTATCACGTGAAAATCCGGGAATTTTAGCATTGTGCGGAAAGTTAGTGGGTCTTACCTTCCCCCACTGCCAATTTTGAATATCGCTGCCAAACTCAGTAAGTAATTTGAAGCAGGCCTGATTAAAAGCCTCTGTTATTTGACTGTCTAAAGCATCAAACCACTCAGCCTTCGGATTTTGCAACACTAAATAAGCCAGTGTCTCGGCCACGGGCCATTCGTAATTTTTTCTATCACCCAGTTTTTTTTGCCAAACTATTTCTTCAAATGTCTTAAACCAAGTCCAAAAAATTGCAGCACCAATGGAGTTGGTTTGGTACGAATAATCCCAGTCTTTTAGAGCTTGCAGCGCCAAACTAAACTGTGGTTTTGAAACACCAATTGCCTTTACTACGCGAGCGCGTAGATCTCGCGGCAAAATCCCCACAACGTCATTTTGCAGATTCATCATATCCTGAGGTGTTATTTTATTTGAGACGGCTAGGTTTTCTTTAATTTTGCGTGCCCTATAGTTTGAAGCGTGCTCATTACCTAAATAATAGGGATATTCTTTTGTTGCCGGATTCTGATTGGCCGAAAAAACAAAATTTGATTTTGGATTCTCAGATCTCGGCAACTCAAGAAACGGAATAAATTCTTGAAACGTATTGTTTGTTTTATTGCCATCCATGACATAGCTACCCTGCCCCGATCTTTTAATTGGAATTTTACCTGTGTGAATGATTCCCATTTTTCCAAAGCGATCAGCGCAAATAAAATTTTGTGAGGGTGACAAATAGTTTTTTAAAAGTTCCAAGCACTCATGATAACTAGTTGCTCGGTTAAGTCGCAAAAAAACTCCCTGTTCATTGCTGGCCTCTTGGGCCTGCCACTTAAGAGCGAAACCTCTAACAAGACTATCATTAAATACATTATCCTGTTTTTCATAGACCACGGGTCCCAATGGCGTTTGGGCAAAGCTCTCTCTTAAAACACCTGTATCTCTAACTTTAATTTCATAACCAATCTGGTGACCTGCCCTGGCGTTAGCCTGATACCAATCAAAAGTGTCCGCAGTCGCATTAGTAACTGCCCACGCCAGATTTTTATTGAATCCTAAAGTTATTCCGGGAGTTCCCGGAATACTCACTCCGTAAACATTTTGCGTAGGGGTTGTCAGTTGTATCTCGTACCATAGATTGGGAAGTCGGTAAGTGAGATGCGTATCATTGGCGATAATAGGGAAACCCGTGGCAGTTTTTTTACCGCTTACGGCCCAGTTGTTGCTGCCATTCCCCCGCTCCGGTTCAACGTACCTTCCCAGCTCTTCAACAGAGAAAATATCAGGAGTAAAATCGGACTGATTATCAGAATTTTTTTTAATATCGCCATTGATATACTCAAACGGAGTTGAAAAGTAGGGCAACTCTGGAAAGATTTCTAAAAGTTTTTTATAGGGATATCGGGTCAAGTTACGTGACATCTTTGCGTCAGAACTTTTACCCGTCAGAGTGAAATCCATCATTTTAACTATGTATGCAGAATAGATCGAGCGCCAGCGTCGGGGCTTCAGATTAAATATTTTATACTCAGGTGGATAGTCCCGGTAAGCAAGAGGCAAAATATAAGCATTAACACCAAGCGCATAGGCTTCGACAGCCTGTTTTGTAATGGGATCACTGAGCATTTTTTCGTGGGACTTAAGGGCGGCATCTCTTAATCCTGAGCGAATAAAAAAGCGATCGGAGTCTATCGTTCGCGCGCCAAAAATTTCAGAAAGTGAACCTTCTGCAACACGCGATTGGATTTCCATTTGCCACAGACGATCCCTTGCTGTGATAAAGCCCTGTGCAAAATAAAGATCACTCTCGTTTTGAGAGGATATGTGGGGAATAAAATGGTCATCAAAATGCACCGAAGCGGGTTCGATAAGACCGTCTAAGCGCAAATCCCGAAATTTTTCATTCTTATCGCCGTTGACCCAAAGACCGTTAAAGGGGTCTAAAATTTTCATCACCGGGGGTAGGTTCCCCCAGTGACTGTTAAGAATCCAATAACTAGAAATTAAGAGCGAGGTCGATAAGAGAAATCTTATCCACTTCATTAAAGGCTAATGTTAGCCAATAGATAGTATTCAGATTCAGCGTCGGCCATATAAGTATACCTAGGCTGTGCGGCTCGAGATTCGCTATTTCTATCCTGATTTAACCCCATTTCAAATCCGACTTTTTCAGCCGCTTGAAATGTAAAATAACTCGTAACCGAAAAAACATCACTGCTGTTTGAAGGAACACTTTGGCCGCGATCGCTATACTTGTATCCATTAGCGTAGGACAACAGTTGAACAAAGGCCCATTTTTTATTTATTTTATATTCAAGACCAACTAAGTGAGACATGTCATACCTGGCATTACCATCGATAGTGTTAACCTGATCTGCCGGTAAATTATCTGCAGGTTTACTACTTGGTTTTCCAATAACTTTAGTCAGCTTTGCATCCTTTACTTGGTAGGCCGTTCTATGCGCCTGGAAAGAATTCGTATAGGTACCTTCAATAATACCTGTAAGGCGAGTGCCCAAGGGGCGAGTAAAAAAAAGATCCAAAAAGGCCATTCCATTTGATGCCAGTAAGCGCGAAGACTCACTTGTAGGAAGATAATATCTGCCAGTTGTAGTTAGACTCCAATCATGATTTAGGGTGATACCTGGTTTAGAGACTTCTAAAATCAAATCGCCAGCAGAAACTTTAGAGACTTCAGTGTCCACATTATAGGTGTTAGTCCAAGTTGGCTTGATGGCTACTGTGGCGGGTCCCAAATTGTAACCGAAGGTAAAGCGATTTCGGTTTACCACGGCACCAGTGCCATTATCGGCAGCGACTCGTGGGTAAAGAGCTCTTGAACTAAGGGCGACCTTCCAAGCTTTTTTCTTAGCTTCCGGTGCGACCGTTGCCACTGGCGCTGAGGTTTGGCCTTCGCTAGGTGTTGTTTCAATAGCAACTGGAGCCACTGGTGCAGGAGCTGTCGTTTGTGATTCTTCCGCAAAACTTGCGACAGCAGTTAAGAGAACTAAAGTTCCCGTTAATATTTTCAGATTCATTTTGTTTTCCTCCCCGGAAATTTAAATTTATATTTCGATTCCAATGCTTTTTAATGTTTTCTAATGTTTTGTAAAAGCAAAGTGTGTGCCACGGATTTAGTAGCATTTCGCACCGATTCCATCCATCGGGTTTTTTTATTGTTGCAATGCAGCTTTTCTGCTGATAGTTTTGAAAAAGTTTTAATTGTTGAGGCGTAGCTCAGTTGGTTAGAGCGCTTGCTTGACATGCAAGAGGTCGCTGGTTCGATTCCAGTCGCTTCAACCAGTTTTTGCTTTTTTTATTAGCACTAAGTGCCGGTTTTAATCTGTAGGTAGTTCTCTTTTAAGAGCTGATTGACTATTAGATACAATAAATCACGCATACTAACCATGCCCACCAATTTACCACTGTCGCTCAATACGGGTAGATGTCGAATGTACCTGGTGGCTGTTATATAAACAACATCGGAGAGTGAAAGATCAGCCGTCACCGTTATCACGGGAGACGTCATCACTTCTGATACTTTGGTTTTATCTACATCATACCGCTTTGGGAGTACTTTTGACACCAAATCACGTTCAGAAAAAACTCCCACAATGTTCTTGTCTTCTAAAACCACTACGCAACCGACGTTTGAGGTGCGCATTTTATTGGTAGCCTGCCAGATGCTTATATCAGACTCAACCGTCACAATCTTTTTGTTCATCACATCTTTTACGGTTTGATTTCTAAACATGTTTTCTTATCGGAATTCTATTTCTTGAACAAAATAATTTTGATTAAAAAAGAAAGATCGCCGACCGTTCTAGACTAAAATCCGTACTAATAGAGCTCTATTCTATCATTTTCATTGATACCAGCGCCTGAATGAAGGACGGCGATGGCCCCATCTTTACCAAAATAACTAACAAGCTCGACGGTCCCTTTCATTCGACCTGGTACATGCCCGATAAAAATGCCAGAGTCAGGATCATAAACCTCTTGGCTCTCCTCCGTCACTTTTAAGACATCGCCAATTTGCAGACCCGAAAGCCTTCCGGCGTTAATGTAATACTGGTCGCCCTTTACGAGTGCTACTCGCCCTTCCCAAGATAGCTTATCAATCGATTGAGCCATAGGACGAATGGTCGACTTTAAGGCCTTTATGACAACGTCGCCTACAAGTTTGGGATCGTCGAGTAAATCACGATTAGACGGTGTCTGCTCACCAATTCTCGTAGAGGTAGATTGAATCTGGGCTTCTTTGACGGTGCTCAAAAGTTCTTTGCCATTTTTAGCAGATACAATTCGAATTTGAATTCTCCCATTAACCTGGGCGCCTATTTTTCGAAACACTCCGATGTCATTACCCAACTTTTTGGCATGTATCTCTAAAATTTTGGTTTCAATAATAGCAGCTATTCCCATGCCATTGGCAATCTTCGCCATGGACTCAACATCATATTGAAAGTTATTTAAAAACTGAGAAATGTCTTTCGGAAAATCATCATTGTTAACGATCACAAATCTCTCAGTACTACTCAGCCAACTTACGAGAGCGCTCCTGGCAGAGAGTGTCAGCTGTTGATTAGGTCCACCAGAGGCCGAGCGCACGCCAGAAACATCTATAAAAGGCAGCACCATGATGCGCTTTCTGGGACTATCCTCTCGGGCTTCAGTAGGTACGTTTTTTTCCATCGGACCTGGTTGTGAACTAACTGCCGACCGCCGCTGCCATATAGAACATGAGGTCAGAGCTAGACCCAACAACAGCATGACAAATTTTTTGCTTTGGCTCATGTTGCTATTTTATCCTTGTTGAGACTTATGTGCCAGTCATTTTTATTTCGATCGATTCATTATTCACGTTGTCTAGTTGTAATTTCAGTCCCTCTGTACCTATTCGGCTAAGTCGCTCGCCTAGACTTTCACTGCTGACAGTGGTGTCCACCTCAAACGTTACAGATTGGGCGTCAAACGCACGCTCACGAATTGATTTAATATCAGTGACCTTTGTCTGAATCAACTCTCGAAATTTATTTACATTTCCATAGGAAATATCACCTCGAAGAGTCAGTTTAACCAGCCGAGCACCAAAAGTACCCCGCTGCCAGGCTTCCTTAAGTTGAGCCGCTAAATCACCGGCAACCTCAGCTAAACCAGAATCCAGTTTTGAACCCACCACTCTCTCAAAAGCTCCCGGCTCGGTATCTATAGTTCTGGTTATTTCAGCTACAACCCGACCATTGCCAGTATGTAAAGCGGTTGCCCTCACCTGAATGCGAAAGGCCTCCGTCTTCTCGGAATTGTTTTCTATTCGAATTTCTCCCTTAACTACCAACTGACTTTTGAAAAATTCTCCTAAAAAAAAGTAGTCTTCCATTCTAAGAGTATCGAGCTGATAGACCTGTGGAATTAAGTTTTTCTCTCCGGTTGAAAGGGGATTTTTTAAATAAAATCCGTTATTCGCCAGTCGTAACCCTAGCTCACGATAAAAACTACTAATTTTTTGCTGCAATACCCCACTCTTATTTTTTTCTACCTCTGGCACCCACCATCGATAGGCTGTTAAGTGGGGCTTATCAATTATAGAAATCATAGGAAGGACCACCGGCGGACCTTCGTGTTCATACAGAAGTCCTCGTTCGAGTAAAAGTTTTTTAAGATTCATTAATGAAAACTTCATGCTGACACTCATCTGTTTACCTAGATTTGTACTTTCAATCTTGCCGTGATTATACAACAGAATATATTTACCCGAATCCTTTAGGATTTTGGTTTTTATTAATTGAAGGTTCTTTTGAACCTTTTTGTCGCCGATCATTTCAGATATTTGCTTAAGAGTTACTCTTTCAACCACCAACTCATGAATTTCACGTCGGGCCAAAGTGGGATCGTTAGACTTACTTAAACCTATCTCTGTGATTTCGAGAAGCTCCTGGGCTGAACCTACATCAACCCCAATATTTAAAAATAACGAAAATATACCAATTAAAAAATGCCCCAAAAAAACCTCCTTAAAGCGATGTCTAGAATATTTAACTAGGATAAAGGCCTTAAGTCCACATCAAAAACTCATCGTGCTCGAATAGCCCGAGTGAGTTGTACGGCGTATTGGGTCACGCCTTCTTTTTTAAAAATTCGGACAATTGACCCCTCAAAGCTTAAGGGCTCATCAGAGAGGATTTTTACTTCTCCGGTGACTTTATCGCCTTCTTTGAGTGCTGGCGAATTTCCACCAACTAAAGTTTTTAACAACATTCCGAATTCACTATAATTGATGGTCTCCATAGGCCAAACATTGCCCTGCACTCTTAAATCCACAGGAACTCGCCCTTCAAATCGTACCGCAATACGTCTTGAATCGTCATCTTGGAGAAAACGATGCTCAGTTTTTTTGAGCTTTTTGACGGCATGAACAATCCTACCTGGAAGCTCTACTGCCGAAAGTGATTTTTCATAGACACAACCTGTATCTACATTAATTCTTTGCGGAAGAATCTCTACTTTATCCACGGGAGTGTGGCCATGAACAATCAACTTACTCCACTGAAATTTACTCTTAAAAAACTCATCACGAATCCAAAGTAAAATCTGGCGGTGGAGAACTGGCACGATGCGGTCTAGCGGCACGTCCGGCACTCCTGCGTGCACAAAAAAAGTATCATTGGTCTGGGTAAATAGGGGTAGACTGTTAAAAAACTCCAAATGATCGTCAGGAATAAAATATTTACCTTGGCGATTGGCGTAGCTAAAAAGCGTCGCTCCACCACCATTATAAATAAACGCCCCAGCATCGGCAGAAGTTGAATCCTTTAAAAAATCGAGAAACATAGCTTCGTGATTTCCCAAAATTGCCGTTATCTTGTAATAATTTTTGAAATTAAGTATGATATCGACCACGCCTCGTGCGTTAATACCTCGATCAATATAGTCGCCTAAAAATATGACTTGAGAATTCGCAGTCAGGGGCAAACGCTCGAGTAAAAGCTGTAATTCATCGGCACAGCCGTGAATATCGCCAATCGCAAAAATTTTTTCTCTACCTAGACTTACCATAGAGATACCATATCTTAAGTGCCTCACTGTGAGAATTTGTTTCGATAATCGCTATTTTGAACCAACCTTTTCGCTCTTACAAGGTTTAATAAACCGCAATATATGACGATAGGATTCTCGAGGAACTACTACCTTTTTTGGGTGAACAATTGGACAAAACGAATAAAGCAAAAAAAAGCAAAAAAACCGACCATCATGGGCAGTCGGAAACCCAGAAGCTTCACGCACTCCTCGCCGTTGGGACAGCTTTGTCGAGCGAACGTGAATTTCCCAAAATTCTAGACATGATAATTACTCGCGCTCAACAGAATACCCACGCTGACGGAGCTAGTGTTTACCTCATAGAAAAAGTGCATCAAGACAGCTTTGGCGGAGCTAGACCTCAATATGTCGAAAAATTAAGATTTCATAAAATGATCAATCAATCTTTGTCGTCCTCTGTCCCCACAGTACTCCTAGACATTGATAATAACAGTGTTGTCGGGTATGTCGCAAAAAGTGGTAAATCAGTACGAATTCGTGATTGTTACACACTTGATAAAAATACGCCTTATCAATTTATGCGTGATCTCGACCGCGCCCTTGGCTATCGCACAAAGTCAGTGTTAGCTGTTCCCATTAAGACTTCAAAGGGCAAGGTTTTGGGAGTTCTTCAATTGGTTAATAAACTTCGCACCCAAGCCATTATGGCCGATCAACCCAAGCGAATTGCCGAAAAATCAATTATTGCTTTTTCAGATCAAGATATGCACCTGATGGAAGCTTTTGCGTCTCAAGCTGCCGTTGCACTCGACAATGCCAAACTGACCCAAGACATTGCTAATCTTTTTGAAAGTTTTGTGCGGGCTTCTGTTACGGCTATTGAGTCACGGGACCCAACCACCAGTGGGCACAGCGACCGAGTGGCGCTATTAACCGTAGACTTTGCTAAAAAAATTGATTTCGTTGAAAGCGGACCGTTCGCTACAATTAATTTTAGTCGCGACCAAATTCGCGAGTTGCGCTATGCCGCTCTGTTACATGATTTTGGCAAAATTGGAGTGCGTGAAGATTTATTACTCAAAGGAAAAAAACTTTATCCCCATGAATTAGAAACCGTTTTGTTAAGGCTCGATGCTATTAAAAACAGGAATGAGTCTACTCTTTGGCGAAATACCGTACAGAACTTGGTGCAAAAAATAAAAGACGGAAACGTTGAAAATATCGAAGCCGAGTTGGGTCAAGTCCTTTTACAACTAAACGGCTTTAACCAACAACTGGAACAAATTCGCCTCGGCATCTTGAAAGCAAATGAAAGTCAAATTACTGACAAAGACTTTAACGTGCAGAAATTGCTCCAGTGGATTGAAAGCGCTAGCCGCAATCTAGGCGTTAAACTCGTTAATGAAAATGAATATGAACGCCTGGCTATTCGAAGAGGCACGCTCTCAGCTCCCGAAAGAAAAGAAATTGAATCTCACGTCAGCCATACTTTTGAATTTTTAAGGCAAATTGCATGGACTGATGATCTCTCAAAGGTTCCCGAAATAGCCCATGCTCATCATGAAAAATTAGATGGCACCGGATATCCTCGCGGGCTTTTGCAGGACGAAATTCCAATACAGTCGCGGATGATGACGATCAGCGATATCTACGATGCTCTGACGGCCATGGACCGTCCCTACAAAAAAGCGGTCAGTACCGAACGTGCGCTCGAAATCTTGCACGATGAAGCTAGCGAAGGTAAGTTGGATTCACGTTTGTTAGAAATTTTTATTCAGGGCGAAATTTTTAAGGTTGTCCATCAGTCGCCTTTTGGTAAAAAAGCTGCCTAAACTTCAAAGTCCATAAAAAAAGGCAAGACTCACAATAAGGCTTATCGCAAACACTTTTAGGCCGAATAGCGCTATTTCCTTCACCGCCATGTCATTCATAAGATTCTTATCGACAACACTCTTTAAATAATTCATTGACCTTGGTCGGGTTTTGGAGAAATTTAACAGATATGAGTGAAACTCCCCCCTTACAAACCCCAACGGTCACAATAGCGCGCAAGGTTCATTTTAGCAGCGGACATCGCTATTTTAACCCGCAGTTGTCAGACGACCAAAACAAGAAACTGTTTGGAAAACATTATTCTACCCATGGGCACGGCCATAATTTTACTCTAGAGGGTTTTTTTAAGGGCCCGGTTGATCCCGAATCAGGAATTGTCGTCAATCTCAGTGAGATTGACGAGCTCCTAAAAAAAGTGTCTGATCCCTTTGACCACCATTTTATCAATACGGATGTCCCCTATTTTAAAAAGATTATCCCGACCACCGAAAATATTGCCAGTTATTTTTTTGGAGTACTAAAAAAAGAAATGAGCCACCCGGGGGTAGAGCTCGTTAAAATTCGTCTCTATGAAGGCGATTCCTTTTGGGTAGATGTCGAATGACTTCATTGACCATTACTAAGCGCTTTGTGCTACACGCTCTTCACAATCTCAATAATCCCCAATGGTCGAATGAAAAAAATACCGCGATGTTTGGCAAATGCTTTCGGCTCCATGGCCATGATTTTAAATTTGATATCTCAATAAAAGGATCACCAGATCCAACGACGGGTTTTGCCTACCCACCTGAAAAATTGGAAGAGATCATCAATAAATATATTCTTGGTCCTTATTGTGGAAAAAATCTTAATGAATATTTTTCTAATCCTTCTGGAGAGGGCCTCGTTGTGGAGTTTTATAAAATCTTAAAAGAGCCACTGGGAGATTCTATAGCTAATTTGAGCCTGCAGGAGACGCTCAAGAATTCCTTTAGTTATCCAATATAAAGTCAACTCTCTTGAGCTCTCCATCAATGAGAGCCGCACCGTTAATCTCGATAACCTTATCATTCTCATTAACCGATACCACCCAAGGTAACGGAAATTTAAAGCGTAACCACAGGGAGCGTTTTTTTAAATAATAAACCTTAATTTTCTGACCATTAAGTAGGAGCTCCTTAGTTAATTCTATAGAATAATATCTGTTAGTCGTTTTTTGTTGGGCGGCAGAAATCAATTCTTTAAGTTGTGGTATTTCCATTTTTTTCAAATCGATGACAATTTCTGTTCCAGATAAGAATGCTTGGCTTGCAGATGCCTCCCGTTCCCAGGCAAAAAATATAAATAAGGTGACAATAAAAGTTACTTTGCCCATTCCCTAGTGTTTCAAAGTATTTAATTCTAGTGAAGCCTTTACGCTGATTTCTGAATATGATATGGTGCTTCATTTAGAGGACCGTATGTTGTCAAAGCACCTTTATGTATCGGATATGGATGGGACACTCCTAGCTACGGGAGGTTTTTTATCACCTTATTCAAGCCAAAAGTTAGGTCACCTTATAAATCGTGGTATCAATTTTACCGTGGCAAGTGCGCGCAGTTATACTTCTGTCAAAAATGTATTTAAAAATATTGAACTTAAAGTTCCTGCCATTACTCATGACGGTGCTGTGCTTTATGATTTTGAGAATGACAGAGTATTGACGTCGCATGGTATGGACCCCCATGCCGCCACTCAGATGTATGAGTTAGCAGTAAATCACGGGACGTCACCTTTTATTGAAAGTATCGTTGATGGTGAAGAATTTTTTATCACTCAGACTATTAAATCTGAAGGCATGAAATGGCTCTATGACTATCGCAAACAAGCAGGTGCCAAAAGTATTGTTGGCTTTGATAGTTTTGCACCCATTTCAAAAAACGTAATTAGTTTTACGTTGGTCGATCAGGCCGCGCCCCTCCTAAAACTGCAAAGTGAAATTAAGACTCTTTATAGCGATAAGATTAAAACTCATTTTTATCGAGATTGGGATTGTGCCCACGCCAGTTGTCTAACTATCCACGATGCCAAGGCGCACAAGGGACAAGGCTTAAGAGATCTCATGCAGTATTTGGACTACGATTACAAAGATATCACTGTGTTTGGCGATCAACAAAACGACCTAGCTATGTTTATGCTAGCTCAGCGAAGCGTCGCAGTTAGTAATGCCGTGCCTGAACTAATAGCCCTTTCTACTCATCAAGTTGGACATCACAACGAAGACAGTGTGGTTAATTTTATATTGAACGAAAATAACCATTTTCTATCAGCGACGCTTTGACAAACTGTTAATTATTTTTTAGGCTTAACCCTTCTATGGGCGCACAATGGAAAAAATCAGCAAAATCAGAAGCCTCACAAAAAAAAGGGCTAGTGTTTACCAAAGTTGCACGCGAGATCCAAGTTGCGGCTAAATTGGGAGGACCTGACATTGCCGGAAACCATCGCCTCGCACGCGCTATAAGCGCCGCCAAAGCAATTTCTTGTCCTAACGATACAATTGACCGCGCCATAAAAAAGGGTTCAGGTCAGCTCGGTGATGCCCAAATTGACGAAATCATGTACGAGGGCTTTGGCCCGCACCAAGTGGGTCTTCTAGTCGATTGTCAAACAGACAATCGGGTACGCACGGCGAGCGAAATAAGACTTCTTTTCAAATCGCATGGGGGCAACCTTGGCGAAATGGGCAGTGTGGCCTGGATGTTTGACCGCGTAGGACTTATCGAAGCCGCACCCCCAAAAGACATGCAAAAAAACATGGACTATGCTGAGACCGAAGCGCTTGAAGCGGGAGCCAATGATGTCGAAAAATCAGATGGTGAAAATTATTATTTTTATGGAGCCATTGAGGAACTTGAAAATATTCGCGCTGCTTTGAATACACGTGGTTGGAAGGTTGTCAGCTCCGAACT
Source organism: Pseudomonadota bacterium (assembly GCA_034439715.1). Lineage (GTDB taxonomy): Bacteria > Bdellovibrionota > Bdellovibrionia > Bdellovibrionales > SG-bin7 > JAWXAY01. The sequence continues at coordinate 22,340 of JAWXAY010000063.1, forward strand.
CTCATACAAAGCTAAAAATCTGACCGAGATTTCACCCAAAGAGCGGCAGGAAGTCGAAGCTTTTTTACAAGCCGTCGACGAATACGACGATACTCATAAAATCTATACCAGCGCTTCTTTTATTTAGTTTCCAATAACAAAAACGCCTGGGCATAATATTTAATTTGTTTGAGCATTGCGTAAAGCCCGTTGCTGCGACTGGGCGTTAAATGAGAGTCCAATTTTAATTCTTTGATGAATTCCGCTTTTCCTTCAAGTATTGAACGGGGCGTCTCTCCGCTAAATACCTTTAATAATAAACTGAGCAGCCCCTTAACCAATATCGCGTCACTATCGCCAGTAAAATAAATAAGTCCGTCGCGCTGCCTTTCGGCTATTAGCCAAACTTGGGACTGACAGCCTTTGACTTTATATTTATCAATTTTAAGTTCTAACGGCAGATCGCTGAGACTCTTCCCCTCCTCAATAATCCTTCTGTAGGTCGCTTCCCAATCTGGAATAGCCCGAAACTCGTTAATTATTGCTTGCTCTTTTTTTTTCATTGATTTTTTACAATGTGAGAGCGGCCCCCTCGGGTCAACAAGAATTTTGTGGTACAGCTATATAACTCTATGTGGAAGTCACTCAACCAAATACCCAGTCGCAGACAATTGATTTCAGCCATTTTATTTCCTTGTTTTTTGGGCCCATTGATTTTTTTATTTTTAATCGCACGACAGGGCTATGACCTTTCCTTTTTTTTGCCGGCATTGAAACCGTCATCTCCCTCTACATTTACCAAGTTTTTTCATGAGCTCTCAGTGCTTGGAGTTGATCTACCGTTTGCGGCAGCCGCCGCAACAAAGGTAAGGGCTGTGCGCTTTTCTGCAATGCCCCCTGATGTGGGTGCACTCTATAATGCTTTTACGAATGTGATGTTTCTCCCCCTAAGTGTCTTAGATGAAAAAAAAAGTGGTCTCAAATCAGTCAGCCAAATGAACACCTATGAAATTAGCGCTATTGTTCATGAGCTTTGGCACTGCTATTTTAAGAAGATTGCCATTCCCGAGAGGACCGCACTCTTCAAGCGTTTTGAGGCGAACTCTTGGGTCATCAAGACGGAGGGCCGGATTTCTCTTGAAGAAGCTCAAGCTTCTTATATTGGAGACGTTGCCGGCGCTCTGGTGCAATTTAAAAGAAAAATACGTGCGATCGCGCCTCATGATCCTCGCTTCCACGCAAAACTGCTAGGTTTTCAGCAAGACTTAAACTACCTTGTTAGCATCCGTGAGTTTTTTGGCTATTTCACTGACTGGTACAGAAATGAGGTGGTTGTAACAGAAAGCCCCCTGCCTTTTGGCGAAAAACAGGCCCTCCTTAGAGAGCTATTTCCCACTCTAAAGGCCATTAAACCGCTGTTCGCAGGCCAAACACGTTAGCCAAGTGTATAACTCTTAGACGACTACACTCCGTTCTATTGGCTTTCTCCCAATGAACTTATTAGCCCGACTACAAACCGCCTATTTTCAATAGGTTATAAAGATGGCTTAAGAGTTGAAATTAACGGGTGTAGGAGGCACACATGAAGCAATTCTTAATCGTTCTGACTTTGGTTTTATTCTCTCATCTGGTTTCTGCCAAATCTACTTGTCGATTGCAGACAGGATACGGCACATTTGTAGGTTACGGTAATACGGAATCTGTCGCATTTGAAAAAGCTGCTGAGCGATGCTTTGACAGTATGAATATTGTAAAGAGCAAAAAGAGCAAGAACCCAGACATTAGCGAAGATCAACAACTTGATTTTATCGATTATTGTGCCAACCTCAAATGCGCCTAAAACTTTTTAGTGCGCTTTTTATGCTTCGATGTTATTATTCTTAAGTTACTAATCAATTGGCCGATAAGGAATGTGAATGAGTTCAAAATCACAAAAAAAACCATCCCTGCTTTTTTCAATGGTAAAAACAGCGCCTAAGAAAGAAAGTATTTCTAAATCGACTTCACAGCTAGGAACCAAAACTCGCATACCCGAGAGTCTCGGCATTAAGCTTGAGACGTCTAAATTTTCAAGTGCTCACAACACCAAAAACTTTCGTTTTATTTAAATACGCACGCTCATAGTAAGGCCTTCACAGGTCGGGATTATAGTGGTGCGAAACTCAGGGTCACGGGCGGCCATATCGTTATATTTTTGCAAGGCCTTTACCGTTTCATCATTTGTATTTCTATCAAATACTTGTCCCCACGCAAAAGTATTGTCGGCAAGAATCACACCTCCGACCCGTAAAACTTTTTTTGCCCACTGAAAATATTTGCAGTAGTTCCCTTTGTCGGCATCGATAAAAACCAAATCAAACGGCGCTCGAGTTTCAATTTTTGAAAGATTATCTAAGGCAGGACCCAAAAAAATTTCAACATTTTCAGAAATTCCAGCCCTAACAAATGCCTTTCGTGCCACAGACGCATGTTTTTCACTCATTTCAAAAGTAAACAATTTGCCATTTTTTTGTAATCCTCTTACAATTGAAATGCCTGAATAACCACCAAGCGTGCCAATTTCTACTGCAGAACTAGCATTGAAGGATCTCGTTAACACTTCCAAATGCCTCGCATCGTGCTTCCCAACTTGGATTTGCGGAAGGCCCGCTTCTATTCCCATGATCCTCACTTCTTCGAGAATTTTATCTTCAGGAACAAGCAAGTCCTCAAAGTAAGCAGTAATTCGTGGATCATTTTGGCTCAATTCTTTTTCCATTTGAACTTCCTATGGTTAATCTATAGAGTACCAGTTATGGGAATATTTAAATCTATCTTAGATTTTTTGTTTGGCAAGGATCCAGATATTTTTGATGAAACAGGTAGCGTTTGTCACAAACATCCTGATCGGCTTTGGGACGCCTGGAAAAACAAATATAAAACTAACCCAGAAATTAACTGGCGCAACCACTCTGGTACGCAGCCGAAAAAATTACGCCCAAAAGGCACCACATAAAGCAGCCTTAGTGATATCTTACATTATCTTAAATGTTATGATGCTTTAACCCATAAAAATAGCTTGGGTTTTTTATCACTTTAATCACTTTTACTTTTGGAGAGTATTGAAAGTAGTCTTATTTTCAACAAAGCAAAGGAGGCTTGAGTGGTAAAACAAAATTTGGTGATCGCACTAGCGTTAGCCATAGGATCTTTAGGTTCTGCTGATCAGTCAGCAACTGGAAAATGTACTTTCGTGCCAGAAAACAACCTTAGAATTCCCGCATTTATAGAGGGACAAGGCGTTACTCAAAAAGAATTTAACGCTGTGATCGACCGAGTTGAATCTATCTATACCTCTGTTGTAAGTAAACAGGGTGGTATTCTTGCTGTTAAAAGACTATGGGAAAACGACACAGTAAATGCCCAAGCCTACAGAGATGGACAAACATGGTACGTCGATATGTTTGGAGGCCTAGCTCGATACCGAAGCATGACTAAAGACGGATTTACTCTAGTGTTGTGTCATGAACTAGGACACCAAATTGGCGGCGCTCCTAAAATCGGCACCAGGTGGGCTTCTAACGAAGGTCAAGCCGACTATTATGCCGGTCTCAAATGTTTACGCCAAGTTTTCGCCTTAGATGACAACGTAAAATTAATGCGCGCAAAAACAAATATCGACCCTACCTTGGCAAAGGAATGCGCTCAATCTTATCAGAGTGCGCAGGACATCGCCATTTGCACCCGCATTGGATACGCAGGTTTTTCCGTGGCTACTATGTTTCAAGAGCTAAAAAAGGAACAGAAAATACCCCGATTTGATACACCAGACAAAAATGTTGTTGTGCGAACTGACCATCGTCACCCGGCCACTCAATGTCGCCTTGACACTTACGTTCAAGGGGCAATCTGCACTGTGGCAGTTAGCGACGAGGTAAGTGACAACGATCCCAATGTCGGCACCTGCGGCGAAAAATATTTTACTCGTGGCACGCGCCCTCGCTGTTGGTATAGCGCCACCAGCCAAGATTTATACGAAGACATGTCCGACGAAATCTACGATACAGAAATTTACAAATAGCCCCACCAAACAAAAAGCCCCTCTATTGGGGCTTTTGCTTTTTAAGCCACTCAAGGCTTTGTATTTTATTTTGGAGCTGGCGTTTTAATTGCAGATCATAGGCTGTTTTTAAAAGGCTTCCCATTAGTGGCCCGGGGCTAATCCCGGCCTCCATTAAATCTTTGGAGCTAAGATAGGCTTCAGGCAATTTTTGGGTTGAAATTTTTTGTAACTCCACCAACTTTTTTTTGGCGCTCGGCACAATTTCCGCGAAAGCTTCAAAACAATTTATCAGCGACTGGGCTCCCCCGTTTGCAAAGGTTCGAAGACAAAAAGAGTCATCTGTCTTTTTACCTTCGATAATATTAAAATGGGACAGATTAAATAATATCTCTTTTTTTTCGTCGCTAGAAAGCTTGAGGCGCGAAAGTAAAAAATCGCTGGCGGTGTTATTTATTTCTGAAAAAACCAGCAACAAGGTCATTGCACTTACGAAATTTATTTTTTCATTGAAAGCCTGAAGTGTCAATTTTGCCATGGGCTTGACATTAACATCAGGTAGAACTTCTTGGAGAAAACCTGATTGTTGAAGGTGCGAGAGCGCCTTAACGCCGTCACTACTCAATAACATTTTCTTAAACTCATCGCGAATACGTTCCAGCGAAACCTCTTTGAGGCTAAACCCGATCGTAGCCCTGTAGGTCTCCTCAGCCAACTCAAACCCCAACTGGCTGGCAAACCGAAAGGCACGTAAAATTCTGAGCTTGTCTTCTTGAAATCTTTTTTTGGGATCACCAACAGCGCGAATCACTTTTGCCTTTATGTCTTGCTGTCCGCCGACATAATCAATCACCTTCTTACTGAGGGGATCAAAAAAAAGCGCATTAACAGTGAAATCCCGGCGTTTTGCGTCTTCTTCAGCGGTCGCAAGCTCGATAGATTCTGGATGCCGGCCATCAAGATAAGGACCATCTTTTCGAAAGGTCGCAATTTCAATTTGGTAATCTTTAAATGGAACGATGATAATTCCAAATTTTTTACCAATCGGTAGCGCATTAGGGAATAAAGCAGATATCTGCTCGGGCGTGGCATTGGAAACGACGTCGAAATCTTTCGGCTCAATTCCTAATATACTATCTCTAACCGAACCGCCTGCAAGCCAAGCACAATAGCCTTTTTCTGCCAGTCTCTCTAGGACCAGTTTGACATTAGGCCACTGTTCATGTTTTTCAAATGCCTGCATGACTGCTCCAAAAGACATAAAGACAATAGTTACTAAAATACTAGCCCATCAAGGTATCGAACGCTATGGCTTTGCTCATTTTACCACATCAAAAACTATAAACCACTACAAAACCTGGCTACAGTTAGGCTTCAACGGCGAAATGAAATATCTTGGGGAACACCTTGAGGCCAAAGAAAATCCCAGTACTTATTATGACCATGCTGTCTCAGCCATTGTTATCGCAAAAGAATATTCCCCACACCCCTGGGCGAATCCGACTCGTTACGACTCCCTACGAATAGCAAAATATGCCCAAGGTAATGACTACCATGGCGAGATCAAAAAGATTTTAAATAAGGTGGCGGGTGACCTAAAGGAAGTCTTTCCACAAGATTCCTTTTGGCCTTCGATTGACTCTGGACCTGTTTTAGAAAGAGACCTTGCATTTGAAGCTGGCCTAGGTTGGGTGGGCAAAAATACTTGTCTCATCGATAAAAAACTTGGCAGTTATTTTTTTATCGGCGAAATTCTCACCAGCCTAAAATTAGATCCATTTAAAGAAAAATCTAAGAACCATTGCGGTACTTGTACCCGCTGCATCGACGCCTGTCCCACACGGGCTCTCGTAGCGCCTAATGTCCTTGATGCGCGTCTCTGCCTCTCTTATCTTAATATCGAAGCCCCGGGCATACCTGACGAGAACCTGCGACCTCTTGTAGGAGATTGGTTTTTTGGCTGCGATATCTGCCAAGATGTTTGTCCATGGAACGACAAGAAGAATAAAGAAAACGAAGGTTCGGTGCTCCTCGGTAATCGTGAAGAGAAAATTAAAGCGATTGAGTACCTACTCACTCAAACTCATCGGCAAATCGAAAGAGACATTAAGAATTCTCCGCTCGCGCGTGCCGGCGCCAGAGGGCTCAAACGAAATGCTCTGATGGTAATTGCCAATCTTAAAATTTATGAACTAAGGCCAAACGTTGAGTCCCTCGTCAGCCACGAGTTCTTTGGCGAACTAGCAAAATGGACTCTCAGCCAATTACAGAGCCACTAGCCTGGCACTAATTTAATATCCCCAGCTGTTTTAAAAGTGCATCGATTTGGTCTTGAGAATTTTTGGGGGCAATCCCCTTATTTATAGCCACACTAGCTCGCAGACTTTCGTCAAACTTGGTAGCGACCCAACTTAGTCGATCTAAAAAGGTATTATTGAGTAACCCTTTGACATCGACTTCTTTGTCGGTCTCTAAAAAAATTATCATGTCTCGTAACATTTCGGTTGCATCTAATAAAAGCGCCACTGAGATTGTAAAGAGTTGCTCTTCGGCCACCTGTGAACTTTTATAACCCACCAACTTACAAAGCTCTGCATACTTGCCAATTTTTTCGATAGGGTCGGGTTTTTCAACGATAAGTGCTAAATTCTTTGCACCGCCCATTATGCGATCGACCAGTTGACCGTAGTTTTCAAGCATAAAACGATGTACGTACTGGCCATCGACTTCTTCTAAAATTTCCATCATTTCTTCAACTAACTTCTTGGACTCGGACTTAAAATCAACTACAATTTCATCCATACGTAAATCAATTTTAACTGTCTGAGGAATAATAAATCAATGGATTATCTCCCTGTCCGCGTTAGCACCTTGAGAGGTGATCAAAAAATTGATTTCGATGCTTATGTTTTGATAAATGATAAACACATACTCTACCTACGTCGGGGAGACAGTTTTGAGGGCGCTCGATTGAACCGACTTAAAGAAAAAAAACTTCGTAAATTGTATATCCTCAATACTGATGAAAAACTTTATCGCGATTATATGAATAGAAATCTTGATATTGCCTATAATAGTAAATCTAACAAGACTCTCGAAGATCGCTCGCAAATTGTTCAGGGCCTACAACAAAACAGCGCTGAGGAAGTCATGGAAACCCCTCATAGCGAGACTTCGTACAAATACGCCAAAGAGGGCGCCGCGAAATACGTCGATTTTCTTTTGAAAGAAGACCAGGCTCTAAAGTCTATTTTATCAATCGAAAACACAGATCAGAGCATCGCCCATCACGGCGTGACTGTTTCAACATATGCCGTCGCTCTCGCCAGTAGACTCGAAATTACCGACCCTAAGTTAACCCAGATGCTTAGCTTAGGCGCCCTTTTACATGATTTTGCCATCTTTAAATCTGAACTCAAAGTCAATCGACCAATTGTTGAGTTAAATCCTGAGGAACAGAAAGAGTATTACAATCACCCACTAAGTGGGTCTACTTTAGTCAAAGATTTAAAGCACTTTGATCGCCCGGTTATAAATATAATCTTAGAACATGAAGAATTTATTAATGGCTCGGGCTTTCCCAAAAAATTACGCGAGTCCCAGGTTGACCCGCTCTCTGTGATAGTAAGTACGGCTAACTCTTTAGATCGATTAATTACCTTTGAAAAAAATTCGGCAAAAAACGCAGCCAAAAAACTGATGATTGAACAGGTCGGCCGCCATCCTTTGAAACACATTCAAATTTTACAAAAAATAGTACAAGAAAATTATTGAGCCTGTTGGGAATTAAGTGCCGCAAAATAACTATTGATTTTTTTATATCTGCCTTCGAGAATTTTCATTAAGTCATTAGGAAAAAATAAATCGTCAATCAAGTAACCCAATAACCCAAACGGAAGCTTATAGGATACAAAATCTGTAAGAAGTGTCTTTCCGCCGCCATGATCACTAAACCGCACGGTATGCCTATAGGAATTGAAAAGTCCTAAAGTTTGCTTAATTTCAATTTTCTCAGAGGGAATCAGTTCTTCTATTTTGATTTTGCAGCGCCTATTTATTCCAAACCTGCCTAAAAATAATTCAATTTCTTCACCCTTATTTAATTCTTCTACTAAGGACACCATCTCAATGTCTACATTATCAGCAACAAAACTCATAAGTTTAGCTATACTCTTGTGAACAGCAAAAACCTGATCAACAGGAGCAGAAATCACCATGGAATTTTGAACTTGCCCCATAAAAAACCTCTATCGCGCCGCGTGAACAACCTATATTTTAAAGAGTTTTTTTTGACGAGGCAAGTAAAGTTCTCTATTAACAAACCCAATGCGAATTATTGTTGCACTGTTTTTAACCACTGGATTTTTTTCACAATCGGTTGCTTCTCCTATTTACGGGCTATTAAGGGCCGCCGACGAAAAATTCTTTATTGTTCAAGAAAAACAAATATTTGAAATTACTTCTAATTCTGTGGAGGTTGATCGTGACCTGGCCCGTCTATCTTCTGGCGACTTTGTGGCCCTCGAAGGTTACTTCAATGTCAGCCAAAGAAAAGTTTTTGTAAATTCGGTCGACTGGGTTGGTTTAAAAAGGATTCTTGGTTCTTGGAAGACTTCTGATAAAAAGGTTGTTGAGTTTCAAGATTTCACAGTTCTTATGTTACACAATTATGAGCATAGCACTTTTCCAATCAATCAGGTCAATACTTCGCGAAACCGCACGCAACCAATTCCTATGAGCTACCGAATGGCTCCGGGCGTTGGAAGCAGTTGGACTCTTTTTCTGAGTGATGGTAAAAAACTTCATATGGGACGTGTGAATTTATCTGGCCATAACCTCGCTATTACTTTTTTTAATATAGATACTGGTAAAATTATAAAGACCCTCAAACTCTCTAGACAGTCGTCTCCTTTTGCTTTTCTGCTGGATGAACACCTCTAAGTTAATTGCAGCTATCTTCTCTCAGAGCACTGCTCCTTTCCGCGAAGGGTATGTCCTCTGCAAAATTTCTGAAATTCTAACCGCAAATCAGATTCCTTATTTCAAAGACTCGGTCGGCAATATCATTGCGGGAGTCAAAACCCCGAAAGAACTTAAGCACAAAAAAATTGGCTTTTTGGCACACACGGACCACCCCGGATTTCATATCACTCGGAGGCTGTCTCAACGAGACTATGAAGCTGTGTGGTATGGCGGCGCCCCATTTGATAAAATGAAAGGTGCCAAGCTGCGAATATACGACCCCGTCAATCCCCAGTTATCGTATCAAGCCAAAGTCTTAAGTTTTCCCAAGGTCGATTACACCAGAGCTGGAATGGAGTTTACTTTGCGACTCAATTTGATTCCTGCAAAAGGCCAACGTCTTGATTCCAATTATTTTGGGGCCTTTGATTTTTTGGGATACAAGATGAAAAAAACTCTTATTGAAACTCGAGTAGCCGATGATTTAGCCGGGGTCGTCATTATATTAGGCATGCTCATTGATATTAAAAAAAAATCGGGTGAATTACCCATTGGCATTTTTACTCGGGCCGAAGAGGTTGGCTATATTGGCTGTTGGGCGCTGTTAAGCAGTGGAATTTTACCAAAGTCACTTCAGGTGGTATCACTTGAAGCTTCACGAACCCTTCCTGGTGCTGAAATAGGTAAGGGTCCCGTACTCAGACTGGGAGACGCCTCAACTCTATTTGATTCTGAGCTTTCCATCGAACTTTGGAATGTCGCAAAAGATTTGGCCAAAATTAAAAAGTCGTTTTCGTTTCAACGCCGAATTATGGATGGTGGCAGTTGCGAAGCCACGGCGCTTGATCTTTTTAACTATAAGGCAACTGGCATCGCTGTACCTCTGGGCAACTACCACAATCAAGGACCAAGTGGCCCGGCCCCTGAGATAGTAGATATTCACGATGTCGAAAAAGCGCGTACCGTTTGCACCCACTTTGCGATACACATGATAAGTGGTAAGAAATTAAAAAAGGCGGAAAGAAAATCCCGTTTACACAAAAATTATGTAACGCTTAAAAAGTTGCTTATGACTGGAAAAAAATCGTGATCACAGAAGAAGTTAATAAAAAATACGTCTATTCCTCTGGTGCCATTGATGATCCCCGACTGGGTAATTTATTAAGGATTGCGCCGTCTTTTGAAAATGAGAAATCAATTAATGAATTTCTTCAAAAAGAAAATCCTTCGACAGTTTTTTTTGGTTACCCAGATGACCATGGAATTAAAATAAATAACGGCCGAGTTGGCGCAGCATTGGGTCCCGATCACGTTCGCTCGCTGCTGTACAAAATGTCCCCTGCTTTAAACTTTAGTGCCCCAACTTCTTTACTAGATCTTGGCAATTTAGCGGTAAATAAAATTCCTTTTGAGAAGAGACATGCCACCGGGAGCGAGATTGCGCTCATGGCCTTAAGGCAAAAGCACCGCTGGATGGGTGTTGGCGGCGGTCACGATTATGGTTTTTCGGAAGGTAGAGCGCTCATCGAATTCTCCAAGGCGGAAAAAAAAGGCAAGCCATTGATCATTAATTTTGATGCCCATCTGGATGTACGTTCCACCGACCAAGGATTTAATAGTGGAACTCCCTTTTACCGTTTGCTTCACGATTATAAAAATGAATTCGACTTTGCAGAAATCGCTGTTCAACCTCAGTGTAACAGCCAGAAACATTTGGATTGGGTTAGATCCCAAGGTGCCAAAGTCATTCTACTTGAAGAGATTATGGATTCTGATCGACCCTTAGATATATATATTAAGAGTGTCCTCGACAGTTGGATATCCCAAGAACGGCTCACCTACTTGAGTATTGACATCGATGCTTTCTCGTCGAGTGTCGCTATGGGTGCCAGCCAATCCTGGCCCACCGGACTCCTACCGCATCAGTTCTTTAATACGTTTAGAGACCTCATAGACATTTTAGATGTCCGAGTACTGGGCGTTTATGAAGTCTCACCTCCCCTTGATTCTTGTGAACTGACCTCAAAACTTGCCGCCCAAATTATTCATCAATTTATTTATGGTAAAAAATTCGACAAATGACTTTAGATTTTCAAATTAAAAAAGGTTTTGGCAGTGACAATCATTGTGGAGCGCATCCAAAAATTGCTCAGGCAATAATTGACTGCAATAAAGGACATGTGCCCAGCTATGGGACCGATGAACTTTGCGAACGTGCTATTGAAGTTTTTAAAAAAAACTTCGGTACTCGCACCCAAGTCTACTTTGTGTTTAACGGAAGTGCGGCCAATACGCTAAGTCTCAAAGCTCTCACTCAATCCTTTAATTCAGTGTTTTGCTCAGACGTATCCCATATTTACAACGACGAATGTGGGGCTCCTGAAATGATTGGTCACTGTAAACTGATACCTCTTGCGAGTCAAAATGGTAAAATTAATTTAAAGACCATTACGGAGCAATATGTGCGTTTGGGCGACCAACACTCTACCCAACCTAAAGTGATCTCTTTGACTCAACCCACAGAGGTAGGAACAGTCTATTCTTTAAAAGAGATCAAAGAGATTTGTGATTTCGCCCACTCAAAAAATATGTATGTCCATGTCGATGGCGCCAGACTCCCCAATGCGGCTGTCACGCTCAACTGTACCTTTAAAGAGCTCACCACGGATCTGGGAGTGGATGTGATTTCGTTTGGTGGTACCAAAAACGGACTAGTATTTGGCGAGGCGGTTTTATTTTTGATGCCGCAGCTCGCGCAGAATTTTCAATACATCAGAAAACAATGTTTGCAACTTCCTTCTAAATCCCGATTTGTAGCAGCCCAGTTTTTGGCGCTCTTTGAAAAAGAACTTTGGCGGGACAACGCAACTTATGTTACGAAGTTGGCGCAAAGTCTTTATCAAGAGGTCAAAGATATCAAATCCATAGAGGTGACGGAGCCGGTTCAGTCTAATGCCGTATTTATAAAGATGCCAAAAGAATATGTGAAAATACTTCGCGACAAATACTTTTTTTATGTGTGGGATGAAAAAACTTTCGAATGTCGGATCATGATGAGTTTTGATAATACCATTGAAGAAATAAAAGATTTTGCTCGCTTAATAAGAGAGCTCGAATTATAGGTATAGATTCTATGCAGAGCAAACCTTTTCCACAAATTCATTATCAAGATTACTTATGTTTGGAGCAAATTACAAATGCCCAAAAGCCAAAAAGTGTAGAGTATGGAAATCCAGTCCATGACGAAACACTTTTTATAATTGTACACCAGGTTTATGAGCTTTGGTTTAAGCAGATACTTACCGAGGTTGATTCACTATTAGCCGTGTTTTCGCAGCAGACCGTTAACGAATCTGATCTTGCTGTTTGTGTGTCACGTCTCGATCGAGTGATTCAAATCCAGGATCTCTTGTTTCGGCAAATACCAGTACTTGAAACAATGACTCCCATGGATTTCTTAGAATTTCGCGATTACTTATTTCCGTCGTCTGGTTTTCAAAGCTTTCAAAATAGACTGATAGAAAACAAACTGGGCCTACGACAGGAACATCGTGTTGAGTTGGGCAATGCTCCTTACAAAGAATATTTAACGGCCGAGCAAAAAAGGCAAATTACCGAAGTTGAAAGTCAGCTAAGCATTTTTGATCTTGTCGAGCGCTGGCTAGAGCGCACTCCATTTTTGGAGTCAAATGGTTTTAATTTTTGGGCGAGCTATAAAAAAGCCATTGAGTCTTTTTTTGATAGTGAACGCGAAGCACTTAAAAAGAACACGTTTTTATCCCCTGAACAGATTAATAAAAATTTAGCAACAATCGATAGTAATTTGGAATCATTTAATTCCATCTTGGACAAAGAGAAGTATCAGAAACTGAAGGAGCAAGGCCATTGGCGTTTTGGACTTAAAGCACTTCAGGCTTCGCTATTTATATTTTTATATCGTGACCAGCCAGCCATTCATTTGCCATTTCGGCTTTTGACAAATTTAACTCAGATCGATGAGAACTTTACGACTTGGCGCCATCGCCATGCACTTTTAGCACATAGAATGCTCGGCAAAAAAATGGGCACAGGGGGATCTAGTGGCCATGAATATCTAGTTCAGGCTGCCGCTCAACACAAAATCTTTACTGATTTTTTTAATCTAACAACTTTTTTTATCCCAAAATCCATTAGGCCGGTGTTACCACCGGGCCTAATAAAAAAGCTGCAATTTAACTACTAGCGAATCGTGACTCTAAACGTGGCCTCACAGCCATTATTGACCCAAATAGAGGCCTGGCTGTTGTAAGGAGTATTCCAGCCCCAATCTCTGCCGTAAATACACGAGGCATATGAATGCACTTGCAAAACTCGCGCTGTAATGACGTGTCCGGCTACAAAACAGGTATTATAATTAAAATAGGAACTAGCACAGTAAACCGAAACCTCTTGCCCATTGCCGGGACCTGGTCGTGGAATCGGACGTGGGCCTGGTACAGGGCGCGGTTGGCGCTGAGTGATAGATAAAACCACACGCCGAACCATTACATTGCCGGTAATAATAATTTGCCAAGGCCCCTGAGATGTTCTCTGATCATTATTAAAGGTGTTCGTACTGTAGGACCATTCGCTTTGATCATACCAATCTCTAGGGTTGCCATAAATCGCCTGATCACCTGATTGAACACTACCGACTAAAAGCGAAGCGCTTGCTCTACCATGGCGAGATTTTGCCACTAACTGAATCGATAAAAGTTCGGCAAACTGAAGATTCACGTATGGATGCTGCCTCTGGATTTCTTCTTTAAGTCTAAGTTCCTCTTGACCGCCAATTTCGCGATCGTAGAAGTCTAACGTTATTTCTTGGGTGCCACCCCATTGAGCCTGGGTCACCTGGCAAAATGCCGAAACTGCAAAACATGCCAAAATGGTATTCAATATTTTCATATTTCATCCTTTATTGTTCGGTTAAAAAAATAACGCTGCAATTGAGCATTGCACATGGAGTGCCAATGCATAATTTACGTCATCACGAATTTAAACCCGCTAGAAGAATGTTAGAAGAACGAATGTGCCACCCGAACGGTTAAAGTTATAATTATTCGGGAAAAAATTGCCTATCTGGTTTCATTTTGCAACCACTGTAAATCCCACAAAACCGCCCTAACCGGCGAAGCATCTCCTCCTTTTATTGCAAGAGGCAGTGCACATAAAAAATATTTTCCGTCAGGTACTTTTGTTAAGGTTAAGCCCTCCAACACCGCCATATCGTTTTTATGTATTGCTTTGTGAGCAGGCAAATCTTTTGAATCAGAAGGATCAATCGAGGGAGTATCTATACCGACAAGTCGTACACCCTTGCCGTATAAAAATTCTATCAGCTCAACCGAAAGTCCTTTAAAATTTGAATTCCAATTTTGAGGGTTCGGAAAGGAATTGGTTTTAAGCAACACTCTGGGGGCGCTAATAATAGGAGTGGCGAGATCGTTAAGCTCAACACGATTTGTTCCTGAATCTCTAGCCCAGATTACTTGCGCCGCTCCAAAATAAATCTTAAGTGAGCGCTGTTCAATGGATTCGCCTTTGATGTGGTAATGCGAAGGCGCATCGGCATGAGCGCCAATGTGAAGAGTTGTTTCGATTGCTGAGAGTGTCAAGTGATCACCTTTTTGAATGTCTAGTGAAGTCATTCGCCGGAACGGCACATCCCCGGGAAAAACCGCAATTTCAGAACTAATTTGAGGAGATATATCGAAATATTCCAACAGCACAATTCCTTTTTTGGTCCTTTTTTGGCCAATTTTTTCTGGAAAGACTAACCTAAAAATTTGACAGGGTCCACACTTCTGGGTAGTCTTTGTTACTACAAATGAGTCAATATTGAGCACAGAAAATACAGAGATTACAGAAAATATAGTCATGAACTCTCACAATCCCGATGGATTGGTCTTACCTGTTACTGACACTCACGGGGAACTAAAACCCATTAGCCATTACGCCCAGGAACTTAAAAAATCATTGCCCCGAACTATTTTTGAACCCTATACCGCTCGAATTTTGTGGTTATGTGGTTATGCTTTGATTGGAGTTACAGCTCTCACCGTAATATCCCAAATACCCATGCCTTGGCCTTTCAAATTATTTTTGGCCATTTTAGCGGGGAATTGTTTCGGTGGCATGGCGTTTTTTGCACACGAACTTTTACATGGCAGTGTTATCAGAAATAGAATGGCTCAAGATGTCCTAGGTTTCATTGCTTTTATCACCTTTTTTATCTCCCCAACTTTTTGGAGAGTTTGGCATAATCAGCTACACCATGGACATACCCAAGCCATTATTACCGATCCCGACGCTTTTCCACCTTTGAGAATTTATAAGCATAGTCGCTTTATGCAGTTTATGTTCCCTTTCACGCCTGGCTCAGGACATTTACGCAGTTATAGTTACTTCTTTTTTTGGTTTTCATTTCATATTTTGACAGCACAGACCTATTTAAGATTTAGAAATTCGGTTTATAAAAACTTGAACCACACTAGGGTGACTCTAGAAATGATTGGCCAAATATCTATTTGGGGACTTTTTCTTTATTGGTTAGGACCCCATCTATTATTTTGGACATTTGTAATACCATTTATGACCCAGAACTATTTTGCCATGAGCTACATCGCCACTAATCATAATTTAAGTCCACTAACTAAAGTGAATGACCCATTGATAAATTCGCTGTCAGTGACCAATCATCCGATTTTGGAGTGGTTTCATTTAAATTTTGGTTACCATGTGGAACACCATATTTTCCCCGCGGTAAATGGGATTCACGCTAAAAAATTACATGCTCTTTTAAAAGAAAACTTTCCTGGCAGGTATCAGGTAATGAATAAACTGAAAGCTATTAAAGGTCTTTATAATACCAGTCGAATTTACGCGAACGCCAATACTCTCATTAATCCAGAGACTAAACAGACATATTCGACGATTCAGCCACAGTAAAACTTGCCTGAATGCGCCAGAATAGCTATACCTTTGGGCAGATATGTATCAAATCTTACTTGTAGAAGATTCTCTCGACTACCAAAATTTAGTTTCCAAAATTTTGGAGCCCGTTGCAAAAGTTTATGCTGTTCCTACAATCGCAGATGCAATTAAAGTGGTTAAGACAAATATCTTTGATCTCTATTTATTAGACATTATGTTGCCTGATGGAGAAGGGTTTGAACTAGCTTCGATAATCAAAGAAGCGACGCAAAATAAAGAGATTCCAATAGTATTTTTAACGGGTCGCGGCGAAACAGTTGATAAAGTCAAAGGGTTTCGGCTCGGCGCGGATGACTATATAGTTAAACCCTTCGACTATTTAGAATTTAAAGCACGGATTGAAAGTCGACTTATAAAATATAAAAATCGAAAGGAACAGCAAAGTGAAACTCTGACGATAGGCAATCTCCGACTTCAAACTTCACTTCAAAAAGCGACGCTAATTAATAAAAACTCAGACTTGGGTCTCACTCCCCTTGAATTCAAAATTATATTTTGCTTAGCCAGTAATCAGAATGAAATTATTAGTCGAGAAAAACTCGTAGAAATAGTCTGGGGAAAGGGAATTCATATAGGTCGAAGTATAGACACTCATGTTAATGCCCTTCGAAAAAAAATGGGAACTTCAGGCACTTGTCTTAAGTCTTCCTATGGTAAAGGATATTATTTTAGACTTGATCCCAATTTAAGTTTAAAAAAATAATTGTTAAGATTTCTTGGCAATTGTTTATTTGACCCGAATCCCCCCGTATAATCTAAAATATTAATATAAAATTAAAAAAAGGCAGCTTTATTGTTTTTGATAGTATGCAAACAAATAATTGCAAGTAAATTGCAAATAAATTGCAGAACATAATATAGAGGTTTCATGAAATCTACAGCGCAACCGACGAAATCATCTGGTCCTATTATAAAAAAAATAAAGGCTAATATACTGAGTGCTAAAATGCCTAGCGCCGACACGGATGGAAGATTTCTTTTGTCCCCACCAAAGCGTCGCGAGCTCAGCGTTTCTCATTCCCGCGATCCGCTAAGACAACTTTTGTTCGTCGTAAAATCGGTGCGCTCAGGAAACTTTGGCGTTCGCATGCCCGTAGAGCAAGAGGGAATCGTTTCTGAAATTGGAGAAGTCATCAACGACATAATAGAACTCAACGAAAACATGGCTAACGAAATTGGCCGTGTGCGAAACATAGTAGGTCTCGAAGGAAAGATGACCGAGAGAGTTTCAATTGGGAATATCAAAGGCAGCTGGTCAGCGAGTGTGAACGCCCTGAACGAATTAATTAGCGCGCTCGTTCAGCCAACCACAGAGGCCGCCCGCGTAATAACCTCGGTGGCCAAAGGAGATTTATCACAAAAAATGGCAATGGAAATAGAGGGACGACCCCTCAAAGGACAATATCACCAGATTGGTTCTACCGTAAATACCATGGTTGATCAGCTAAACTCGTTTGCTTCTGAGGTAACTCGAGTCGCAAAAGAGGTTGGTACTCAAGGGAAACTCGGCGGACAGGCTGACGTTAAGGGCGCCTCTGGTATTTGGCGTGACCTGGTGGACAATGTGAACAGCCTTGCCGGTAACTTAACAGATCAAGTGCGAAATATTGCGAAAGTTACCACAGCAGTTGCCAAAGGTGACTTGTCACAAAAAATTACAGTGGACGCAAAAGGTGAAATTTACGAACTTAAAACCACCATTAACGTCATGGTGGATCAGTTATCTTCGTTCGCAGCCGAAGTTACTCGGGTTGCGAAAGAAGTGGGTACAGAAGGCCGCTTGGGTGGTCAGGCCGACGTAAAAGGAGTTTCTGGTACTTGGAAAGACTTAACCGATAACGTAAACGTATTGGCTGGAAATCTCACCAACCAAGTGCGAAATATTGCGAAAGTGACAACCGCAGTTGCCAATGGTGACTTGTCACAAAAAATTACAGTGGATGCAAAAGGTGAAATCTTTGAACTTAAAAACACAATCAACACGATGGTGGATCAGTTAAACTCATTCGCAGCAGAGGTAACTCGGGTCGCGAAAGAAGTGGGCACAGAAGGTAAACTTGGCGGACAAGCTGACGTTAAAGGGGTTTCTGGTACTTGGAAAGATTTAACAGACAACGTGAATGGCCTCGCCGGTAACTTAACCAACCAAGTGCGAAATATTGCGAAAGTAACAACCGCAGTTGCCAATGGCGACTTGTCACAAAAAATTACAGTGGATGCAAAAGGTGAAATCTTTGAACTTAAAGATACCATTAATACAATGGTGGATACGCTTCGAAGATTTTCAGCAGAAGTAACTCGGGTCGCGAAAGAAGTGGGTACAGAAGGTAAACTTGGCGGACAAGCTGACGTTAAAGGGGTTTCTGGTACTTGGAAAGATTTAACAGACAACGTGAATGGCCTCGCCG
>JAWXAY010000064.1:0-33035 GCA_034439715.1 Pseudomonadota bacterium
ACACAAAATGTTGGTCTAACCTATAGAGAAATTTACGATGAAAAACCCGCAAAAAAAACTTAAAAAACTGCTATTAAGTGACAACCGGATAGGCAGGTAACTTTCTCATAATTTAGTTTCCTCTCTTAAGTAAAACCTTTGGCCACAAGATCAATGTAATAACTGAGACGCGCATCCTGTCGCCCCACAACTTTAGCTTCTTCATCCCAAGAGCGTATTCTTAGTGCGTCTTTAAAAAGAGGGTTTTGCTCAAACTCTTCAACTTCAGAAATATTTAATTTACCGCCCTGAATCAGCAAAGTTTTCTTGCTGGCTGCAGAGAGTCTTTCGGCATAACTTTCGTGCTTGGTAACTAAATACCGTTTGGCTGTCACATGTAACTTTACGAGTTCAGCAATTCTAACTGAAAAACCTAAATTCTTTAGAAATTCAGCGCCGACAGTTTCATGGTCCATCCGCCCGAGGTTCATCATTTTTTGAGAATCGCCATCTGAAATAAGGTGACCGATATCGTGTAAAAATGCTGCTAACACGGTTTCTGGGGAGGCGTGAGCTCCGATTGCTAGATCACCACACTGAATGGCATGCTCTAACTGCGATATATTCTCGCCTATATAATCGAGTTCAGCAGCTTTGCTATAGAGGCCCTCTATTATGGCCATGGCAGTGGCTATGGCTGAGGCTAGAGCTGGGGCCCTAATGTTTGAATTATATCTCATAGATTTATTGCTTTGTAGCACAGCAAAAATACTAAGGCAAAAGTTAAGAAACTGACTATTCTTGCCTGACGACTGTCTAATTTTTAACACCTTTAGATCAAATAAAAGAGATCTAAAGACCGCCTAAATCTAACTCCTAGTATATTCAACAGGTTATAATTAGGCATCGATCTTGTAATATTGGTACTTAGTAAATGAATAAACTATTCTCTCTTTTATTATTGCTAGGTTTTGTTGGTACTGCGAACGCCAATTGGGACTACTATCACGGTGACCAAAATGCCGCGCTGCTTGATTTCACTTTGGGTTCTTTCCCGGGTTACGAACGAATGTACGGTGCTTATCAGGAGGACGGAACAAATCTCTTATTTAATCAATATGCCAACGACGCCAATTATGTATCTGCCCATAAAGAAAAGTATGGTGCTGCACCTAATAACTCAGACATGAGTAATTACCATAACGTGCTTAGTTTTATTGATTCCTATGAGCAAACGCGACGAGCACTAAACGGCATAAACGAGCCCTGGAATCAAAATGGCCTGTGGGACTTTACCAAACCATTTAACCAATTGGGCTTTCCAAAATCTAATGATCTTTTTTCTTCTTCGGTTTCAATTTAGATTTTTTCTTTGCTTTCGGAATTTTACCAATTCTCAAATCACCCTTAGCAATTAACTCACAGGCTGTCGTCACCGACTCCTCGAAGTCAACACTGTCTGCCGGCAGGTTTTGCCAGTTAGTGGGCCCGGTGCCAAATAATTTAAGTGATCTCATGTTCGGGAAAATTTTTTTAAGACTTTCGTGATGCTCGGCCGATGTCGCTAACCACACCCCGTTATCGTCGGTGTAATCTAACTTATCTCGCATAATCACAGTAATTTTATCTCCAACGTAAACCGCATGGCAACCAAACATCGGCCTCACTCTCGGATTTAGATTTTCTAAAAGCTCCAATACGAAATCAAAGGGAATTGGTTTTTTTCGTTTGGCAAATGCGATGTCCATATAAACTAAATATCTATTCAGTATTCTATATTAAGTACAGCTTGATTATAGGTGAGAACGGCTTCCATCAGATAATTATCAGATATTATGAGCGAGAGATAACCTAAAGCGAAGGCGCCTAAGGCCGCCCCTCCACCTTCTAATCGTTGCTGGGTCGTAAAGTCTTTACCCACAAGGGTGTAAGCAAGGCCCACCGCTGAGGCCGCCCCAAAAAAGCGAGCTGCGTAGTTCCAGCGCTTGCTCGCTTTAGCCTCGTCTTTTGTTTCATCAAATTGAGTGAGAAATTTCTGCATACCTTTAACATTTAAATACTCATCATCTTGAGAGTATTTTCTTAGTAATCCCGAGTCTTCAGTATCAATCGGCACGTCAGGCTTTGGCAACGCAACCTCTTTCGAAGCGCAGGCCAATGAGAGTAAAAAGGGCATGATCATCAAAAACTGAATTAACCTTGTCATATACAAGGAAATCCTAGACAAAAAACTCTATCTTGGCTATCGAATTAGTAGCAATTAGCATGATAAAACTTAAAGATGCGGGAATAGCTCAGTTGATAGAGCATCGGCTTCCCAAGCCGAGGGTCGCGGGTTTGAGTCCCGTTTCCCGCTCCAGTTTAAGGGTTCTACGAGGTCCTCAGCGGATATAAATAGTTTCTACTTTTTGTTGCCCCAAGATATCGGCACGAGGTAACCCCTTTAAAAAGGCATCCAGGCTAGAAAAGACTTCCACTCCCGCAGCCTGCAATTGCCCGAGCTCGCGAGCCAAGCGATAGTGATGACTGCGCAACAGTTCCGACTCAAATTGAAGACCTGCTTTCTGAAGAATAGAAGCGTCAAGCTCGCGTTCAGAAAGAGCCAAAAAATATCGTCGATTCTTTTTATCAGCAATCACTGAGTGGGCTGCTGTTCCCAGGTTCTGATTTATTTTTGCTATGATACCTTCGAGCTGGACCTGATCCAACTTTTCACCCACCAAATCAATTCCGCCAAGGCGCCCCAAAAACTCAAAGCAAGGTGTATTGCCTATAAAATCCGTCACCTGGAGGCGATCACTAAGACCATAGCGCATCAACCCCCCGCTAGTCCATAAGAGGGGTTGCACTATCTGATGCTTTTCAAGTTTCCATGCCGGTAAAATTCTCTGACTGTTAAGACATAAAAATTCATAGTAGTGACAGTCAATTGCTAGGGGAAGTTTGCCTTCGTAGGGAATAGTTACTACTCCTTCGGTAGCCCATAGGCCTTTGGCTAAAAAAGTAACTTTAGGAAAAATTTCTCGAAGTTGTTCGGCATATTGCTTTGATGTTGATGATTTCCACAAACTCATAGCTGCTAAATTTGGCCATGTCTCATTTAGGAAATCGACTTTTGAAAGATTAATATTAGGCAGTGGACGGACTAACTTAGGTACCTCTAAAAAATCAAAGGCCCAGATCCCTGACTTTAAAATCTCGAAAATTTCTTCTCGACGCGAGTACAAATCATCGCAAACTCGTGTCCAATAGGTAGGACTCCATACTGAAACAAAACTGAGATCCTGACAATTCATGAGTTGAACCAATAGTATGGTCCACGCCGCCTCGCTCGTGGGGGCAAGTTCAAGTGATGGGGGCACAGCTCTAATCGAACCAAAAATCCACTGCTGCCACATAGGTAAAATTTTGAAATCATCATTGCTGGTCAGTCCTCGCAACTCTGTGGGAAGCCAGGAAAGAGACCAGTAATGTCGGCCCACCCTAGTTCCAGGGGATTGCAGATAAACCTCATTCATTAGCAAAGCAGCTGAAGAAGAAATATCCTTTATAAAATTTCTTGAATAAGGAATCCATTTGCGCTCATCCGTCGAGCCGCTCGTAGGCACCCACCGCCTAACCCACGAGTTCTTCTCGGCTCTAACTCTATCCAAAGCGCTTTTATAAAAATCATAAGAGGTAATGCTGGAATCATGTCGCATATCCTCAATCCATGGGCAGTCCTCTAGTGATTTTTGTATTTCTTGAAATTTTTGGGTCTGAACTGTTTTACAATCACCAAGCTTTCTTCCAAAAGCCCTAGCGCGAGACTGAAAATTCCGCGACAAAAAAAAATGGCTGAGTTTAGAGTTCATACTATTCCCATCTCAAAACCGACTAAACCATCGACAGGCTGACGAGGAGGCTGAGATTCCAGGCGCACTGAGAACAGGTCGATTTCGAACTCAAAACTGACGAAAGCTCCCGAAGATTTTTGGCGATGTTTTTGTTCGGCATAAGAAATAATGTGGTGGTTGTGGCGGTTCTTAAATAACCAGTGTGCAAATGCTTCGGCCCCCTCTCTAGATGTCAGCGAGTCGTCCCAAGCCAAATGAGTAAGATACAAGGTAGAAAGATTTTCGCCAGCGCGTACAGCTTTGCCACCAAAAAACTTCGAAATTTGATTGAGAATTCGAAAAGGCCATGGGCAACGATCTATCATCATACGCTTGATTGCTGTTGGCGCCCAAGGCAAAGTGACAGCCAATATTCTTTTGTCTTTCTCGAGCACTAAAAAATCTTCAAGCCTCCAGCCAGGCCAATGCAATTGTCTATGTGTCCATTCATTTCCTTCGGCTTCCGAAAAGTCGTATCCCAAAAAAACATTCTTATTAAAGCGAGTTAATAATTTTCGAATATTGGATTCATCTGTCTGAACAGCTGGCCTCACTAATAATCTAGAACCAGATGACCATGGTTTTCTAGCAAGCAAATTTATCATGCGAACTGTTTTTAAAAAATCATAGCGGAAGCCCGAGCTACGCTTTTGATTTACAAGATTCTTTTTCGCTGTGCGATTTTGCGCGACAATCGCCGTAAAAAAATAATCAGCAGCTAAATGTTGTAAGAGTTTAGGATAAGCTTTTCTCCATAGACGGCTTGTTAAGCGAGACGACTGAATCCGCATGTCACCTAAATACCCGACCCTTAAGAGTTTGTCTTCCACATAACGGCGACTCATCGAGGCGCTAGCAAATCCTAAAAACTCTTGATTATGCCGACCTACAATACTTAGGTAATCGCTACTTTGCGCACGCAAAAGTGCAGTAAAATCTGGACTCCTTTGATAAATTAAATTCAAGCCCGCCAACTTCATTGGTGTAGCACGAAACAAACTGTCTACATCACCTTGATCGTGTGGCGAAAAGTGTGCAAGCTGGGGGAACTCCTGTTTGAGAATAGTTAAATCCAGAGTTCACCCTCCCTGCTCAGAGAATAACTATTAATTTGCGTTTTATCTTTAGCCCCTTGAGAACGCATGCGATCAATCACCAGGTGAAGTTCATCAGCAGAAGACGAATAATATCCGCCTTTAGCATTAAAGGACTGTGGTCCCTCTTCCCTTTCAAAGATTTCCAAATTTGTGCCCTGATTTTTCATGATATCCACGTCCTGTTGTATCACTTGCCGAGTGTAAAACTTCAGAAAAGGCTTTAGCCATGGCGTGAGCCAACCCACCCTAAAACAAATCCAGGTATAAACACGTGTCTGGTACCGAGAGATAGGAGTGCACTGAGAATTTATAATAAATTGATGGTCTCCAAAAACATAGTCAACCCTCGTAATATTTGGGAAAATAAATTCATCGGTATGAATCATAGGTTTTTTTTTGCGATTTAGAAGTTTAGACGTAAATCCAATCTCATCTTTTTGCTGACGATAGGTCACTTTAAGTTTGCCGTCACTCGCGAATAAGGATATCGGAACACAGATTTGTCGGCGACGGCGAAACCATTTGTCATGGACAAAAACAGTATGGGGAACATCCATGAAATTCTGCACTAGGTTTGTCACTTCATTTTTAAAGTCAGTAATCATGAAGTACTGGCTCCACTCGGACTCGGAGTGAAATGGAAATCGCCAAGGAGGTGGCAATTTGGGCTCTTCACTCCCAGGCCAAATCCATACACAACCATCTTGAATCTGTTGAGGCGGCGCCTTGAGTCTCCAATCCTTGGGCGGCACTAAATCACCATTAGAAGGAATCTCCGCAATGGTCCCATCAGAGTGAAAACGCCATCCATGATAAGGACAACGAATGCCCCCCTTTTCACATTTTCCCATGCTCAATTGTGTGCCCCGATGAATGCAACGATCTTCAAAAACTCGAATTTTTTTAGTTTCATCACGAAATATCACATAGGGAGTGTCATAAACTGTCCGGCGCAAAGGTTTATCTTTAACCTCACTCTCCAGAGCTAAAACATACCAGTGATTGATAAGGTCTCCATCCATTTCTTTAAGAGACTTCACGGGAACACAACCTTGTTATACTGATTTAACAAAAGAGTAGAAACATCCTGTTTCCATTTCCCGCACCAAAAGAGCGTTGCTGAAACACCTTTTGCATTTGCTCCCAAACCAAAATGCAGGCGCCCATCACTTTGCGACGAAAGGCCACTCACGTTTTGAGTTTCTTGGGTAATCGACCAAGACTTCCCGGCGCTTTCCATGACTTGTAAAATCACGCGCGTTCCAATTGCCTGACGATTACATTTTTGGGAATGGGATTGTAATTCAATTCCTACCCATTGATTGGGGATTTTTTCTAACGAAATATTTTTATAGAGAGATGGCTCTTGAAACTGGTGCGTAAACAAAAGATCTCTGCGACCACGGTTCTCAAAGTCAGCTGATATAACTCCGCGCGAATTTGTCAGCTGTGTGAGACCTGTACTTTCAGCAACATCCACGTATTGAGGTTTAGCCTTGGTGCCGCGATTCCAATAAAGCCGATTTCGTTCTTTGCCAAAAATGCAGTGCCCTCTAATATCGCCCCAATGACTAGCATATCTATGGATTGATGGTGGTGATCTTGCTACCTTTTCGTTGACGTACCAGTAATCAGGACACTTTTCATAGAGTCGGTCATAAGTATCATCGACCATCCCATTAGCCTGAGAAATATCAACCCAGCCATCGTTATCAAAATCTGTGGCTACGGCACCCCAACCAAAACGACTCTCATTGAGCACACCTTTCTGCGAAGCCTCTTCCTCAATTTTTGGATAAAAGGACTGGGCTCCTGGCAAAAACGTCCACAGTAGCGAACCTTCGGCCTGCAGAGCATGGTGAACATTGGATACATAAACCCCTAGCCACCCTGTGCGGTCGTAGTCGGCGATAGAAACATTCATACCCTTATAGGTGTCGCGGCCAATAGATCCAAAAATTATACCTTTAATGTTTTCAAATTTCTTGCCTTCAATATTGTAATAGAGGTCATCGGGACCAAAATCATTGGCGATATAAATATCTGGCCACGAATCCTGGTTAAGATCCGCAACTCCCACAGCTAGTGACCAGCGAGTTTCGACGAGACCAATGGATTCGGGATCAGCTCTCAAAAACTTATGATCTGGTGTTTGAAAATAAATATAATTAAGACCGCCATTGTTCGACTGATGCCAACTTTCGTGCATAAAATTAAACATTCTCTGATCACCAGCGTACTCAGGTTGGGGTAGAGAAAACAAATTGAGTGGTTGAGGGGTAGAGTAGTCCGGCAAGGTTTCGGGAATAACATTTAAGACCACAAGGTCAAGCAACCCGTCCTGATTGAAGTCTGCAAAAGCGGCGGACATGGAGTTTCCGAAGCGATAAAGGCCACTCTCTTGAGTCACGTCCTGCCAATCGAGCTTTCCCTTTTCGATCAACAGGTTTTTTAGAAGTCGATTAGAGCCAAAGGCTACCGGAAGAAATAAATCTTGATCACCATCATTATCATAGTCTGCAAAAACTCCGTTCATCACTAGACCATGAACCTCAGGAGACTTTAGTATTTCGGTAAGGGCTAATAGAGGAGTTGCGTGAAATCGGTAGTCGCCCTCATTGAGGTAAATGAGCGAGCGCGTTTCTGTTTTCTTTAAGAGGTTCGTTAAGAATAGATCGGTTTTACCATCGTTATTGACGTCAGCGGCAGCACCGGCATCCCCTATGCTTAGCAGCCACTTAATAACGTGCTGAACCCGGACGTCTACACGCTGAAAAATATCCCCCGGCTCAAAAGCATTTAAACCACTCTGCGACTTATCAATTTTTTCAAAATAAAAAGTCAGGTCCTGATGCGCTATTCGTGCGTCGGCTCGATAAAAAAGAATGCTTAGCACTGTCAGTGGCGCCAAGACAAAAAACTGCCGATAATATTTGGAAGACCAGAAACTAAGTTTTAAATAGTTAACCGGTCCCACGGCAACAGCCGCCCTCACGTGATTGATAATGAGTCGGATCAAACCGACAATCAATGCCGCATAAAAAAAAGTATAATAGCTCTGCTTGAGGTGAAGTAACAAATCCACAGCCGCTAGCCAAAAGCCCACCCAGCGTTGTTGGGCAATATCTTTTGGTGACGTGGAGGGGTCGGTGATCATAAAAAAAGTAAAAATAAAAAATGAGGGAGAGGACAATGTTCCTAAAAAAAGAGTCTCAAACGGCAAATGGTGTTTCATAATCCAAGCGCGAAATGCGGTCTGCAAAGTAAAAAAAATCAAGAAACTAAAAACTAAATTGTGACGGTTAACTTTAGGAATAACAAACAACAGCCCAAGCATTATCACAAAAAATGACATCGCGGCAATGCCATTCCATTGATAAGCAGGAGCGGCCGTCACAAGATCAGAGCTAAAAAGCAAAGAAAAGGAGACTCCCACCATGGCGGGATTCAACGCGTGTTTGCCTTTATACTGAAGCAAATACTTTGAACCTATTGCGAATAAAACCGGTAGATACAAAAAACTAAGTCCGTGACTATAATTCAACAAAAACGACAATGAAAAACTGGTGATCACAGCACTTAGTGGAAAAACAAAACGGCGATGAAATAAGTAAGTCAAGAATAGTTCAAAGCTCACGCAGGCTGCGGTGGTCACAATCGCCTGCAGTGGCGAACGATTGAATCCGAGTACCGTCAAGCCCAATAAAAGATAAGTGAATAAAATAACAGCTACAGGAATACGCGGATCAACTCTTTGATAGCTTTGAATGCAAGCTTGCCAAAAGTCAAACCCACCGATTGGTGCCGGCGCCGCTCGAGTATCTGAAATTTCCATATTCAAAGCAGAACAAAAATCGATATTTTTATCAAGATTTTAATTTTAGAGCGCGCAATAGATAAAGGTCTCCCACCAAGGCGGCCAAAAATCCCAAAATCAAAAATAGCCCAAGCTCACGCATAGTTAAAAAATAAGAGAAGAAAAATAGCGCCGATAGGCCCATCATAAAAATAGACACACTGAATGCCATTAAACTTAACTGTCCCGCTCTGTCTTGGTTCTTACGATTTGCACGGTTCATTATAAACTGAATGGTGTTGTCGCCGGCCAAGCCTACTACTATGGCGCCCACCACGGCAGTCATCATGTTGATGGGAAACTGAAAAAGTGCCATCAATATCATCATGACACATGGAGCCCACATGGCGGTCGCTAAATAGAGCCAAATTGGTCTTTGCCGATTGATGACCAGCAGACCAAAAATCACTCCTGCAACCAGCAACAAACTCAGTACAAAACTCTCGGCCAAAGTATTAATAAGAAGACGTGTGTATTCTGCAAATACCACCATCTCCCCTTGCACGGCACAATGGCTGTTGCAGATTTGTTCAAGCTTCTCCGTCAAACTGTTGATTTTTAAAACATCCCCCGAAGCTAAAAGAACAAAAATTCTTTCTTGTCTATCGGCGCTGATAAACTTTTGTCCCAACAGAGTTAATCGGCTCTCACGTTGAATAAGGTCATTTAAAAGTTCACTGCCTTCGCTGCGTGGCAAGTGGTCATCAATGGTTTCTACCTGAACTACCCCTGGTAAAATTTTGATTTCATCCAAAATCTTTTTTTTATCGGAGACATTTATCGCTCGTTTGAACACGACTTGTAGATCGCTCTGAGCCCCTCTGATTTGCTTTAATTTCTCAGTCACTTGAGAAAAGGAGTGTTGCTCGGGCAATATATCAAAAGGCGAGTGATTGAGATTCATTTTTTTGAGCGCAAAAGGAGACAAAGTCATTATTAGCAATATCCCCATCGCCAAAGATTTCGGTAACAACCTGATTGACATTTTTTTAAAAATCTCGCTAAGAGACGATGGCTTGGTCCAATACTGGAGACTGGGAAAAAGCCTAAGAATCGATGGTAGAAACACAAAAATGACGATCCATTCAAGAAGGGCGCCCCACGCCGTCCAAAAACCGAATCGGCGCACGGCCGACAGATCACTGACAAGGAGAGAACCAAACCCTATTACGGTTGTTAACGTCGTAAAAAAACTGGCTGCAGAAAAGCGAGCGATGGCATGAAATCCACGCCTGCCTTTTTCTACTTGATAGGTACTAATGGCGACAAAATCTTCGATGACCGCCAAGGATAACACCAAAAACAGTCCGGTCGTAAGGGGATCGATAGGAACACCACTAGCCGTCATGGCCAGTTGCAATGGAATAAAAGCGGCAGAAAGGCAACCTAACATTAAAAATCCGGATTTCCAGGTATTAAAAAGTAGCCGCGCCAAAAGCATCAAAGCAACAATAAATAAGATATTTAATTTTTGGGTGGCATCCATGCCTTCCTTCATCGCCTGCTGAAAAATAAGATTGCCCGTAAACCCTAAATTCCAAGAAGAAAGATTATCGCTTAGCGTTTTTTGAATGCGCGATGTGTGTTCCGGATCAAAACGACCATAGGTAGTGACTTTTTTTA
Organism: Pseudomonadota bacterium; assembly: GCA_034439715.1. Lineage (GTDB taxonomy): Bacteria > Bdellovibrionota > Bdellovibrionia > Bdellovibrionales > SG-bin7 > JAWXAY01. Next base: position 10,431 of record JAWXAY010000064.1, read on the forward strand.
AATCCTCAAAACCAAAAATTAGAATAACGCTAGTAAAATCCTTATCAAAAAATATTTGACTGTTCGATGCCCCTTTAACCTTGGCCCACCAGACAGGGGATTCGTGGCAATTGTGGGGAATCAGCGTCGGAAAAAAAACATGGTGAGGTGAGGTTTCGACTTCTCGTATTTGAAACGGACTGTAAAAATGCACAAGATTGTCAAGCTTAGGAATAACTCTCTCAATGGCTCCTTTTAACTGGCAGAGATCAGCCGCGCTCCACGCTTGCCCCCCCTTAGGACTTACTATCAAGAACAACTCCTGATCAGACGAGAATTGTTCGAGATGATGCCTGAAGCTTTCCACCCTTTTGCTTTTGGAGTCTACGAAGTCGAGTGTGTTTATGTTAATAACCAGCGGTTTTAAAAAGAATGCTGGCATTAGCAATAACAGGTATAAACCAATACCCCAAAAAGGTTTCCTGTAGAAAAATCGACTAAGTTTACGAAAGAAGAACACAGTCATCGATCATACCGACACAGATCTGACTATCAGTTATGGTTTCTGTAGTGGTCCACTGCCACTCAATTTTCAAGAGTTTGCCCTCAGAGAACGACAATTTTAAGATCTTCCCGAAGCGCAGCATCTCTTTATTGAAGTAGATATAAAAATTCCCTAAAGAATATGATGTCAATAGATTGTCTTTAAAAGTAATTGGTTGAGGCGTGTGAGAATGGTGACCTATAACTACCGGAAACTCCTTAAATTTTGAGTGCCTTAGATCTCGCTCGAGGGCTGAAGGAAAAAAACAAAATTCCTTTCCCCAATGTAAAGATGCAATGGTCCCTTTATTTATGTCACTAAAACCAATTACCTCAGAGCAAGGAACGTTTGACATTTGAGTAGCACCAACCAACCTTACTTTATTAGCGTCGAAAAATGGCCGATCTTTTAATCCATAATAATGAGAGTGCGAAGCTGCCAAAACTTTTTTTGTATTAATGAGTCCTTCGACACCGTAGTCAAAAGAGTGATTGTTGGCCAAACCAAATACCCACTGCCCCAAAGGCTTTAGTAAATTGAGGTCCTCTAAGATCCTAGGATGATTGAACTGTTTAATAAAAACGAGATCGCGTTTTTCAACCAAAGGGCCTTCAAGATTGGATACTAAAAAATCGCAATCCTCAACAAAGTTTTTGAGAAGAGGCGAAAACCGCAATTTTTTACCCGAAGTTCCCATCAAATCGCCGACAAAACCCAATTTCAAATCGCAAGCCCCAGAAGCCACTTCGACGCACTTTGGTATATCATGCAATTGTAAAGGATTTTTAAAGTCTCCACCACGCAAAAAACGCCAGACCCAAGCTGCTGAATGTTTAAATCCGTAGGGAGACTTGAATTGTTCTAGGTTCATGCTTACCATTAGTGAAAGAGTTTAGACGAGTTTTATGGATGCTCAAGCAATATTAGTATGGATAGTTCCCTTCTTCCTTATCTTTATGGGATTGGAACTCTTTTACTTTTATAAAATTGATAGAAGAGTTTACAAGACCAAAGACACGCTTTGCAGTCTTAGTTGTGGCTTTGGCCAGGCTCTGGTCGATTCTATTTTAAAAGTTTTCTTGATATGGAGTTACGACATTTTACAGCGGAAGATCGGCATTGCTCCGCAACCCCCTAGCGTCCTCCGACTTATATCTGCATTTATCGTGGTGGATTTTATGTACTACGTTTATCACCGCCTATCTCATAATATTAACTGGATGTGGGCGATCCACGTCGTTCATCATTCCAGTTCCGAATTCAATTATTCAGTCGCCTTGAGGCAGGCTTGGTTTCAAAAGCTTTCCGCTTTTCCATTTTACTTGCTATTTATTTTTACAGGAGTAGGCGCAGAACTCATTGGCGTAATCATTGCCATACATGCTTGCTGGCAATTTTTGTCTCATACGCGAATGAGCAAAAATGAAATTCCCATTGTCCGCTGGCTATTTGTGACTCCGGCCCATCATCGCGTTCACCATGGTACCAATCCCCAGTACATAAATAGAAATTTTGCCGGCGTGTTGTCAGTTTGGGACAGACTATTTAATAGCTATGAACCCGAAGTTGAAGCCGTTAAATACGGTATTAGCCCTCAACTTGAAAAATATGGCGTTTGGAAAATCAACACTCATATCTGGCTCGATATCTTTCGTGATTTAAGATCACTTCCGACGATAAGACAAAAATGGAAGCTGCTGTGGAGTTCTCCACAAGGAGCTCAGTCGGACTCACCTATCCCACCAAAAAAATCAAATAACCCTTCGACGCCACTACTAATATTCCAGACCTGTGTCTTTTTATTAATCATTTGTTTTTTAGCCTTTCACCCTACATGGCCACTAACCTGGCGGCTGACGCTGGGCGCATGCCTTCTTGTTTTTCTAATTTTTTCTGGCCAACTCATCGACAAAACATTGTAATTAACACAAGAAAATAAGGAGAACCTCATGAAATTAAATCTTGTTCTTATCGTCTGTTTTTTCTCTTTCGTAGCCAGTGCGGCAAGGCCAAAAGCTTATTCATTCAAACAATATTTGGCGGAAGTCCAAAGGCCCGTGGCAATCGCCGAAGCAGACTACCCTTATTTTGACGAAAAAATGTCGGCTACAATAAAACCCCAGCTAGATATAGAAGCTCAGAGAAAACCTGCTCAGATGAGTGAACTCCAAGAAAGTAATATGAGCCCCGATGCTCAAGAGGTCATAAAATCTATTGCAGCCATTGACGTCAGTGACGAAAATCCAAAAGCCACTGACGAGCTCGATAATCTTATTAACTTATATTTGGATAAGAAGTACGCCACACTTTCTCCAGACGCTAAACTCATTGTGTCTCAACTGCGAAGCCTAAAACCATTTCGCGGTTTCCTTTGGAGATTTAGACCCTATCTTGATCAAGCGCGCATAACACAAACCGCGGCACTCACATCATTTAAGAATTTAGCGGCCAATTTGCGCTGGTTGCTCCGTTCACCACAGGCTAAGCTGGCTTTCAGATACGTCTCCGAGCCCTACGCCGAAGGCGATGTTTTAGCGCCCGCAATTGATAGCGAAGGAAAAATTCAATATTGGTTAGCGTCTGAGGTATTACCAGCCTTTAGTAAAACAGCTAAAATGTTGCACGAAATACCTGTCGATTCTGCAAAGCCTCTCGTTTGGGATAACCGTCTGCTTATGGGGCCCGAAAGTTTTAAAGATGGCATTGATCGCTTTAAGTGGACGGGCGAGGTTGAAAAACAACTTCTCATTGCCTCCTACGAAAATTCAATTTCTCAAATTTTATTTTTTAATTCTTACTCGATTTACAATCTCTTAGAATTATCGGTTGATCTGGGAAAACTTTTTGGTGTCGATAGCCTTCCTATTCCGTTTACTGAGGCTCAAGGCGTGACCATGGCGCAATATCAATCTGTGATCATGAAATCAAAGTATGAAGAGTTTGGTAAAAAAATAAGTGGTTGTACGTACGCCAATAAGGCTTGCATGGAAATGTCCTTTAAATACTTGAAATCGGCAACCGAACGCACTTACGATGTGTGGAAAATTGCGCAAAGGCGAGATGGAAATAATTTCTTCGCGCTAAACACAGAGTATGCACAGGTCGATATCGCACGCGGCAATATCAATTTTGAGAATATCAAGAGCTTGGTCAATAGAAAAACCATGCTTCGCAGTCTTGCTACGGGCGAAGTCGCAGTGTTTGACCTGAGGGCTTTCTATATGCCAAATCCTCCCGCAGATCTTAAGGCACTTTTGCCTACGGGTTTTGATAATACTAAAGACCGTGAAAAGTCTATCCAGTTAGGGAAACTAACCAAAACCGAGTCCTATCGTAATTTCTTTTTCGGCAGTCCACTCACTTGGAAAAGCGTTGAGCCCTACAAATCATTTTTACCGAATGTGACTTCGGGTAGCGACGTACTTCAAGCCGGTCGTGTTTTAGCACACGCCACGGCAGGAATTGTGAGAATTCCCGGATTAACCTTGGCCGAACAATGATTCAAACAGGAGAGGCTCATAAGGATTTTGCTGTCGCTCAGGCAACTGAGCGGAAGCGACTTATTGGAAAGATTAAATCTGTCAACAGCCTTTCTGAAACTGAGATTAATGAGATGTATCATCTCTTTATTCGCTATTATGAAAATACATCTCTGCAAAAGTTTCGCGATGACCTCTTAAGAAAACGTGATGTATTGCTAGCATCAACGGATAAACAAATTATCGGTTTTACTACAATAACCGAAATGAAATTTACCACTTCAACTAATCAGTTGGTAGTTGGCCTGTTTTCAGGTGATACGATTGTTAACCAGCTCTATTGGGGAAAAACCCCACTCAAACGCTTGTTTTTTGTTTATCTTTGGCGGCAAAAAATAAAATATCCCTTTGTTCCCGTATATTGGTTGCTCATTTCGAAAGGCTACAAAACCTACTTAATTCTGACTAATAATTTTTTGTCGTATTTTCCTCAGGCTAAACGATCTACTCCTGTTCACATCAAAGATATACTTAACCAATATGCTCGCGACCTTTACGGCGATCGTTATGATGCGAGCACAGGACTCATTTACTCGCAAGGTAAGAATGACCATATAAAAAATGGCGTTGCGCCGGTCGACAGCCACCTGAGATCTCAAAATATCAACATTAAGTTTTTTGTGGAACAAAACCCTAACTGGCAGCAAGGCGACGAACTCGTTTGTTTGGCTCGGGTCGACTTTCTGTCACTGCTATTTGGTTTTCTTAAAGCCATTTTTAAAAGTAAATTTCAAAAATCCAAGCAGACTGAATAAATAGTTGCAGCAAAACCACAGCTGCCACAAAAGTTGTGAGGCGATTGATAAAAATCCACTTTGGATCGTTGGAAGCAAAATAAACATTGTCCTTTTCTTCATTCTGAGAACGAGTTTTTAGAAACAAATAGGCAAACACCCCTTCAAATATTGTCGAAAAAATAATGACCAGTGCGTAGGAATAACAAACTGAATTAAAATTATTTTCTAACGAAAACTCGCCCCAAAATCCTGATTGCCATCCAAGCACGACAAATAAAATAATATGCAGAGTGTCGTGGGTAATTCCGTAGCGCGGAGACCAGTTGTACCAGCGATAGATCATAAATAGCTCTAAAATTCCACGCGTCCACCAGCTCACCAAATGACCTACCAATACATATCTAAAATTATCTGGCAGATCTGTGTGAAATAAAAAGAAAAATGGTAAAATAAACCACGTCAAAACTGTATAGAATAACCAAATTGATTTTGGCCAAGATATAGGTCCACCCGTCCACGCTTTTTTAGAGTTCTGTCGCCCATGGAAAAGGCAGGCTAAAATGAGAATTAAAAATGGCCAAAGAAAAATTACCAAATTTAAACCTTGATTCATTAAACAAGTATAGCAATCATGTAAAAATAATCCAACATTAGTTAAAGGAGCCCTCTATGCCTCACATAAATACTTCTGCTCAAATGCCAGGAATTGTCGACTTAATGATGACCAATCGAACATCTCATGAAGCGTTAGGTAAATTGGCCAATGCTATTTTGTTTGAAGAGTCCCCTCTTAGCCGAGGAGAACGAGAAATCATTGCAGCATATGTATCTGTTCTCAATAACTGCCGTTTTTGCTCTCTATCACATATTGCGATTGCCTCTGGTCTCGCTGACAATGTGGAACCCATTATTGAAGATTTAAAATCCAAGGGTTTTACTGAGAGACTATCTCTTAAAATGAATGCACTTTTGAAAATTGCCAGCGAAGTGCAAAAAAGTGGACGCGATGTTAAAGATGAATCAATAGCAAAAGCCAAAGCACTGGGTGCCAGCGATGGGGAACTACATGACACAGTATTAGTTGCTGCCGCATTTTGCATGTTCAATCGTTACGTAGACGGATTACAAGCTACCACGCCGGAGCCTGGCCATCCTTACTATAAGCAGGCCTCCGAAATGATAGTGAGTCGCGGTTACCAGGCGATACCCTCCTAAAAAAATTAAGTCAGATACGCCTAGTTCATTACTTAGCCGGTGCCTCCATAAGTAAGAATGGATTAATACTCTGTCGGACTACAATATTTGCCTCTTTATTTAATCCCGCGTCTTCAAAATAGCCAAACAGCACGCCTTCCATCTGTCGTTGAGGTATGTACATCGATTCCATAAAAAAATCGAAAACCGTCGACACGAGCGGGACCGGCGCAAGCCGGATAGCCATTTGTAAAAGGTAAAAAAGTGTGCGCTCATAGCGAATTCTTGAGGTATTAGAGAAGTCATATCCGACAGATAATTTATCAGATACCACGCTCCAGGGGTTCACAAGGTTTAACACCTTATTTAACGATCCCACTTCGCCAGAATGAAAAGCAAAACCATGCTTTTCTCCCCATTTGCTAACTTCAGAGTTTCCTGAATTTTTTCTCTTTTCGGCCTGAACTAAAAAGTCCACATACTTACCTTGTCCATACTGATCCCAGTTAATTTTGGCATAATTTCTTTCCCAGAAATCCCACCAGGCAATACGGGACTCAAATACTGAGGATGTAATCTTATTAGCTTCGACTCGGGTTATACCAAATTTCTCTGGGCCATATTTATCAAAATGATATAGAATATAATTTTGAAAGAACGTACGCCGCTCTAGTATCATGTCGAACAATGTTCGAATCACAAAAATTGCGACATTGACGCCATAAGAATTACCGACAGCTAACTTAACAAGATCCAAGGCTTGCATGGCGATCTTCATCGCCTGTTCATTGGCGTTAAAATAAGAAGGATTATCTGGCACCGCTAATACACGAAAATCATGGCCTTCTGATTCGGCCTGTTGAACCAAGTACTCCATTGCATTTCTCACGCTGGGATCGTCTAGAACAGGTTTCAAGTCATACTCTTTGAGGAAAACCAGAGATTGTTCGACCATTTCACGACTTCCGAGTGGCCAATCCTTAGATTCACCAGCCATCTTTAAAACGGAAGTGCTATTTGCACTTTTTATTTTCTCTTGTGCCGCCAGTATGTCATCCACAAAGTTCTGAACAATATTTTTCTCTGAAAATCTTTGTCTGTTTTTGAGATAGACGCGTTTCAATCCGCCACTGGCATCGCGTTCTACCTGTACTCTTCCAAAAAAAGATTGACCAGTGTCTGATTGGGCCGCAATAGGAGACAAAAGTGTCAATATAAAAAGATAGATCATAAATTTCGTCAAACTGAACCTCCCCGTTGATATTTAGCCTTCGGCAGATTGGTTAAATAACTGTTTAGGTCAACAGCAACTGTTCATTTTAATTACGAGGTAAGCGGAGATTCTCAATAAAGCACTTCGAATTTCTGGCGCTAGCATTGTTATGTTTCTTTTTAAATTAGATTTTAATGCTGGCGCGGCCCTTAAGCGTAACCGTATGTTTATTGATCTCTATCATTTTGGGGGTCCCAACGAGTTCAAATAGAACTTCATTGAGTCGATGAATGGTCATTCGTAAGCTGCGATAATAGATCGAATCAAAGTCAACAAGCCAAATTTTTTGAATTAGGGACTCAGTTGTAACTTGTTTAGATATAGACAGGGCCTCCATAATCTCTAAAAATCCGGAGCGCCGAGCAATATCAATAGATTTAGTGCCAAAGAATAATATCTTTGAGGCCTGATTAAAATTGATTGAAATATCTTCGTTAATTATCAAAATAGAGTGGTATCGAGATAGCCACAGTTGTTGCGACTCCGGTGTCAAAGAGTCCAAAATAACCTTAAGAAGATTTCTTAACTCATTGGTATCAGAAGTATCCTTTGAAACGGCGAGATTCAGACCAAGTGCTCTAATATAACAAGTCACGGGCAGTGTCCTGGACAGAGCGATTAAGTTTCTAAAATCTGTTTTGTTTTCTCCGCTAAGGGCTATGCGATGAATTTCTTTTTCATATAGATTTAATTGAGCAAATTTCATAAACTTAAAAAGTCTTTTATCGATTCTGTGATTTTGCAGGAGAAGTTCTTCTAAAAAATCATAGAATATTAGCTGTTTATCAACTTCACTAATGTGTTCATTATTTAAAATTTCTATTAATCTATTTGTGGCGTTTTTTGCACCGGCCAATGTCAGTTCTGATAACAGTAGTGCGTGTTGCACATCTACGTCAGCATGAAGATTGATGTCTGCCGAGCCGACGCTTATCATGCGTCTATAGGTGTTGGCTAACATTCCACTTAAACGAAAAGTCGACATGACTCTCATGGCTTGAGCCATAACCCGAAAAAATCGCGGAACATCTTTGCGTTCATCCATTTGGATCATGAGTTGATTATAAAGTTTAGAGGCAGCGGCCACCTCACCGTCTTCTTCTAAAAATTTGGCGATGTTCAACTCGACCATTGAGCGTCTTTCAGAACAAAGAAAATCCTTATTGATTTCATAGGCTGCCTTTAAATCTTCAAAGGCAAACTTCCAATTTTTGAAATCAGAAAGCAGATAGAAGCACATGGCAATGTCGGTCAAGATGGCTACATGACTCCCAAAGTCTTTTTGGATTTGTAATAGCAAACCAAGTGCTTCGTTAATTTTACCAGTGAACATTAAGATTTCAGCCTGGCTATGCCCCAATATTCGAGACTCAACAACAGATTGAGGCTTATAACTTTCGATCAAACTGAGTGCTTTTTTGGACTGTCCGCCCTCGGCTAACTTAAATGCTTGGCTTTTTAGTGTTATAGCTAGATTCGACATATCAGCCTCCCGGCCCTCTTGGCCTGGGGCCACCATGACCATTATAAGCGCTGTTCAAGCCTTTTTCTCTGAGGTTATATATGGTCTGAAGATTTAGTAACTCTTTATTGGCGCTACTACTGAAATAATCTTCAATGAGACCGCGAGTCTTCATACTGGTATCAGCTAAATCTTGAAGTGCAATGGGATCCGTCGAGAACTCAATTAGACCCGGCTCCTCATTAAAAGCTCTTCCGCTCATTATTTTAATGAGAGATCTTTTTATCAAAGCGTAAGTATTCTCCGGAGACTCTTTAGAATTAAGTAATTTTATTTTACCAATTTTATACTGAGGAGAGGAGGGGAATAGAAGATCAAGCGTCGCTTGAAAAACTTTTTCTTGATCGACACTGGCTTCGCCTCCGAAAAATGGTTTATCTAACAAACTTTCGTGCCACTCGGATAACGGCAAGTAAGCTTTGACAAACGCTTTCGAATTTTTTTCAGACCTTTGAAATTCGAGATAGAATTGAACTTCTGCTAAAATAGCTCTATATTCTGCCAAAAAGGAGTCAATTGAATCTCCTGTTGGTTGATTCCCGTCTAACATATGGAATAATTCGTGGACAAAAGTGGTAAGACCGGCTTGAACAGACTGATAGTTATTGAGAGCGATGATGCCGCCCACATCATCTTGGGCGTGAAACGCGCCCATCAGCTCATGCCGAATAGTCTTGTCGTTGACCCACATTGGTTGCGCCCAGTCTACAAAGCCATTTTTTAATGGCACGTCTGAATAAAGTCTAAGAACAATTGTATTCCGAAAGGCACGGTCGGCCAAAAGTTTTCCGTACTCTGTGCTAACTAATTTATTGCGATATGTACTATTTATTTTCTCTTCTATATAAGAAGTACCAGCATTTGGTGGTAATAAAAGCGAATGAAAGCCACGCAGGCCTCTTAAAGCTGGGGAATATTTGCGCTCAACATATTGTCTCGCGACCACGGCTTCATCAGGTGAGATGCCCTCTAACATTTGGTGATAAGCCGTGACTTCAGAGCGTGAGATTTCTCCTACCAAAAGGCCGCAAATTGCTGCTAGTGTAAATACTTTTGACACTTAATTTTTCCCTTGGTTGACGGAGTCCTGTTCGCAGTAAAAGCCAGTAAAAAAGCAATTTGTATGCCACTGGTTTATAGAGATCTCTCACCCAGACCCCGGACCCACCTATAAAAAAAATGAGGAGCCAAAAATGGCTCCTCACGAGTATAAATTGGCACTTATAATTAGTTAAGTGCTTCGCCTGCAAGAGTTGAATGTGTCTTAAAAATTTGACGATTCATGCGGCCGTACCTTTCAGTCTCGTACACCACTGCTGTTTCAGGAAAACTCTGAATTGCAAGGCAGTGTGAAGAAAACTCTCGATTGTCGTGAACTTTAAGCATTTGACGGATTCCATCTACCGGCAATTTATTTTCTTCAGCTATATATACTGTAGTCCCACAAATTCCACTCTGAATCGTGACAAGTGGTAAAGAAATAATAATTGGTGCAGGCATTGATTGTGCACAATATACTTCAGGCGGACAGTAGAATTTTTTATTTAGAGTCAGATTAATCTTTTTGGTTATTAGATCAACTGAAACGCTGGCGCTCTCAATATCATTGGCATACGACAACTGCTGATCGAGATTCCATTTAGTGAGGTTGGCAGAAAGTGCCTGTGGTGCGACAAAGGCGACTGCCATCTGACTTACGAACAAACTTGCGATTAGGGTGGCTAAAGATACTGTTTTCATTTTTTCCTCCTGGGAAAGTTTTAAAGAACCGGACAAAACGAAATATAGCCCAAAGTGATATATTAGAAAAATTATTAGATATTATCTGTGTTCAGAAGTTATAATTCTTGTCGCACTGCCGTGGACCTAAGCATTTCATGTGTTTAGTGAACAATGGCTTATTTCTGTCAGGAGTCTAAATTCTGAGGCATTTAATTCAGCGAACTTGCTTCACACTTTTTAAGAGAGTCATATATATTTTTGGTATGCAAAAATAGGTTATTATCTAGGATTGGTTTCAAAAGCTCCGGCAAAGCCAAATTAAATTGTCGATACAAGGCTTTGTTTTCTAAAACTAGCGCTGCCAATCGTTCGCGGCGCCAGGATTCCAAAACTGAGAGATTGTAGGGAGTTTGAATCTTATTTTTTTCAAGCCAATCCCAATAGCTTTTGAGCTTTTTGCTATTGGCCTGGACATACTCCTGCGTCCGCTTTTCATAAAATTCTTGGGACTGAGTATGGTGCCATCCTTTTCTAAAAAGAACCTCAAAAGGAGCATAAAAGAAGTTAGCCTCCCAGCCCTGCGGCCATTCGGGAAAGTTACTCTGACGATATTTTTCGGCCGCTTTATAAACCTCGGGATACTCCAACTTAATAAGCTCATCGGTCCACATGCGCTCATGAAGGGAAATCTCGCTGGCTAAGCGGGCAAACTCTTCCCCTCGGGCTAAGAAGGAATCAATTTTTTGTGCCACTTCACTAGAACAAACATTTGCCGCTACAGTATCCCAATCCACATTATTAGTTTTTACGACAAGTGATTTCTCAAACTTACCCTTTATTAACTTAGGCCATGTTTCCCTGTTTTCACCATAATGAGATTTGGATTTGGCTATGAAAGAGTGTTCATTGCAAAACGTTTTACGTAAATCTTCAAGAAAATAATCGCTCGTTACCATAGGAATATTTTCGCCCTCAGGATAAAGAATATTCCTCATGATTTCCAAGCTCGGGCGCGGAACTTGTTCAAATAGGCGAAACCACAGATCGGACTTCATATCTGTATTAACCACATATTGTAACTGAAAATGATTTACCGACGCCAGTCCGCACTTATTGAGGGGGTACTGATGGCCCACGTATTTTTTATTGAATTCCCAAAGCGATGCAGGAATTAATCGTGAAGGCGATGCTAAAACAGAACCTGCGAAACATGAAGAAACAACTGTTCTAACCATCGTATCTTCAAACAATTCGCGATAGAAGTCGTTGAGCGTTAACTGGTCGAGTAGTGATTTTCCCCAAAGTGCGAAACCCGCTGGTGAACCGTGACCACCAAGCGCCACTGTTAGTCTCTTAGGGTTTTCCTGTGAAATATCATGCAGTGCCTGCCTAAAGTTTTTCAGAGTAGCCGCTATATAGGGTGTTTGACCTTTCGATAAAGGGCGAAAAGGAAACCCCCTGCTCTCGTCTAAATCTGGCAAAGTCATGGGGTCTCGGTATACAAAACTAAAATCCTTGTCATTGACCAAGGGTTGGGAAGACTCGTTTAGCGCGATTGACTTACTGTAGGGTCCACCAGCGTTGAGTACCTTGGCTTTAGTTTGAAAGAGACCATAGTAAAAAGATCTCAGAAAAATTTCATTGCTTTCAAAATTCGATGCCTCGGAATAACCGCCGTTGACCACAAGAAATTTTGTCTCAAAATCTATTGGGTTGCCACTAGACTTTTCAAAAATCGACGAGAGTTGGTTTTTATCAAATCCCTTAAAAAATGTCTTCAGAGCTATCTTATATTGGTTTTCGCTACCATTAAAGCGCAGTACATCTTCTAAGGCGGGCCGCAAATATTTTAAATCCAGACCCAAGTTCAGAATAAGTTCTTGAACTAGGTCATTTAAAGAATCATCACTGGCTAATGTCAGGGCGGCCGCCCCAAGTTCTGAAAAATAAAAAGAATACCTAGCTTCTGTCGTCTTTAAGTTTTTACCTAGTCCTCTATTAAAGCGATAATCGTGGCCTACAACTCGTTCGCGCATAAGATGCTTGGCCAACTCCCTCACTGAATTATCTTCGTTTCCAGCAGCCACCAACCAAAGTATTCTGTAGTTCCATTGATCAGGATATAAAGTAACGATAGGAAGCACTCTTTTTACAAACTTTACCACTTGGGGTTCGTCGGAGTTTTTAAGGAGTTGCTGATCAAACCCTCGCAATCGAGCTTTTGCTTCAAGAGGAAGAGCCTTTCCATTGGCTGATTCTTTAAACGCCCTTTGATATTCCTTGATCATTTCGTCGATCCATACTTCGGATAGACCTGCATTATTGAGCGTTGGCTTCGGCAAAATAGCCTTTAACTTTTCCTTCCCGTAGGCCTGCTCAAAGGTGTCTCGGTAAAATTCCAATGGATATCTGCAAGATTTCGGAATACAAATTTCAAAAAATTTTTGAACTGGTTCTAAAGGTAAAAAACCTTTGGCGACCAAACTAATAATCTCTTTCTTTTTGGACAACTCTTGAGATAATTGAAATTGACTGGAGGCTAAATCAAGAATTGTGAGAATAAATTGATTATATCCCTCACTATTTGAAATGGTGGATTTAATCGCGATTTTTCTTAGAATATTTAATGATATTTCTTTTAGCTCATTGGGACCGAGTAAATAGACAGTCATTAATAGGTGATGGTCGATGTAGTTCGTGCTGGCCTCTAGGCGCCACAGATTTTCTTTAAGAGCTTTGTGCATATCTTTGTGTCCAACATTTTCTTTAGTATAGGCATTCACATAGAAATTTATTTCGCCCTGATCAAAATTGGCAGTGGACAGATTCTTTAACTTTTGTAACACCATTTGATGAATTTCGCGATTGGCCCTCTGACGCAAGTCACTTAAGTACTTCGGTCCCTTCAGTCGCGCTAATAGTTCCTCGGCAATTTGTCGCTGTCGAGGGACATTTGAGTGTGCGTCGCTCTCTAATTGGGGCATTAAGGGCGCAAAATTTCTAATAGCTTCAAAGTAAAGCTTTACCACTAATGGTACCGAAAGAGTTACATCGAAAATGCTGAATCTTTTTAATAACGCGTAGAAAAAGTACTCATAACTTTCAGGCTTTTCTTGCTGACGGGTCATGCGCCGACCTTCGCTACTCCGAGACTCAAAATAAACTTTCATGAGATTCCAATTTTTAGTCGGCTTCTTAAGGTGTGAGGCATGAATTCCATAATTCATTTCTAAGTCCATTTGGTCATCTTCGAGAAACTGAATCCCATTCATAAGGTTAGCCTTATTTCTTTCTGCGTCCGCCTTCATTGCCGAATTAAAATCAAGGTCCTTTTTTTCAATACGTTTCTTTATCAATTGACGAGCTAAAGAATAAAGCACGTGATCCTCACTTTTAATGGCAGCCAAGTATACCTGCCCGCTATGCAGTAGGTTCCGGTGGAGGGTCAGTGGCACTATATTCTTCTTTAAAAACTCAATGACGAGAGGATGCTTTGATTCATTACAAATCAATTGAATGTCTGGCCATTGGTCAGAAGGTTTTTTGGACAGAAGTGACTCCATTAGATTTGCGATGGATTTTTTAAGGGGCACTTCGAGAATTTGATTTCTTATGGCACTCGCTTTTTTCTCGGAATGATAAATATTTTTGAAGTAAGCCCCGGCGATCAATGCTTGTGGTCCCGCTAAAATCCATCTCTGCTCCAGTTCTGCTTTAACCTCTGCTCGATCTATTCCACATGACAAAAAGAGTCTGGCGGCCGCGTCAATATATGATTGCTGACTCAAAGTTTGGTGATGAAAGTAAGCAAATTGGTGAAAATAATTAGAAAAACGTTCCCAATAAAATAAAAAACGCTCCCGTGCAGTAACCGAACCTTGTGCGCCCGGTTTTGCCCGCGCGTCTATCACTGAATTACCCTGGAGTATCAAATTTTTAAAGAGTTCACGCCCCTGATTCACTGTATTCTTGTTTTGTGAAAACTGTGCCGCAAAAAATAAATCACAATTCGAACAATTTTCATCGACAGCCAGATTTTGCATTTCTTTAGCAACAAGCTCTTCAACTGGTTTAGTATTTATACCATCAAGAATAGCCAAAAAAAACTGACTATCCTGAAGATCTTTTTTATGGCTAGTTGGCTTTATAGCCATACGACGATAATATTTAATAGCCTGCTTTAGCGTCGACCCTTGCCCCACTGGCGGCATCTGCGCCTCGCTACCCAAGGGCAGCGCCATCAGCCCCAGCAGCAGAAGACAAACAATCTTTGTCTTGTCCATTTTTATTTAGCTTCTAATTAAATCGTTAAAAAATGTCTCTTGGTATTTTTCTGAGCCAAGAATTTCCTTTAACAATTGCTTGAGTTTTTCACTGTCTTTTTTTTCAGCGACTAGAACTTGTGCCAGCAATTCACTTTCGTTAGACTCGAGATCCTCATTCATACTGTCAATCTCTGGCTTTTCGCTGCTTGCTAATTCAGATATTCTTGTATTCAGCGTCACAAAAAGGTCATTCCAAAGGTCAATTACTTCGGCCTTTTGGTCGACGGTTTTACTATATGACCGTCTTAACAGAGCCAGCACTTCACCTTGAATGTCAGTCAGACTAAACTGAGCTTTTAATTGATTTATTTGAGCTACCAACTCGTAGGAGCGGCCCGCAAAACCATTTTCTATTCTTAAATCTTTGGGAGTTAGCGGGGGTTGATCTGCGAACAAAACTGAACTGTTAAAAAAAACCATTAAAAAGGCTACAAAAAGTTGTTTCATATTTAGTTCCTCCGAATTGTTATTTCGGTGCAGTTAATATGCCAATAGACCCACTGGCGTAAGTCTTTGTATATTTGTACATTAGGTCAAATAGGTTAGATTTTTGACGTATATTGGCTGCAAAAGCCTTAAATTTGTCGTTTGAAATTCGTAAAATGGCGAGTGGGGCCCTCTTTTCTGAGCCGTTGCCAACGATAAGAAAAAAATAAACTTTTGAGGCAAAATATTAATCCTCTAGATATATTCTACCGATAGATCGGCATGGACCATATTGCCGAGAAACTGTCTTATAAAGAGAAAGTTCGGGACACTTACAAAAAGTATGAGCGCTACCGCGATCCCGGCATTTTCGTAGCTGGTTTTGTGTTTGATTTGTTTACGGTAAGTCGCATAGACGACCTCCTTAGCATCCTCCAGCAGGCAGCTTATCTATTTATTATTTCTATCATGATTAGCCTCGAAATTTATGATCAATACAACCCCTTCAACTGGCGACCTAAAATACAAAAGGTTTGGAGCTACAGAAATTTCATAATGCACTTTTTTTTCGGTAGTCTCTTGAGCGCCTACGCCATTTTTTATTTTAAAAGCGCCTCTCTGGTTACGTCTTTTGCCTTTCTTGGCTTTATGGTTACCCTTTTGGTAGCCAATGAGTTTAGTCGTGTGCAAAGTTCGGGCCCCCTAATGCGCATGGGACTCCTTAGTCTTTGCCTTGTTTCGTACTTTGGTTATTTGGTACCAATCATTTTTGGCCACACTGGGCCCATTCCCTTTATTTTAGCTCAGTCATTGACGATTGCATATCATGCTGGGATTTTCTTTTATTTAAAGAAGAAACTCGGGCCCCATGTTACTTCGTTTAAACCCTTGGCTCAGGTTGTACTCCTGCCCTGTCTGTTAGTGCAGGGGATTTTTCTCGGCCTCTACATGACGTCACTCATCCCACCAGTGCCACTCTCGGCTCAGTACATGGGAATCTACCACAGTGTGCAAAAAGACAATGACCAGTATGAACTGGGCTACACTCGATCTTTTTGGAAATTTTGGCAAAACGGGGATCAGACTTTTGCCTCTCGTCCGGGTGATAAGATCGTATTATTTACCCGCCTTTTTTCTCCCGCCCGCTTTAAAGAAGACATCAATATTCGTTGGCAATTCAAAAATGTAAAGGGAAATTGGGAAACCCATGATGTCATTCCTTTAAAAATTTCAGGTGGTCGTGACGAAGGCTTTCGGGGTTACGCTTACAAAGGAAATTACAGCCTTGGTTCGTGGCGAGTACAATTGGAAACTCAGGATAAACGAGAAATCAGTCGTGTTTATTTTGATGTAATCGAAGACACCTCATTAGAAGAACGTGACTTTAGATTTGATGTTCAGTAAGTTTAAAAGTCTGGAGGTACCTTATGTCGTGGATGGAGTCCTTTTCACTCGCTTTTACAGCTGGCGCTTTCGGTGGTTTGGCAAATGGTCTTGCCGTTTGGTTTTTTGGAATTAGCGGGATTAATAAATCTCTTGGAGTAGATATTGCCCCTAAACTTACTCCCGCTCTCATTTATTCCAAAGTCGCATGGGGCGGTATTTGGGGTCTAATGTTTTTAATTGGTTTTTCTGAAACGTCTTTATTATGTAAGGCAGTGGCCATTAGCATCGCTCCCACTTTGGTGCAATTATTCTATGTATTTCCCAAGGCTGAAAAAGGGACTGCCGGCTTAAAATTAGGTAAGCTAACGCCGGTAATGGTTGTCTTTTTTAATCTCGTCTGGGCCATTGCTACCGCAGTTTGGATTCGCTTTAGTTAAAGCTCAGGAGCCATTAATTTTTCGAGATAAGATGGCTTAGTCGCTAGATTCGGATAGGCATCATCACTGCGAATAAACTCAATAAAAAAATGTGACCTAGGTGCCAATTGCCAGTGTTGCACATCGCGTTTCCCAGTCATAAAAAAATCGTGGGTTAAATGATCAATGACCTCAATGCTTCGCAGTTTAAATTTTGTAGCAAACACTTTAATTAGCTCTTCAACTGTAACTGTATTTGAAAATCTCTCTTTAACCTTAATAAAATCTATCTTAGCCATTATCGAGTACAGGTCATGGTAAGAGCACCAGTAGCGGTCTTTAATGAGTTCCCGCAACTGGGCTTTCCATTTAGTAAATTCTTTCTCATTCCAGCCTTGCCTTCTCCAATCAATAAATACCTGACCCAAAACATTACAAAAAACCAGATCAGCATCGGGATAATCTTTGAGAACCAGGGGTAACCTACGAAAAAGGTCATCTTTAAAAATATTTGATTTTACTTGGCCAAATTTTTTCTTAAAAAGGTAAGCGCCGAGAGAGTCTTTTTCAATGACAATCACTCGATCGTATCGATAAACAAATTCTGGAGGTAGAGAATAGCCTGCGCTAGGACCGACGAGTATCAGGTCCAGGCTCTTTTGCTCCCACTGATTTAGCCAGGTGCCGACTTCATTGAGAAAGGGTTGCCACAGTCTGCGTCGATACTTCCAGGCTAGATAATGATAAAAAAATCCGCCGCTAGTCATGCTTCATTGTCCCAGATCTGAATGAAATTACCAATCATACTAAAGTCTAATTGAGCGTTTTATAGCAAGACTTTCATCGAAGCCGTCAGTTATGATTTAGGGAATGGATATAATTAACACTTCCTACGCCACTAAATCGGGAATGCCGCCAGGGTCGCTGATTTATGTCGGTGACGAGGCCCCCCAGTTTACGCCGTATTTAAAAATCATTGAGTACAGTTCTACCGAATTCAACGAATCGGTCATTAAAGATTTAAATACTACTCCAGTGTTCTCTAACCGAAACAATATTATTTGGATTTCCGTCATTGGAATTCACAACACTGACGTTATAAAAAAAATCGGTCAAGATTTTGACTTACACCCACTCATGACTGAAGATATTTTAAACACTCAACACTTTCCTAAAATTGAAGAGTTTGAAGACTGTTTTTTCGCAATATTAAAACCGCTGTTTGCCAATCATATAACAGGCATGGTGCAGAATCACCATGTTGCTATGGTGCTTAAGAATAATATTGTTATTTCATTTCATGAATACGAAAAAGACATTTTTGAGCCAGTTCGTGACCGCCTAAAAAAATCTCGGGGCGCAATTCGAAAGGAAGGCTCTGGGTACCTATTCTATTGCTTGCTCGACACTGTCATAGATGGTTTTTTTGGTGCTGTCGAATTTGTCGAAGAGAAAATTGAACAGGTAGAAGAAAACCTATCTGACGGAGTGGAGGCCGGCATTGGTCATGAGATAAATCAAATTACTCGAAATCTCATTTTTTTAAGAAAACACATCAATCCTCTAAAAGATCCCATCAAGGGTCTACAGAACAAAGAACTCGGAACGATGAACGAAGAAAATGAAGCCTACCTACGCGATCTACACGACCATATTCTCAATGCGTTGAATCTTTTGGGTACCTATCGTGAACATATGACGGCCGTTCATAATCGCTATATGGCCTCGTTAACGATCAAGGCAAATGAAGTTATGAAAACGCTCACAGTGTTCGCAGCAGTTTTTATTCCACTCACATTTTTCTCTAGTATTTACGGCATGAATTTTAAGTATATGCCGGAACTGGAGTGGAAGTGGGGTTACCCGACATTTATGCTGGCCTGTCTTTTGTTAGTCCTTGGTATGTTCATCTATTTTCGGCGTAGAAGATTTTGGTAAGTAAATACTCGACCTAAGTTGGGTCCTGCTTTCTCATGTTTAACCGCACTTTCTGTCTTTTTTCTGTGGCTTTCTTATCTCGAAGCCGATATTTTATTATAAGGGGAACTAATTGGATACCAAGATTAAATTTTTAATCGTCGATGATTTGCAAAGTATGCGCTGGATTATTATTAAGCGCCTAAAAGAAATTGGATTCACCAGTTTTTTGGAAGCCAATGACGGCGACGTGGCTCTTGAAACCTTGCGCAAAAGAGTCAAAGAAGAGAACCCCTTAGAATTTATAATCTCAGATTGGAATATGCCCAATATGAAGGGTATCGATCTGTTAAAAGAAGTACGTAAAGATGCTGCGCTCAAGGAACTGCCGTTCTTAATGGTGACAGCTGAAGCTGATCAAGAGCAAATGCAAGAAGCTCTCGATGCCGGCGCAGACGCCTATGCCTTTAAACCATTTACTCCCAAAGAATTAAAAGACAAACTCATGACAGTTTTACAGAAACGGAATCCAAAGGCCGTCGAACTATAGGTCACAAGGCCGAAACCCCAAATTCTTTTTCCGCGGCGGCAATAATAAGGCGAGTTTTTAGAGCCACATCGGGATTCAGCGACATACTGTCAATTCCTAACTTTACTAAGAGTCTTGCAAATTCCGGATAATCGCTGGGCGCCTGACCACATATTCCGACTTTTTTACCTTTGGCTTTGGCCTCTCGAATGACCATCTCGATTAGCCGCGTGACCGCAGGATTTCGCTCGTCAAACAGAGGAGCCACGATTTCAGAGTCGCGATCCACGCCCAGAGCCAACTGAGTCAAATCATTAGAGCCTATTGAGAAGCCATCAAAAATCTCGGCAAATTCTTGTGCACAAATAACATTACTCGGCAGTTCACACATCACGTAGATCTCTAGCCCGTCTTTACCACGTTCTAGTCCATGCATTTTCATTTCCTCTAAAACTCGCTTACCTTCTTCTACTGTGCGACAAAAAGGAATCATCAGCTTCAAATTCTTTAAGCCCATTTCTTGGATTACTTTTCTCATGGCCTGACATTCTAGGGCAAAGCCATCTCGGTATTTTTCGTGATAGTAACGAGAGGCACCTCTAAAACCGATCATTGGATTTTCTTCTTTAGGTTCGAAGTCTCGACCACCCACAAGATTGGCGTATTCGTTTGTCTTAAAATCGCTCATCCGAACGATTACATCTTTAGGGTAAAACGCCGCGGCAATCATGCCCACAGCCTGAGAAAGCTTTTCAACAAAATAAAGTGCCTTATTGGCATAGCCGGCCGTCAGTTTAGTAATTTGCCCTTTCACGCGGGGATCACGTAAATTATCAAAGTGAAGAAGTGCCAAAGGATGAACTTTAATAAACTGATTAATAATAAATTCCATACGTGCCAGTCCCACGCCGTCATTGGGAATCAGAGACAATCTAAAACATTCATCAGGATTCGCTACATTCATCATAAGTTTCGTTTTTGTTTTAGGCAGATTTAAGAGTTCTGTTTGTTCAGATTTAAATTTTAATTTCCCCTCGTATACATAACCGACCTCGCCTTGCGCACACGAAATTGTAACATACTGACCGTTTTTCAAAACATCTGTCGCCTCGCCACATCCCACTACGGCGGGAATCCCTAGCTCGCGACTAATAATTGCGGCATGACAAGTTCGACCACCACGATTGGTGATGATGGCCGACGTTCTTTTCATTCCGGGTTCCCAATCGGGATCCGTCTTGTCAGTCACTAAAACTTCGCCGTCCTGCAGTTGATGAAGGTCCGCTGAATTGTTAATAACTCTGACTCTACCTTGCGCAATTTTTTCGCCCACACTGCGCCCTTTGATAATGACGTCACCCTGTTCGACTAAAGCGTAGGTGTTTAGTACGTCAACTCTTTGGCGCGAATGAATTGTCTCGGGCCGCGCCTGTAAAAGCATAAGCTGGCCAGTGATTCCATCTTTCGCCCACTCCATGTCCATCGGAACATAGCGACCATGCTTCTCACTAAAGTAGTCTTCGACAATACAAGCCCAACGCGCGAGCTCAAGCGCGTCTTCGTCACTAATTGCAAAACGTTTACGATCTTCAGGTGGCACCGGCACGTTTTTAACGAGTTTCTCACCACCGACATCATAGATTAGTTTGATTTCTTTACTACCCAGTTCTTTTTTTAATATGGGTTTAAACCCCTCTCTCAGAGTCGGCTTGAATACATATATTTCGTCGGGGTTGACCGCGCCCTGAACAATATTTTCACCCAGTCCATAAGACGAATTAATGAGTACGGCATTTTGAAATCCCGATTCCGTATCGATAGAGAACATGACGCCCGAAACCGCGAGATCGGAGCGCACCATTTTTTGAACGGCGACCGAAAGACTAACATCTAAGTGATTTATTTTTCGATGAGTGCGGTAAGAAATTGCCCGATCGGTAAATAAAGAGGCAAAACACTTTCGCACGCTCTCTAATAATACCCGGTCATCGTGTACGTTAAGATAAGTTTCTTGTTGGCCAGCAAAACTGGCATCAGGAAGATCTTCGGCCGTAGCGCTACTTCTCACAGCGACATCACAACGCCCCATTTTTTCATATGCCTTCCAAATTGCCTCACGCATTTCTGGCGAAAAACCACCGCCTATAACGGCCATTCGTAATTCTCGCCCGCGCTTTCTTAAATCATCGACATTGTTTACGTCAAGCCCACTGAGAATCTCTTTTAAAGCGGCGTCGAGCTTATTGTCCTTTAGAAATTGGCGATAGGCTTCCGATGTTATAGCAAAACCATTTGGGATGCGAACACCCTTTGGAGTAAGGGCGCGGTACATTTCGCCGAGCGCAGCGGTTTTTCCGCCCACATGGGGTAAATCCTCTAGTCTGATTTCTTCAAACCATTTTATCCAAGGAGCCATGAGCAATGATTTCTCAATTAAAGGGCGTTTTCAAGCTCAATTCCCTGATTGACATAGCCTTGGCACGACATGGTATTTAAGTATTTCATATGATCCTCATGATCTCACCGTTAAAAAAAGAATATAGAGCCCTTGTAGATGGCATACACAGTTTCGGATTCAACTTTAAAGAATCCCAAACTGGACGCCTACCATTTGTTGAATTTTCTGAGTTAAATCTGATTTGCTCAATTGGTGGTCACGGCAAATCCCAATTCGCGTTACAAACTCAGCACCTTATTAATTCCTTCAAAAAAATATCTCGGGTGATCTGTGCTGGCTCAGGCGGTGCGTTGGTGGATTCGGTAAAACCTCTTGATGTAGTCGTCGGAACTAAAACAATTGAACACGATTTTCTAGAAAAATTTATAGCTTCACCTCAGCCCGAATTTTTAGGCTGCGGAAAGATGATCGAGCTCTTTGCTAAAAAAAGTACTATTAAACCTAACTTCTCTGTCCATTTTGGTCCTATTGCTTGTGGCGACGAAGATATCGTGGATTCTACTAGGGCCCGGGTAATTCAAGAAAAAACTCAGGCCCTAATAGTCGCCTGGGAAGGCGCCGGCGGGGCTCGAGCGACAGCCTTTCACGGGCTGCCATACCTAGAAATTCGAGTTGCCACAGATTCTGCCAATCAAAAC